>JAFAAN010000060.1 GCA_023426545.1 Pseudomonadota bacterium
GGCGGACGGGCGAAGCTGCTGAAGGGCGCTCGCATCACTACAGCCAAGGCAGAAGTCGCCGCCGTGGTGTGCGTCAAGCGCAAGGGAATGAAGGAAGCCTGGTGTCTGGCCACCAGCTTCGGCGAGGCCACGGCCCAGCAACTGCTGGACACCTACGGCCGGCGCTTCACCACGGAGGAGACGTTCCGGGATGTGAAGGACCTCAAATTCGGAATGGGCCTGAAGGAGGTGCGCGTGAAGACGCCGGAGCGCAGGAACAGGCTGCTGCTCATCTCCGCCCTCGCACAGTCCCTGCTCACGCTGCTCGGAGCCGCTGGCGAGTCCCTCGGCTACGACCGGCACTTGAAGGCGAACACCGCGAAGAAGCGCACCCACTCCCTCTTCACGCAGGGCGCCTATTACTTCATGGCCATGCCCCGGATGAGCGACGGCCGGCTGCTGCCGCTGATGGAGCGCTTCAACCAACTGTTGCGCGAACACGCCGTCTTCCAGCAGGCCTTCGGCTACATCTGATTCGAATGAGGGGATGCCTCAGGCCCACGCCCCGAATTCCGCCTGGAAATAATCTTTGCCCTCTGTTGCAAAGGACACACTCCTCGTGTATCCACTGAGTCACCCTGTGAGCTTCACAGGGCGCGGGTCGCCCCACATCTCAGATCCCCCCTTCCCGTTCGGGGCGGCTCGTACCCACCGCGGACCGCCGCCCTCACCCGTGCTTGCCCCTTCTTGTCGGGGGCGGCCCGCACTTCCCTCACCACCGGCACTTCAGCGGTCCAGCCTTCGTCTGGCCCGTGCCCGCGCGGCCTCCAGCGCGGAGTCCACACCGCCCTCGGCCGGCTTGGGCGCCGCCGGTTCCTGTTGAGCGGGAGGCGCCTCCAGTGCCACAGCGCCCCTGGAGGGCGATGCGGCCGGAGACACGCCCATGTCCATCGTCGCGGCCGTGACCTGCGCACGCGCAGGACGCTTCGCACGTGAACGCGGCGCGGAGAGGAAGCGCCGCACGGCCACCTCCGCCAGCAGCGCCGCCAGTGCCAGGGCCACCAACACCGGGGCCAGGGAGACACGGCCGAGGGACTCGGGGGCCTCCATGAAGAGCCCCGTCATGGACAGACGCTCCACCCCGCCGCCCACGGCCGCGATGGCGCGCAGCAACGCCTGCCCTTCCTTCGCGGAGCCGGGCTCGAACTCCGGCGCATACGGCAAGGTCACGGGCGGGGCGCGCAGCACCTTCGCTCCCAGCCGCACCACCGGGTGCCACGTGCCGCTGCCCTCCAGCGGATACTCGGCGACGAGGCGGTCCTCGTCCTCCCACCGCATCGGACGCTCCACGGGCGTAGAGCGCCCGTCACCGGGCAACAACACCATCGTCGGCGCCGCGCCAGGGAGCGACTCCCCGGGAGGCAGGTCCAGCGTCACCCGCAGCAAGTGCCCGCGCCGTTCGGTGCGCACCACCGCATCCACGGCGGGCGCCGCGCCAGCGAGCGACCAGCGCACCATGCCCTCCAGCGCCGCGCGCAGGGAGCCCCACGTCCGCAGCTCTCCCGTGTACGGCCCGTCGACTTCGGCCGTGAAGGCCACCACGCGGCCCGCGCCGCGCGGCCACATCGCCAGCACGGGCGCGCCATTCGTGTCCAGGGTGCGCAGCGCCACGTTGGCGCGGGGCTTGAGATAGGTGAGGTTGTAGCCGCCCACCTGGGGCAGCCCTTCCGAGGACAGGCGCCCGAGCAACGGAAGGTCCGGCGCGCCCTCCATCGACGTGGGCTCGTCCACGAAGGTGGCGCGCGCCACCGTGAGCGTCTCCTGGCTGAAGATGCGCGGCAGGCTCATCGCATCCTCCGCGAAGTAGACGCGCCCACCGCCGCGCAGGGCCACGTCACGGAGCAGGTCCGCATCCGAGTCCGAGGGCAACCCCAACCCAATCACGGACACCGTCACGCCCTGCGCGCGCAGGGTGGAGAGCGTGTCCTGGTAGTCCTCGGGCGCCTCGGAGTCCGCGGCGTCGGAGAACAAGAGGACATGCCGCGTGGGCTTCTCGCTGCGGAGGATTTCACGGCGCCCCGTGCGGAGCGCCTCGCCCACGTAGATGCCACCGCCTCCGCTGAACCCGCGGGCGACGGCATCCAACGGAAGCCCGGCCTCCACAGGGCTGAGCGGGAAGACCTCATGGGCCTCCGTATCCACCATGTGGATGGAGACCTCGTCCTTCGGGTTGAGCAGCGTCAGCGCGGCCACCACGCCCTCCGCGGCCAGCTCCATCTTCGTGCGCCCGTCGGGGACGGAGGCGCCCATCGAGCACGAGGCATCCATCAGCACGCTGAGGGCCAGGGAGGCGCGCCGCTGCTCCTCACGCATCTCCAGGGACACCGGCAGCAGCACCTCCACGGGTGAGCGGCGGTAACCGCCCTCGCCGAAGCTGCTGCGCCCGCCCGTCATCACCAGCCCGCCTCCGGCCTCCTCGACATAGGCCGCCAGCGCGTTGAGCCCCGGCTCTCCGAGGGCGTTGGCGTCCACGTTCTCCAGCACCACGGAGCCCACGCCGTCCAGGTCGTCCAGCGTGAGATGGAAGGGCGCGCGCACATCGAGCTTCAGCCCCGCGTCCGCGAGCGACTGCGCGAGCGTGCCCCGCGACTGGTTCGTGAGCAGCAGCACGCGGGGCGGCCCCTCCACGCGCAGCACGGCGACGCCCTTGTCGTTCTCCATCACTCCATCGCCGGGCGCGGTGACGGAGAGCTGATAACGGACCAGCCCGGGCTCCTCGACCAGGTCGCGCAGGGGCAACACGTTGGGGCCTGGCTGGAAGTCGAAGGGGCCTTGGAGCAGCACGCGGCCATTGCGCTCCAGGCGCACGGTGCCGGCGACGGAGTCGCTGGCATGCACTACGGCGGAGAACTGGAAGGGCTCGCGCGCGGAGACGGCGGCGGGGACGTCCACGGAGACAACGGCCACGTCGAGCGGCGGCTCGGGGCGCGCGATGTGCCGCCAGTCCACGGCGAGTCCGCGGGCCGCCAGCCGTCGCGCTGCGCCGCGAGCATCCACGCCCGTGGCACGGCCATCGGAGAGCACGAGCACTTGGCCCGCGCGCTCATCGGGAATGAGCGCGCCAGCGGCATCCAGCGCGGCGGACAGGTCGGAGGCCTCGATGTCCACGGGGCGCGTGAAGCCGCCGAAGCCGCCACCGGCGGACAGCGACTTCTCGACGCGAGCCTCCCGGCCGAAGGTGACGACGCCCACGCGGTCCCCCGGGCGGCGCTGGGCCTCCAGCAGGGTGATGAGCTCCTCTGCGGTGCGATCCAGGTCGCGCGGCATGGACGCGGAGCGGTCCACCACCACGACCACGTCACTGCCGGCGTTGGCCAGCCGCAGCTCAGGACCGGAGAGCGCGCCCACGACAAGCACCAGCAGCGCGGCTCGCAGCCACATGGGCGGGCCAGGGCGCCGGCCGTACTTCCAGAGGAAGAGGCCCAGCGGCAGCAGCAACACCCAAGCCAGAGGAAGCGTGAAGGTCATGCGAGCCCCCGGCTCCCGTCAGCCTCGCGCAGCCTCATCCGCTTCGAGCCGTGCGCTTTCATGGCACGTGTGCCCATCGAATGACGCTTTCGCGCAGCCGCAGCATGCATCCCCATCACCGCCCCGCCGGGTTGGCGCCAGCCGGCTCTCGCCGCGTGAGGTAGAAGTCCGCCACCAGCGCGGCCAGCAGCAGGACCAGCGGCCAGCGCGCGCGCCCCGGCCCATCGCTTCGCGTGTCGTCCGCGCCTGTCGTGCGCGCTGGGAGGTCCACGCTCCCACGTCCTCGCAAATCCGACTCACGAGCATCCAGCGCCAGCACCTGCGCCGTGTCCACCGCGTCCCCGTCTCGCTCCAACACGTAGGTCCCGGGCACCGCCGGCGGCGGCAGGCTCACCTCTCCCGCCCCGAACACCGGCCGGCGCGTCCCCGGTCCCGACAGCGTGTAGCGCGCCCCCGCCAGCGTCACCACCGGCAGCGGCTCTCCCAGCAGCAACTGCCTCCGAGGGAACCCCTCCCGCGTGCGCCGCGCGTGGCGCACCAGGTTGCTCAGCAGCACGGGCCACGCGGGCACCCGCTGCACGTTCGAGCGCGACAGGTCCACGTTGATGTGGACCCGCCCACCCTCATCCTCGGACACCAGCACCGCGTCACCCGCGCTCACCAAGGGCCGCCCGGGCGGGTTGTCCCCCGCCGTCCACCGCACCCCCGCGAGCTGCACGTCATCGAGCAGCGGATGCCCCTTCTCCGCGAAGAACGGCCCCAGGAACGTGCGCGGCTTGCCACCCGCCCCCACCGTCACCGCGGCATCCGTCCCCGGCGGTCCCCACAGCAACGCCGGGTCCGCCGCCGAGTCCACCGCGCCCCGCGCCACCTCCGGTGACACCGCCAGGAACCGCTCCAGCGCGGCCCGCTCGGGTGCTCCCAACCCCTCCGCCAGCGACACCGGCATCGGGCGCGCTGACGCGGGGAGCAGCCGCACCCGCCCATCCTCGGGCAGCGCATCCTCGGGCAGTGACACCTCCACGTCCCCCGCCCCCTGGAACGTGAGCCGGACCGTCGCCGTGCCCTCCTCCGGAAGCCGCACCCGCTCCACCCGCTCGGCGCCCTCCTTCGCGCCGGGCCCGGGCACCGCGCGCACACGGACCGCCACCTCCTCCGGCGCCGCGCCGAAGCGGGCCACCCGGAGCGTCACCGTGGCCGTTCCCCCCTGGTCGCGCCGCTGCGCCGAGACGAGCGCCACGTTGGGCCGCTCCACGCCGAGCGCCGTCCACCGCACCGACTCAGGCACCAGGGCCGCGTTCTCCGGCGGCACGTCCGTGAAGAAGGTGACCCGGCGCCCGGCGCCCGCCAGCTCCTGCGCCCAGAGGAGCGTGGGCATCGGGTCGTGGTCCGCGCCCAGCGCATCGAAGGACTCCAGCGCCGCCAGCGCCCGGGAGGGCTCCGCCTCCGGCCCCGCGAGCATGCGCGGCGTGCCACCACTGGCCAGCAACGTCACCCGCGTGGCGTCCTCCGACTCCACGCGCCTCGCCGCCTCGCGCCGCGCCTGCTCCAGCACCGTCACGCCGTCCGGCCCACGCGCGGACATCGACAGGCTGCCGTCCACCACCAGCACCAGGTGCCGGTCCCGCGCCGCGTCGCCCCACCGCACGTCCGCCAGGAAGAGCGCGGCGGCCACCACCGCCAGCGCCTCCAGCAGCAACGACGCTTCACGCGTGAAGCGCTCCCACCGGGGCCCGGCCTCGGCGCGAGGGCTCGGCCGGCGCCACAGGAACAGCGCGCTCACCACCACCGGCTTCTGCCGGCGCCGCAGGAAGTAGGCCGCCACCAGGGGAATCAGCGCGCCCAGTGCCAGCAGTCCCCATGGGGAGCCGAAGCTCACGCGCCACCTCCTGACGCGGTGAAGAGCGGCCGGAGCGGCCCCGCCACCAGCGCGGCCAGGGGCTCCTCGGCCGGAGCGACGAGCAACGCCCCCCGTGCGCGCAGGGCCGCGCCCCTCAAGGTGCGCTGGTGCTCCGAGAACCGGCGCGAATACGCGGCCAGCACGTCGTCCGTCAGCAGCTCCTCCAGCGCCGCGCCGCTCTCCGAATCCACCAGCCGCGCGCCCTCGCCGCCAGAGGGGTCCAGGTCCTCCGCGTCCAGCACCTGCGCCAGGAAGAGCCCGGACGCGCCGCGCGCCAACCGCGCGCAAAGGGCGGGGAGGTCCGCCTCGAAGAGGAAGTCGCTCACCACCACCCGCAACCCGCACGGCCGCAGGGGCGGCAGGCGCCCCAGGGACTCCGGCAGACCGTCACGCGCGTCGAAGCTCGTGGCCTCCAGGGCGGCCCGGCACGCCGGCCCCTGTGCGCGGTCCGGACGCGCCCCCGCCACCAGCAGCGTGGGCGTCAGGCCCTGCCGCGCCGCGACCTCCGCCGTCAGCAGCGCCACCTCCCGCGCGCGTGTGGCCTTGCGCGGGGACAGCGCCATGGAGCGCGAGCCATCCAGCACCACCTCCACGCGGGGAGACACCTCGTCCTGGCGGATGCGCAGCACCAGCTCTCCGGTGCGGGCCACCGCGTTCCAATCCACCTGGCGCAGGTCATCCCCGGGCTGGTAGGCACGGAAGTCATGCAGCTCCAGCGCGCTGCCCGCGGACGTGGCACGCACCTCGCCCACGCGCCCCCGGTGGGGCACCCTCGGCAGCGCCAGGGCCAGGCCCGGTACCAGCCGCGCGACGGCGGCCTCGTCCATCCGCTCGCTCACGACGCGTGGGCTCGCTGCTCACGATGCGCGAGCATCCGGTCCGTCGCGAAGGCGGACAGCAACGCCATGCCCAGGATGAAGTTCAGCAACTCCCAGGACATCTTCGGTCCGGACGCCGCGTAGTCGTAGGTCGAGAAGTTCGCGATGCCCACCAGCGGGTTGAGGAGGTTGATGATGGGGTCGTCGACTTCGTGGCCCATCAACACCGCCGCCAGCGGAAGCAGCGCCGAGGCCATGGCCACCGCGGCCACGAACAGCAGACGCACCGCCACGGGCGTCGCCAGCCGGTCCGGATGAATCCTCCGGCTCAGCCCCACCGCGAGCGACAGGAAGATGACGCCGTACGCGGGCATCGCCAGGGTGGCCATCCGAATGGGCACATGCTTCATCGGCGGGGCCACGGACAGGCACTGCATTCCCCAGAAGACCGCCCCCCAGGCCGCCAGCAGGAACACCATCCAGCGGTAGCCTCGCAGCGCGCCCGGCCTCAGCACGGACCAGGGCTGAGTGCCCGCGCGCAGCGGGCGCGCCAGTCCGTCCACGTCCGCCACCACGAACACTCCCACGACGATGAGGTGGACCCCGCCCAGGAGCCCGAACATCTCCGGTACGTGGTGCGCGCGCCCCTCGAACCACCAGATGGCCACACCCAGGAGCATCGCCACCAGCACCTGAACACCCACCGCGCGGCGCGGGCCCCGCGTGTAGTCCTCCGTGGGCAAGGACAGCCGGGACGCGGCGGCCTCGAAGAGCAGCCACCCGTCCGTGAGCATCAACAGCAGGAGGGTGCCCACCAGGTAGAAGAAGTCCGAGTCCCGCAGGATGCGGCCGCCCATCTCGGTCAACGAGTAGGCGCTGACCAGCCCCAGCAGGAGCGACAGGCCCAGCGCCGCCAGCAGGCCGAAGTGGACGAACGCACGGCCCATGCGGCCATCCGCCAGCGTCGCCGCGCACACGCTGGTCAAGGTGAGGAACACGAGCCACGCGCCGCCCAGCGCCAGCACGACGAGAATCGTGGGCAGGGCGATGCCGTTGAGGAAGTAGCTGAAGAGGAGGAAGGGCCCCACCGCGGAGGCATACAGGACGGCCTGCACCAGGAACGAGGCGACCTTCCCGCGGAGGATGCGGCGAGGGCCCAGGCCGGTCAGCACCAGCAGCACCCACGTCTCGTCCTCACGCTCGCGCGCCAGTGAGCGATAGGCGCTGTACGGAATCACGAAGAAGTGCGCGAGCCCCAGGCAGACGAAGAAGGCGAAGAAGTAGCCCTGGCCATGACGCGCGTACGCGGCCTCGCGCGTGTCCACGTAGGCGACCAGCGCCACCAGGAGGCACGCCAGCAGCATCATCCCGAAGCACACCCAGAAGACCCGCGTGCGCAGCCCCTGGCGGACCTCCTTCACCACCAGCGGGTTGAGCCGGTCGCCCCACCGCGCCATCCAGGGCTCGACGCTGGCGGCCCGGCTTCCACCGGACGCCGCGGGCTCGGGAGCCGGAGGGCTCACCGCCGTATCCACGGGCGCGCTCACGCCACCCTCCCCTTCGTCACCGTCATGAATGCGTCCTCGAGGTTCCGCTCCCGCGCGCTGAACGCGCACACGGGGAGCCCCGCGCTCACGAGCGCCGCCAGCAGCACCGCCGCCGCCGCGTCCGCCTGCGCGGGGCCGGCGCCCGCCTCCAGTTCCAGCCGCACGCGCAGCGCCTCGCCCTCCCGCGCCACGCGCGTCACCCGGGGCTGCTCCAGGAGCAGGCGCTCCGCGCGCTCCCAGGCGGCGGCCCCCTCCTCTCCCACGGCCAGCCGCACCGTCAGCTCGGGCGTCAGCGCCGCGCCCGACTCCTGTTGCTGGAGCAGGTCCTCCACCTTCCCGGTGGCCAGCAGGCGGCCCTGCTCGATGATGGCGCAGGTGTCGCAGATCTCCGCCAGCTCCGTGAGGATGTGGCTGGAGATGATGACCGCCTTGCCCTGGTCCGCCAGGGCGCGCAGCAGCTCGCGCAGCTCGATGCGCGCGCGCGGGTCCAGTCCGTCCGCGGGCTCGTCCAGCAGCAGCAGGCGGGGGTCGTGCAGGAGCGTGCGCCCCAGCGCCACGCGCTGCCGCATGCCCTTGGACAGCGCGGTGGTGAGCCGGGTCGCCAGCGGCGTGAGCCCGGTGAACGCCATCACCGACTCCACGCGCTGCCGGCGCGCGGCGCCCTTCAGGCCATAGGCGCGCGCGAAGAAGTCCAGGAACTCGAAGACGGTGACGTCGTCGTAGGTGCCGTACCGGTCCGGCATGTAGCCGATGAGCGGGCGCGCCCGGTCCGGCGAGTCCACCAGCGAATGCCCGTCCAGCAGCACCTCCCCCGACGTGGGGACGTCCAGCGTGGCCAGGATGCGCAGCGTGGTGCTCTTGCCCGCGCCGTTGGGCCCGATGAAGCCCAGGATGCTGCCGGCCTCCAGGGAGAACGACACGTCGTCCACCGCGCGCAGCGCCCCATAGTCGCGCCGCAGCCCCCTCACCTCCAGCAGGCTCATGGCCGCACCTCTTCCGTCTGACCTCGCACCACGTGGATGCCGGCCTCCAGCTCCATGTCGACCGTGGACGAGGGCGCCATGCCCACGCCGCCCAGGCGCGCGATGAAGCCCCCCTCCGGGAGCGGCGCACGGAAGTGCTCCTCGCGCCCGGACAGCCGCCCCTGGGCGAGCGACCCGCCCTCGCTCGATAGCACCTCGCTCACCGGCATCCAGCCTTCGGGCAGGACCTCACCGAGCGCCCCCTCCGCGCCGTCCTCCAGCACGGGCAGCGCGTGGAGTTGGTCCCCCACCCGGATGTAGCCGGACTCCAGGCGCGCCCCGAGCGCGTTCTGGACGCGGACCGTGCCGCCCTCGCGGCGGACGAGCAACCTCGCGCGGGAGGGCAGCACGGCCACCTCGCCCCACTCGCGGTAGGTCCTGGGCGGCAGGAAGCCGTCCACCACCGTCAGCCCGTTCGTCCAATCCAGGTCCACCAGCGCCTCATCGGAGGCTTGCTGCGCGACCAGCGCGCTCATCACGGGGAAGCGCACCGGCCCCGATGACACGTTGGCGTACCAGGCCGCCACGCCGAGCGTCACCGCGCGCGAACGCCCCGAGTCCAGCCACGTGAGGCTGTAGCGCGCGGAGTGGACGGAGAAGCCGTCCACGAGCACGGACCAGGCGATGAGCGCCATGCAGGTGACGACCGACACCAGGGGCACCGCCACCAGCACCGCCACCGGGCCCTGGCGTCGCGCCAACATCAGGCTCCCGGGTCCCACCGCCAGCACGAAGGCGAAGATGAGCAGCAGGAAGCGCCCCACGGGCGCCCGCGCGCCGGCGAGCAGCGGCGTCAGGCCATCGACGAGCAGGTTGCCACGCTCCCACCGGGACGCCGGCCCCACGGGCTTCACCGGCCCCTCCCTGGCCTCCCCCACCATGGCATTCAACGCCTGCGCGCACTCGGGCGCCGCGCCACACACCCGCACCCGGCCAAACCCATACGGAGCCGCCGCCCCGGTGACGGCGGGGGTGAACAGCGGCAGGCGCTCCGACACGTCTCCGGACGGCCGGGCCAGGACGACCCGCCCCCCCGAGGCCGCGTAGGCCTCCAGCGCGGCCCAGACGTCCGCGGGCACGGCGGCGGTGTCCCCGGGCACCATCACCACGGAGTACCCCACGTAGGCCGCCAGCTCTCGCGGCGCATCCCGCGGGTCGATGGCGCGAACGGCGAAGCGCGGATTGTCGCTTGGCTCCACGCGAGACACACCCGAGGTGTCGTCGAAGTCCTTGAGCGTCCCCAGCACCAGCACCGTCCCGGTCGAGAGCGCGTCCAGATAGACGGACATCGTCAGGGGCTCCAGCCCGGGCGCCTCGACCGTCAACTGGCCCCCGTGCAGCGACGCCGGCACCGGCAACCAGGTGACGAGCCGCTGGCGCGGAGCGACCTCCACGGTGCGCGAGGACGTGCGCGTCCCGGAGACGGAGTGTCCCTGGAAGGACAGGCGGACCTGGAGCGGTACCGGCCCCGTGTTATGCAACACGACATCCACCGGCGCGTAGCCGAACGAGGGCTTCAGCACCCCGCTCCGCGTGAAGATGCGCAGGTCGCCGTGGGTCCGCCCCTCGGCGGTCCCGGAGGCATCGCGATACCCATGGCCGGTGGACGTGGCCTCCTCGGCGAGCGTCGTCGCTGCGGCGCGCGCCGCAGCCAGCGTGCACAACAGGGCCCCCAGGGCCAGCACGCTACGCACGCGGAACCTCGGGAACGGCCTGGAGCAGCGCGCGCACCACCTCCACGGCGCCGACCTTCTCCAGCGAGGCCTCGTAGGCGAGCACCAACCGGTGATTGAGGACGGGCGGCGCCGCGGCCACCACGTCATCGAAGCCCACGTTGGGCCGCCCGCGCAGCAGGGCCAGCGCCCGCCCCGCCGCCGCGAGCGCGAGCGCCGCGCGAGGGCTGGCGCCATACCGGACGAAGCGGCGCACGGCCTCGGGCGCCGAGGGCTGGCGAGGGTCGGTGGCCTCCACCAACCGGCCGATGAAGTCCGCCACCGGACCGGGCAGGTGCACACGGTCCGCGGCGGCAAAGAGGCGGCCCAACCCCTCCCCGTCCAGCACGGGCGCCAGCTCCGGCGGCGCGCCGCGCACGCGCGTGGTGAGCAGCGTGCGCAGCGTCTTCGCGCCCACGGGTGGCACCTGGATGCGGAACAGGAAGCGGTCGAGCTGCGCCTCCGGCAGCGGATAGGTGCCCTCCAGCTCGATGGGGTTCTGGGTGGCGAGCACGAAGAAGGGGTCCGGCAGCCGGCGCGTCTGCCCGAGCACAGTGACACCGCGCTCCTGCATCGCCTCCAGGAGCGCGGACTGCGTCTTGGGACTGGAGCGGTTGATTTCGTCCGCCAGCACGAGGCTGGCGAAGAGCGGCCCCTCGCGGAAGACGAAGTCGCGGCGGCCCTCGCCCTCCAGCACGTAGGTGCCGGTGATGTCGCCGGGCAGCAGGTCCGGGGTGAACTGGATGCGGCGGAAGGGCAGCGACAGCAGCCGCGCCAGGGCCTTGCACAGCTCCGTCTTGCCCAGGCCGGGCAGTCCCTCCAGCAGCACGTGCCCGCGCGCGAGCACGGCCACCACGACCTGCTCCACGACGGACTCCTGGTCCAGCATGACGGTGTTCAGCCCGTCCCTGAGCCGTGCCGCCACCTCCGCCGCTCCCTGTGCCTCGGCGGGACTGAGAAGCTCCGCTGCCACGTCATTGCCCCCTTCCAGTCGACTCACCACCAAAGTACCGCTTCACCATGTCCCGGTTCCGGGGCAGCAGCGGCTCCGCGCCGGGCCCCTCGGTCGCGGCGCCTCGCGCCCGCGTGCCCTGTGCGCCGCCCGTCCCCGCGGGCCCCGCCTGCCGCCGTGGATCCGCGGCGCGGAGGCCCCAGAGTTCGCCGCTCTCGTCGCCCCCCTGGCCCGGCGGCAACGGTTCGAAGGCGAGCCGCTCCGGGTCCATCTCCGCCTCACCTCCGAAGACGAGCGGCTGGCTTTCGCCGCCGCGCGACGCGCCCGCCCCCTGCCGGACGCCCCGGCTCGCGTGGGCCCGCGTCCCCTGGCCCTCTCCCTCCTGGCCCTGGCCCTCGCCGCCACCTTCCCCCGCGCCCATTCGCTGCGAGCCACTCCCGCGCGCCCCCTGTCCGCCGCGCCCACGCTCGGCGCGGCGGGCCTGGGATTCGGACCGGTTCTGTCCACTCGAATCGAAGCGGTTCTCCAGCGATTGGCGGCGCCGGTCGAGGGACTCTCTCAAGCTGGCGAGCTGGTCCGGAGAGCCGGACGCTTGTTCACGGGCCCTGTCCCTCGCCTCACCGGACCGACCGCCCTGCTGTCCCTGTGAGCCCTCGTGGCCGTCAGCCCCCTGCTGTCCCTGCGCGGACGCACGCTCACCCTCGCCCTGCGCCGTCGCACCGGACTCCGGTGCGGGAGGCTCACCGCCTCGCGATTCGCCCTCACCATCCGCGCCTCCCTCCAGGGCCATCAGCGCGCGCTCCAACGCCTCTCGCTCGCGCGTGGCGGCCTCGGCGCTTCCCGAGGCCCCCAGCGCTTCCTCCAAGTCCCTCGCGGCATGGGAGGCCCGGGCCAGTTGCGCCGCGGCTTCCGCGGCCTGCTCGGCCAGCCGCTGCTCCAGCGCATCGACAGCCTCCCAGTCGCCGGAGTCGAAGCGGCCCTCCGCGACCTCCTCCGCCAGCCGCCGCAGCTCGTCCGCGACGGCCTCCTCCAGCACCTCTTCCCTGGCGAGCGCCTCCGCCTGCGCCTGCACCGCGGCCACCTTCGCCGCGGCGGCGGCATTCACGGGGCGGCCCCGCGGCGCGGGCATGGGCAGCAGGAACCCGGCGCCCGCGAACAGCACCGCGCCCATCAGCGCGGTGCAGGGACGACGCCAGTCCACCCGGGGCAGCTTCACCGCGCCCGCGAGCTGGTTGACCGCCAGCTCCCACGCCCCCACCGAGCGCTCCAGCCGGGTGAGCAGCAGCCCGCCCGCGTTCGCGGAGCGGTCCGCGAGCACGGCTGCATGCTCCAGCGACACGCCGCGGCCGCGCCCGCGCCAGAACCACACCCCGGCCCCCACGGACAGCAAGAGCGGCAAGGCCCACACGACGGCCTCGCGCAGGAGGAGCCGCGCCAGCACACAGGCCGTGGCGGTGACCCAGACGGGGACGATGCCAGCCTCGGCCCATGCCACCGCGTTGAGACGCCGCTGCACACGCCGGATGGGCGCGAGCACCAGGGCCTGGAAGCGGCGTTCTTCACTGGCAGCCATGAACCAGCGAGTGTCGGCTACCAGGCCCACTCCCCACAAGCAACGCGGTGCCCGGCGGTCGTCTCCCGCCATGCATCGACGCCCCCTTCCCCCCACCTCGCGCAGCCCCCAGCAGCCCTGCCCCCATGGACGTCTCCCCGCGCGAGGAAGTGCCTATGACGGCACGGCGGCGCGAGGCCACCCCGGGTGCCGGCATGAGCGGCAAAGACAGCCGGCACACCACCCCTCGGTGCCAGGCCCTCGGAGATGTCGCGGACGCGGCCCCCCGGGCCAGCACACGGCGGGCGGGAGTCGCGCCTCGTGAACGGCGGTTGTCCTGGAGACGCGAGCCCATGGCCGCGTTTTCACAAGGCTGCTGGTAGAACACCTCTCGGGAATGCTCCTCGCCCGCCCCCCAGAGTTGGCGCCCCACGCGCCGTGGCCCGACATGCCGCTCGTCGTCTGGCCCACGGCGCTCGCGATGTGGGGACCGGGTGACGCGACCACCCAGCACGCGCACCACGCCATGCATCTGGTGCTCTGCCGGCAGGGCCAGCTCTCGGCCAGCGCGCCCGGCATGAGGACGGCCGGGAAGGCGGCCGGCGTGCTCGTGCGGCCGGACGCGCCCCATGCCCTCGACGCGCGCGGCACCGAGGTGCTCCTCCTCTTCATCGAGCCCGAGAGCCAGGACGGCGGGCGGCTCCTGACCGCGCTCGAAGGACCGATGCGCCTGTTCGACAGCGCGCAGCGCGACGCCCTCCTCGCCCACCTCCCTCCAGCCGGCCCGCTGGAGCACGAGGCCGTCGGCCTGTGGATGGAGCGCACGCTGGATGCGCTCTCGGGAACGCCGGGGGCATCCCGCACCATCCACCCGCGTGTGCGCAAGCTCCTGCGGCACTTGCGCGCGGAGCCCGCGCCAGAAGACACCTCGCTCGAAGCGCTCGCCCAGGTCGCCGGGCTGTCTCCCGGTAGGCTGATGCATGTCTTCAGCGAGTCGCTCGGTGTCCCCTTGCGGCCCTACCTCCTCTGGCTCCGGCTCCAGCGCGCCTCGGGCGCCATCGCATCGGGACGCACGTTGGGCGAGGCCGCCCACGCGGCGGGCTTCTCGGACGCGGCCCACCTGACGCGCACCTTCCGGCGCATGTTCGGCACGACGCCCTCTGCGCTTCAGCGCCGGAGCCCGCGCGTCCAGGCGCGAGCCCGGAGCGGCGACACGCGCTGACGCCACCCGAGCGCTCGTGGCCGGCACGCCCCGCTGGAAGCAAGGCACGCACGACGTGAAGTGCGTCAGCGCCCATCGACACGGCAGCCAGTTCGTTCAAGCCCGGGGACCCGCCAACGCTCCATCTTGAGGCCAACGGCGCTGGAGCCACCGCCTCCAGCGCGCCCCGTCCGCTTCAGAGGAGCGCCCCATGTCCTTCTCCCTCGTGCTGCTCACCCTCTTCCTCGTGCTCCACCTGCCCCCGCTGCGGCGCCTGTCCGCGCTGGCCGCGCCCAAGGCGCGCGCCGCCGTGGCCGCGGGGCTCTTCTTCGTGGGCGCCGGTGTCATGCACTTCGTCATGCCCGCGCGCTACGCGAGCATGATTCCACCGCAGCTGCCCGCTCCCGCCTTCTGGGTCTTCCTCTCCGGCGTGGCGGAGGTCCTGGGTGGCCTGGGCCTGCTGCTGCCGCGCACCCGCCGCCTCGCGGCGCTGGGACTCATCGCCCTGCTGCTGGCCATCCTCCCCGCCAACATCCATGAGGCGCGGGCCAACTCCGCCTCGCACGTGCTGCCCTTCCCGGACTGGTACTTCTGGCTGCGCATCCCCTTCCAGCTCGTCTATGTCGCGTGGGTGGCCTGGGCCGGTGGCGTGTGGCGCGCCGGAGGCCGCCCCATGACAAGCGCCGTGCGCACCCGCGGGCCCTGAGCGCGACCAGCCTTGGCGGGCGGGAGACCGTCCGCTTCCAGGAGCACCTGCTGCGAGCACTTCGGGAGCTGGACCGTGGAGAAAAAGCAGCCAACGGGCCGAGCCGTTCCATTTGACTTTCCGCGCCAGGGGAACAAGACATGGGCCCGCGAGTTGGCTACCGGGTCGCGTGTACCCCGCGGCCCACCTTTACCCAGGCTTCCCTCCATGACGCCCTTCCTCTCCCTGGCCCAGACGAGTCACTCCGAGCTTGGCTGGCTCAGCAGCAAACTCCTCGGCGTGACGCTCACCTCCGCCGAGTGGGTGCTCTGGGTGCTCGTCATCCTCTCGGTGCTCTCCATCGCCATCATGCTGGAGCGCACGGTGTACTTCGCCCGGCACCGACTGCCGGACTCGGAGGGCCTGGCGGTGCGGCTGGCCCGCGGTGAGTTCGATGCCGCGCGCAAGGCCATCGAAGGCAAGAGTGGCATGGAGGCCGCCATCATCCGCGAGGCCCTGGCCTGCGCCGAGCAGGGCGCGGACACCGTGGAGCAGGTGATTGCCTCCACCCTGTCGCGCGAGCGCCCCCAGTACGAGCGCTTCCTGTCGTACCTGGGCACGCTGGGCAACAACGCGCCCTTCATCGGGCTGTTCGGCACGGTGCTCGGCATCATCAAGGCCTTCAACGACCTGGGACAGATGAACGCCCAGGGCGGCGGCGGGGCCATGCAGCAGACCGTGATGGCTGGCATCTCCGAGGCGCTGGTGGCCACGGCCGTGGGCCTGGCGGTGGCGATTCCGGCGGTGGTGGCCTTCAACGTCTTCAACCGCCAGCTCAAGACGCTCACCAGCCGCGCCAATGCCCTGGGCTACGCCCTGGTGGGCAGCATGCGCGCCGAGCGCACCGCGCCGGGGACGGCCGCTCGCGCCGCGGAGGCGCGTTAGTCCATGGCCGGCGGCTCACAGGACAACGACGACGAAATCACCGGCATCAACGTCACCCCGTTGGTGGACGTGGTGCTGGTGCTGCTCATCATCTTCATGGTGACGGCCAACTTCATCGTCCGCGAGACGGTGGAGGTGGACCTGCCCCGCGCCGCCAACGGCGGTGAGACGGTACAGGGGCTGGTCAACGTGGTGCTCGACAAGGAGGGCAAGCTCTTCTTCGACGGCGCCGAGGTGAGCGAGAAGGAGCTGGAGGCGAAGGTCGTCGAGGCGCTGGCCAAGGACAAGGAGACGCGCGCCA
>JAFAAN010000083.1 GCA_023426545.1 Pseudomonadota bacterium
GGCCCGCCATGACGGGCCCCGCGCGGATGTCCGCCCCGATGAGCGCGCCGCCCCGGACCCCATCGCCGGAGGCGCGTGCCGCTGTCGCCCGGGCTCCCGCCCCGGGGGCGCTCCTGGACGTGCCGCGGCAGGCGCCTCGCTCACCGGGGCCGCTGCCCGGCATGTCCAGCGGCGAGCGGCCCACGCTGGACGAGGTGCGCCGCGAGCTGGGTGACTGCCGTCGCTGCAAGCTGTGCACGGGGCGCAAGAACATCGTCTTCGGCACGGGCAACCCGCGCGCGGAGCTGGTGTTCGTGGGCGAGGGCCCGGGGGAGAGCGAGGACCTTCAGGGCGTGCCCTTCGTCGGCGCGGCCGGAGACCTGCTGACGAAGATGATTGGCGCGATGGGCTACCGCCGCGACGACGTCTACATCTGCAACGTCGTGAAGTGCCGGCCACCGGGCAACCGCAACCCGGAGCCGGAGGAGATTGCCGCCTGTGAGCCCTTCCTGCGCGCGCAGCTGGCGGCCATCCAGCCCAAGGTGGTGGTGGCGCTGGGCAAGTTCGCGGCGCAGACGCTGCTGCGGGACGGTACGCCCATCACCCGCCTGCGCGGCAACTGGCGCACGTACGAGGGCATCCAGCTCATGCCCACCTTCCACCCGGCGTACCTCCTGCGAAGCCCCGCGGAGAAGCGCAAGGCGTGGGAAGACCTCCAGGCGGTGATGAAGGTTCTCGGCAAGCAACCCGGCTCGCGCGCGTAGCCGCGGGCCCGATGAAGGGAATTCACGGATGAATGGACTGCTGGAGTCGAGTGAGCTGCTGTCGCCCGCGCTGGAGTCGAACCCGCTGGGGGACCCGGCCCGGCGCAAGCTCACCGTGTACCTGCCGCCGGGCTACAGCGCGGGAGACCGGCGCTACCCCGTCGTCTACTTCCTGCACGCCTTCGGCAACAGCGGCGGCTCGTGGACGAACGCCTCGGGCTTCGCACCCTCCGTCCCCGAGCGCCTGGACGCGCTCATCGAGTCGGGCGCGATTCCGCCCGCCATCGGCGTCTTCCCGGATGCCTGGACGTCACTGGGCGGCAGCCAGTGGGTGAACAGCGACGCCATTGGCCGGTACCGCGACTACCTGGCCAAGGACGTGGTCGGCTTCGTGGACCGCACCTACCGCACCCTGCCGAAGGCGGCCTCGCGCGCGGTGGTGGGGCACAGCTCCGGCGGCTACGGCGCGCTGGTGATGGGCCGCTACCACCCGGACCTGTTCTCCCATGTGGGGACGCACGCCGCGGACGCCTACTTCGAATACTGCTACCTGCCGGACCTGCCGAAGGCGGCGTCGGCGCTGCTCAAGGCGGGCGGGGTGGAGGCGTGGCACGCGGACTTCCGCGCGCGTGTTCGCGAGACGAAGATGCGGGGTGATGACTTTCCGGTGGTGAACACGCTGGCGATGGCCGCCGCGTACTCGCCGAAGAAGGGCGAGCCGCTCAACGTGGAGCTGCCCTTCGACGCGAACACGGGCCGGCTGCGCCTGGACGTGTGGAACCGCTGGCTGGTGCACGACCCGGTGCGCTTCGTGCCCAAGTTCATGGACGCGTTCCGCAAGCTCAAGACCGTCTACCTCGACTGCGGAACGCGCGACGAGTTCAACATCCGCTGGGGCACGCGGATGCTCGCGGAGGAGCTCAAGAACGCGGGCGTGGAGCTCGTCCACGAGGAGTTCGAGGACGGCCACTCCGGCGTGTCGTACCGCTTCGAGCGCTCGCTGTCCGTCCTGGTGCCGAACCTGGCGCAGGAGTAGTGCCAGGGAGGGCCCGCGGCGGGCGGGATGCCCGCTGTGGGACGCCCCCGTGCCTGTCGCGTGACGTGGTGCTGGCCATTGCCCCGCCGGAGCGGGTAGACGCCTCCCTGGGGGTGCCCTGCTCCGAGCGGGCCGGGCACCCGGAAACCTTCAGGGAGACGGGAACATGAGCATCGACCTCTACGGGCTGTCCCGCGTCGTCGGCGAGAAGGGCGTGTTGCCCCAGCGCGCGAAGCAACTGGACCCCTCGCTGCCGTGCCGCGAGTCCGAGCTGCTCATCGACGTGGAGAGCCTCAACATCGACGCCGCGTCCTTCAAGCAGATCAAGGCCGAGGTGGGTGGTGACGCGAAGCGCATCGGTGAGCGCATCCAGGAGATCGTCCGCGAGCGGGGGAAGATGCAGAACCCCGTCACGGGCTCGGGCGGCATGTTGATTGGCCGCGTGAAGGAAATGGGCGCGAAGCACCCCGCGCGGGACGTGCTCAAGGTGGGGGACCGCATCGCGACGCTCGTGAGCCTCACGCTGACGCCGCTGGTCATCGACGAGGTGAAGGCGGTGCACGCCGACATCGACCGGGTGGACATCCGCGGGCACGCGCTGCTGTTCGCCAGCGGCATCTACGCGAAGCTGCCCTCGGACATGCCGGACACGCTGGCGCTCGCGGCGCTCGACGTGTGTGGCGCGCCCGCGCTGGTGGCTCGCCATGTGCGGCCGGGCATGACGGTGGCGGTGCTGGGGGCGGGGAAGAGCGGAGCGCTGTGTCTGGCGCAGGCGCGGCGCAACCTGGAGAGCCGGGGCAAGCTGCTGGCGCTGGACGTGTCGCAGGGCGCCCTGGATCTGCTGTCGGGCATTGGCCTGTGCGACGTCGCGCTGAAGGTGGATGCAACGCAGGGCGTGGACGTCATGGAGGCCGTGAGCCGGGCGACGGACGGGCAGCTCTGTGACCTGGTGGTCAACTGCGCCAGCGTGGGCAACACGGAGATGGCGACCATCCTGTCGGTGAAGGATGGCGGCACGGCCATCTTCTTCTCCATGGCCACGAGCTTCACGGCGGCGGCGCTGGGCGCCGAGGGCGTGGGCAAGGACGTCACCATGGTGGTGGGCAACGGCTATGTGCCCGGCCACGCGGCGCTGACGCTGAACCTGCTCCGCACCGAGCCCGAGCTGCTTCAGCTCTTCGCCACCCGGTACGTGTAGCGGGAGCGCGCCTGGGGACTCCACAGGGCGGACCTCCGGATGCGCCGACGCGGGCGCGCACGGCCGGAGGCCCATGTCCTCTCGGCACAGGGGCTCCACCGGGCGGCCCTCCGGATGCGCCGGTGCGGGCATGCACCATCAGGGGCCCATGTCCTCACGGCCCGGGGCTCCGGGACGTAGAGCGCTGCGGAAGCTCCCGCTGGGGGCCCATGTCCTCCCGGCCCGGGCGCACCGGAACGCGGAGCGCCGCGGATGCTCCCGGCAGGTGGCCATGCCGTCCCGGCCCCGGTGGTACGGGGCCGCGGAGCACCGCGGGGAGACCCCTCACCGGGCCGAGGCGGAGGGCTCCGGCGTGGCAGGCGTTTCGGGCACGGGCGCCCGGAGCGCCTGCGTGTGCGCCCAGTCCCGGGCGCTGCGCCCGCTGCCGTCGCGCACGTCGGGGGATGCGCCCTGCTGGCGCAACTGGTTCACCACCTCCTCGCGGCCGAAGAGGGAGGCGAACATCAGCGCCGTCTGGCCGAAGCGGTTGCCCTGGTCCACCGCGCAGGGCTGCTGGTTGAGCAGCCCGACGATATCCGTGTAGCCCTTGAATGCGGCGCCCATGAGCGCGGTGTTGCCGTTGTTGTCTCCGGCGCACGCGTCCGCGCCCGCGGCCAGCAGCGCGCGCACCGTGTCCGTGTGGCCGTGGTACGCGGCGAGGATGAGCGGGGAGAAGCCGCGGGCATCCCGAGCCTCCACGGACGTTCCTGCCTGGACGAGCCCCTTCACGAGGTCCGTCTCCCCAGCGCGGGCGGCGGCCAGCAGGTAGCGCTCCGCGTCGCTCGTGGCCAGCAGCCGGCCCTCCGGCGCGGGCGTGGTGCGCAGGGACAGCCACGCGGCCGTCAGCACCACGCCGCCCAGCACCAGCACCGCCAGGGTTCCCATCAGCAGCTTGCGAATCATGTTGGACTCCAGGGGCGAGTGGGGCCTGCTCCCGCGCAGGGGAGACCGGGACGCGACGGGCGGCGTGCCCCGGCCTTCTCCTACGGAGCGCAGTGGAGGAGGCGGGCCCAGGCGGGGACATCGCCAGGGCCCCGTGCGAGGGAAACCTCAGCGGGCGGCGAGCGGGGCCACGGCGGCCTTGGCGTCATCCACCTTCACGTTCACCGCCTTGGCCAGACGGGTGCCGTACTCGGCGTTGGCCATGTAGAAGTGGCCCACCATGCGCACCTTGATCTTCGCGTCACGCACCTGGTTCAGGTCGGCGGCCAGGTTCTTGACGAGGCGCTCCTTCCCGCCCGCGTCGAGCGAGGCATAGAAGGCGCCGGCCTGGGCGAAGTTGTCCGTCTTCTCGATGCCTCGCTGCTGCGTGGTGCCGCTGAGCAGCGCGTTGGAGAAGAGGTACTGCGGCGCGTCCTGCGTCTCGCGCGAGATGCTCGGCTCGTAGTTGACGTCCGACTTCGTGTTGCCGGAGTTCATGCTGCCCGCCTGGCTGTTGTTGTTCACCGCCGCGCGGGCGCGGTTGATGGGCAGCGACTGGTAGTTGGCGCCAATCCGGTAGCGCTGGGTGTCCGCGTAGGAGAACAGGCGGCCTTGCAGGAGCCGGTCCTCCGAGGGCTCGATGCCCGGCGGCTGGACGCCCGGGGAGAAGGCGGACTGCTCGGTCTCCTCGAAGAAGTTGTCCGGGAGCTTGTTGAGGGTGAACTTGCCCAGCTTGATGGACGGCACCTGGGCCTCGGGCCAGATCTTCGTCGCGTCGAGCGGGTCGAAGCTGAACGTGTCCAGGTCCTTGGGGTCCAGCACCTGCGCGCTCAGCTCCCACGAGGGGAACTTGCCCGCGCCAATGGCGGCGTAGAGGTCCGTGGTGGCGTGCTGGTGGTCCTCGGAGACCACGCGGGCGGCGTCCTCCGCGGTGAGGCTCTTCACGCCTTGCTGCGAGGCCCAGTTGAACTTCACGTACTTGTACTCGCCCTTCGCGTTGACGAACTTGAAGGCATGCACGCCGTGCCCGTTCATCTGCCGGTAGTTCGCCGGGATGCCGATGTCCGAGTACACCTGCGTGAGCATGTGCGTCGACTCGGGCTGGTGCGAGAAGAAGTCGAAGAAGCGGTGCGGGTCCTGCTTGTTCGTGACGGGCGACGGCTTGAGCGAGTGCACCATGTCCGGGAACTTGATGGCGTCGCGGATGAAGAAGATGGGCAGGTTGTTGCCCACCAGGTCCCAGTTGCCCTCGTCCGTGTAGAACTTGAGCGCGAAGCCGCGTGGATCGCGGAGCGTCTCCGGTGAGCCGGACGGATGGATGACCGTGGAGAAGCGCACGAACATCGGCGTCTTCTTGCCCTTGGCGGAGAAGACGGAGGCGCGCGTCAGCTTGGAGAAGTCGCCGTAGCTCTCGAAGACGCCGTGGGCGCCGGCGCCGCGCGCGTGCACGACGCGCTCGGGGATCCGCTCACGATCGAAGCGGGCCAGCTTCTCGATGAGGTGGAAGTCCTCCAGGAGGATGCCGCCACGGGGGCCGGCCGTCTTGGAGCTCTGGTTGGTCCCCACCGGGGAGCCGGAATCCGTCGTGAGGGGCGGGGGCGTCGCGGCAACAGCGGCCGAGCCGCCGAGAAGCATGGCTGACAGCAGCAGGGAGCGGGTTTGCAAGGGACTCTCCTTGTCATGGGGGATGAAGCGCTCCCTGCCTAGGCACACCCCATGCCAGTTCGATGTCTTCAATAATTCCAGTGGATTGCGTGTTGAAGCAACAGGATTCACCGATGGGTCGGTGTCTGCACCGTTCTGTCGGTGTAGTGGGGCACCGACCTGGCGGTGTTGTTCGTTTGAGGACCGATAATGCGATGCAGCAACGTCATATGGGTGTGTATCGGCGCTACCGGCTTCCGTCGGGGCGGGTAAGGTGCGCGCATGCCAGGCCCGTTCATTGAAGACGCGCGAATCGATCACGCGCGCAAGCTGGCGGACGAAATCGTCAACCCGATCTTCGACCTCATCCGCCGCAACACCACTGTATCGACCGAGCGCACCGTGCTGCGCTTCTTCGGACTCTCTGGAGCCGGCGCGCGGGGCGTGCCGCTTGCCAACCTGATGGTGGACAAGCTGAAGGCCGCCGGGGTCCTCAACAAGGGCGCCGCCTACTGGTACGGCCGCGCGCTACAGCTGGGGGCGAAGAGCCCGCTGGAGGCCGTGGAGCGGCTGACCGCGCTCCCCACCGAGAAGCTGGCCCCGCTGTCCCCCGAGCAGGAGCACAACCTGCGCGAGGAGGTCCGCGCGGAGGCCCGCGCCGCCCTGGAGGACCTGAAGGCACGCGTCGCTCAGCGGGACGCGCTCCGCGAGCAGTTCCCCATGCCCCCCACGCCGCACAAGTACGTCATCGTGGCCACGGGCAACATCTATGACGACGTGGACCAGGCGCGCGCCGCGGCCCAGGCGGGCGCCGACGTCATCGCGGTCATCCGGTCCACCGCCCAGTCCCTGCTGGACTACGTGCCCCACGGCGCCACCACGGAGGGCTACGGCGGCACCTACGCCACCCAGGAGAACTTCCGCATCATGCGCGAGGCCCTGGATGACGAGAGCCGCAAGCTCAAGCGCTACATCCAGCTGACGAACTACTCGTCCGGCCTCTGCATGTCGGAGATCGCCTTCTGCGCGGCCTACGAGAAGCTGGACATGCTGCTCAACGACGCGATGTACGGAATCCTGTTCCGCGACATCAACATGCGGCGCACGTTCATCGACCAGTATTTCAGCCGCCGCATCTGCGCCCTGGCCGGAATCATCATCAACACCGGCGAGGACAACTACATCACCACCGCGGACGCGTATGACGCGGCCCACACCGTCATCGCCAGCCAGTTCATCAACGAGTGCTTCGCCAAGCGCGCGGGCCTGAAGGACTGGCAGCTGGGCATCGGCCACGCGTACGAGATCGACCCGTACCGCGAGGACACGCTGCTGCTGGAGCTGTCCCAGGCCATGCTGGTGCGCCGCTGCTTCCCGGACGCGCCGCTGAAGTACATGCCGCCCACCAAGCACAAGGAGACGGACATCTTCTTCAGCCACGCGTACGACGTGATGGCGAACCTGGTGGCCATGTGGACGCGGCAGGGCATCCAGCTGCTGGGCATGATGACCGAGGCCATGCACACGCCGCTGCTGGCGGACCGCTACGTGGCGCTCAAGTCCGCGGCCTACATCCACCGGGCGGCGCGGGGCATCGACGAGGAGTTCATCGTCCGCGAGGACGGGAAGATCGCCAACCGCGCGCGCGAGGTGTTCGCCCGGGCGGAGCAGCTGCTCCAGGAGTGCCGCGACGAGGGCATGGTGACCGCCATCGGCCGCGGGCACTTCGGTGACGTGAAGCGCGAGGAGACCGGCGGCAAGGGCCTCGATGGCGTGCTGGAGAAGGCGCCGGACTATTTCAACCCGTTCCTGGAACTGCTGGAGGCGCAGTGATGCTCGGTCCAATCCTTGCCATGGTCCTCGCCGCGGGAGGCTCCGCGGATGCGCTGGCGAAGGTCCAGGTGAAGAACGTGTCGCTCCTGGTGCCCGCCTCGTGGAACCACTCCGAGGAGGAGGGGACGCACAAGTTCCAGGCGCCCAGCGGAGATGCCTACTTCCTGGTGGACGTGGGCGCCGTGCAGACGGCGGGCATGAAGGCCCAGACGTGCGTGGACAAGATCGTCGCGTCCATTGGCGGCAGGTCCTGGGAGCGCTTGAAGGTGGGCGCCCAGCCGGCGGCGAAGCGCCAGGAGACGGACGTGGCGCCGGATGGCAGCGGCGCGGTGGATTCGGTGACGTACGTGGGGTGCGACGGAAAGACGACGTGGTCCGTCGTCTTCTACCTGGAGCAGGCGAAGCAGGAGCGGTTCGCGCCGCTGGCCCAGAAGGTGGGCACCAGCGTCAAGATTCAGCGGGCCGGAGGGAAGTGAGCCGATGGTGAAGCCAAGCAAGCAGATCATCCGTCCCTACGGCGACCGGCGGGACGACGGCGTGGTGCAGCTGTCGTTCACGCTGCCGGTGCCGCTGTCCGAGAAGGCCAAGGAGGCCGCCGCCGTCTTCACGAAGAAGATGGGCTTCACCGACGTGAAGGTGGCCGCCGCCGAGCGCGCCGCGGACAGCTACACCTTCTTCATCGTCTACGCCCGGTCGAGCGTGGCCCTGGACTACGCCGAGATCGACGTGCCCGAGGTCGTCGTCAAGAAGATGTCCTTCGACGACCTCAACGCCTTCATCAAGGAGAAGGTGAAGCGGCGCATCGTGGTGTTCGGCGCGTGCACGGGCACGGACACGCACACGGTGGGCATCGACGCCATCCTCAACATGAAGGGCTACGCGGGCGACTACGGCCTGGAGCGCTACGCCTGGTTCGAGGCGTACAACCTGGGCAGCCAGGTGCCGAACGAGGACCTCATCAAGAAGGCCATGGCGCGCAACGCGGACGCCATCCTCGTCAGCCAGGTTGTCACCCAGCGCGACGTGCACAAGGACAACTCGCGGCACTTCATCGAGGCGGCGAAGGCCGCCGGCATCCACGGCAAGGTCCAGCTGCTGTTGGGCGGGCCTCGCGTGGATCACAAGCTGGCGCTGGAGCTGGGCTTCGATGCCGGCTTCGGTCCCGGCACCAAGCCGTCGGACGTGGCCAACTACATCGTCCATGCGCTCCTCAAGAAGGAAGGCAAGGAGGCGCCGGACGCCCACTACGAAGGGGAGCCTCAGTGAGCACGGGAACGAAGGCGGTCATCCGGCTGCGCATGAGCAGCCACGACGCGCATTATGGCGGCAACCTGGTCGACGGCGCGCGGATGTTGGGCCTCTTTGGCGACGTGGCCACGGAGCTGTGCATCCGCAGCGACGGCGACGAGGGCCTCTTCCGCGCCTATGACTCGGTGGAGTTCCTGGCCCCGGTGTACGCGGGGGACTACATCGAGGCGGAAGGCGAGATCGTCAGCGCGGGCAACACGTCGCGGAAGATGCGCTTCGAGGCTCGCAAGGTCATCAGGCCGCGTCCGGACGTGAACGACTCGGCGGCGGACGTCCTGGCGGAGCCGGTGGTGGTGTGCCGCGCCACGGGGACGTGCGTGGTGCCCAAGGACAAGCAGCGAGGTCAGCGATGAGCACGCCCATGGTCATCACCGCGGCCATGGTGGGCGCGGAGACGACGCGCGAGCAGACGCCGCACCTGCCCATCACCGCGGAGGAGATTGCCGAGGACGCCGCGCGCTGCCGCGAGGCGGGCGCGGCGATGGTGCACCTCCACGTGCGCACGCCGGACGGCAGGCCGTCCCAGGACGCGGAGCTGTTCCGCGCGGCCATCCGCGCCATCCGCAAGCGCACGGACGTGCTCATCCAGACGTCCACGGGCGGCGCGGTGGGCATGACGGTGGACCAGCGCTGCGGCCCCCTGACGCTCACCGGCGAGGACCGGCCGGACATGGCCACCTTGACGACGGGCACGGTGAACTTCGGCGAGGAGGTCTTCTGGAATCCCCGGCCGCTCGTGCGTGACATCGCCAGGCGCATCCGTGCGCTCGGGCTGAAGCCGGAGCTGGAGTGCTTCGACGTGGGCATGATTGACGAGGCCCGCTACCTGGCGAAGGAGGGGCTGGTGGACCTTCCGGCGCACTTCGACTTCGTGCTCGGGGTGCCGGGCACGTTGCAGCCGCGTCCGGAGGTGCTGGACTTCATGATTGCCTCGCTGCCCGAAGGGTCCACCTGGACGGTGGCGGGCGTGGGGCGGCACCAGCTCGCCTACGTGGACGAAGCGGCGAAGCGCGGCGGCAACGCGAGAGTGGGCCTGGAGGACAACATCTACGTGTCCAAGGGCGTGCTCGCGAAGGGCAACTGGGAGCTCGTCGCCGAGGCGGCGAAGCGCGCCCGTGCCCATGGCCGCGAGCCGGCCACGCCAGAGCAGGCGCGCAAGCTGCTCCGGCTGTCGTAGCACCGCCGATCGAGCCGGAACGGCCGCCGCCCGACTCCTGCCGGGCGGCGGCCGTTGTCCGATTGTCCGGGTGGTGAGGGCTCCGCTTCGTTTCGGGGCAATGGAATCCGTACCAGCGCCGCCCGACCCGATGTCCGCGGTCAACAGGAAGGCGCTGAGAAGTCATATCCGGAATAGGGCTTCCAGCCCTGACGCCCGCCGGGCCCGGGATTCTTTCCGCTGGCCTTGGGCTCTGGGGCGGGCTCTTGTCAGGAGCCGGGGCCTTTTCTCGTCGTGAGCCGCCGGGCGCCACCGGTGTGCCCGGGACTCCGCCGAAGCGGCCCCGTGAGCGCACGACCGAGGAGAACACCCGGATGGACACGGAGCTGCAGGGCAGGGGCGTCCTGGTCACGGGCGGCGCCGGAGGAATCGGCACCGCCCTGGTCCAGACCTTCGCGGAAGAGGGCGCGAAGGTGGGAGTGCACTACCACTCCAGTACCGAGAAGGCCCAGGCGCTGGCGCGCGACGTCGGTGGCGCCGCGCTGCGCGCGGACCTGACGGTGGAAGCCGACGTGGATGCGCTGGTTCCCGCTGCGGTGGCCGCGCTGGGGCGGCTGGACGTGCTGGTGTGCAACGCGGGCGTATGGCCCGCTTCGGATGAGCCCATCTGGGAGATGTCTCTGGCGCGGTGGCGCCGCACGATGGCGGAGAACCTGGAGAGCGTCTTCCTGTGCTGCCGCGCCTTCCTCCGGCACGTGGCCACCACGAAGACGGGCAACATCGTCATCATCAGCTCCACCGCGGGCCTGTTCGGTGAAGCAGGGCACGCTGACTACGCCGCCGCCAAGGGCGCGCTGGCGAGCGGCTTCCTCAAGAGTCTCAAGAACGAGCTGGGCCGCATCGCGCCCCTGGGCCGCGTCAACGTCGTGTGCCCGGGATGGACAGCGGTGGAGCGCAGCCGGGCAAGGTTGGCTGAGCCGGGCTTCGTCGAACGCGTCACGCGGACGATGCCGCTGCGCAAGGTGGCCGAGCCGGTGGATGTGGCGCGGGTGGTCGTGTCGCTCGCGTCGGATCGCATCTCCGGACACGTGACGGGTGAGGTCGTCAGCGTCGCCGGAGGCATGGAGGGAAGGGTGCTGCATGACGACTGAATGGGATGTGCGGACATACAACCGCGAGGCGTGGAACAGGCAGGTGGCCTCGGGCAACAGGTGGACGCTGCCCGTAGGCCCAGAGGTCATCGCCGCCGCGCGCGAGGGAGCGTGGAGCGTCGTCCTCACGCCCACGAAGCCGGTGCCACGCGAGTGGTTCGGGGACGTGAAGGGCAAGGACATCCTCTGCCTCGCGGGTTCGGGAGGGCAGCAGGCTCCGGTGCTGGCGGCGGCGGGCGCGCGGGTGTCGGTGCTGGACAACTCGCCGGCGCAGCTCGGCCAGGACCGCCTGGTGGCTGAGCGCGAGGGACTGGAGCTGCGGTTGGTGGAGGGCGACATGCGCGACCTCTCCGCCTTCGAGGACGAGAGCTTCGACCTCGTCTTCCACCCTTGCTCCAACTGCTTCGTGGATGCGGTGCGCCCGGTGTGGCGTGAAGCGGCGCGCGTGCTGCGCCCGGGCGGCGTGCTGCTGTCCGGCTTCACCAACCCCATCAACTTCCTGTTCGACGTGGGGCTGGAGAAGCAGGGCATCTTCACGTTGAAGTACCGGATGCCCTACTCGGACTTCACCAGCCTGTCGGACGAGGAGCGCCGCCGCTTCACGGACGCAGGCGAGCCGCTCTGCGTGGGGCACTCCCTGGAGGACCAGATTGGCGGGCAGGTCGACGCGGGGTTGGCCATCGTCGGCTTCTTCGAGGACGCCTTCGGTCCAGAGGACGCCCTGTCGCGGTACTACAGCGGCTACATCGCCACCCGCGCGGTGAAGCTCCCGGCGCGGTAGGGCGAGGGGCAGGCGCGACATGGGGACTGCGGCCGCGGATTTAACCTTTCGCACCGCGCGGGGTTTTTCAGGGCATGAGGCGACGGGAGGCCGGCTCCCGGAGGCTCAGTCACCCTGAGGAGCAAATCCCGATGAAGCTCATGACCACCCTGCGTTCCGCCGCCCTCGCCTCGTTGTTCATCGCCGCGCCCGTGCTGGCCCAGACGGCCGCGCCCGAGCCGGCCAACCCGCCAGGGGCCGAAGGCCGACACCACGACGGGTACCACCGTCACAAGGGCAAGAAGCACAGGCACAAGATGGGCCACCTGGAGCACCGGTTGGACAAGGCCGTGGCCGAGGGGCGGCTGGACCAGGCCCAGGCGGAGCAGTTCAAGGCGGAGGCCCGGCAGTTCCGCGAGGAGCTTCAGGCGCTGCGCGAGGCCGGGGGCGGCAAGCTCACCGACACGCAGCGGGAGGAGGCACGCGCGAAGAAGCGCGCCTTCCGCGAGAAGGTGAGGTCAGCCATGCAGGCGAGCGCGCCGCAGAAGACCTGAGCCCGCGGGCGGACAGCCCCGCGGCCTCGCTCTTCATGGCGGCGGGTGGGCGGCTGGCGCAGAATGGGCGGACCCGCCTTCCTGGACGAGGTCCCCCATGCGCGTGTCTCCGTTGTTGATGGCCGCCGTTCTCCTGCTCGGGTGCGGCGCGCACTCGGGCCGCGCAAAGGCCGCGGCCGTATCCTCCAGCGCTGCCATCCCAGATGACGTGGAGCTGCGCCGGGTGCAGGCGCGGGCGAAGTACATCTTCGATGCGGAGCGCGCCGCCATCTTCGCCACCGACCGGCTGCTCATCCAGGAGGACCTGGACCGCTCCCGCATGGAGTGGTTCTTCACGGTGCCGCGAGAGGAGGGCTGGTATTCGCTGTTCGGCACGCTGGACGACGCGGGGACGTTCACGCCGGCCTATGCCTTCAAGGCGCCTCGCGACGATGCCGAGCAGATGGCGCCGCTCCCTCTCGACGCGCTGCCGCAGGACTTCAGCCCCATCGCCCGCGCCGTGAAGGCGTCGATGCTGGAGACGGTGGAGGTCTACTCGCGGGGCGTCATCAACCCCGTGGTCGCCTTGGAAGACGACGGGGACCTCACTGTCTATGTGCTCCAGGGCACGCGGGACCCGATGCACTTCTATTTCGGGGGCGACATGCGCTTCCGCTACGGCGCGGACGGGCGCACGCGGCAGGAGGCGGTGAAGCTGCACCAGAGCATCTTCGGCGTCAGCCTGGAGCCCGGCCCGGATGGCGCGCTCTACCAGGGCTCGGTGCACTCCCACGTCCTCTTCGGCGGCCCGCTGGAGACGGAGCTGGCGATGCTGATGCTCTACCCGGAGCTGGGCGCGTTGACCGTCGTCCATCCGGAGTCCCGCATCGCGTACTTCCTCACGCCTGACGGCGCCATCCGCGTGCTGAGCGAGGCCCCCGAGCGGCAGCGGATGCTGCGGCCAGATGGGACGTTCGGTCCGCTCGACATGGAAGAGGAGGCGGCGCCAACCGCGCCCTCGGGGCAGGTGGACCTGTAGGGGAGGGGCCCAGGCTCAGGCGCCCAGGCGCTCCGCCCAGGAGAGGTAGGTGGTCCGCGGGTCCACGAAGGGGTCGCGGAACAGCGCCTGGACCTCCGCCTTGGCCACCTGGCCGGCATCGAAGGCCTGATAGAGCCGGTCTCCGAGCAGATAGCCCAGGGCGTGACTGACACCGTGGAACAGGCGGTCCTTGCGCAGCGGCAGGAGCTTCACCGCTTCCTCCGGGGCCTCGGACTCCGTGGCCTTGTGGGCCAGGACGAAGGCGGCGATCTGTCGCTCCACGCCCCGGCTCTCGCCGAAGCGCTGCGCCCACTCGGCGACACTCGGGCACGTGCGGCGGGGGTTCACCAGCTTCGAGCCGAAGAAGCCCAGCGCCTCTTCCAGGCAGCGCGCGTAGAAGGCCTCCGACGCGCCACGGGGCGCATCCATGGCATCACCCACCGCGCAGTGGCGGATGAAGTGCGCCGCCTCCTCCGCCGCGTGGTTCAGCGACAGCGAGGCCAGGTAGGCCATCCGGGCGCGCGGGATGTAGCAGCTCTCGCGCGAGAGGATGTGCCGGCGGAGCTGCGACAGCTCGCTCTGGGTGAAGCGCCCGCGCCGCTGGATGCGCGCCAGGACGTCACCGTCGGCGGCGGAGACCACGTCCACCGTGTCCAGCGCCCGGCCCACGGGGACGCCGGCGAGCCGGCCAATCAACGCGGACATCTCCCGGAAGCGCTCCGCGGCGCCGCGGTCGAGCAGGGGTGTGTCACCGGCCTCCGCCTCCAGGTAGTCCAGGAAGCTCTGTTGGCAGACCACGGGGGAGGCGTTCATCAGGCACAGCGTCCCGTCTGCCAGCTCCACGGCCTCCACGGCGCCCACGCGGCCCTCGCGCGCCAGCCGCCACCAGACACCTTCGGCGTTCTGGTACACGACGAGCCCCTTGCGCGTCTCCGCGCCCAGCGCCCGCTCCACCTGCGCGGGCAGGTGGCAGGGCGCCACGTGGTACTGGCCCACCAGCACCATGACGAGCGGCCGGTCCGGAGCGCGGGCGGCGCGGGCGACGCGCTCGGCGGCGTACGCGTCCCGGAGCTCCAGCGAGCGCTCGCCCTGGGCGCGGCGGTCGATGCCCACCACGTCGAGCTTGTGCTTGCGCGCGAACGCGAGCAGGGCCTTCGTGCCGGTGCCGGACGCATGGCCCAGCTTCGCCAGCAGTGAGCGCTCCGTCACACGGCCCGCGCGCCAGGCGTCCACGGTGGCCTGGTGACGGCCCTCCACGCACTCGAGCGCCATGACGACGCGGCGGCCCGAGGCCAGCGCCCGCTCTACCAGTGCGAGGTACGTCTCCTGAGCGAGTGGGAGCGTGTGGTAGTCGCCGACGTAGACGATGTCCGCCGTCTGCACCTGCTGATACACGGCGGGCAGCGTCGTGACGCTCCGATACCCCGTGGTGCGCCGCCGGAAGCGGGCCTCATAGGTTCGGAAGGATGCCGTCTGTCCGTCGACCACTCGGGCGATCTGCGCGCGCTGGCGTCGGAACAGGGCGAGGTGCAAGGCGAGCGAATCGCGCATGGAGTGCGGCAATCCCTCGCACGGCACCGCGAGCCCGGCAAAAAAACGGCGCGTCCGCGTGACGGGTGCGTTCCTTGACGGCGACGTACGGTCAAAGGACCATGTCGGTCAGCCTTGAAGACCGCACACGCTCGCGCGACCCTCCTCAGCCTGGTCCTCATCATGGCGGCGCCCGGCCGTGCCGAGGAGCCTGGGCTGTTGCATTCTCCTCCAGAGCGCGCCGAGCCGCGCGTCGCGTTGCAGCTCGACGGCACGCTGGTGGAAGGCCGCCGCGTGCTCGAACTCTACGTGCGCTACCGCGGCCCGGGAGAGCCGTACGCCCGCCGGCCCATGGACCGCGAGTATGGCGACCTGTACCGCGCCGTGATTCCGGCCGAGCACGTCGTGCCGCCCGGCATCGAGTACTACGTCGAGGGACTCACCGCGGATGGCGAGCGCATCCCGCTCTTCCAGTCCGCGTCCCGTCCAGCGCGCGTGCTCGTCGGAGGAGAGACGCCCGCCAGCGCCGCCGTCGTGCGGGCCTCGCCGCCCGCGGAGCGCCGCCCACCGCCGCGTGCATCGGCGCCGGAGCGAAAGCCATCACCGGAGCGCAAGCCGTCATCCGAGCGCTCCCAGGCACAGGCTCCCGCGCCGCGCTCGGATGCGCCCCGGCAGCCGCAGGATGACTCCATGGCCGCGCTCACCGCGGACCTGCCGGCGGACGCCCCCACCGAGCCCGCGGCTCCCGGCCGCGCGGCCCGCGCCACGCCCGGGGGGACGCCATCACCGCGTGAGCCCGCGCCCGCACGCTCGGAGCTGGAGGAGGACCTGGCGCTGTACAGCGCGGAGGACACGCTGGCGCTGGCCACGCGCCATGAGGCCGCGGTGCGCACGGTGCCCGCCATCGGCGCTTCCTTCAGCCAGCAGCAGCTCCGCGCGCTGGGCGCGCGCACGGTGGCGGATGTCCTGGACGTGGTGCCCGGCCTGTCCGTGAGTCGCGACGTGCAAGGGTTCCATCGCACCGCCATCCGCGGCCTGCGCAACGACGCGGAGGTGCTCTTCCTCCTCAACGGCCACCGCCTCAACAACTTCTTCGATGGCAAGGCGCTGATGAACCTGCCCGTGGAGAACCTGGAGCGGGTGGAGGTCGTCCGCGGTCCGGGCTCCGCGCTCCATGGCGCGGGGGCCTTCCTGGGCGTGGTCAACATCGTCACCGACAAGTCGGACGGCGTCCGCACGGCCGTGTCCGTCGGTGGTTACCCCGGGCTGGATGACCGGCTCGCCGTCACCGGGAACGGGCATCTCTCCGCGGGGCACACCGCGGGGGACCTGCGCCTGTTCGCGGACGTGGACGTGTGGAGCCAGGCGGGCGACTCCACCGTCGTGGAGAACGACGGGCTCGACGACGAGTCCATCTTCCAGGGCCTGCGCGACGTGACGGACCCAGCAGGGCGCACGCGCGACGAGCGCTTCCTCTTCAACATGGGCGCAGGCGCCAGCTACGCCCTGGGCGGCGCGGGCCGCCTGGGTGCCTCCGCGCGCTTCATCACCGAGCGGCGCAGCGCCCTGGTGGGCCTGTTCGACACCGTGGGCGAGGACTCGGAGCTGGGCTGGAACGTCTTCCTCGCGGACCTGAGCTGGGAGCGCGGCTTCGGTTCCGACGCGACGCTGCGCGCACGGGCCGCATACGACCAGCAGTCCACCGACCGCTTCTTCCAGATCACCCCCCACGCGTTCCGCACCGGCACCGGGGCGAACCGGCTGTTCCAGAAGGGGATGCAGGAGCAGACGCGCGTCTCCGTGCGCACGCTCACCGGCAGCCTGGACGCGGACGTCGCCCTGGGCGCCCACAACCGCCTGTCCCTGGGGGCGGTGGTGGAGCAGCAGACGCTGGGCGCCTACGAGTACGAAACGAACTACACGCTGGACGCGCAGGTGCGCCCGGACGGCCTGACGCGCCCCGAGGGCCTGGGCGACCTGGTGGGAGGCCCCGCGGCCCGCCGCCTCAACGTGGGCCTCTTCGCGCAGGACCAGTGGACCGTCGTCAACGCGTTGACGCTGACGTTCGGCGTCCGCATGGACGCCACGCAGCTGCCCACGGTGGACGCGTCCGGCGCCATCAACGGCACCCGCCTCGTGCCCACGCTCAACCCGCGCGTGGGCCTGGTGTTCGCGGCCACCGACGCGCTGGTGCTCAAGGCCCTGTACGGGCGCGCCTTCCGCGCTCCCACGCTCCAGGAGCTGGTCGAGCGCATCCCGGACACGGAGTACAACCAGGGCCGCTTCGAGGGGAACCCCCGCCTGCAGCCCGCGACGGTGGACACCTTCGAGCTGGGCGCGGACCTCATCCAGGCGGCGGGGGACGCGCGCGTGCGCCTGCGCGCCAACGCCTACGTCGCGTTCTTCGGCTCGCCCATCGTCCCGGTGGACACGTCCGGCAACATCGTCCCGCTGCGCAACCGCGAGCTGGGCGTGCGCGTCTACGGCGTAGAGGGGGAGGCCCGGCTGGAGGCCTCCAAGCGCGCGTACGCGTGGCTCAACGCCAGCATCTCCCGCGCGGAGGACCTGGAGCTGCCCGCCCAGTCCCGCCTGCTCACCGACACGCCGCAGGCGCGCTTCAACGCGGGCGTGTCCATGCCCATTGGTGCGTACCTCAACTTCGACGTGGTGGTGCGCACGGGCGCTGAGCGGCGCAACAACAGCCGCTCCGTGCTGGAGCTCATCCGCCGCTACAAGATTCCCTCGTACAGCCTCATCACCGCGCAGCTGCGCACCGAGCCCATCCTGGAGCACTTCGAGGTGGCCCTGGTGGCGCACAACCTGTTCGACAACGACCTGCGCGACGACGTGCCCCGCCCGGACCGCGTGCTGGGGTTGCTGCCGCGCGAGGGTATGTCCGGATACCTCACCGTGAGGGCCCAGTACTGATGCCGCGCTCCCGCTCCCTCCTCGCCACACTCGCCCTCGCCGTGGGAACGCTCCACGGCGGCTGCATCGCCTATAACGACTCGTGCCAGCCCCTGGTCGAGGACCCCGATGCCGTCGTGGGCTACCTGGGCCATGAGGTGTTCCTCGACAAGAACTTCACGCGCCACGACAACCACGCGCTGGGCCAGCTCGTCGCGGATGCCTTCCTCCACGCGGAGGACGACTCCACGCGGCCCGCGATGCTGGGCGTCGTCAACGGCGGCTCGCTCCGCCAGGAGGGCCTGTGCGTGACGCGAACGTCGCTGCGCAAGGGCCCGCTCACCGACGGCGAGCTGCACGAGCTCATCCTCTTCGAGAACCTGGTGGTGACGGTGGACCTCACCGAGAAGGAGCTCGTGGACATGATGGAGCAGTCCGTGGGCGCGCTGTACGTTGAAGGGCAGAGCATCACCTTTCCGTCGGGCGCCTTCCTCCACCTCTCGTCGGGCAGCTCGCTGCGCGTGGACTGCTCCCGGCCGCGCGGCGCGCGCGTGCGTGCGCTGACGGTCGGCGGCACGAGCGTGCCGCTGCCGCCGCGCGAGGACGTGTCCATCCGCTACCGCGTGGCGATGAACGCGTACATCCTCGATGGGGGAGACGGCTATGGCGCGGTGCTGGGCAACGCGGGCAAGGACCCGGGCCGCAACCCGGTGCAGGCGCGAAAGCTGGGCGGCACGGACGCCAACATCACCGCGGCGTACATGAAGTCGAAGCACCCGACGCCGGTGCAGGCGCTCATGGAGGAGCAGCGCGTCGTCTTCGAGAACTGTGCGCTGCCCGCGAGGCCCGCGGGCAGGTGAGGCAGGGGCGCCGGCTGGAAGGGCCCGCCCCTGGGGGCTACTTGGGCTCTTCCGAGGGAGCTGCCGCCACGGCCACGGCCGGCTGGGCGGGGGCCGGCGCGGGCGCCGGTGCCGCGGCGGGGCGCGGCGGCGGGCTGAGCACGTCGTTCACCGAGGGCATCTTCCGGATGTCCCCACGCGCGACCTTCCACGCCTGCTGGACAATCCACGACAGCGACCGGTCCTGGCGGGTCGCCTCACGCTGGATCTCCTCCAGCATGTCCTCGGGGAAGTAGAGACTCTGCTTACGATGGTCTGTCGTTGCCATCCGTCGTTACTCCTCCCGAGGGTCCTGTCTCTCGTCGCCAGTCACGTCATTGACCGCGGGGAACGACTTGATGCGCTCCCGAGCGATTTTCCATGCCTGCTGCACGACCCACGAAAGGGAGCGGTCCTGGCGGGTCGCCTCTTCCTGGATTTCCTTCAGCATCTCCTCGGGGAAGTACAGCGACTGCTTGCGCTTGTCGGTGCCTGCCATACTTGGGTCTCCGGGGCGGATTTTGGGGGACGACCTGAACACACCTGAGCCGTTATCCGACAGACTCCCAAGTGGGTCAACGGTTTCCAAGGACTCATTCCGCGGTCGCACGGTTCGTCCGCCGGCTCGTCCAGTTGCACGTAAGCTGTGCAATCCGGCGCGAAAAAGGAAACGCCCCGGGCTCCGCGAGGAAGCCCGGGGCGCTTCGGAAAGAGGGACCGCCTGGAAAGAATCTCCGGGCGGACCCGTGGACCCAGAGGGGGAGGGGGGGGGACCCCTAGGTCCAACAGCTCAAAATTCGACCGTCTCCTGAACAACGCGCGCGGTCGCGTGTATTTCTGCGACCGCCTCCACGCTGATTCGATGTTGTGACGATCATAAGAATCAGCCCCCCTGCCTTCAACCGCACGTGTTCCTGTAACCCGCCCACAAGACACTCCATTCCACTGCCGTCCGATGCCCCGTAACGAATCCGCCACACTGCTGCTGACGACGACGCTTCTCGCTGCGTACACCCGCTTGGGTCTGGAGGGAGGCTCGGTGCTGCTCGCCGTGTCCGGCGGCGCTGATTCGATGGCGCTGCTGGTGGGCACCGCGCACGTGGCCGAGGCGCTGCGGCTGCGCGTGGAGGTCGCCACGCTGGACCATGGCCTCCGTCCCGAGGCCGCCGAGGAGAGCCGCTCGGTTGCTCGCCTGGCGGCCGCGCATGGGCTGCCCTGCCACGTTCGCGCGCTGCATCTGCAAGCGGGCGCGGGGGTCGAGGCCAGGGCGCGCGAGGCGCGCTACGCGGCCCTGGAGGCGCTGCGGCGCGAGCGGGGCCTCCAGGTGGTGGCCACCGCGCACACGGCGTCGGACCAGGCGGAGACGCTCCTCATGCGTCTGGCGCGCGGCACCTCGCTGCGGGGCGCCGTGGGCATCCACGCGTCCCGCGCCGGGCTGGTGCGGCCGCTGCTGGAGCGCACCCGCGCGGACGTGGTGGCCTTCCTGGATGAACAGGGTGTCGCCTTTGCGACAGACCCCATGAACGCCGACCCTGTTCACTTCCGGACGCGCGTCCGCCTGGACGTGCTGCCGGCCCTCTCCCGCGCCGCGGGCTTCGCGGTGGAGCCGCACCTGGCCGCCTTCGCGCGCGTCGCCGCGGAGGACGAGGCGCTGCTGTCCTCCATCGCGGACGCGGCCTTCGAGCGGCTGCGCCTGGAGGATGGGGCACTGGACGCGGTGGGGGTGCGCGCGCTGGAGCCCGCGCTGCGGAGGCGGGTGCTCGCCCGGCTGGTGGCGGGCGTGGACGCGGCGGTGGACGAGGCCACGCTGGCGCGCGTGCAGCGCGCGGTGGAGCAGGGGGCGACGGCCACGCTGGGGCGGGGCTACGTGCTGCGCGCCACCAGCGGCCGGGTGCGCTGCGTCCGGCAGACGGCCTTGGCGCCACCGCCCGAGCTGCGGCTGGAGCGTGCGGGCGCCCGCGGGGCGTTCATGGGCACGGGGTGGGAATTTTCCGTCGAATCCGCACCGCCTCCGCCGGGAGTGCTCGGGCTGGCGCTCGGGGACGGGACGCGCTGGCCGCTGACCGTGCGGACGCGCCTCCCGGGGGACCGGGTCCGCACCGCCCGGGGACAACGAAAACTCCAGGACGTGTTGGTGGATCTTCGAGTGCCCGCGGAAGCGCGGGCGACGCGTCCCGTGGTGGTGGACGCCGAGGGGCGGGTGTTGTGGCTTCCCGGCCTCTGGCCGCCCGCGGCTTCACCAGGGGCCGCCAGGGAGTTCCTCTGGGCGGTTCCTCCCGGTCCGAGCATTCAGCGGGCCGCAGCGTTATAGAGTGGCAGAGTCGCAGTTCGGGGGATGGGCGCGGCCCCCTAAATAGTTGAGGGTTTTTTGCTGTTGCTGATACGGTCCGTCGCTGGGGAGCTCGCCTGGTGTCGGCCAAGTGATGGATAAAGCTGGGGTTCTTCCTGGCGCGGCCCTCATCCCGCCGAGTTTCGAAAGGGCAGCTGACACGTGCGTTCGACTTACAAGACCATCGGGCTCTGGGTCATCCTGATCGTCCTCTTCGTCGCCTTCTACAACTTCTTCTCCCAGGGCAACGACCAGGTCCAGGAACCGTCCTTCACCCAGTTGCTGACGAAGGTGGAGGAGAAGAAGGTCAAGGAAGTTGCCGTCAAGGGCAACACCTACTCCGGCAAGTTCACCGACACGTCGGAGAAGTTCCGGACGACCGGACCGGCGCCGGATGCGGCGATGCTGAACCAGCTCCGCAACAACGGCGTCGACGTGAAGTATGAGCGGGAGGAGCAGAACAGCCTCTGGCTGACCATCCTCGGTCAGTGGATGCCGGTCGTCTTCCTCTTCCTGTTCTTCATCTTCTTCATGCGCCAGCTGCAGGGTGGCAGCGGCAAGGCGATGACCTTCGGCAAGTCGAAGGCCAAGCTCCTCAGCGAGAGCCACAACAAGGTCACCTTCGCGGACGTGGCCGGCGCGGACGAGTGCAAGGAAGAGCTGGAGGAGATCGTCGCCTTCCTGAAGGACCCCAAGAAGTTCACCAAGCTGGGCGGCCGGATTCCCAAGGGCGTGCTGATGATGGGCTCGCCGGGTACGGGCAAGACGCTGCTCGCCCGCGCGGTGGCCGGCGAGGCCGGCGTGCCGTTCTTCTCCATCTCCGGCTCGGACTTCGTGGAGATGTTCGTCGGCGTGGGCGCCAGCCGCGTCCGTGACCTGTTCGAGCAGGGCAAGAAGAACGCCCCCTGCATCATCTTCATCGACGAAATCGACGCCGTGGGCCGTCACCGTGGCGCGGGCCTGGGCGGCGGTCACGACGAGCGCGAGCAGACGCTCAACCAGCTCCTGGTGGAGATGGACGGCTTCGAGTCCAACGACGGCGTCATCCTGATTGCCGCCACCAACCGCCCGGACGTGCTGGACCCCGCGCTGCAGCGTCCCGGCCGCTTCGACCGCCGCATCGTGGTGCCGCGTCCCGACCTGAAGGGCCGCCTGGGCGTGCTGAAGGTGCACACCCGCCGCGTGCCGCTGGCGCCGGAGGTGGACCTGGAGGTCATCGCCCGCGGTACGCCGGGCATGACGGGCGCGGACCTGGAGAACCTCGTCAACGAGTCGGCGCTGATGGCCGCGCGGCAGAACAAGGAGCGCGTGGACCTGAGCGACTTCGAGGCCGCCAAGGACAAGGTGTTCATGGGCCCCGAGCGGCGCTCCATGATCATGACCGAGAAGGAGAAGCGGAACACCGCCACCCACGAGGCGGGTCACGCGCTGCTGGCCAAGCTGCTGCCGGGCTGCGACCCCCTCCACAAGGTCACCATCATCCCGCGCGGTCAGGCCCTGGGCGTCACCTGGAGCCTGCCCACCGAGGACAAGGTCAACGGCTACAAGCGCCAGATGCTGGACCAGATCTCCATGGCCATGGGCGGCCGCATCGCCGAAGAGCTCGTGTTCAACGAGATGAGCAGCGGCGCCGCCAACGACATCGAGCGTGCCACCGAGACGGCGCGCGCCATGGTGTGCCGCTGGGGCATGAGCGAGAAGATGGGCCCGCTGGCGTTCGGCAAGAGCGACGGCGAGGTGTTCCTGGGCCGGGACTTCAACGCGTCCAAGGACTACTCCGAGGACACCGCCCGCCAGATTGACGCCGAGGTCCGCAGCATCGTCGTGGGCTGCTACGAGCGCGGCAAGCAGCTGCTGACGGAGAACATCGATGCGCTGCGCCGCGTGTCCGACGCGCTGGTCGAGTACGAGACGCTGGACGCGGAGGACGTCAACATCCTCCTCCAGGGTGGCCAGCTCACCCGTGAGCGTCCGCCCCCGCGGCTGACCGCGCCCCCGAAGGCGACGGAGAAGAAGGACAAGCGGAAGATCCTCGACGCCCTGGAGAGCCTGCCGGCGATGGAGCCGAAGAAGGCCTGAGCTCGGCGCAGCTACCACGCTGAAACGAAGAAGGCCCTTCCCACGAACGGTGGGAAGGGCCTTTTGCTTTTAGGGATCGCGGACGGGGAGGGGGGCCTCGGGCAGCGGGATGAACTCCGTCTCCTCCGGGACGCGGGCGAAGCGCTGGGCCTGCCAGTCCGCCTTGGCCTGCTCCAGCCGCTCCTTCGAGCTGGAGACGAAGTTCCAGAAGATGTACCGCGGCCCGTCCATGGGCTCGCCGCCGAGCGCGAGCAGCCGCGCGGCCGCGGTGGCGTGGACCGTGACGGCCTTGCCCGGACGGAAGACGAGCAGCTCGCCCGGCTGGAAGGCGACGCCGTCCACCTCCACCGTGCCCTCGACGAGGTACAGCGCGCGCTCCACGTGCTCGGCCGGAATGACGAAGCGCGCGCCCGCGTCCAGGGCCACGTCCGCGTAGAACATGTCCGACAGCGTCTGCACCGGCGAACGCTGGCCGTGCATGGCGCCGGTGATGACGCGCATCCGAACGCCCTCGCCCTCGTGGAAGGGCATCTGCGTCTCGGGGTGGTGCACGAAGGCCGGCGCCGTCTCTTCATGGCGCTTGGGCAGCGCCACCCACGCCTGGATGCCGAAGAGCCGGCTGCCCGCGGCGCGAGGGCCGGGGCCGGTGCGCTCCGAGTGGACGATGCCACTGCCGGCCGTCATCCAGTTCACCGCGCCGGGGCGGATGGGCTGCACCGAGCCCAGGCTGTCCCGGTGCAGCACCTCGCCCTCGAAGAGGTAGGTGACGGTGGCCAGGCCGATGTGCGGGTGAGGCCGCACATCCAGCCCGTTGCCGGGCTCGAAGCCGGCGGGGCCCATCTGGTCGAGGAAGATGAAGGGCCCCACCATCCGGCGGCGGGCCGAGGGCAGCGCCCGCCGCACCTGGAAGCCGTCGCCCAGGTCCCTCGAGGGCGCGACGATGTGTGTCTCCATCGAAGGGGGCAGCTGCTCCGCGTTCATGTCGTCCCGGCTCATGCTCGTGCTCTCTCTTTCGTTCCGCGCTTCAGGTCAGGCCAGGTCGAACAGCAAGGCTTCCATCGGCTCCGTGGCGGACAGCACCAGCTGCGACTCGTCCGATACCGCGACGCCGTCCCCCGCCTTCACGTCCACGCCGTTGAACGTGCCCTTGCCTCGCGCCACCTGCAGCCAGGCGTGGCGGCCCGGAGCCAGCGTGTACGACGCCTGCTCGCCCTTGCCCAGCAGCGTCGCATGGAGCGACACGTCCTGATGCACCGTGAGACTTCCGTCGCGGGCGTCCGGGCTGGCCACCACCCGCCAGCGGCCCTGGCGCTCGGTCTCCGGGAAGGCCTTCTGCTCGTAGCTGGGCGTCAGGCCCCGGCGGTCGGGGAGAATCCAGATCTGGAGGAAGTGCAGGTTCTCATCCGCGCCGTTCATCTCGCTGTGCAGCACGCCCGTGCCGGCCGTCATCCGCTGCACCTCCCCCGCGCGCAGCAGGCCGGAGCCGCCCGTGCTGTCGCGGTGGGCAATGGCCCCGCTGAGGGGATAGGTGATGATCTCCATGTCCCGGTGCGGGTGCGTGTCGAAGCCCTCGTGGGGCGCGACGCGGTCCTCGTTGATGACGCGCAGGGCGCGGAAGCCCATGAAGTCAGGGTCGTAGTAGCTCGCGAACGAGAAGGTGTGGTGGGAGTCCAGCCAGCCGTGGTTGGCATGGCCGCGAGCCTCGGAGGGGCGGATGGCAATCATGACGTTCCTTTCCGCGGCAGCGCCGGGATGGCGGCCGCTGTTTCGTTTCGACTGTCATGATGTGCGCGAGGCCCCTTGGGGACTAGGCGTGGACAATGGGATGCATCGTTCCATGGGTGGAACGGGTGTGCCGCTCACCCGGGGGAGGGCCAGTGCTCACGCAGGCACTCCACGAAGGCCATCACCTTGGGCGAGTGGTGCCGCGTGCTGGGGTAGACGGCGTGGATCGGGGCCCCCGTGGAGCTCCAGTCCGGCAGGATGCGCTGCAGGCGCCCGGCGGCAAGCTCCGAGGTGAAGTGCAAGGTGGGGAGCAGGGCGATGCCGGCGCCCGCGCGCGCCACCGCGTAGAGCATGTCCGGCTCGTTCACCACGAGCCGGGCGGGCACCTTGACGTCCACCGAGCGGCCGCCCGAGCTGAGCGTCCAGACGTTGTTCTCCAGCCCGGAGCCGAAGAGAAGGCAGTCGTGCTTCTCCAGGTCTTTCGGCGTCTTCGGCGTCCCGCGCGCCTTGAGGTAGCTGGGCGCGGCGATGACGACGCGCTCCACGCTCCCCAGCCGCCGGGCCATGAGCGACGAGTCCGCCAGCCGTCCGGCGCGCACCGCCAGGTCGAAGCCCTCCTCCATCAGGTCCACGGTGCGGTCGGTACACACCAGCTCGACCTGCACCTCCGGGTATTGCCCGAGGAAGGTGGACACCAGCGGTCCGATGAAGCTGAAGGTCAGCGGCGTCGTCACGCGCAGCAGGCCATGCGGCGCGGCCTGCATCCGCGTCACCGCCAACTCGGCCAACTCTGCCTCCGCGACGATGCGCGCGCAGTGCTCGTAGTACGTCCGGCCCACCTCGGTGAGGCGCAGCTTGCGGGTGGTGCGTTGCAGCAGCTGCGCGCCCACCCGCGTCTCCAGCTCCGACACCTTCCGGCTCACCGTGGACTTGGGCATCCGCAGCCCGCGGGCCGCCGCGGTGAAGCTGCCTGCCTGTACCACGCGCGCGAAGATGAGCAGCTCGTTGAGGTCCATGGCGTGTCGTCCCCGGGGCACTGTTCCGTGGGTGGAACAGTTCTTCCAGTCTGGCCCATCTAATCAAGACCGGGGGCCACCGCTACCTTCCTCCTCGTCGAACACACCGCTTCACCGAAAAGGAAGACACCTCATGGCCACCACGAACTGGAACATCGATACCACCCACTCCGGCATCCACTTCTCCGTCCGCCACATGGTCATCGCCAAGGTGCGCGGCAACTTCCGCAAGTACAGCGGCGCGGTGTCGCTGGACGAGCAGGACATCACCCGCTCCTCCGTTGCCGTCACCATCGAGACGGGCAGCATCGACACGGGCGTCGAGCAGCGCGACAACCACCTGCGCTCGCCGGACTTCTTCGACGTGGAGAAGTTCCCCAGCATCTCCTTCCAGAGCACGAAGGTGGAGAAGACCTCCGGCGACGGGCTGAAGGTGACGGGCAACCTGACCATCCGTGACGTCACCCGCGAGGTGGTGCTCGACGTCGAGCAGCTCGGGGCGGGCAAGGACCCCTGGGGCAACCTCAAGGCGGCGTTCGAGGCGAAGACGTCGGTGGACCGCCGCGACTTCGGCCTGACGTGGAACCAGGCCCTGGAGGCGGGCGGCGTGCTCGTCGGCGAGAAGATCGAGATCTCCATCGAGGTGCAGGCGGTGAAGGCGCAGGCCGGGCAGGCGGCCTGAGCCCCGCGAGCCCCTTGTCCGGAGGCGCCTGTCCCGGGCCTCCGGTCGACCTCCCTCCACGCATCGACCCGAGAGCGCCATGAAGACCCACAGCCAGACCGAGAAGCCCGGAGCGTTCCGCCAGGTCCTCCAGACCGGCGCCCATACCTTGTACGCGGACGTAGGCCAGCCCCTGGGCGGGCAGGACTCCGCCCCCGGTCCCCACGACTTCTTCGACGCCTCGCTGGCGGCGTGCAAGGCCCTGACGGCCTCGTGGTACGCCAAGCGCCACGGTCTTGCCCTGGAGCGCGTGGAGACGCAGGTCGAGCGCGACGACTCGCGGGAGCGGCAGGGCACCTATTCGCTCAGGGTGAAGCTGGCGTTCCACGGGGCGCTGTCCCCCGAGGACAAGCAGCGGCTGTACAACGCCGTCGCGCAGTGCCCCATCCACAAGCTGATGACGACGTCCACCGTGGAGGTCGTGACGGAGCCGCTCGACACGTGAGTCCCCCGGCGGTCGCCGGGGCGGTAGGGTAGGCGGCGTGCCCCGTCGTGGCGGCGGCGCGCAGCCCCCTGCCTGGAGCCCCCCGATGATTCGCGCCCGTCCCGTCTCCGCCGAGCACCCCGAGGACCTGGTCCTGGCCTTCCGGCGCATGGGCCTGGACCCGGCGTCCCAGCCGGCGCTGCTGGAGGCGCTTTCCCATACGCGGCTGCTCCTCACGGGGCTGGGGCGTCAGGAGGAGGACTTCCTCCGGGCGCGCTGTGTCTCCGGCCCCGGTGCCCATCCTTCCTGGCTGCCGGGGGATGCCCGGGCCCGGCCTGGGACGGGCCTGCTGACGGGGCGCGCGGAGCAGTTCCAACGGCTGCTCTCGTCCGCGCGGGTGGATAGCCCTGGCCTCTCCTCGCTGGCGGCGGCGGTGGCGTCCGCGCTGGCCGCGGGCGCCGCGCCGCCGGCGTTGGTGCTGGGGGGGCGCCGCTTCGAATGGGGCGCGCGCACCCATGTCATGGGCGTGGTGAACGTGACGCCGGACAGCTTCTCGGATGGTGGGCGCTACCTCGGCGCGGAGGCCGCCATCGCCCATGGGCTCGCCCTGGCGGAAGCGGGCGCCGACCTGCTGGACGTGGGCGGCGAGTCCACCCGGCCGGGCTCCCTGCCCGTGAGCCCCGAGGCGGAGCTGGCCCGCGTGCTCCCCGTCATCGAGGGGCTGCGCGCGCGCACGTCCGTGCCGATTTCGGTGGATACCACCAAGGCGGAGGTGGCGCGCGAGGCGCTGCGAGCCGGCGCGCACCTCATCAACGACATCACTGGCTTCAGCGCCGATGCGGAGCTGCCCCGCGTGGTGGCCGAGGCCGGCGCCGCCTGTTGCCTGATGCACATCCAGGGTACGCCGGCGACGATGCAGCAGGCGCCGCGCTACGACGACCTCGTCGAGGACGTGCTGGCCTTCCTGGAGACCGCTGTCGCGCGCGCGGAGGCGGCGGGCATCGCCCGGGAGCGCATCCTGCTGGACCCGGGCATCGGCTTCGGGAAGACCTTCGAGCACAACCTCTACCTCTTGCGACGCCTGAACGAGCTGCGCGTGTTGGGCCTGCCGCTGTTGGTGGGGACCAGCCGCAAGGGCTTCCTCGGCCGGCTGGCGGGTGGCAAGCCCGCGGCCGAGCGGCTGGCCGCGACGCTGGGCTCCGTGGCCTCGATGGCCGCGCTGGGCGGCGCGGACGTGGTCCGAGTCCATGACGTTGCCGAGGCCCGTGATGCGCTGGCTGTCGCGGACGCCATCCGGCGCGCCGAGGACGGCGGGGCGCTCTACGCCCGGTAACAAGGTGTGGCCCTCCGCCCTCAGGGTGTGGCGCTGGAGGGGCCTGAAACCGCCATCTTCCGCTGGCTGCTTCCCGAGCCGCCGTGTATGGACGCGTGCGATTCGGTTGGTACTGATTTCGCAACCTCTTCTAGTCTGCGACGGCCTGCATGCCTGGGAGGTTGCCCGGGGAGCAGCGGGTTCCTAGCTTCGAGCCCGCATAGAGGGCGGGGTATAAGCCCCGACGTCGAGAGGCCGGCGCAGGCCCGGCGTGGGAAAGGCGGAGCGGCACACATGGCGTACAGGATGAACATGCCTCCCAAGGAGGCGCAGGCTTCCCAGAAGCTGTTCGGCACGGATGGCGTCCGAGGCAAGGCGAACGTCTATCCCATGACCGCCGAGGTCGCGATGCAGCTCGGGCGGGCGCTCGCGTTCCTCATCCGCAACGGGCCACACCGCCACCGCGTCATCGTGGGCAAGGACACGCGGCTCTCCGGCTACATGCTGGAGCAGGCGCTGGCCGCCGGTCTTACCTCCATGGGCGTGGACGTGGAGCTCGTGGGGCCGCTGCCGACGCCCGGCATCTCCAACCTCACCACCTCCATGCGGGCGGACGCGGGCGCGGTCATCTCCGCGTCCCACAACCCGTATGAGGACAACGGCATCAAGTTCTTCTGGCGCGACGGCTTCAAGCTGCCGGACGAGACGGAAGGGAAGATCGAGGAGCTGGTGTCCAGCGGCTCCATCGACTCCATCCGCCCCACGGCCACGAAGATTGGCCGGGCGTTCCGCATGGAGGACGCGCGAGGCCGCTACATCGTCTTCCTGAAGGCCACCTTCCCGCGCGAGCTGACGCTGGAGGGGATGACCATCGTCGTCGACTGCGCCAACGGCGCGGCCTACAAGACGGCGCCCTCCGTGCTGGAGGAGCTGGGCGCCAAGGTGATTGCGCTCGGCGTCCATCCGGACGGCAAGAACATCAACCACAAGTGCGGCGCGCTCTACCCGGAGAACCTGGCCAAGACGGTGGTGAAGCACGGCGCCCACCTGGGCATCGCCCTGGACGGCGACGCCGACCGGCTCATCGTCGTGGACGAGAAGGGCAAGGTCGTGGATGGCGACGCCATCATGGCCATCTGCACGGGCGAGCTGGTGGCCCGCAAGCAGCTCAAGAAGAAGATGCTGGTCTCCACGGTGATGAGCAACATCGGCCTGGAGCGCGCGGTGGCGCGCTGGGGCGTGAAGGTGGCTCGCACGCGCGTGGGCGACCGCTACGTCGTCGATGAGATGCGCCGCAACGGCTACAACCTGGGCGGCGAGCAGAGCGGCCACCTCATCTTCCTGGACCACACCACCACCGGCGACGGCACCCTGGCGGCGCTCCAGCTGCTGGCGGTGATGTGCCGGGCGGGCAAGCCGCTGAGCGAGCTGGCCTCCATCTTCGAGCCCGTGCCCCAGACGCTGCTGAACGTCGTCGTGAAGCAGAAGAAGGAGCTGGGCGAGCTGCCGACGGTGATGAAGGTCATCAAGCACGTGGAGCAGCGCCTGGGCAGCTCCGGCCGCGTGCTGGTGCGCTTCTCCGGCACCGAGCCCAAGGCCCGCGTCCTCATCGAGGGCGAGGACGCCGCCCGCAACCAGGCCTACGCGAAGGAAATCGCCGACGCCCTGTCCAAGGCCCTCGGCAACTGAGGCGGACAGCGCTCGGCGGTTGACTTCCGGACGCCGGCAGCGACAAGAAGGGCCGGCGCGCACCGGGGGCCCCCACAATCCCACGGCCGCGCACGAGTGAGGTGCGGTCGATGGGACAGCGACTGGGTGTCAACGTGGACCATGTGGCGACGCTGCGTCAGGCGCGGCGCACCACGTATCCGGATCCGGTGACGGCCGCGGCCCTGGCGGAGCTGGCCGGCGCGCAGCAGATCACCATCCACCTGCGCGAGGACCGGCGCCATATCCAGGACCGGGACCTGCGCATCCTCCGTGAGACGGTGCAGACGCTCCTGAACCTGGAGATGGCCGCCACCGCGGAGATGGTGAAGATTGCCTACGAGCACAAGCCGGACGTGGTGACGCTGGTGCCCGAGCGCCGCGAGGAGCTCACCACGGAGGGCGGCCTGGAGGTCGCCAACCAGCGCGAGCACATCGCGAAGATCATCAAGAACCTCAAGGACGGTGAGATTGGCGTCTCGCTGTTCATCGACCCGGACCTGGACCAGGTGCGGGCGGCGCACAAGGTGAACGCGGACCGCATCGAGCTGCACACCGGCCGCTACTGCGAGGCGCGCAACGAGAAGGAGCGCGCCCGGGAGCTGGCGCGCATCATCGACGCGGCCAAGGCGGGCACCAAGCTGGGCCTGGGCGTGGCCGCGGGCCACGGGCTCAACTACGACAACGTGCAGCCGATTGCCCGCATCTCGGAGATCGACGAGCTGAACATCGGGCACGCCATCGTCGGGCGCGCGGTGCTGGTGGGCTTCGAGCGGGCCGTGCGCGAGATGCTCGAGCTGATGCGCAACCCGGGGTAGGCCGCCATGGGAATCCGGGGCCTGGGGCTGGACATCTGTTCCATCTCCCGCATCCAGCGCATCCTGGACGGGCCTCGCGCCGAGCCCTTCCTGAACCGCGTCTACACCGAGGCGGAGCGGGAACTCTGTGGCCGGCGCAGTGACGCCGCCAGCGCCTTCGCCGCGCGCTTCGCGGCCAAGGAGGCGCTGGTGAAGGCGCTGGGCGCGCCGCCGGGCATCCGCTGGAAGGACATGGAGGTCCGGCGGGACGGCGGAGCGCCCTATTTCGCACTGTCGGGCGTGGCGCTGGAGGTCATGGAGGCGCGAGGGCTGGAGGCCTTCCTCGCGTTGACCCACGATGCGGACGTCGCCGCCGCCACGGTGGTGCTCCAGAGCAAAGGGGAGTGAAGCCATGCTGCGAGTCCTCACCGCCGCCCAGATGCGTCAGGTCGAGCAGTCCGCCGAGGCCCGGCACGGCATGCCCTCCGCGCTGCTGATGGAGAACGCGGGCCGCGGGCTGGCGGAGGTGGCCCGGGGGCTCGCCTCCCCGGACGGGCGCTTCGTGGTGGTGGCTGGACCGGGCAACAACGGCGGGGATGGGCTGGTGGCCGCCCGCTTCCTCCGGGAGGGCGGCGCCTGCGTGTCCGTGGTGCTGGTGGGCGACGCCGCGAAGCTGACGCCGGAGGCGCGCCGGAACGCGGAGGCGCTGAAGGGCTTCGGCGTGACGCCTCGCGCGCTGGCGGAGGTGGCGCCGGCCGGGCGCGGCGACGTGGTGGTGGACGCGCTCTTCGGGACCGGCCTGAGCCGCGCTCCCGCGGGGGCCTTCGCGGACGCGGTGTCGGCGATTCGCGTCTGGCGGTCGGCTGGCGCGAAGGTGGTGGCGGCGGATGTCCCCTCTGGTCTCCAGAGCGACACCGGGGAGCCCTTCTCCCCGTGCGTGGAGGCGGACGCCACCGTGTCCTTTGGCTTCCTGAAGCCCGGGCAGGTCCTGGCGCCCGGCGCCTCGTTGTGTGGGCGCGTGCACCGGGTGGACATCGGCATGGGGAGCGAGGCCGCGAAGGAGGTCTCCGGGGCCGAGCTCTTCGTGGTGGAGGAGGCGGACGCTCGCCGCACGCTGCCGGTGCGCCCGCCGGACTCGCACAAGGGCACCTTCGGGCACGTCCTGGTGGTGGCGGGCAGCCGGGGGAAGACGGGCGCCGCGGCCCTGGTGGCGAAGGCGGCGCTGCGCTCGGGCGCGGGGCTCGCCACGGTGGCCGCGCGCGCGGATGCGCTGGACACCATCCAGGCCCACTCGGCGGAGATCATGGGCATCCCGCTGGAGGGCTCAGGGCCGCTGGGACTGGGAGACCTGGACGCCCTGGTGGCGGCGGCGGAAGGGAAGGATGCGCTCGTCATCGGGCCGGGGATTCCCCGTGGCCCCGAGACGGAGGCGCTGCTGGGCGAGCTGCTGTCCCGCGTGGACGTGCCCGCCGTGCTGGACGCGGACGCGCTCAACGCCGTGGCCGCGGACCTGTCGGTGCTTCAGCGGGCGAAGGGGCCGGTGGTGCTGACGCCGCACCCGGGCGAGATGGCGCGGCTGACGGGAAGGTCGACGAAGGAGGTCCAGGCGCACCGGCTGGACGTGGCGCGGCAGGTGGCGACCGGGCTGAAGGTGACGGTGGTGCTCAAGGGCGACCGGACGCTGACGAGCGACCCGGACGGGCGCGTGTACGTCAACACCACGGGCAACCCGGGCATGGCGACGGGCGGCTCGGGGGATGTGCTGGCGGGAATCTGCGGCGCGTTCCTGGCCCAGTCGTTTCCACTGCCCGCGGCCATCTGGGCGGCGGTGTATGCGCATGGGCTCGCGGGCGATCTGGCGGTTGCGAAGCGCGGGCGGCTGGGGCTGGTCGCGGGAGACATCGTGGAGCAGGGACTGTGCGAGGTTTGGAGCCGGTGGGAACGATGAGTGACGAGACGCCGGCGGCGCGGGTCCGGACGGTCCGGCTGGAGTCGCCCGAAGAGACGCACCGGCTGGGCGCGCGGCTGGGCGCGTTGCTGGAGCCCGGTGACTTCGTGGGGCTGATTGGCAACCTGGGCGCGGGCAAGACGCACCTGGTGCGGGGCGTGGCGGAGGGCGCGCGGGTGCCTCGGTCGGAGGTGGCGAGCCCCACCTTCGCAATCGTCTACCCGTACTCCGGGCGCATCCCGCTGTACCACGCGGACCTGTACCGGCTGACGGACTACGACGACCTGTACGCCACGGGCTTCCTGGACCTGGAGGGCACCGAGAGCGCGATGCTGGTGGAGTGGCTGGACAAGATTCCGCAGGCCGCGCCCCGCGATTACCTGCGCGTCACGCTGAAGCACGCGGGCGGCGAGGCCCGCGAGCTGACGGCGGAGGCGTTTGGCGCGCGGCCCGCGGCATTGCTCGACGCGTGGATGCCCTGACGCGCCGCCGGGGCTCAAGCCACGCTGAACGCTGTGCCCGGCGCCACGGGCGCGAAGAGGTTGGTGCCGGCGAGGTCCAGCACGCGCCATCGGTGGAACACGAGGTTCGCATCCACGCCGATGATGTCCTCCTCCGGCACCGGCGCCCAGTACGGCCCGCCGCACAGTGACTCGCTGGCGACCACGAGCTGCTCCAGCTTCGTCCCCGGCGCGGGCAGCGTGGAGAGCGCGTTGCGCGTGCGGTCCGTGGACACGAACAGCGTGCGGTGGCGGCGCGTGGCCACCATCGCCTCGCCGTCGGACACGAGGAAGTTCATCGCCGAGCGGTCGTCCTGTCCCGGCACGTCCGTGATGGCCGCCACCAGCGACATCGTCTCCGCCAGCGCCCGGGCGACCGCCTCCACGGGGGCCTGCCGGTCAATCGGGTGCCGGGCCGCCAGGCGGGTGAGGAACAGGTAGAAGCAGCGCTCGCTGTCCGTGGTGCCCTTGATGTTCGTGCGGAGGCTCGGGCAGATGAGCGCCTCCACGGCCGCCCGGTGCCTCGCGAACTCGCGCACCGTGCCGTTGTGCACGAACGACCAGCGGCCGTGCAGGAAGGGGTGCGAGTTGCGCAGCTCCACCGCGCCCACGGAGGCGAGCCGGATGTGCGCCACCACCGTGTGTGAGGACACGCGGCTGCTCACCCGCTCGAAGTCCGGATCGCTGTGCGCCGGCCCCACACCGTGGGCCACCACCGGTGACGGTTCGACTCCATAGGAGGCGATTCCCCACCCATCCTTGTGTTCGCGCGACTGGATGAGGAGCGAGTTCTTCTCTGTCACCAGGGCGGGGTGGACGGCAGTGGGAATCGCTGAACGAAATCCAAATAGTCGGCACATGGCTGGTGACGAATACTCCTAACGTCCGGCCCTGACGGATGTCGTCCCGTCTTTACTCATCCTGCGTCGGCAGGTCTCTGCGACGCCGGTTCACGCGCATCCTTCCATCGGCTGCCGGACATGGATGCGTCCGGTCTTCACCACGACCCGCGCGTGTGTGACTCCTAGATGGTAGGGCAGATGACGGTACGAAGCACAGCTGAAGACCACCAGGTCGGCCGGGTCGCCCACGGACAGCCTGCCATGCCGTTGCAGCCCCAATGACAACGCGGCGCCCCGAGTGGCTCCCCAGTACGCCTCGGCAGCCGTGAGCCCGTTCTCCAGGCATGCGAGCCCCAGCGCCAGGGCCGTGTTTTCGCTCATGGCGGAGCCGGGATTGACGTTGGTGCCCAAAGCAATGTTGAGCCCCGCATCGCGGATGCGGCGGCCGGGCGCATAGGGCCGCATGCGCAGGAACAGCGTGGACGTAGGCACCAGCACCGCCGTGACGTTCGCCGCCGCGAGCGCCTGGAGCCCGGCGTCCGTCACCTGCTCGAGGTGGTCGGCGGTGGCGGCGCCCAGCTCCGCCGCCAGCTCGGACGCGCCGAAAGCGGTGAGCTGGTCCGCGTGCAGCCTCGGCGTCATGCCCAGCGCCTTGCCCGCGTTCAGGATGCGGCGCGCCTCGTCCACGGTGAAGGCGCTGTCCTCCACGAAGACGTCGCAGAAGCGCGCCAGGCCCTCCCGCGCGACGGCGGGGAGGATTTCGTCGATGCACAGCCGCACGTAGTCCTCGCGCCGGCTGCGGTACTCCTCGGGGAGCGCGTGCGCGCACAGCAGCGTGGGCACCAACTCCAGCGGGGTGAGCGTGCCGAGCCGCCGCACCGCGCGCAGCATCTTCAGCTCCGTCTCCAGGTTCAGGCCGTAGCCGCTCTTCACCTCCGCCGTCGTCACGCCCTGCGCCAGCAGGCGCTTCGCGCGGGGCAGCGCGAGCCGCACCAGCTCCTCCTCGCTGGCGGCCCGCGTGGCCCGGACCGTGCCCGCGATGCCGCCGCCCGCCTTGGCAATCTCCAGGTAGGTGGCGCCCTGGTTGCGCAGGTCGAACTCCGCCGAGCGCTCCCCCGCGAAGACGAGGTGCGTGTGCGGGTCCACGAAGCCCGGTCCGACGAAGCCGCCCTCGGCGTCCACCACCTCCGTCCGCGGGCCCACCGCGCCCGCGGGCAGCTCGGCCTCCGGCCCGACGTAGGCGATGCGGCCGCCGCTCACGCCCACCACGGCACCCGGCCGCGGCGTGAGCGCGTCCTCCGCGCGCTCGCGGTGTGTCCCTTCCACCGTGAGCACCTCCGAGGTGTTCCGAACCAGCAGCTCCAACACGTCCATGCCTCAACGACCTCCGTGAACCCCCCAGGATGGGGATGGACCCGCTCAGCGCCTTGCCGACCTACGCCCGGCCGAAGTCGCCGGACAGCTCCTGGCTCAGGTGGTGATGCCGGGAATCTTCACGCCGCGCTCCCGAGCCACCTCGATGGCCTCCGGGTAGCCCGCGTCCGCGTGGCGCAGCACGCCCATGCCGGGGTCGCTGGTGAGGACGCGCTCGATGCGGCGCGCGGCCTCCGGCGTCCCGTCCGCGACGATGACCTGGCCCGCGTGCAGCGAGTAGCCCATGCCCACGCCGCCGCCATGGTGGAAGGACACCCACGAGGCGCCGTTCACCGCGTTCACCAGCGCGTTGAGGATGGGCCAGTCCGCCACCGCGTCCGTGCCGTCCTTCATCGCCTCCGTCTCGCGGTTGGGCGACGCCACCGAGCCGCAGTCCAGGTGGTCGCGGCCGATGACGATGGGCGCCTTCACCTCGCCCTTGCGCACCAGCTCGTTGAAGGCGAGGCCCGCCTTGGCGCGCTCGCCGTAGCCCAGCCAGCAGATGCGCGAGGGCAGGCCCTGGAAGGCCACGCGCTCCTCCGCCATGTGGAGCCAGCGCTGGAGCGAGGCCTTCTGGGGGAACAGCTCGCGCACCACGCGGTCGGTGACGCGGATGTCCTCCGGGTCTCCGGAGAGCGCCACCCAGCGGAAGGGCCCCATGCCCTCGCAGAAGAGGGGGCGGATGTAGGCCGGCACGAAGCCCGGGAACTCGAAGGCGTTCTCCATGCCGCCCAGCTCGGCCTGGCCGCGCAGGTTGTTGCCGTAGTCGAAGACGTGGCTTCCGGCGGCCTGGAAGTCGTTCATCGCCTGCACGTGCATCATCATCGACTCGCGCGCGCGCCGGACGTACGTCTCCGGGTCGCGCTGGCGCAGCTCGGCGGCGGCCTCCAGCGACAGGTCCGTGGGGATGTAGCCGTTCAGCGGGTCGTGCGCGCTGGTCTGGTCCGTGACGAGGTCCGGCTTGATGCCCCGGCGGTACAGCTCGCGGAACACCGACGCCGCGTTGCCGATGACGGCGATGGAGCGTCCCACGCGCTGCGTCTGCGCCTCCTTCACCAGCGCCAGCGCCTCGTCCAGGTCCTTGGCGACGACGTCGAGGTAGCGCGTCTCCACGCGGCGGCGGGCGCGGGTGGGGTCGATCTCCACGCCGAGGAACACCGCGTTGTTCATGGTGGCGGCCAGCGGCTGCGCGCCGCCCATGCCGCCGAGCCCGCCGGAGAGGATGAGCCGGCCGGCCAGGTCATCGGTGCCGAAGTGGAAGCGGCCGGCGGCGGCGAAGGTCTCGTAGGTGCCCTGGAGGATGCCCTGCGTGCCGATGTAGATCCACGAGCCCGCGGTCATCTGGCCGTACATCATCAGGCCCTTCTTCTCCAGCTCGTGGAAGTGCTCCCAGTTGGCCCAGCGGCCCACGAGGTTGGAGTTGGCGATGAGCACGCGCGGCGCGTCCGGGTGCGTGCGGAAGATGCCGACCGGCTTGCCGGACTGGACGAGCAGCGTCTCCTCGTCGCTCAGGGACTGGAGGCTCGACACGATGCGGTCGAACGACGGCCAGTCGCGGGCGGCCTTGCCGGTGCCGCCGTAGACGACGAGGTCCTCGGGGCGCTCGGCGACGTCCGGGTCGAGGTTGTTCATCAACATCCGGAGCGCGGCCTCCTGGACCCAGCCCTTGCAGGACAGGGAGGAACCACGGGGGGCGCGGATGACGCGGGACATGAACGGACTCCTAGGGTCTGGCAGACGGAAAGGCCCGGCACACTACCCGAACCGACGTGCTTCCGGGCCACCGCGATGTCTCCGTCGCGCCGCGTCGCGTCCGCCGCCTCACGAATGCAGCGTGTCGTCGTCCAGCTCGTCGAACCCGGGGTACTGGACGGGCCTTCGGGGGGCGGGCGGGGCTGTGATGCCTTCGTCGCGATGGACGCGAATGTCGTTGATGACCTCCTTCACTCCCAGCACGTCCCTGGCCAGCGCCTCGGTGGCGTGCCGTTCGTCCGCGCTGCGCACCACGCCGCTCAGCAGCACCACGCCGTCGCGCACCCGGATGTCCACGTCCTCCGCGTCCACCCAGCTCCGCATCAGCCCGTCACAGAGGTCCGCGAGGATTCGCTCGCTGGAGCGGCGGTAGCCGCGCGGGGCCCGGCCGCGCGGGGGCCGCATGGGCCGAGCAGGGCGGTCCATCCCGCCCTCGAAACCACCGTGCCCCAGCTCGTGGTCGTCCAGGCGCGAGCGGCTGGTGGCGTACCCGCCCCACGGCGGGGCCATGTTCTCCACGCCGGGTCCGTGCCCCGCCGGCTGTGTGCCGCCGTAGCGGACATCCGTCTCGGCCAGGCGTCCCACGCCTCGCCATGGCCGGCCACGGTCCATGCCGCCGCCTTCGCCGGAGACGCGCTCCCGGTGCGTATCTGCTCCCCGGTAGCCAGAGGTACCACCCCGGGGGCCAGGGGCCTCGGGGCCGCCGGAGCGCTCCAGCCGCCCATGCCGGTCTCGGCCATATCCGCCCCGGGGGAGGCGCCTGTCCTCCTCGACATCCCGGAACGTGCCGCTGGGGCTGTAGCCGTGCCGACGGGCAATCCGCTCCGGGTCGAGCTCCCGTGCGCGGCGGTCCAGTTCCCGGTCCAGGTCGAAGTCACGGCCGTACTCCCGGGCGCGGTCCAGGGCGTGCGCGGCGCGGCCGTAGTCGAGGTCGTGCTCGTAGTCGCGGGCATCCCGCTCCCTGGCCGCGGCGCGGAAGTAGCGCTCGGTGTCGAACGCCCGAGGTTGCCAGTCCTCCTCCGCGTCCCAGTCAGCCCGGCGCTCAGGGCCGCGCTCGCCGCCGTGCTCGCTCCATTCGGGCGCCCGGGACGGTGGGCTTCGACGGTGCGCCTCTTCGTCCTCTCGCGCCTCCCGGGACCGCGCTCTGTCTGTCCACCGTGGGTCGTCGCCGCGTCTGCCGTTCATCGGATGGCCTCCTGTCCTCGGGTGTCCGCCCAGGCCTCATATCTGGACGTTCGGGACCCGGCGCGGTCCTGGCAACGCGGCCCGCCGCCGTTCGGGGCAGGGCCGGGCGGGCGGGCGCCCGGCGGGACGGGGCCCCAGTAGGAGGAGGCCGCGTTCGCAGGAGCGTTCCCGCGCGGCCGGAGCGCGGTAGAGTCGGAACCTCGCGGACGGCCGATCAACCGGCCGCAGGCTGCCCGGAGGGAGTGCCATGGATGACGGGAAGCGGAACGCACGGGGACCTGGGGCCGAGGCCGCCTCGGCCCTCGCGAAGGTGCCTCCCAGCGCCCAGCCCCCGGAGGAGCTCCGCGGCCCCTCGGTGGGGCCCATCGAGACGGTGGCGGGCGGCATCCCCGCCGTCGTCTCCGCGATGCGGCACGTCTACGGCGAGATGGGCGTGGTGCAAGGCACCCGGCTGCTCCTCAAGGTGAACCAGAAGGAGGGCTTCGACTGTCCCGGCTGTGCGTGGCCCGACCCAGGGCACCGCTCAGTCGCGGAGTTCTGCGAGAACGGCGCCAAGGCGGTGGCGGAGGAGGGGATGTCCGCGCGGGTGACACCAGCGTTCTTCCGGGAGTGGAGCGTCGAGGCGCTGTCCCAGCAGACGGACCACTGGCTGGGCAAGCAGGGCCGGCTCACGCATCCGATGGTGCTCCGCGAGGGCGCCACGCACTACGAGCCCATCACCTGGGATGACGCCTTCGCGCTGGTGGCCGAGGAGCTGAACGCGCTCGACACCCCGGATGCCGCGAGCTTCTACACGTCCGGACGCACCAGCAACGAGGCCGCGTTCCTGTACCAGCTCTTCGTGCGGCAGTTCGGCACCAACAACCTGCCGGACTGCTCCAACCTGTGCCACGAGTCCAGTGGCACGGCGCTCAACGAGACGGTGGGGATTGGCAAGGGCACCGTCACGCTGGAGGACTTCGACAAGGCGGATGCCATCTTCGTCATCGGCCAGAACCCGGGCACCAACCACCCGCGCATGCTGTCGTCGCTCCAGGCCGCCGCGCGCCGGGGCTGCCGGATTGTCAGCATCAACCCGCTGCCGGAGACGGGGCTCAACCGGTTCAAGCACCCGCAGGACGTGCTGCACCTCATCGGGCCGGGCACGGCGCTCAACACGCTGTTCCTCCAGGTCCGCATCAACGGCGACGCGGCCCTGCTCCAGGGCATGGGCAAGGCGCTGTTCGAGATGGAGGACGCGCACCCCGGCTCCGTGGTGGCAAGGACCTTCATCGACGACAAGACGCTGGGCTTCGACGCCTACGCCGCCCACATGCGCGCGGTGCGGTGGGAGGACGTGGAGGCCGGCAGCGGCGTGCCTCGCGCGCAGATTGTCGAGGCGGCGGAGCTGCTCGCGCGCTCCGAGCGCACCATCTTCTGCTGGGCCATGGGCCTGACGCAGCACCGTAATGGCGTGGCGTGCATCCAGGAGATCGTCAACCTGGCGCTCCTGCGCGGCAGCATCGGCAAGCCGGGGGCGGGGCTGTGCCCGGTGCGCGGCCACAGCAACGTGCAGGGCGACCGCACCATGGGCATCTGGGAGAAGCCGCCCGCGGCGTTCCTGGCGGCGCTGGAGCGGGAGTTCGGCTTCGCGCCGCCACGTCACCACGGCATGGACGTGGTCGACACGCTGCTGGCGATGCATGACGGCCGGGTGAAGGTGTTCTTCGCGCTGGGCGGCAACTTCCTCTCAGCCACGCCGGACACGGAGTTCACCGCCGAGGCCTTGCGGCGCACGCGCCTCACCGCGCACGTGTCCACCAAGCTCAACCGCGCGCATCTGGTCCACGGGCGGCGGGCGCTCATCCTCCCGTGCCTGGGGCGCACCGAGCGCGACGTCCAGGCCGGCGGGCCCCAGTTCGTCACCGTGGAGAACTCGATGGGCGTGGTGTCGGCCTCGCGAGGCTCGGTGGCGCCCGCGTCGGAGCACCTGCTCAGCGAACCCGTCATCGTGGCCCGGCTGGCGGCGGCCGTGCTGGGCGCGCGTTCGAGCGTGCCCTGGCTGTCGCTGGCGGAGGACTACGACCGGATCCGCGAGTCCATCGCCCGCGTCATCCCCGGCTTCGATGACTTCAACCGCCGCGTACGCGAGCCAGGGGGCTTCGCCTTGCCGAACGGGCCGCGCGAGGGCCGCTTCACCACCGCCAGTGGCAAGGCGCACTTCACGGTGCACGCGCTGACGCGCATCGCGCTGGAGCCCGGGCAGCTCCTGATGATGACGATTCGCACGCACGACCAGTTCAACACCACGGTGTACGGGCTGGACGACCGCTACCGCGGCATCCGGAATGGACGGCGCGTGGTGCTGCTGCACCCCTCGGACATGAAGGCCCTGGGGCTCTCGGCGGACCAGCTCGTGGACCTGCGCAGCCACTTCGAGGGCGAAGTGCGGCTGGCGCGCAGCTTCCGCGTGGTGCCGTACAACATTCCACCCGGGTGCGCGGCCACGTACTTCCCCGAGGCCAACGTGCTGGTTCCGGTGAACAGCTTCGCGGAGAAGAGTCGCACGCCGACCTCGAAGTCGGTGGTCATCAGCATCGCCCCGGTGGGGGAGACGCGGTCCCTGCCCGCGGGAGCGGTGGCGTGAGGCGCGTGAGAGAACATGCAGCCGGTCAGTGAAGCAGGGTGGCCGGAGTCGCTCCGGCCGCTCTATGAAACGGTGGTGGGCACGCCCGTGGCGGAGGCGGTGGCCGCGTCCGCGCGGTGGCGCGAGTCCTTCGCGAGCTGGGTGCGTGGCGCCACGCTCGACGAGCGAATGCTGGCGCAGGCCGCGGCCTGGAGCCGGCTCGACGTGGGCGAGCGAACCCCTGCCGAGCTGCTGTTCCTGCTCTCGTCGTGCAGCGAGTTGCTGTGGCCCTACGCGGCGCCCCCCCAGGGCCTGCTGCCGCGCCTCATGTGGCGGCAGGAGGCGATGCTGGCCGCGCTGGTCGAGGCGGGGGACGCGGAGTCCGTCGCGCGCGTGCGGCGCGAGACGGAGGCCACCATCACCACGGTGCTGACGCGCATCCTCAAGCGCCACCCGGAGGCGCTGGGGGCGCTGGTGGGCGACGCCCCCTGTACCTTCGATGGACGGGCCCTGCGCTTCCACGGCGCGGTGGAGGTCGACCTGCGGCAGGCGCTGGGGACGGGCGCGCGGTCCATTGCCTTGCTGGAGCAGCTCCGCGCGCTCATGCCCGCGACGGCGGCGGAGGGACGGGACCGGCTGGCGGACTTCATCCGGACGCGGGCGTCGCGGCTGCCCTGGCGGGAGGCCTCGGAGGTGCTGGCCGAGCGGCTCTTCTCCCTGGCGACCTCGCCCGATGGCCGCGCCGGCCTGAGTGGCTTCCTGGCCTGCTACCCCGCGGGGCGCAAGGAGCCGGACTGGTGCGCGAGGGCGGGGCTGCTGCTGTCGCGCACGCTGGAGACGGGCGGCCCGCCCGAGGTGGTGGAGAACCTGTGCGAGCTGCTGGCTCGCTTCGACGCGCCGCCGGTGGACGGCCTCCGCGGTGCGCTGGGCGCGCTGGTGGGGGGAGACTTCGAGGCCGCGGCGGACCTGGGGCCCGCGCGCTTCGTGCTCGACCACTGCCAGGCGACGCTGCGCAAGGGCGAGCCGGGCCTGGTGCTCACGTTGCTGTGGCTGGAGGAGCGGCTGTTCCGCGCGGCGGTGCGCAAGGGCGTGCCGGATGCCTTCGAGCGGCGCAAGCGCGCCTTGTCGAAGCTGCGGCCGGGCGCTCCGGGTTTCGAGCACCTGCACTGGCTGGCGGAGGAGTGCGCCGAGCTCTGGCCACGCTTTCTTCCGGGCGGCGTGCGGCCGGGGCTGGACGAACTGGCCGCGTGGCGGCGGGAGGTCGCCGAGCGGGTGGGCCGCAAGCCCGTGCTCCGCAAGGCGGCCATCGAGTTCTTCCTGTGGTGCGCGCCGGATGCCGCGTCGTCCGAGGCGGAGCTCACCGTGCTAGCGCTGGTCCGAACCGCCACGGACCGGCGGCAGGTGCGGCGGTTGAAGGAGCACCCCTCCTCGCGGGTCCGGCTTCGTGTGCGCACCCTACAGTCCTGGTTCCAGGGGGCGGAAGGGAAGGGTGGGGCGGCTGCCGCGATGGCGCCCTCAGCGGGCACCGGGCCCGCGACGTTGACGGAGGCCCTGCGGCACCTGCACGTGACGCGAGCGGTGCCGCTGGGGGGCCGGACGTGGCTGCGCGACCGGGACCTGGAGGAGGCGCTGCTCGGCGCGCTCGGCCGTGTGGAGGCGGAGTTCTCCTCGCGCTATCCCGAGCGCTTCCGGGAGGACACGCCGGTGCTGGTGGCGGGGCTGTTGGAAGGACTGTCCGCCGAATTGGAGCGCGTGAAGGCGGACCTATCCGCGCTGATGGCCCAGGGGCAGACCGCGCCCCGAGAGCTGACCCTGACCCTCCTGCGCCCCGCGCGGGCGGAGCCCCTCGTACAGGGGGCGGAGGCGGTGGGAACGGCGGTGGAGCCCATGTCGCAGGCGGGGCCGCTCACGGCGGCGGAGCCCGCGCCGTTTGAGGCGAGGAACTCGGGGGAGGAGCCCGTGCCGCTTGAGGAAGGGCCTACGGGCGAGGAGCCCGTGCCGCTCACGAGGGATGAGCCCGTGCCGCTTACGGGGACGCTTACGAGGGAGGAGTCCGTGCCGTCCAAGGCTGGGCCCTCGGGATGGGAGGCCCCGCCGCCGGCCCCGGCTCGCTCCGGGGTCGAGGTCGCTTTCGTCCTCGACGTGGCCGTGGGGGACTTCCTGCGCACGCGGCGCGTGGTGTCCATGCAGGTGGTGAAGCTGGAGCAGCGCGGTGAGGGCCAGTGGCTCCCGGCGTTCAAGCTCGGGCGGGAGTACCTGGACGCGCAGCTGCTACGGACCGAAGCGGCGTTCTGCCTCTTCCTGGCGCCTCCCTTTCCACGGGCCGAGTGCTGGGTGGTGCCCTCGCGTACGGTGCGGGCGTTGATGGAGGCCCAGCGCTCGCTGTCCGGCGTGACCCGCGAGGCGGTCCAGCGCGTGGCGCGCCCGCTGTCCCACTGGCTGCTGGGAGACCTGGTCGGTCTCTGGACCGGTGATGAACGGCCCGAGGCGCTCGCCCGGCTGACCGGGACAGACGGCGCGCCCGACTTCATCGTCGAATGGCGCCTCGCCTAGCGAGCGCAAGCGAGGGAGCGCCAGCGGCGCTCCCCGGCGTCAATCGCTCATCTCCGGCAGCTCGGGGAGCGCGTCCGGATCCAGCTTCAGGATCACGCACAGGCGCGTCAGGGTGGGAATGGTGGGCACCATGATTCCACGTTCCACCCGGGCCAGTACCTCCACGGGGATCTCCAGTTGCTCGGCGACCTCCTCCATGCCGAGCCCCGCCTCCTGGCGAGCGGCCTTCAGTGCCGCACCGAGCACCTCGGCCCTTTCCCTGCGACTCGTCGTCATGGGCCGAGCATGACGCCTTCTTGCGTTCCCGTCATCCAATTCACCACACGCTGGCGCGCAGGCGCATGGACGCGAACACTGCCCGGGGGCGCCAGTCTGGGACAAGCCTCCCGCGCGTCGGCGGCGAGTGTGCGGCCCAGGGGGAGGGTGGCCGAGCCGTCCCGACGTGAACAGCCTGCGCGGCAGGGGTTGCGGCATTGGCGCCGGGCGAGGGCTGTGTTAGTTCGCCCCTCCCCCGGTGTCCCGACAGAAAGAGGAGAAGCGAATGGCCCGCCGTCAGGTCCGTGTCGTCGGTGCGATGCTCCAGAACGAGCAGGGGCGCTACCTCATCACCCAGCGTCCCCCCACCGCGTCGCTGCCCCTGCTGTGGGAGTTCCCCGGTGGGCGCGTGGAGGAGGGGGAGGGGGACGCAGAGGCCCTTGCCCGGGAAATCCTGGAGGAGATGGGCGTGGACGTCGACGTGCTCGGGCAGGCCATGCACACCCACCACGAGTACCCCAATTACGACATCGACTTCCGCGTCTTCCACTGCCGCCTCGCGCGGCCGACGGACGAAATCCAGCACCTGCGCGTGCATGACCACCGCTGGGTGACGCTGGAGGAGATGTCGAGCTACCGCTTCCCGGACGCGGACGCCAAGACCCTGGCCAAGCTGCTCGACCTGGACAATTGACGTGCCTCGCCGCCTCCTCTTGGTGCTGCTGGTGGGCGTCCTGGGCGCGTGCTCGCGCTCCAAGCCGCCGCCCCCCGCGGCGCCCCCTCCCGAGGCGGCGAACCAGATCCCGGCGCAGGGCATTCCGGGGTGCACGCTGTACGGCGAGCCCCAGAAGTCCGGCACCGTGCCGGACGTGTTGGCCGAGCTGTCCGGGCTCGCCGCCAGCCAGCGCCACCCCGGCGCCTTCTGGGCCCACAACGACTCCGGCAACGCCTTCGAGCTGTTCGCGATGGACGCGAAGGGCGGCATCCTCGCCCGGCTGAAGCTCACCGGGGCCGAGCCCCGCGACGTCGAGGACGTCACGGTGGGGCCCTGTGCCTCGGGCGACCCGAGCCCCTGCGTCTATCTGGCCGACATTGGCGACAACTTCGCGCGCCGCGAGCAGGTGCGGCTGTACCGGCTCCCCGAGCCGGAGGCGCTGGAGGACGCCACGGTGCCGGTCGAGGTGCTGCCCTTCGTGTACCCGGACGGCCCGCGCGACGCGGAGTCGGTCATCATCGACGCCCGCTCTGGAAGGTTGGCCGTCATCAGCAAGTCACTGGACTCCCTGGGTGACGTCTTCGCGCTGGAGGGGCTGCGCGCTGGCACGGTCATCCAGGCGAAGAAGCTGGGCACGCTGACGGCTCCCCAGGGGATGGACCGGGCCACCACCGCGGCCTCCCTCCATGCCTCGGGGGAGCGGCTGCTGCTGCGCACCTACTCGCGGGCCTACGAGCTGCGCCGCCCGGGCGCCGCGCGGCTGGAGGACTTGTTGCAAGGACAGCTCGTCGAGGTTCCGAGCGGGAGCCAGGCTCAGGCGGAGGCCATCACCTATCTCCACGACGGCAATGGTTATTTGTTGGGGACGGAGTTCACTGGTCAACCTCTGTGGTTGATTCGGTGTCGCTGAATCGTCGCATGCGCTCACACTTACCGTGAAGCCCGCCTGGCGGGTTGACGGTATGGCAACGGTGAACATCTTTGGCCCGCCGGGGAAGACGCCTCGCGGTCACGGTGTCCGCGCGGGCGGGGGAGGGGGAGGGTCAAGCGTGCCGACAATGAAGCCACAGGATTTACCGCCTGGGATGGGCCCGCGCGGAAAGAAGACAGACAAGCCAACGCCAACGGGGAGGGGCTTCAAGTTCGGTTCGCCGTTGGGGTACATCCTGCTGCTCGTCCTGGGCTTCCTGCTGTTCCGCAACGTCTTCCAGGATGCAGGTGTACGCCGCGTCAGCTACAGCCAGTTTCGGGACGCGGTGGAGGCCGGCAACTTCAGCCGGGTCCAGATTTCCAACGAGTGGGTGAAGGGCTTCCTCAAGGACACCGCGCAGCCGCCTCCCGCGGCAGAGGGGGAGCGCCCGCTGCGGGGGGAGCCCAGCGCCCTGCCGTGGATGGCGTACCGCGTGGCCGGGGACGAGGGGCTGGTGCCGCTGCTGGAGCAGAAGGGCATCCAGTTCGAGGCGGTGCCGCAGTCCGGCCTGGGCGAGGCGCTGTGGATATGGCTGTTGCCGCTGGGCCTCTTCTTCCTCTTCTGGAGCTTCATGATGCGGCGGGTGGCCGGCGGCATTGGCCAGGGCCCGCAGAGCGTCATGAGCTTCGGGAAGACACGCGCCAAGGTGCAGGCCGAGTCCGACACCGGCGTGGGCTTCAAGGACGTGGCCGGCGTGGATGAGGCCGTGGACGAGCTGCGGGAGATCGTCGAGTTCCTCAAGACGCCGGAGAAGTTCCGCCGGCTGGGCGGGCGCATCCCGAAAGGCGTGCTGCTGGTGGGGCCCCCGGGAACGGGCAAGACGCTGCTGGCGCGCGCCGTGGCCGGCGAGGCGGGCGTGCCCTTCTTCAGCCTGTCCGGCTCCGAGTTCGTGGAGATGTTCGTGGGCGTGGGCGCCGCGCGCGTGCGCGACCTGTTCGCCCAGGCCACCTCGAAGGCGCCCTGCATCATCTTCATCGACGAGCTGGACGCCATCGGCAAGAGCCGCAACGCGGGCGTGGCTGGCGGGCATGACGAGCGCGAGCAGACGCTCAACCAACTGCTCGCGGAGATGGACGGCTTCGACAGCCGCGCGGGCCTCATCATCCTGGCGGCGACCAACCGGCCGGAGATCCTGGACAGCGCGCTGCTGCGCCCGGGCCGCTTCGACCGGCAGGTGCTGGTGGACAGGCCGGACAAGCGTGGCCGCGAGCGGGTGCTGGAGATACACGCCAAGGGCGTGAAGCTGGGCTCGGACGTGGACCTCAAGGCCATTGCCTCGCGCACACCGGGCTTCGCGGGCGCGGACCTGGCCAACGTGGTCAACGAGGCCGCGCTGCTGGCCGCGCGCCGCAACCGCGACGCGGTGATGCGGGCGGACTTCGAGGAGGCCATCGAGCGGGTCGTCGCCGGCCTGGAGAAGAAGAACCGCCGGATGAACGAGCGCGAGAAGGAGATCGTCGCGCACCACGAGGCGGGCCACGCGGTGGTCGGCTGGATGCTGCCCCATGCGGAGCGGGTGACGAAGGTCTCCATCATCCCGCGCGGCCTGGCGGCGCTGGGCTACACCATGTCGCTGCCGCTGGAGGACCGCTACCTCATGTCGCAGGACGAGCTGCGCGACAAGATGGCGGGGATGATGGGCGGCCGCGCCGCGGAGGAGATCTTCATCGGGGAGATCTCCACTGGCGCCTCCAACGACATCCGCCAGGCCACGGAGATGGCCCGGCTGATGGTCCGCGACTACGGCATGAGCACGCTGGGGCCCGTGGCCCTGAGCGCCGAGCACGGCGCGGCCTTCCTCCGCTCGGCTGGCATCCCGGAGTCGCGCAGCTACTCCGAGCAGACGGCGCGGATGATCGACGAGGAGGTGCGCAAGCTCGTCAGCGAGGCGCTCGACAGGGCGCGCCAGGTGCTTACCCTCCACAAGGACAAGGCGCAGGGGCTGGCGGCGCGGCTGCTCGCCGTGGAGGTGGTGGAGGAGGACACCATGGTGGCGCTGCTGGGGCCCAAGGTGCAGGCGCAGCGTGGCCTGCTGCACCCCGAGGCCCGTCAGGTCATCTCCGCGCACCCGGTCGATGTCGGAGGCGGGGAGGACCAGACACCGCCCACGCAGCACTCGGACACGCTCGACTCCTGAAGTGGGGTTGGCCGGGCGCCTGCCCTCCGGCCTTCCCGACGCTCCTCAACACCGAGGCGTCCTGCGCCGGGCGGTGGGCGAAATTATCTTCGGGAGAAAGGAGGCGTCGCCGTGGAGAACAGGATCGGCAAGAGCTACGTGGCCCGGAAGGCCCTCTTCGCGAAGGGGCTCAAGGAGGGGCGGCTCTCGGTGCAGGAGATCGAGGAGGCCCTGCCGGCGGGGACGCTGACGGCGGCGGAGCGGTGGCTCCTCTACTACTCGCTGCGGGCCGCGCAGGTGGAGATCATCGACGAGGTGACCGGACAGGTGGACCACGGCTTCATGGCCGAGTCTCCCGCGGCGCCCCAGGAGCACTAGGCCGCTCCCGCGTTGACAGGTGCCGCCTCGCGGTTAGGTTCCGGGCGGCAGTACTTCCCACCCTACCTTTTCGCGCGAGACAGCGCACCCACACTCGCCTCAGGTTCGACATGGCCGGTAACACCCCCACCGACGCAACCCCCGAAGCTCCGCAGCAGCCGCCTTCCGCCAACGGCGAGGGGCCTGTTTCCGCCTCCGGGGAGCCCGCCGCGCAGCAGCAGGGCCCCGAGGAGCACGCCCAAGAGGAGCGCGCCGCCCCCGCGACGGACCCGGAGCGGGAGCGGCTGGTGGCGGAGCTGGAGACGCTGCGCAAGAAGTACGACGCCGCCGTCCGCGCCGTGCAGGCCGGGGAGAAGGACCGCGAGGAGTTCAAGCAGCGGGTGGCGCGTGAGCGCGAGCGCATGCTGGACGTCGAGCGCGGCAACGTGGCCCTCACGCTGCTGGAGGCCATCGACGAGCTGGACCGCTGCCTGTTGGCCAGCGCGCAGGACACCTCGGCGCTCGCCGAGGGCGTGCGGATGATCCGCGAGGTGCTGCTCAACAAGGCCCAGGCCACCGGCATCGAGCGGCTCTCCGTCGAGGGCCAGCTCTTCGACCCCAACGTGGCCGAGGCGATGGACATGGAAATCACCGCCAATCCGGATGATGACCAGCGCATCGTCGCCGAGCTGCGCGCCGGCTACCGGCTGAAGGACCGCATCATCCGTGCGGCCCGGGTGAAGGTGGCGAAGTACGTCGCCCCTGCCCAGGCCTGACGTTGCCGCCGGCGCCCCCGGACTCGGGAAGGGGGCGCCGGGCCATGCTGTTGAGTCCGCTCGACCATGGCCCGCCGTGTAAGCTGCCTCCCCGTGTCTTCCCGACTCCTGTCCGTGTGCCTCGTGCTGGCGCTCATCCCGGTGATGGCGGCGGCCGCTGATCCGCTCGATACGTGGCTGCCGGCGCGGGCCCGCGAGCATGCCGCGTGGTTCGCGGCGCGGGCCGCTGGCGGAGAGGGGCAGGCGGGGCCCCTGGGCCTGTGGCGCGAGCGCGCCGAGGGGGATCCGGGCATCCCCGACTTCGTTCCTCCCTCGTCGCTGGCGCCGCTGATCCGCTCGGTGGAGGCGGGCGTCGTCAACATCACCACCGTGGGGCCTCGCGGCAGCGGGCTGGAGGGGATGAAGAAGGCGACCGGCTCCGGCTTCGTGCTGACGCCGGACGGGCTCGTCGTCACGAACAACCACGTGGTGGCCAGCGCCCAGCAGATCGCGGTGCGCCTGGCGGATGGCCGCGAGTTCGCCGCCTCGGTGGTGGGGCGGGATGCCTCCACGGACGTGGCGCTGCTGCGGCTCAGCGGCGTGGACATGGGGCGGCTGCCCGCGCTCTACCTGGGAGACTCGGACCGGATGGCGGTGGGCGACTGGGTGGTGGCCATAGGCAACCCCTTCGGCCTGGACCACTCGGTGTCGCACGGGATGATCTCCGCGAAGGAGCGCGTGCTGGGCGTGGGCCAGTTCGACGACTTCATCCAGACGGACGCGCTCATCAACCCCGGCAACTCCGGTGGCCCCCTCTTCAACATGAAGGGGGAGGTCGTCGGCGTGAACACCGCCATCATCAGCCAGGGGCAGGGCATCGGGTTCGCGGTGCCCATCAACCTGGTGAAGGAGCTGCTGCCCAACCTCCGGGAGAACGGAAAGCTGGAGCGCGGCTGGCTGGGCGTCGTCATCAACGACGACGGGAACAACGGCGGCGAGCGCCGGGCGCCGCTGGTGAAGGACGTCTACAAGGGCAGCCCCGCCGCCTCTGCGGGCATCCGCCCCGGGGACCGGCTGGTGGCCGTGAACGGGCGGCCCATCGGCTCCTATCTCCAATTGCTGCGCAAGGTGGCGTTGCTGGCGCCGGGAACGGAGGCGCGGCTGGCGCTGCTGCGCGGCGGGGCCACGCAGGAGGTGGCGGTGCGGCTGGTGGCGCGGCCGGCGCAGGAGGCCACCGAGGGCCTCATCGAGCGCACCTCCAGCGAGGAGGAGATGGGGCTGGTGCTCCGAGACCTCACGCCGGAGGTGGCCGCGCCCCTGGGCGAGACGGCCTGGTCCGGCGCGCTGGTGTCCGGCGTCACGCCGCGCGGCCCGGCGGACTCGGCCGGCCTGCGCGCGGGGGACGTGGTGACGGAGGTGAACCGCCGCCGGGTGAAGGACGCGGCCGGCGTGCGCGCGGCGCTGGCCCGGGGCAGCGCCGGGGCCAGCATCCTGCTGCGGGTGAAGCGGGGCGAGGCGCTCCAGTACATCGCCATCGCCCGGTGAGGCGCGCCTAGCGCTTCCTGGCGTCCTTGCCGTTGAGCCACAGGCCCATGGGCTCGCCGCTGCGGCCCTCGGTGAGGAGGATGGCCTCGATGCGGGCCGTCACGCCATGGCTCTTGCCGCCCCCCTTCTTGGGCAGGCTCCACACGCTCTGCGGAGTGAAGACGATTTGAGCCCGCACCGCGCGCATGGAGAACAGGCGGGTGAACATCTGCAGGTTCCAGCCCGTGGGCATCTCCCCGGTGACGGTGAGGAAGGGGAGGATGGGGTTGCCGCTGGCGTCCGTCTTCTTGGGCGCGCCGTGGGTGAGCGCCGAGCTGCCGCCGGGGAAGAAGGGGGTGATGTTGATGGTGTACTCCCCCGTGCCAGGTGAGTAGGGCCCAGGGCTGAGCATGGTCGCGTCGTCCTCGGTGACGATCATGTACAGCCGCTTGCCCTGGTACTTCTTGCGGAAGGCCTCCGCGTTGGACTTGCACTGCGCGTCCACGAAGGGGCCCTCACACGCGCCGATGTACTTCTCCAGGAAGGTCCCCAGCCCGCCCAGCGGCTCGGCCTCGTCGCGCAGCTTGGCGAAGCGAGGGTCCGCGTCCGCGAAGGCGAGCGCGGGCAGGAGGAGGGCGGCGGCAACGAGGATGCGATTCACGGGCGGGGTCTCCGGGGAACAGGGGTTCAGCCGGGAATCGTGCCATTTCGGAGCGAGCCCGGCACTTTTTACATGGGTGTGGCGGGGTGGATGAAGGTGAAGAACTTGCCTACATGTGGCTACCGTGTAGGTTCCGCCTGTCACCACCTGTTCCGGGAGCTACCCCCATGTTCGAGCGTCCTCACGAGCGCCGGTCCCACCTCCGCTTCGACAAGGTCTTCACCGTCTACCTCACCACCCAGGATGGAATGCTGCGTGGGGTGGGGCGCAACATCAGCGCGCGAGGCATGTTCGTGGAGGTCCGGGACCAGGTGGGCCTGGGCGAGCGGCTGAAGGTGACGTTCGCGGGCGAGGACGGGACGGAGATGACGTGCCTGTGCGAGGTCCGCTACCAGGTGGCGCTGGCCTTTGGGCGCAAGGACGGGCGCGAGGGCAGCAGCCGCGGCGTGGGGCTGCGCATCGTGGCCTATGAGACGCAGGACGACGCGCCCCTGCTCCTGGTGGACCGCGAGCGGGTGATGCACTGACGGCAGGCCCCAGCCCCGGAAACGACGAAAGGGCACGGCCTCCCAGGCGGGGGACCGTGCCCTTCGTGTCTTCTGCGGTGCCTCGCGCGAGGTCCGCGCGTTACTGCGAGAAGCCCTCGAGGAGGTAGTGGGCCTCGATGCGCTTGAGCGCGAGAATCATCGCGGCGCAGCGGGTGTCCACCGTCTGCCCGATGCAGTACTGGCGGCTGTCGTGCATCTCCGTCTTGCGCGGCTGGTTGCGCGCGATGTCGCGGATGATGCGGTAGTTGCGCTTCATGGCGCGCTCGAGGCGCTGATCGACCTCGGCCTCGCTCCAGCGCTCCATGCGCTTGTTCTGGATCCACTCGTAGTAGCTCACCGTCACCCCGCCGGCGTTGGCGATGATGTCCGGGATGAGCTCGATGCCGCGCTTCTCGAGGATGCGGTCGGCCTCGGGAGTGGTCGGGCCGTTGGCGCCCTCGGCCACCAGCGACACCTTCAGGCGCTCGGCGATGTCGGCGGTGATCTCCCCGCCCAGCGCCGCGGGGACGAGGATGTCGGCCTGGACGTCCCAGAGGTCCTTCTTCTCGATGCGCTGGGCGCCGGGGAAGCCGAGCACGCTGCGCTTGAGGTTCTTGGGGTCCTGGACGTAGGCGGAGAGCGCCGCCACGTCGATGCCGTCGCCGTTGAAGATGGTGCCGTCGGCGTCGTTCACCGCGAGCAGGCGGCCACCCATCTGCGCGAGGATGTTGGCGGCGTTGCTGCCCACGTTGCCGAAGCCCTGGAGGATGAACGTCTTGCCCTTCACGGACTCGCCGCGGTCGGCGTAGTAGTCCTCGATGCAGAAGGCGACGCCCTGGCCGGTGGCCTTGCCGCGGCCCTCGGAGCCGCCGATGCGCACGTCCTTGCCGGTGACGATGCCGCGCAGGTTGTGGCGCTCGCGCTCACCGTCCGAGAACTGGCGATAGAGCAGGGCCATGATGCCGGGGTTGGTGCCCACGTCCGGCGCGGGGATGTCGATGTCCGGGCCAATCATGCTCTTGAGCCGGTACATGAAGCGCAGGGTGATGGCCTCGATCTCCTCCTTGCCGTACTCGCGGGGGTCGATCTGGATGCCGCCCTTGCCGCCGCCGAACGGGACCTCCGAGATGGCCGTCTTCCAGGTCATCTCCGCGGCCAGGGCCTTGAAGAGGTCCAGAGACACCTCGCGGTGGTAGCGCAGGCCGCCCTTGTAGGGGCCGCGCGCCTGGTTGTGCTGCACGCGGTAGGCCTTGAAGCGCTGCGACTCACCAGGGACGAGCTGGTACACCTTGCCGTCGGGCAGGCGCAGATGGCCCTGGCGGATGGCCACGTCCGAGCCGAGCAGCGCGCGGCCGTTCAGGATGATGTTGCCGTTGGCCAGGAGCTCCAGGCCTTCCTTGTTGCGCACCTGCGTCTCGGGGAGGTTGGCGAACGACTGCGCCTTCTCCGCAGAGAGAGGGACCAGGCGGTCCTTCAGCTTGGCCGTGACATAGAAGATGTGCTCGTAGTCCGGCTCCTCCAACTCGAGGCGGACGCGCTTGTCTAGCGCGATGAGGTCCGCTGCACGATGGAAGATCTCCATCGCCTCGGTGTAGACGGTGCGCTTGGGCGTAGGGGCCGGGGCGCGCATGAAATTCTCTTCGCTGGCCATGACAGAAGTTGCTCCTTGTCGCGTCGCCGGTAGGGGCGAGGCACGTGGGGGTAGCGGTGCCCTTATGTGCATAGGCGCTCCAAGGGGTCAACCGCGCGGAGCACCCCTCCCGCTCCCAAGAAACTGGAACGATAACGGGCATTTATGTCAACGCGGTGTGTCAGTCGCGACAGACGCGGTGTGTCATCCGTGTCAGGGGGCACGCCCGTGGATGGTTGGAAAACCAACGATGCGGTCGTCCGAAGTGGGTGGGGGTGACTGGGCGAGATTGATCGGCCCACATCATTTCTGCTTGCCGGACATGGGCCCCCATGGTACTCCCCGCCCACCTCTCGCGCCGACATAGCTCAGCCGGTAGAGCAACTGATTCGTAATCAGTAGGTCCCCAGTTCAAATCTGGGTGTCGGCTCCAAGAAGAACAAAGGCTTGGGTGACTTCGGTCACCCAGGCCTTTTTTCGTTGGTTGCCACTTTGTTGCCTATAGCCCGGCAACAGCGTGCCGGCCCTCTACGCTTGGAGGAGGGGAGCCCAATAGGCGGCAGAGCGGGCGGAAGTGAGCGTGCCCCTGGGGGAGCAGGCGACGAGCCGCCCGGTCTACGAGAAGGTCAGGGACTGCTGAAGGGGGAAAAAGTAGGGCTTATCTCGCTGAGGCCCCGCGAGCGCACGGGACGCCTTCAACTTGCCCACCAGCGGTCGGAGGCTCGGCACAAAAAAGCCCGGGTTCATGGCCCCGAGCCGTTTTCCGACGATTGAAGTTCACCTCGAACCGCTCCTGTCCGCCACGACCGCGATGGATCCTGACTGCCCGGGGCAATCTTGGAACGAGCCATCCGGATCGCGTTGGGCCGCTTCGGGCGGCCCGTCAGGTAGGCGCTCGCGAAATCCCACGCATCGCCTATCGCGGGTGTTCGTCAGCTGGCGATAGCGCTCGTTCTCTTCCATCAGGACCTCGTTCTGCGCGAGCGCATCCATCAGCGATGTGTACATGGATCGTGATTGGGGTCCAGGATGGGATCCAGGATGACTTTGTTGCCGACCGCCGTGAGGGGTTCGAGCCGACCTTCTCAGCCGAGCGCCTTCGTCTTACTCGGTTCTACAGGCCGGTCGAACCGCAGCGTCGTGATGACCTGCCCCTTCTCGTAGACGTTGTTGGTGCCGCTCTCCGGATGGTCGGAGACGCGATGGGCGAGGGCTGAAGTCGGGAAAGACTGCGCAATCTTCTTTGAGATTGTCAGACCCCAAAGTCAGGATTCCGTACCTCCTGACGTTCGGGAGCCTTCGGGGGATTGTATGAGATTGGTTGCAGTAGTGTCTTTACTGCTTCTGTCGGCGGGGTGTGCGACCACCCGCGTTGTCCATATCGACATCGGAAATGGACAGCGGGTCGTCCACGAGTCGGTGGACGTTGACCCGGTTCAGGTGAGTGAGGACGAGTTCAAGGCCGCCCTCACACGCCTCATCCTGGACATGCGCATGGACGTTGCGTTCCGAGAGGCTGAAGAGGTGGACGAGCGCGGGTGGTCTCGCTCCAAATTGCTTCTGGCGTCCTCTCAAGGCATCGTCGATTCAGGCTCGAGCAGTTCACTGGAGACCCTGTACTCGCGCATCTGTCCCGATGCGGACGACTGCTTGACCTTGGTCGGTGGTACGGGACTGACGTTCTCCCGGAAGGACCGGACGTTGATGGCATTGTCCTTCGCGCTCGACACGGTTTGGGAGAGTGTCGAGGCCGAGGTTGGCAAGGTGCTGAACCCGGTGGCGCTGAAGGCCATGGTGACCTCGGCCGCTCTGACGGTGCTCCTCACGATGGCGCTACCCGAGCCCGTCACCAAGGTCATTGCGGTGGCGCTGACGGCGGCGATGGTGGCCTACCTTGGAGTGGTGCCGGTCTGGGAGATTGGGCGCGGATTCGGCCGGCTGTGGGATGATGCGGGAAAGGCGATGAGCGTCATCGAACTACAGGACATTGGGCATCGGTTCGGCAAGGTGCTCGGGCCGAACGGCACGCGCGTCCTCGTGCTGGTCGTCATGGCCGCCCTGGGCGGAAAGAGCGCAATGGCGGCCCAGGGGCCGAAACTCCCGGGCTTTCCTCAAGCCGCGCTTCGAGCGCAGGCCGAGTCGGGATTCCAGCTCGGCGCGGCGCTGAATGGCGGCGTGACTTCAATCGCGATGCCTGCCGCTGGCGTGCTGAACGTCGCGCTCGCTCCGGGGGCTACTGCGGCTCTTGCCATGTATTCGGACGGGCGGTATCCGGGCGATGCCGAAGGGCCAGTCCATCACATCTGTACGAACAAGAACCTGATTTCGGCTGCGTCTGGCGGCCCTTGGACTCCGTTGTGTGAAAAGATTTTCAAGAGGGCCGGGATGAACCTTGAGGATGCTGCAAACAAGGTTCGGCTCAAGGGACATGAGGGGCCGCATCCCGAGCGCTACCACAAGGAAGTCATGGACCGCTTGGAGCGAGCCGTCGAACGATGCCGGACAACTGAGACGTGTCGGGCCAAGCTGGAGCGTGAGCTTGCGAACATCGCCAACGAGCTTTTGACGCCGGGCTCTCCATTGAGGAGTTTCATCGTGAAGGCGGGTGGGTGAGGTGGAGCGCAACTTCTATTGGGTACGAAGGACTGATGTGCCTCAGTGGCTCATCGACACTCCAACGCGGGATTCCGGCGAGGCGTTCGACGAGCCTTGGATGTTTGCTGACGGACGTCAGCTTGAGGACCCGGGAGCTATGCAAGCTCTGGTTTCGACCCCCGGCGAGAAGCGCGCGTTTGTGTTCTCTGTAATAGAGAAGGCGCCTATCGCCAGCGAAGCAGTCACGCAGGTCTTCCGGTCGCTTGCTCCGAACGATGTGCAGCTTCTACCGGTGTTCGTAGAAGGGGAGACTGAGCATTTCTTCGTGATCAACGTAACCAGGGTGATTGATTGTATTGACGAAGCGCAATGCCAGGAGGTCCAGCATTACGACGAGGACGACTCCTTCCCTGAATTTGAAGGTGAGTACCGTTGGATTTACGGCCTGCGTATCGACCCTGCGAAGACTGAGGGCGCTCACGTCTTTCGGCTGAAGAAGTTCAAGACGGCGTTTATCGTCTCGGAGAACATCAAGAACGCCCTCGAAGGGGTAGGGAACCTCGGAGTGTCGTTCGAGCGTGTGACTGGGCCTCCGGAGCCTCACTGATAATCGATGCTGAGAGCCGAGGTGGCGATTCGAGTGATATCCTCATCTCGCCTCTCGGCTGCCAGCAGCACGTCGGTCGGTGCTTCCCGGAGCCGGGCCATCTCATCTCGGGCTCGGTCGCCGGCGTTGATGGCGGCGCGGAGGTCAGTGGCGCAATTCCCCTTGGCCTCCTCGAACGCCGCTCGCTGCACGTCCGCCTCTTCCTTCTGGTGCTCGATGAACGTCCCCGACCTCTTGCGGTTGCAGCGGGCCAGGGCGTTCAACGTGTGTTCGATGAGGTGGAGCTGAAGCTGCATCACGTCTCCACTGGGCCGCCGTCCGCGTCGTGGCCTTGCGTGAGGGTGGCCATGATGACGTGCGGCCCGGGACCACTGAGCGTCGGGCGGGCTCCGCGGCGGTGTCCTTGTCGCCGGACCGAGGCGCTGAGTTGAAATGTGTCGAAGTTCGCTGCTCTCGGCGAACTGGCTGCACACCATCGCTCTGTTCCTCCCAGGGCGAGCAAGTCGGAGCGTCAGCGACGCTGGGACGTTGCGTCATTTCGCCTGCTGCTGGCACAGGCGCGGGTGCTGAGGGCGCGCGTTCGCCAAGCTCCAGGTGAACCCGCACCGCCGCCACCGTGTAGGCCCAGGGGCGGCTGCCGCGGAATCCGTGAGCCGTGGCTATCCCAATGCCTCTCACGCGCCGGTGTGGTACCCGCCCAGAATGATTACAGTGAGGGCATCTGTCTTCAGTGGGGACGCTGCGGGTAGTGGCTCATGACGACGTCGCAGGTCATGCCTGCGCTGACTCCCTCATGAATAGGGCTCGCACGGAGAGTCATCTTTGTTCGCATTGTTGGTGACATTTCGATTTGTTCGTGGCATTGTCGCCCCATTGACTTTCGTGTGCGGAATCTCTTGGGGGATTCCAGGGTCAGGGGGAAACCGATGCATCAGGAAGTCTCGCTGGAGCCGCGGAACACCTGCAGCCATCACGGGCGCGAAACACGCCTCCAGTCTCGCCGGGTGCGGTGACAGCCCGCCGCGGCGCGCAATCCCACCACCTGAATTCACAGACGTGCTTGTCGCACCGGCATGCGCGGTTTTCGTGCGCGCGCCGCATGGCCCTGTCTGCGCTCGACCCGCGGTCAGGGCATTCAGAACCCATTGAAGAGGGAAGGACGACTCTATGCCGGCTGCTCTCAGCTATCCGGGCGTCTACGTCGAGGAGATTCCGAGTGGGGTCCGCACCATCACCGGCGTGCCCACGTCCATCACGGCCTTCGTGGGCCGCACGCGGCGCGGTCGCACCAACGACCCGGTGGTCGTCAATGGCTACGGCGACTTCGAGCGCGCCTTCGGCGGGCTGTGGTTGGGCAGCCCGCTGAGCTTCGCCATCCGGGACTACTTCCTGAACGGGGGCGGGCAGGCCATCGTCGTCCGTCTGGAGAAGGACGCGGCGCCTGCCGCCTTCACGCTGGACACGGTGCCGTTCGTCGCCGCCAGCCCGGGCACCTGGGGCGACAACCTGCGCGTCATCGTGGACTACAACACCGTCAAGAGCGGTGCCGCGTCCGAGGACGACAAGCTCTTCAACCTCACCGTCACGGATATCGGCACCAACACGACGGAGAAGTTCCTCAACCTCTCCATCGACCCGAGCAGTCCGCGCTACTACCCCAACGTGCTGGAGCAGAACTCCAACCTCCTGCACGTGGACGTGGACACGCTGCCGGAGCCGGCCCCCCGGCCGCCCGCCTCGGCGGTGGTGAACAACAAGCCGACGCCCGCCGAGCCGACCACCAAGGGCGACGATGGCGACCCGCTCGCCGTTGCCGACTTCACCGGCGAAGGCTTCATGGCGGACAAGAAGGGCCTGTACGCGCTGGAGAAGGCGGACATCTTCAACCTCCTCTGCATTCCGCCGCACTCGTTCGCGGATGACGGCGACATCGAGGATTCCCTCGTGACGAGCGCGGCGGCGTACTGCCTGGACCGGCGCGCCGTCTTCATCGCGGACCCGCCCCGGGCCTGGAACACGGTGGCCAAGGCGGTGTCCGGCTTCAATAGCAGCAGCCTGCGAAGCAAGAACGCCGCCATGTACTTCCCGTGGCTGATGCAGCCCAATCCCCTGCGCGAGAACCAGCTGGAGGCCTTTGCTCCCAGCGGCGCGGTGGCGGGCGTGATTGCCCGCACGGATACGATGCGCGGCATCTGGAAGGCGCCGGCGGGGCTGGATACGCAGCTCGTGGGGGTCCCCAAGCTGAGCGTGCCGCTCACCGATCTGGAGAACGGGCAACTCAACCCGCTGGGCCTCAACTGCCTCCGTTCGCTGCCGGCCGCCGGCCGAGTGGTGTGGGGGGCCCGGACCACGCGCGGAAACGACCTGCTGGCCGACGAATGGAAGTACCTGCCGGTGCGCCGGCTGGCGCTCTACATCGAGGAGAGCCTGTACCGCGGCATTCAGTGGGTGGTGTTCGAGCCCAACGACGAGCCGCTCTGGTCGCAGATTCGCCTCAACGTGGGCGCCTTCATGCAGGGGCTCTTCCGGCAGGGCGCCTTCCAGGGCGCGTCGCCGCGCGACGCGTACTTCGTCAAGTGCGACAGGGAGACCACCACGCAGGACGACATCAACCGGGGCGTGGTCAACATCATCGTGGGCTTCGCGCCGCTCAAGCCGGCCGAGTTCGTGGTGCTGAAGCTGCAGCAGATGGCCGGTCAGAGCGAGGCGTAAAGGAGACACCCATGGCCCAGTTCAGCGTCAACGCGCAGCGGTTCGATCCGTACAAGAACTTCAAGTTCCGCGTGAAGTGGGACGGCAAGTACGTGGCCGGCGTGAGCAAGGTCAGCGCGCTCAAGCGCACCACGGAGGTGGTGAAGCACCGCGAGGGCGGCGACCCCAGCAGCAGCCGCAAGTCCCCCGGCCGCACCGAGTACGAGGCCATCACCCTGGAGCGCGGCGTCACCCACGACCGCGAGTTCGAGCAGTGGGCGAACAAGGTGTGGAACTACGGCTCCGGCCTGGGCGCCGAGGTCTCCCTGAAGGACTTCCGCAAGGAGATCATCATCGAGGTCTACAACGAGGCCGGGCAGCTGGCGATCGCCTACCGGGTGTACCGGACATGGGTGTCGGAGTTCCAGGCGCTGCCGGACCTGGACGCCAACGCGAACGCCGTCGCCATCCAGCACATCAAGCTGGAGAACGAGGGCTGGGAGCGCGACTACGAGGTGGGCGAGCCCTCGGAGCCGAGCTTCCTGGAGCCGCCCAACTCCTGATGCGGTGACGGGACATGCGCTCGCTGACCGCTCCAGAGCTGCTGGGCGCCTGGGAGGCGGGCCATCCGCACGCGGGGCCGGGGCGCGTGCTCGCGTTGCTGTGCGCGGCGTTCCCGGACACGGCGCCGGAGGAGCTGGCGCGGCTGCCGGTGGGGACGCGGGATGCGCTCCTGCTCGCGGTGCGCGAGGGCACCTTCGGGCCGCGCGTGGTGGGGCTGGTGCGGTGCCCCGCCTGTAGTGAGCGGGTGGAGCTGGCCTTCGAGGTGGGGGACATCCGGGTGGCGCCGGAGCCCCCTCCGCCGCCGGCGCTGGAGGTGGTGCGCGCGGGGTACGCGGTGCGGTTCCGGCTGCCGGACAGCCGGGACCTGGCGAGCCTGCCCGGGCTGGACGCGGACAGGGCGCGGCAGCGGCTGCTGGGGCGGTGTGTGCTGGAGGCGAACCGAGAGGGAGACGCGGTGAGCGTGGCGGAGCTGCCAGGAGAGGTGGTGCTCGCGGTGGCGGAGGCCATGGCGCAGGCGGATCCGCAGGCGCGGGTGGAGCTGGCCACGGCCTGTCCGGCCTGCCGGCACGCGTGGCAGCCGGTGTTCGACATCGGGGAGTTCTTCTGGAGGGAAGTGGATGCGTGGGCGCAGCGCACGCTCCACGAGGTGCACGTGCTGGCTCGGGCCTATGGCTGGTCCGAGGAGCGCATCCTCGCGATGAGTCCCTGGAAGCGGCAGCGCTACCTGGAGATGGCGGCGGGATGAGCGACTACTTGAGTCATCTGGTAGGCCGGCAGCTCAGCCCCGAGGCGGGAGTGCTGCCCCGAATCGCCTCGATGTTCGCGCCGGGGGACCTCGTGCCCGAGCTGGGCGCGGCCCTTGTCGAGGGCATCGAGGAGCATGAGGCGCCGGGCGTCGCGCCTCGGCGCGCGGTCCGTGCGGCCCCATGGAACACGGTGTCCCGGGCGCTGAGCTCACCTGAAGCGGAGCGTCCACCAGTGGCCTCCCTGTCCCTGGGCGGAGAGCGCGGAGCGCGCGCCTCGGAGCCGGCATCCGGGCGCACCGCGAGCGAGGCCTTCTCTCCGTCACCAGTGGTGGTCCGAGGGCTGACTTTCGAAGTGCCGGTGGCGCCAGATCGCGAGCCGAGCGGCTCCGCTCCAGTGCGACCCCCGCTGCCCTCGGGTGAGGAGCAAGGCGAAGTGGCTCCCGCGCCGCTTCCCAGCACGAGCGCAGCAGGACCGCGAGAGGGCAGGGGCCTGAGTGATGTGCGGCCGGAGCCCGAGCCGCTCGCAGTGCGTCCCATGCCTCGCGAGGCCGTGAGCCCCCGACGCATCGGCAACGCCCTGCGCGCGGACGAGGTCCCGGACGAGCACGGTACGTCTTCCGGGCGCCAGGCGTTCACGGGGCCGAGCTCCCGTTCCATTCCGGCTCCCTCCAGCCCGTTCTCCGACGCAAGCACGGCCGCAGCGCGCGGTGCCGGCACCCGTGGACCGGAGCCGGCACTGACGGGGCGCGGGGAGGTGGCGCTGACGGGACGCGGGGAGGTTGCGCTGACGGGACGCGGGGAGGTGGCGCTGACGGGCCGTGCGCCGGCCATCACGCCAGGGGAGGGCAGGGCGTCGGAACCTGTGTCCTCCCGGGGCGGAGTGCGCGCCCGCGGAGCGGATTCCCCCGAGCGCGGCGCGGAGTCTCCAGGGGCCGCGCGGGTGCCTGCGTTCCCTGTTCAGGCGGAGCGCGGGGGCTCCGCGCCTGGCGTTCTGGCTCCGGAGAGCGCGCCCGCGCCCGTGGTGCAGGTGACCATCGGCCGCATCGAGGTGCGGGCCGTCACGCCGCCCGCTCCCGCGAGACAGGCTCCGGCGCGCACCTCGCCCTCGTTGTCGCTCGACGAATACCTGCGGCGCCGCAACGGGGGTGGGCGATGAGCAACTCGCTGGCCATCGCGGCGGTCACCGCCACGCTGCGCACCCTTCTGTTCAACCACATCCAAGGAGAGACGCCGGACATCGACGTCACGACGCTGCCGCCAGACAAGGCGCGCGACAAGGAAGCGACGAACCACCAGCTCAACCTCTTCCTCTTCCAGGTGGCCCACAACGCGGCCCTGCGCAACATGGAGCTGCCCACGCCGGGGCGGACGAACGAGGGGGGCTTCCCGCCGCTCGCGCTGCGGCTGAGCTACATGCTCACCGCGTACGCCCCGGCCGACGACGACATCGCCCGCCACTCGCTGCTCGGCAGGGCGATGCTCGTGCTCCACGACCACGCGGTGCTGGGCCCGGAGGAGATCCGCACCGCCCTTCCTGGCAACGACCTGTACAAGCAGGTGGAGCGCGTGCGCCTCACGCCGGAGACGCTGTCCCTGGAGGACATGTCCAAGCTGTGGACGGCCTTCCAGACGCAGTACCGCATCTCCGTCGCCTACCAGGTGTCCGCCGTCCTCATCGAGAGCACGAGGGCCCGCCGCGCGCCGCTGCCCGTGCTGCGCAGCCAGATCTCCTCGCGGGCCGGCCTCCCCGCGCCCTTCCCGGTGCTGGAGGCCGTCCTCCCGGCGGACCCGCACACAGGAGCGCGGCTGGGGGAGACGGTGGTCCTCCAGGGGACGAACCTCGTCGGGGACTCGGTGAGCGTGCGCTACAGCCACCCGCAGTGGACGGCGCCGGTGGACGTGGCGGCCTCGGACATCACCGCCACGCGGCTCACCGGGGTCATCCCCAACGACGCGGCGGCTTGGCCAGCGGGAATGTACGCTGTGGCCGCGGTCATCCAGCGCGGGAGCGACCCGGTCCGCACCACCAATGCGCTGCCGCTGGCGCTGGCGCCGCGCATCACCAGCACCGCGGTGTCGCCACGGGCCCCGGATGGCTCGGTGACGCTCACCGTGACCTTCGAGCCGCTGGCCCGGGTGGAGCAGAGAGTGTCCCTGCTGCTCGGCGACCGCGAGGTGCCTGCTCCCGCGCGCCTGGGCTCGGTGGGGTCGCTGGCCTTCACCGTGCCGGATGCACCCACAGGTGAGCACTACGCGCGGCTGCGTGTCGACGGCGTGGACTCGCTGCGCGTGGACCGCAGCGTGTCGCCGCCGGTGTTCGACCCCTCGCAGCGGGTGGTCCTGCCATGAGCGCGACCCATCCGGAGCAGCAGTGGCAGCAGGCCAACCAGCGCCACCTCACCGCGGCGCTGGGCGTGGTGCGGGCGCACCTGTCGCGGCACGCGCGCGCCTGCGGAGTGGAGGTGCCCGCGGGCGCGGACAACGTGGACGCGGCCCGCGCGGCGCTCGCCGAGGCGCAGTCCGCGATGCCCGCACCTCCCGCATTGGACGTGCTGGTGGCGGCCTTCGGGCTGTCCTCCTTCGAGCGTGACGTGCTGCTGTGCTGCGCGGGCATGGAGCTGAGCTCGGGCTTCGGCACGGTGTGCGCCAACGCGCAGGGCGACCCGCGCCGCGCCTTTCCCACCTTCGGCCTGGCGCTCGTGGCGCTGCCGGACGCCCACTGGAGCGCCCTCACCCCGGTGGCTCCGCTGCGCCGGTGGGAGCTCGTCACAGTGGCGCCCAGCGAGGGGCTAACCCACGGCGCGCTGCGCATGGACGAGCGCGTGCTGCACTACCTCGCCGGGCTGTCGTACCTGGACCGGCGGCTGCAAGACCTCGTGTCTCCGGTGCCCCAGGCCGCCGCGCTGCCTCCCTCGCACGAGGCGCTGGTGGGCCGCATCCAGCGCGCGTGGGACCGGAGCACGGGCCTGGACGGCGGTCTGGTGGTGCAGCTGTGCGGCCCGGAGGCGGAGGGCGCGCAGGCCGTCGCCTCCGCCGCGTGCGCCACACTGGGGCTGGCGCTGCACACCCTGCGGGCGTCGCACCTGCCCGCGCCGATGGAGGAGCGCGCGGCGCTTGGTCGGCTGTGGGAGCGCGAGGCTCTGCTGGCCGGCAGCGGCCTGCTCCTGGAGTGTGATGACGCGGCGGGCGCAGAGGGGCTGCGTGCCGCGGCTTCCTTCGCGGAGCGGGGCGAGGGGCTCGTCTTCCTTTCCACCCGCGAGCCACTGCGCCTGCGCGGCCGGCCGGTGCTGCACCTGGACGTGCGGCGGCCCACCCGCGAGGAGCAGCGCATGCTGTGGGGCCAGGCGCTCGGGCCCGCCGCGGACCGGGTGAACGGAACGCTGGAGCGCGTCGTGGCCCAGTTCGACCTGTCCATGCGCTCCATTCGCGCCGCGGGCGCCGAGGTGCGCCAGGTGGCGGGGGACGCGGACGGACCTTCGGCGGGGGAAGCGCTGTGGTTCGCGTGCCGACTCCAGGCGCGCCCCCGGTTGGAGGATCTGGCCCAGCGCATCGAGCCGTCCGCGGGCTGGGACGACCTGGTGCTGCCCGAGCCCCAGAAGGCGCTGCTGCGGCAGGTGGCCGCATGCGTGCGGCAGCGCGTGCGCGTGTACGAGACGTGGGGCTTCGCGGCGCAGGGCTCACGCGGCCTGGGCATCAGCGCGTTGTTCTCCGGTGCCAGCGGCACGGGCAAGACGATGGCGGCCGAGGCGCTGGCGCGCGAGCTGCGGCTGGACTTGTTCCGAATCGACCTGTCGCAGGTGGTCAGCAAGTACATCGGCGAGACGGAGAAGAACCTGCGCCGCGTGTTCGAGGCCGCGCAGGAGGGCGGCGCCATCCTGCTGTTCGACGAGGCGGACGCCCTCTTCGGCAAGCGCACCGAGGTGAGGGACAGCCACGACCGCTACGCCAATATTGAGGTCAGCTACCTCTTGCAGCAGATGGAGGCGTACAGCGGCCTGGCCATCCTCACCACGAATATGAAGGCCGCGCTGGACACCGCGTTCCTCCGCCGCCTGCGCTTCGTGGTGCAGTTCCCGTTCCCGGATGCCGCGCAGCGCGCGGAGATCTGGCGCCGCATGTTCCCGCCGTCCACGCCCACCGAATCGCTGGAGGTGGAGCGTCTGGCACGGCTGAGCGTCACAGGCGGCAACATCCGCACCATTGCCCTCAACGCCGCCTTCCTGGCCGCGGACGCCGGAGAGCCCGTGCGCATGGCGCACCTGCAGCGCGCGGTGCGCGCCGAGTTCAGCAAGTTGGAAAAGCCCTTGGCAGAAGCCGAGATCGCGGGGTGGGTATGAGGCCGCAACGCATCGCGCTGCACATCGACGAGTTGGTGCTGCAAGGCGTCCCGTCCGCGCACCGCCACCGGGTGGGCGAAGCCGTGCGCGAGGAGCTGTCCCGGCTGCTGGCCGAGCAGGGCCTTCCGTCCGGCGTGGACGCGGCCGCGCTGGCGTCGCGGCTGGACGTGGGCTCCATCTCCGTGACGCCCGGGGCCTCGCCGGAAGCGATGGGCGCGAGCGTGGCCCGGGCCGTGTACTCGGGGCTGGCCGGAGGAGGGCAGGGACGATGAGCACCTTCCCCCGCTCCCCGCGCACGCAGCGCGGCGCCATCATCGGCCTGGACCCGATGAACCCCGTCTCCAGCGTCATCGTGTTCCAGTACAACCCGGACACGATGACGCGGACGTTGCAGCCCCAGATGGCGGGCGACAACGGCGACCGCACGGAGGCGCATCGCCTCAAGGGTCCGCCCATTGAAACCATCAAGCTGGACGTGGAGCTCGACGCCACGGACCAGCTCGAGTCGGCCAACGCCATGGCCACCACCATGGGCATCTACCCGCAGCTGTCGGCGCTGGAGATGCTCGTCTATCCGAAGACGGCGCAGGTGCTCCTCAACTCCGCGCTGATGAAGACGGGCGTGCTGGAGGTGCTCCCCAACGTGTCCACCATGACGCTGTTCGTCTGGGGACCCAAGCGCGTGGTGCCGGTGAAGCTCACGGAGTTCTCCATCACCGAGGAGGCCTACGACCCGTCACTCAACCCCATCCGAGCGAAGGTGACCCTGGCGCTGCGGGTGCTCACGTACAACGACCTGCCCGTGACGCACCCGGGCTTCGCCCTCTTCTTCTCCCACCAGGTCGTCAAGGAGGCCATGGCCGTCGTTGGCAGCGCCAGTGGTGCTGCCAGCGCGCTGCCGCGGTGACCCGTCCATGTTCGATCCCACCAGCCGCTACGCCTCGCTGGAGACCGTGACGCACACCCTGCCGGATGGGCGGGTGGTCGCGTACAAGCGCCGCCGCTTCCTGCCGTCCGGGCAGGAGATGCGGCTGCTGGCCGAGGTCACCGTCATGGAAGCGGACCGCCTGGACCTGCTGACGGCCCGCACGCTGGGGGACCCGGAGCAGTTCTGGCGCGTGTGTGACGCCAACGACGTGCTCAACCCGTTCGAGGTCATGGAGGAGCCGGGGGCGGTGATCCGCATCGCCATGCCGGAGTTCTGAGCGACCATGGGGCTTTTGGGCGTCAACCTCTTGTTGATGGTGGGGCCGGCGGTGCCGGTGCCCGCGCCGCAGCCGCTCATCGAGGCGCTGCAGGGCGTGGAGGTCACCCACAACGACGAGGGCCGCTCCGGCTTCCAGCTCACCTTCAGCGTGGGCCGCGCCGGGCCGCTGAGCCTGGTGGACTTCGGACTCCTGTCCAACCCGCTCATGCAGCCCTTCAACCGCGTGGTGCTGGTGGTGACGTTCAACGTGGTGCCGCAGGTGCTCTTCGACGGCATCATCACCCACCGGCAGCTCACGCCCTCCGAGCAGCCCGGGGCCTCCACGCTCACCGTCACCGGCGAGGACGTGAGCACGATGATGGACCTGGAGCAGAAGGTTCACGAGCACCCCGCGCAGGTGGAGCCGCTCATCGCCGCGCAGCTCATCCTCCGGTACTCGAAGTACCAGCTGCTGCCCACGGTGCTGCCGCCGCCCACGCTGGACGTGCCGCTGCCCATCGTCCGCTCGCCGGTGTTCCGCGGCACGGACTACGCGTACCTCCAGGAGATGGCTCGCCGCTTCGGCTACGTCTTCTACGTGGAGCCCGGCCCGGCGCCGCTGATGAACAAGGCGTACTGGGGCCCGCCCATCCGCACCGGCGTCCCGCAGCCGGCGCTGTCCGTGAACATGGGCGCGGAGACCAACGTGGACTCCATCAGCTTCCAGTACAACGCGCTGGAGCCCACCACCGTGTCCGGCAAGGCGATGGTGTTTGGCAAGGCCATCCCGGTGGAGACGTTCATCAGCACGCGCCTGCCGCCGCTGGCGGCGCTGCCCGCGGTATTGGTGCACCAGCCGAACGTGCGCAAGACGCTGCTGGAGGTGCCGGACGGCACCAGCTACGTGGCCGCCTACGCCCAGGCGCAGGCCATGACGGACGCGTCCACGGACAAGGTCCTCACCGCCTCGGGCGAGCTGAATGCCTTGCGCTACGGCAACCTCCTGCGTCCCCGCGGGCTCGTGGGCGTGCGCGGGGTGGGGTGGATGCACGACGGCTTCTACTACGTGAAGAACGTCACGCACTCCATCCGTCTCGGCGAATACAAACAGCGCTTCACCCTCACGCGCGAGGGGCTCGGGGCGCTCACACCGGTGGTGCCTCCATGAGCACGTACTACGGGAAATACCGCGGCGAGGTGGTCAACAACATCGACCCGCTGATGCAGGGCCGCGTCCAGGTGAAGGTGCCCACCGTGCTGGGCGACAGCCAGCTCTCCTGGGCCATGCCCTGCCTGCCCTATGGCGGCCGGAGCGTGGGCTTCTTCGCCGTGCCGCCGGTGGGAGCCAAGGTCTGGGTGGAGTTCGAGCGCGGCGACCCGAACTACCCCATCTGGGCCGGCTGCTTCTGGGGCGAAGGCGAGGCTCCGGCCCAGCCCGCGGTGCCCCAGATGAAGGTGTGGAAGACGGACGGCATCACCCTCACGCTGAGCGACCTGCCCGGCGCGGGCGGGCTCACCATCGAGGTGAGCCCCCCGGTGGTGGCCATGCCGCTGAAGGCTGTCTTCAACTCGCAGGGCATCGAGCTGTCCCAGGGCGGCACGACGAAGGCGGTGCTGACCGCCACGGGCATCGAGCTGTCGTTCGGCCCGAACAGCGTGAAGCTCGGCCCCATGGGCGTCAACATCAACAACGGCGCGCTCGAGGTGATGTGAGCCATGCCTGGATTCCTCCTCCACGTCGGCGCGACGGTGATGTGCCCCCACGCGGGCCAGGTGCAGATCTCCCCCGGCAACCCGCGGGTGAAGGTAGGCGGCCAGCCGGTGGCCACCATGGCGGACATGTACATGGTGTCCGGCTGCCCGGTTCCGCCGAACCCGCCTCCCGGTCCGTGTCTCCGGGTGCAGTGGCTGGTGCCCGCGGTGCGAGTCCGCGCGGGGGGGCAGCCCGTCATCCTCCAGTCCAGCTCGGGCATGACGTTCACCGTGACGCAGGCGCCCGCGGGGCCGCCGCAGGTCGTGATGACTCAAGTCCGGGTGAAGGGGACCTGACATGCAGATCGGCTTCCCGTTCCGCATCGATGGACGTGGCCGCACGGCCGACGCGGACCTGGACACGCACGTGCGGCACCTCATCGAGCAGGTGCTGTTCACCGCGCCCGGTGAGCGGGTGAACAGGCCCACGTTTGGCACGGGCTTGTCGCAGCTCGTCTTCGCGCCCAACAGCGGGGAGTTGGCCACCGCCACCCAGTTCCTGGTGCAGGGCGCGCTTCAGCAATGGCTGGGAGACCTCATCCAGGTGGAGACCGTGGACGTGCTCAGCGTGGAGGGCACGCTGCAGGTGACGGTGGGGTACGTGGTGCGACGCACCCAGCAGCGCCAGGTGGCGCAGTTGTCCCGGGGGACGTGACATGGGAGAGCGCTACGTCTGCAAGAGTGAGCGGCGTCGCCAGCTCGTCGCGGCCCCGGGCTCCGGGTTCAACGGCATTGACTACCTGGAGGTGCTGGACGCCGGGGCCACCGAGCTGGGCGTGGAGCGCCAGAAGACCCTCTGGGTGCACTTCTTCAAGGAGCTGCCCGGCACCCTCACCGCCGACAACGTCACCATCGAAGGCGGCGTGCGCCTGAAGGACGTGGACGTGGTGTGGGCGCACCGCCTGGACCAGATTCCGGCCGGCACGGACGGCGGAGCGTGGACGGCGGAGCAGGCGCGGCCGGATGCGCGCGAGTGGCTGGTGGTGCGCACGGACTCCGTGGGGGACTTCTCCACGTACGCGCTCGCGCTGCGCCGCTCGGTGGCGGACACGGTGCCGCCGGACGGCTTCGACGCGCCGCTGTCGCGGGTGGAGTTCACCTTCAAGGTGGAGTGCCCCAGCGAGTTCGATTGCGCGCCGCCCCGGGTGGGGCCGCCCGCGCCGGGCGAGGACCCGCAGATCGACTATCTCACCCGCGACTTCTCCAGCTTCCGGCGGCTGATGCTGGACCGGCTGTCACAGGTGTCGCCGCAGTGGAAGGAGTGCAACGCGGCGGACCTGGGCGTGGCGCTGGTGGAGGTGATGGCCTACGCGGCCGACTATCTCAGCTACTACCAGGACGCGGCGGCCACCGAGGCGTACCTGGGCACCGCGCGCAAGCGCACCTCCGTGCGGCGCCACGCGCGGCTGCTGGACTACCCCATGCACGATGGCTGCAACGCCCGGGCATGGGTGACGGTGGAGGTGATGGAGGGCGCGGACGGCTTCGAGCTGAAGGGACCCACGGAGAAGACGCCGGGGACGATGTTCCTCACCACCACCACGCCCGGCCCCCGGGTGCTGGACGAGGCCCAGCTCGCCGCCGCGCTGAGCGAAGGGGCCGAGGTCTTCGAGTCCCTGCACGACGTCCGCCTCTCCTGGAAGCACAGCGAGCTGCGCTTCTATACGTGGGGCGAGGACAAGTGCTGCCTGCCCGAGGGTGCCACCTCCGCCACGTTGCTCAACGCGGATGACGCGCTGAAGAAGCTCGCGGTGGGGCAGGTGCTCCTCCTGGAAGAGGTGCGTAGCGCCACCACGGGCCGGGTGGAGGACGCGGACCCGTCCCGCCGCCATGCCGTGCGGCTCACGAAGGTGACCTTCACCGAGGACCCGCTGCTGAAGCAGCAGGTGGTGGAGATCGAGTGGGCCGGGGAGGACGCGCTGCCCTTCGAGCTATGCCTGTGGGAGGTGGAGGTGCCGGAGCCCGCGCCGACCAAGGGAGACGCACCGCTGCTGATGACGGAGAGCGTCTCCGGCGCTCCTGCGATGCTCACCGGATTCACCGGGCTGGGGACGGTGGCCCTCACGCTCACGGGAGGGGGCGGCGGAGGGCCTTCGCCGGGCAAGAGGGCGCCGGTGAGCGTGGCGCGCGGCAACGTGGTGCTGGTGGACCACGGGCGCACCGTGCGCGGCGAGCCGCTGCCGGCCGTGCCCGCCGAGGGGCGCTACCGGCCCCGGCTGGCGCGCGGTCCGCTGACGCAGGTGGGATGGGCGCCGGGCGGGCGCCGGACGGTGGACCCCAAGTCCTCCGCGACGGCGGCCATGCGCTGGGCCATGGAGGACGTGCTGCCAGCCATCTGGCTGGAGGAGAAGCAGAGCCAGCGTGCGTGGAAGCCTCGGCGCACGCTGCTCAACAGCGGGCGCTTCAGCCGGGAGCTCGTGGCGGAGGTGGAGGAGGACGGCCGCGCGCGGCTGCGCTTCGGCGACAACGTGCTGGGCGAGAAGCCCCCTGCCGCGGACACACTGCTGGCCACCTACCGCATCGGCAATGGCACGGCAGGCAACGTGGGCGCCGAGTCCATCTCCCGGCTGTACCACCCGACGGGAGGCGACTGGCGCAACGCCGTGCTGCGCGTGCGCAACCCGCTGCCCGCCGCGGGCGGTGTGGAGTCGGAGTCGCTGGCGCAGGTGCGCATCAACGCGCCGCAGGCTTTCCGCGTGCAGCAGCGCGCGGTGACGGAGGCGGACTACGCGGAGGTGGCCCAACGCCACCCCGAGGTTCAGCACGCGGTTGGAAGCCTCCGGTGGACGGGGAGCTGGCACACCATGTTCGTCACCGTGGATCGGAAGGGCGGGCGCACCGTGGACGCGGCCTTCTCCGAGACGCTGGCCGCCTTCCTGGAGCAATTCCGGCTGGCGGGCTATGACCTGCGCATCGAGGGGCCCATCTTCGTTCCGCTCGACATCGTGATGACGGTGTGCGTGCAGCCGGGCTTCCTGGCCAGCAACGTGAAGGCGGCCCTGCTGGAGGTCTTCAGCAACCGGGACCTGCCGGATGGGCGGAGCGGCTTCTTCCATCCGGACAACTTCACCTTCGGTCAGCCCGTGTACCTCAGCCGCATCGTCGCCGCCGCCATGGCGGTGCCCGGCGTGGCGTGGGTGGACACCGAGGAGGTGGCGTCCAAGCCCAATCGCTTCCGCCGGTGGGGGCAGGTGTCTCGCGATGAGTGGAAGGAGGGGCTCATCACCATGGAGCGGCTGGAGATCGCCCGACTCGACAACGACCCGAGCCAGCCGGAGAACGGGAAGTTCGACTTCCACATGCAGGGGGGCCTGTGAGCACTCCAGGGACAGGTGTGGGTGATGACTGCGTGGCCTGCGCGGACGACGGCTCGGCCGAGCCG
>JAFAAN010000152.1 GCA_023426545.1 Pseudomonadota bacterium
CCGGAGATGTGACGGCCGTGGGCAGCGCTGCAAACAAGGCGGTCCTCGTCCCGGGCGACACCTCCTTCCAGACCAACGCCACCGGCTGTGGTGACAACAATACGGTGTGGAACGCCGTCTGGGCGGATATGGCGAATCAGGGCCTCGGCTACTTCGGCTCGTCGAACGGGCGGCTCTCCATCCTGGACCGGAGCCAGAACGCCTGTTCGCAGATGCATGACATGGGCCGCAACATCCAGGGGCTCGTCGGGTTCCGGAATGGAGGAACCCTGGAGGTTCACGGCGTCACGTCGAGCTCCGGCGTGGCCAACCAGGGACTGACGTTCATCTGGGATGGCGTCAACGGGCCGAGCTCACTGAAGTTCGGCACCGCGGAAGTCGCGCCGCTGTTCGACATCCACGGACGCTCCCAATACACGCTGTTCGCGGTCGGCGGTTACGACTCCGGAAGCACCCGGGCTCGGGTCTACCGCTTCGATAACAGCAGCGGTCAATGGCAATCCCAGTTTGTGCAAGACAGCATCCCAGGATTGGGGCGCCTGCGCAGCGTCTGGGTGGTACACAGCATGCTGGCCTTCGCCGTAGGCGAGGCCCAGAACAACACGAACTCCGTCATTCAATGGAACGGCAGCACCTGGAGCAGGATGCCCTTCCCCAACACCTATAATGAAACACTGACATCCGTCATCGCGTTCGGCGCCGGCTCCGTCTACGTCACCGCGCAGAGCGGGCGCATCTACCGGTACGACGGTCAGCAGTGGCAGGTCATCTTCGAGAACACGAACTACCGCTTCAACGACATCTCGGGCACCAGCCCCGCGGACCTCTGGGTCGCGGGTGACAATGGCCGGATCCTCCGCTGGCCGGAGTAGCAGCACACATCACCAGGGGCCGCCATGGATGAGCCTTGGCGGCCCCGTCGCTCACTCCGTCTCGAGGTTCATCTTGAACACGTTGGGCGGACCGGCCTTCACCTCAACGGTGCGGGTCACGTCCTTGCCCAGCTCCTTGTTGACGAGCCGAACGGTGTGTCGCCCCACCGAGACCTCCACCGCGTCGAGAGGCGTCTGCCCCAGGACCTTCCCATCGAGCGACACCACCGCATAGGGGCGAATGCGAAACTCCAGGGTTCCCTTCGCCACCGCGACGGCCTTGCGAACCGGCGTGCCCTCCCTGCTCCGAGGCGTACTCGTGCTCGGAGCCACAGCGGGCTTCTCCTGTGCAACCTTCGCGACCGCTGGAGCTGCGACCGCTTCCGGAACAGCCTTCGCTACAGCGGGTTCTGCCGCCGCCTCCGAAGCGGCCTTCACGGCCGCGGGAGCCGCGACGGCTTCAGGAGCAGTTCCTTCCGGAGTGCTGCTCGCGCCCGCTGGCGACACGTCCCGCGCAACAGCCATCGCTGGGGGCGCCTTCGCCTCGACAGCCGGCTCCGATGGCCCCGGAGCCTTCCCTGCGGCTGCGGCGCCGGCACCAATCGTCCGGGCGGCATCGGCCTTCGCATCCGGGAGCGGACGCGAAGGCTCCGGAGGGAGCGCTGTCAGGGGAGGCGGATTCACCCGCACCGGCACGACCTCCCCTTCCCCTCCGCGCGTCAGGGCGATGCCGCCACCGACCGCCAGCACCACCAGCCCTCCGACCACCGCGGCAGCCACACTGACTGGCCGCTTGGGCGCCGGGGCCGCGACGTACTCCGTGCTCCGGGTGTGCACGGCGTCATCCGCATCCCCCCGTGGAGCGTCAGCGGGTGCGGGCATCGACTCGGGTACCGTCGACTCGGCCGCCGCCATCACCACGGCGGCCTCGTCACGCACCGCCCGCCTTGATTCCTTGCGCGCCTCTCCCGCCCGCGCGGCCACGCGCGACGCCGCACCGGCCCGCAGCTCAGGGCTCTTCACCACCACCGGATACGACTGAAGCGTGTCAGGCTCCGAGAGGGATTGCGCTTCCAGCTCCCGCACGATGCCGGCGACGGCCTGGGGCATCGGCGTCGTCGGTGATGTCGAGTCCAGCGAAGCCGACACGGCCGGCGCCACCAGCGACCGGGGCATCGGCGTCGTGGGCGACGTCGAGACCACCGGAGGCTCCGCGGGCGATACCATGGACGAGGCCCGGACCTTCGACTTCGGAGCCGCCGACCCCCGGCCGCTCCCCGCCGAAGGCGTCGCCATGGGCGCGCCCCCCTCCGGCACCCACTGCGCGATGCGCTGGGCAATCTGGTAGGCGCCCACCGGCTCACCGGTGGAGAGCACGAAGCGCTCCAGGTCGTCCTGGAGCGCGCGGCAGTCCGGGTAGCGCCGCTCGCGGTCCTTCGCCAGCGCCTTGTCGAGCACCTGCTGAAGCGCCTCCGGGACATCCGGCCGGCGCTGCGCCACCGGGATGAACGACTCGAACAGGATGGCCTGCATCACGCTCACGTCCGTGCCCGCGTCGAACGGCCGCTTCCCCGTGAGCAATTCATACAGCACCATCCCCAGCGCATAGACATCCACGCGCCGGTCCATGGCCTTGGCCTGGAGCTGCTCGGGCGGCATGTACGCCACCTTGCCCTTCACCACGCCCGTCAGCGTCCGGTGCCCCTGCCCCGCCACCTTCGCGATGCCGAAGTCCACCACCTTCACCGCGCCCTGCCGCGACACCAGGATGTTGTCCGGGCTGACGTCCCGATGAATCAGCCCCAGGGGCTCGCCCGTCTCCGGGTCGCGGAACTCGTGCGCATACGCCAGTCCCTCCGCTGCGGACGCCACCACCTTCGCGCAGAAGGCGGGCGGCAGCGCCTCCTCGGCGGCCCGCTTCACCAGCTTGCGCAGGTTCGGCCCGTCGATGAACTCCATCGCCAGGAAGAAGCTGCCCTCGACCTCACCGAAGTCGAAAATCTGCACGATGTTCGGGTGCTCGAGCTGCGCCGCCAGCCGCGCCTCGCCCAGGAACATCTCCACGAAGGCCGGGTCCTCCGCCAGATGCGGAAGGATTCGCTTGAGCACGAGCGTCTTCTCGAAGCCGCGTGGCCCCGCGGCCTTCGCGAGGAAGACCTCCGCCATGCCGCCCGACGCAAGCTTTCGCACCAGTTGGTACTTCCCGATTCGCATTGACTCGGGTTCTCCCAGGTTTGTCGGAAAAGTAAAACCACCTGCCGCCGGTTCTGCCGGGCTCCGAGCAATCAGGCGTTCCCATCGTTGACCCTGGTATGACGTGGTCCGTAGGATTTCATCACCCCATGCCCCCGAAGTTCATCGGTCCCTACCGCGTTCTGGAAACGCTTGGCAGTGGCGGGGCAGGAACCGTGTATCGGGCCCTGGACCGCCGCACCACCGACGAGGTCGCGCTGAAGCTGCTTTCAGCCGGCCCCGCGCGAGACGCTCGTGCCGCGCGCAGGCTCGCCCGCGAGTTCCACACGCTGGTGGACCTGGCGCACCCCAACGTGGTGAAGGTCTTCGAGTCGGGCGTCCACCAGGGCGTGCCCTACCTCGCCATGGAGCTCATCGAGGGCCTCACCCTGCGCCACTACCTCGACCTGAGCAGCGACGACCGGCTGTCCCCGCCGGGCGGCCACACCCCGCGCAGCCCGCTGTCCGTGCTGCGCACCGCGGATGACGACTTCGGCGCCTCCGACCCGGATTTCTCCGATTCGATGGACGACTCCTTCGACGACAGTCCTCACGATGGGACCTTCGGCCTGGAGGCGTTCGCGGAGGAGGCCCCCAGCGAGGACCTGGAGAGCTTCGCCGGCGGTGGCGGCCTGAACATCGGCATCGGCTCGGACGACTCGATTGACGGCTTCGACCTGCCCGTCCCCGCGCCGCGCGCGCCGCAGCCCGAGGTGGAGGCCGGCCGCGTCCTCCGCGAGGAGGACCTGAACCGGCCCGAGCGAATGGGGCGGCTCAAGGACGCCATGCTCCAGATTTGCGAGGCGCTGGCCTACATCCACGGGCACGGGCTGGTCCACCGGGACCTCAAGCCGTCCAACATCATGGTGGACGACGACCGGCAGGTGCGGCTGATGGACTTCGGGCTCGCCAAGTTCCTCGCCGACGACGCGGCCATCACCGAGGCCGGCAAGCTGGTGGGCACCTACCGCTACATGGCGCCCGAGCAGATTCTGGGCGAGCCCCTGGATGGGCGCTCCGACCTGTACAGCCTGGGGGTCATCCTCTATGAGCTGCTCAGCGGGCGGCCCCCCTTCGACGCGAAGTCGCCGCACGAGCTCTGGCGTCAGGTGCTGGAGACGGAGCCGCCCTCCGTGCTGGCGCTGAACCTTCACGGGGACCCGCAGCTCGCGCGCGTCGCCCACCGCCTCATCCGCAAGGAGCCGGACGACCGGTTCCAGACGGCCGAGGAAGTCTACGAGGCCCTGTCCGAGTGAGTCCCTCCAAGCTGCACACCCTCACCGTGGACGCCGACAAGGCGGGCCAGCGGGTGGACCTGTTCATCGGTGACGCGCTGGGCCTGTCCCGCGCGCGCCTCAAGCGCCTCTTCGAGGCGGGCGCGGTGAAGGTGAACGGCCGCCCGGCGAAGAAGGGCCTGACGCTCGCCGCCGGCCAGAACGTCGCCGTCGAGGTGGAGGAGGAGACGCGCGAGGCCGTGCCCGACGCGGCCTTCCCGCTCGCCGTGCTGCACGAGGACGACGCGCTCGTGTTCGTGGACAAGCCCGCGGGCCGGCCCTCGCACCCGCTTCAGCCCGGGGAGACCGGGACGGTCGCCAACGCGCTGGTGGCCCGCTACCCCGAGTGCGCCCAGGCCTCCCTGGACGCGCGCGAGGGCGGCCTGTGCCACCGGCTGGACGTGGAGACCTCCGGCGTGCTCGTGGCCGCGCGCACGCGCGAGGCCTGGAACGCGGTGCGCGAGGCCTTCGGCACGCGGGCCGTGGACAAGCGCTACCTGGCCCTGGTGACGGGCCCGCTGGCGGATGAGGGCGACATCGACATGCCCCTGCGCCACCACCCCCGGCACCCGGACCGGGTAGAGCCCGCCCCCCACAGCGCCGAGGATGCCCGGGAGGCCGTGTCGAAGTTCACCGTGCTGGCGCGCTCGGGTGAGTTCAGCGTGGTGGAGGTGCGCATCCTCACCGGCGTGCTGCACCAGGTGCGCGCACACCTGGCGGGCATCGGCGCCCCCATCGTCGGTGACGGCCTCTACGGCGGGCGCGAGGCCCCCGGCCTGGGGCGCTTCTTCCTGCACGCCCGCTCGCTGGGCCTAACGCACCCGGTGACGCGGCGGCCGTTGACGGTCAACAGCCCCCTCCCCCCGGAGCTGCGCGCGGAGCTGGAGCGCCACGGGCTGCCCCTGCCGCGAGGCGAGCGTCAGGACTGAGGGCCGTTGCTATTCGCCCATCACCTTCACGATGACGCGCTTGCGGCGCTGGCCGTCGAACTCGGCGTAGAACACCTGCTGCCAGGGGCCCAGGTCCAGCTTGCCGGCGGTGACGGGGACGAGGACCTGGTGGTGGACGAGCATCGACTTGAGGTGGGCGTCGCCGTTGTCCTCCCCCGTGCGGTGGTGCCGGTAATCGGGGCCAGCGGGCGCCAGGTGCTGGAGCCACTCCCAGATGTCCTCATGGAGGCCGGGCTCGTCGTCGTTGACGAAGACGCCCGCGGTGATGTGCATGGCGGAGACGAGGACCATTCCCTCCTGGATGCCGCTCTTGCGGACCAGTGAAGCCACCGTGTCGGTGAGGCGGACCAGCTCTCGGCGCTGCCGCGTCTCGAACCACAGGTACTCCGTCAGGGTCTTCATGTCGGTCTCCGCCGGGCGTCAGAGGGCCCCTCTAAAATGACTCACAACATGCGAGCCATCATCCACGTGGACATGGATGCCTTCTATGCGTCCGTGGAGCAGCGGGACAACCCGGCCCTGCGGGGCAAGCCGCTCATCGTGGGCGGGCATGCCCAGCGCGGCGTGGTGGTCGCCGCCTCCTACGAGGTGCGCCCCTTCGGCGTGCGCAGCGCCATGCCCATGGCCCGGGCCACGAAGGCCGCGCCTCATGCCATCGTCGTGAAGCCCCGCTTCTCCGCCTATGCGGAGGCCAGCGAGCAGGTGTTCACCATCCTGGAGCGCTACACGCCGCTCATCGAGCCGCTCTCGCTGGACGAGGCCTTCCTCGACGTGACGGCGTCGGTGGGCCTCTTCGGAACGCCCGCGGACATCGCCCGGCGCATCCGCAAGGAGATTGCCGACGAGCTGGGGCTGCCCTCCTCCGCGGGGGTGGCCACGGTGAAGTTCGTGGCGAAGATTGCCTCCGACCTCGCCAAGCCCAACGGCCAGCGGGAGGTGCGCGCGGAGGAGACGGTGGCCTTTCTCGCGAGCCTGCCGGTGTCGCGCCTGTGGGGTGTGGGACCGAAGACGGAGGAGGCGCTCAAGCTCGCGGGGCTGAAGACGATTGGCGACGTGGCGACCAGGGACCTGGACTGGCTGGAGGACCGGCTGGGCGCCAGCGGACGGCACCTGTGGGAGCTGTCGCAGGGAATCGACGCGCGCGAGGTGGTGCCGGACCGCGCCGCCAAGAGCGTGGGCGCCGAGGACACCTTCGAGGAGGACCTGTCGGGCCTGGAGGCCCTCAAGCCGCACGTGCATGCCCAGGCGCTGCGCGTCGCCCGGCGCTTGCGGCGCGCGGCGCTCAAGAGCCGCGTGGTGCAGCTCAAGTTGAAGTTCGCGGACTTCACGCTCATCACCCGGCGCACCACGCTGCGCGAGGCCACGGATGATGGGCAGACGCTCTACCGCGCCGCGCTGGAGCTGCTGGAGAAGGCGCACCAGGGCAAGCCGCTGCGGCTCACCGGCGTCAGCGTGCAGTTGGATGAGGAGCAGCCCCAGCTCGGCCTCTTTCCCGCCGCCGCGCCGCGCACCGCGAAGCTGAACGCGGCGCTGGACAGGATTGCCGAGCGGTTTGGCAGCAAGGCCATCACCACCGCGGACATCGCGGGCAGCGAGGCCAGTGACAGCGCGGAGCACCGCTCCGAGCGGCCCGTGGACAAGGGCGGGCCGAAACCCTGAGTCACGACGCGCGCGGGGGCACCCCCGGGCGTGGAGCGAGGCGGCGCCCAGGCGCCCCGCTTCCTCAGGAGCTGCCAGCGCGCCGCGGGACGTCCCGAGCGGCGCTCAGGCGTCTCCGGCTTCCGAGCCCGACTCGGAGGCGTCGGCGCTCTCGCCAGCCGCCCCGTTCGCCGAGGGCCGGCGGCGACGGCGACGGCGGCGGCGCTTGCGCTGCCCTCCCTCGGCCGAGTCGCCCTCCGCCGCGGTAGAGCGCGGCTGCGGCACCTCACCGGCCTTCCAGGCCTCCAGCTGCTCACGCCCCTCGCCCGTGGCCTCCACCGTCATCTCGAACACGGTGAGCGCCTCGTTGAAGAGCGGGTGACGCTTGAACGCGGCGCTGCGACGGCGGCGCTCCCCCGTCAGGGTGCGCTGGGCCAACAGCAGCATGCGGCAGCGCTCGGCGATGCGGCGCGGCAGGCGCGCGGACTGCACGAAGCCCGCGAGCAGGTCCTCCACCACCTGCGACACGGACGGGCGGCCGCCCTCCTGGGCCTCCTCCGGTCCCGTCGAGCGGCTGATGGGAATCAGCAACATCGCCAGGAGAATGGCATCGTCCAGGGGCTCGCCCGCGGACACGCGCCGGTCCAGCGCCTCGGCGAAGGCGTAGAAGGTCTTCTCCCCTTCCTTGCCGTGCTGCTTCAGGTAGGCGTTGACGGGCGGCAGCAGGATCTTGAGCGCGTCCAGCGCGTCCAGCAGCTTGAGCGCCGGGGCGGACACGCCGCCGCGGATGAGGCGGAAGGTCTCCTCCAGCAGGCGCGCGGGGGCGCAGCGCGGCAGGTCCTCCACCGCGCCCTCCATGGCCGCGTACGTGCGCGACTCCAGGTCCAGCCCCAGCTTCGCCGCGAAGCGCACGGCGCGGAGGATGCGGACCGGGTCCTCGCGCATGCGCACTTCCGGGTCGCCAATGGTGCGGATGAAGCGCTCGTCCAGGTCGCGGCGACCGCGGACGTAGTCGATGACCCGCCCCTCGCTCACGTCATAGAACAGGCCGTTGATGGTGAAGTCGCGGCGGCGCGCGTCCTCCTGCGCGGTGCCGAAGACGTTGTCGTGGGTGATGAGCAGGTCCTCACCGTCCCCGTCGTCCTCGCCGCCGTTCGAGGCGGCCTCCAGCTCCGTCGGGTTCGCGCGGAAGGTGGAGACCTCGATGATCTTCCCCCCCTTGAAGTAGACGTGCGCCAGCCGGAAGCGCCGGCCAATGAGCCGGCAGTTGCGGAAGATGCCGCGCACCTCGTTGGGCGTCGCGCTGGTGGCGATGTCGAAGTCCTTCGGCTTGCGCCCCAGCAGCAGGTCGCGCACGCAGCCGCCCACCATGTACGCCTGGTGGCCATGCTGATGCAGCCGCAGCACCACCTTCAGCGCGTCGGGGTCCAGCTCGTCCGGGTCGATCTCCGCGGGCTCGCCGGAGGGGCGAACGTAGGGCACGTGCAGCGCGCGCTCCGCGGGCGTGGGCTCCGGCTCGGGTTCGAGGACGGTGGGCACCTCCTCGACGTCCTCATCGCGGGCCTCGGCGGCGTCCTCGGCCTCCGCGGCGGCGAGCGCGGCCTCGGCGCCCAGGACGGCTTCGTCCAGGCCGTTCTCAGCGGCGTCCGCCTCTTCGTCGTCGTCCTCGTCATCGCCGAGGTCGGCGTCCGCGGAGGCCAGCGGGGGCTCGGGGGGGATGGAAGCAGGGGTCGCTTGTGAATCTTCGGAGGCCTGCTCGTTGGCGGCCAGGGGCTCGGAGGCGCTGTCCTCTTGGCGAGGAGACGCCGACAGCTCCGGATTGGAGTTCATGGGTACCTCTTGTCCGCCGCGCTCGGAAGTCCCTGCCGCCTCTGGAGAGGCAACCTCGCGCGCGTCATTCTCGGGCGCAGGTGGCAGCAGACCGCCGGCAGGCGGCGTTTCAGTCAAAGCTCGTGTCATCAGCCAATGACGTCCCAGGTGGGACGCTTGAAGGCCAGCCGTCTATACCGCATCCTCCGGGTAGGGAGTAGCGAGTGACGACATTGTTGTCGGATGTCACCGGACGGCAGGGTGCCTCGCGGCCACGCGTGGGACGTCCCAGCCACCCGGGGCACTCTGTCCTGTACCAACACGCCAGCCGAGGGAATCGTTCTGGGGCCGGGCCGCGTGGGGGACGTCGGGCCCCCCGTAGGGCAGGCGGGCGGCCCCGCCCTACCCCGGCTTGGACCGGCCCTTGTGGGTCCGCGGCAGCGCGTGGTGGATGAGGGACACGTAGTCCACCGCCTGCACCGGCGGCGGCGGCGGCGGCGTGCCCAGCGCGGCCAGGCGCTTGCTGAACGCCGACAGGATGTCCGGCATGGGGCGCATCGCCGCGAGCAGCTTGTTGGGGCCCTCCAGGGCCTGGGACAGCGCCACCGCCGCCTGCTGGAGCGGAAGCCCGCGCCGCAGCAGGTCCTGGAACGAGTTGGACAGGGTGATGATGTTGTGCCCCGCCGTCTGCACCATCTCCACGGCGATCTTCAGCACCTGCGGCGCCGTCAGGTGGCCGTCCGCCAGCAGCACCAGCGCGGCCTGGAAGTAGTTGAAGATGGGCACCACGCGGGGGCCGTACGGCGTGAAGTGCGCGGGCGGCGTCAGCCGGTCCAGGTGGATGAAGATGCGGCGCACGGGGTCACCCACCGGAATCTTCTTCCACGCCTCGCGCACGCGCTCCGCGTCGTCCGGATACACACCGCCCGCCTCCAGCACCTGTGACAACACGCGCTCGTCCACGCGGCCGGCCACCAGGTCCGCGAAGAGCGAGTAGATGAACGCGTCCGCCTCCGCGTCATCGCCGAAGAGGACCTCCTCCGCCTCCACCGGCGCGTGCACCCGGCTCTCCAGGATGGCCGGCAGCTTGTAGCCCACCTGCCCGCGCAGGGCGCGGAAGCGGCCGCGCAGCAGGTTGCCCACGTTGTCCTTGAGGACGAACTCGTCCCACCGCACGCCGTCCAGCTTGAGCTTCTCCTCCAGCACGGCCCGCATCTGCTTCGGACTGCCGGAGACGATGCACAGCCGCGAGTCCCCGTTCTCCGATAACTCGCGGATGAGCGCGCTGGCGCCCGGCACGGCCACCTTCTGGTGGGCCTTCTGGAACGCCGTCCGCACCAGGTCACGGAGCGAGTCGAACTCCGTCTGGAGGTACGTCTTGTCCAGGTCCCACCGGTAGATGCGCCGGGGCGGACGCGGGTCGATGCGGTCCGGCAGGCTCACTTCGTCAGGCCTTCCCGGATGGCGGCGCCCAGGTTGTTCGACACCACCTTCGCCGCGACCTTGCCCGCGTTGGCGATGGCCCTCGACTTCGAGCGCCCGTGCGCCTTGATGAAGATTCTATCGAACCCGAGGATGGGGGCGCCGCCGTACTGGTTCCAGTCGGTGATGTCCTTGATGCGCTGGATGCCGCTGGACAGCATGGCGAGCCCCGCGCGCCACCGGAGGCTCTCCTTGTAGGCGTACTGGGCCAGCTCCACCACGGTGTCGTGGACGCCTTCCAGCATCTTCAGGCAGACGTTGCCGACGAAGCCGTCGGTGACGATGACGTCCGCGGTGCCCTTCGGGATGTCGATGCCCTCCACGTTACCGATGAAGTGGATGTCCTTCATCTCCGACAGGCGCGCGTGCGCCTCCACCACGCGGGGCGGGCCCTTCTGCGGCTCGATGCCGTTGGACAGCAGCGCGACCTTGGGCCGCTCGTTCCGGGAGATGATGCGCGCGTAGGCGGAGCCCATCACCGCGAACGTCACCAGGTCGTCCGCGGTGGCCTCCACCGTGGCGCCCACGTCGAGGATGAGGGAGAACGGGTCCCCTTTGGCGCCGCGCACCGAGCGCGTCGGGTACACCGTGGCCAGCGCCGCGCGCCGCACGCCGGGGATGAGCTGGAAGTGCCGGGCGCACGCCAGCACGCCCGCGCCCGTGTTTCCCGCGGACACCAGGGCCTGCGCCTCGCCCTCCGCCACCAGCCGCGCGGCCACCGCCACGGAGGCATTCGGCTTGCGCGCCAGCGCCTCGCCTGGCTTCTCGTCCATGCCGATGAAGTCCGCCGCGTGCTGCACGGAGATGCGCTCGCCGTTGTGCTTCGTCTCCGCCAGCGCTTCATCGATGAGGGCGCGGTCCCCCACCAGGAGCGTGTGGATGTGGGGCGACTCGAGCGACAGCATCGCCGCTCCCCGGACCACCTCCGCCGGGCCGTGGTCCGTCCCCATGACATCGAAAGCAATCGTCACTGGCTGCGGCTGCGTCCCCACCATGTCCTCCATCTTAGGACCTTTGCTCGGCCCCCGCGCCTGCCAATCTCGCCTGCGTCACCAGGGTCAGTCCCAGCAGCCCCGCCAACGCCACCATTCCCGCGGCCGTCCCGTACGGCGCCCCCGGCCCCAGTCGGGTGAAGAGCCACCCGCCCAGCGCCGGCCCCAGAATCCGCCCCAGCGAGCCGAAGGCCTGGTACGCCCCCAGCACCGCGCCCAGCCGCTCCGGCGGGGCGTGCAGGGATACCAGGGCGGACAGACACGGCGTCACCAACGCCGAGCCCACCGCCAGCAGTCCCATCACCGGGAACAGCCACGCATAATCCGGCGCCACCGGCAACAGCCCCAGCCCCAGCGCCGTCAGTCCGAACCCCGCCGTAGCCAGCAGCGCCTCGCGCCCCGGCCTGCTCCCGGGCCCACCCGTCAGCCGGCGCACCAGCCCGCCCTGCACCAGCGCGGAGATGCCCCCCACCGCCGCGAAGAGCCAGCCCGAGCGCAGGCTGGCCTCGCGCAGCACGTCCAGGTCCGTCACCGCCGCCCGGAGGAACAGGCCGCCTTCCTGGAGCGGTACGGGGCCGGACGACAGGAAGCGCGTCAGCAGGTAGACGGAGAAGGTGCCCTCCATCTGGGCGAAGGCGGTGGTGAACACCAGCATCAGCACCAGGCAGCGGCCCACCACCGGCAGGTTCATGGCCAGCGTGGCCCCCTGGAGCGTCCGCGCGTGGCCCTCGCTGGCGCGCCCCGCCACCCGCGTCTCCGGCAGGAAGAAGTACGTGCCCGTCAGGTTGACGGCCACCAGCCCCGCCGCGAACAGACCAATGGCGAGGTTGCCGCCCCAGGCACCCAGGAAGCCACCCAGCGCCGGTCCCAGCACGAAGCCCAGCCCGAAGGCCGCGCCGATGACTCCCATACCCCGCGCCCTGTCCTTCGGCGGGGTGATGTCCGCCACCACCGCCTGTGCGGTGGAGATGTTGCCACCAGAGATGCCGTCGATGACACGCGCCAGGAAGAGCAGCGGCAGCGACTGCGCGAAGGCGAACAGTAGGTACGCCAGCAGCGAGCCCACCTGGCTCACCAGCAACACCGGCCGGCGCCCGTACCGGTCGCTGAGCCGGCCCAGCAGCGGCGCGGAGACGAGCTGCATCAACGAGTAGATGGAGATGAGCAGCCCCACCGTGAAGGGCGAGGCGCCGAACCGCACGCCGTAGACCCCCAACTGGGGAATCAAGATGCCGAACCCAATGAGGTCCAGCGCCACGATTCCGAAGACGACACGGAGTGACGCCGCCCGCCGCACCACCTGAAACCCCTTTGCTGAATAAAAAACCGCCGGAGCGCGAAGATAGCGCCCCGGCGGCTGGAAGGGTGAGAACTCCTGGACCCGGAGGCGCTACATCGCCCCGGCCGCCTGGACGGCCCGGTTGGCGGTGTCGCGCTCGATGCAGCCCTTCGTCATCGTGTACTGGTACGTGCCCAGCTCGTCACGCCAGTACTCGCCCTCGTACGGCCAGTAGAGCTGATCGTCCTGCACGGCGACGGAGTACTTGTACTTCTTGACGATGGCCGTGCGGCCGCCCGCCTTGAGCTGCTCCTCGAGGAACTCCTTCTCCTTCGTGGTCGTCTCGAACTTGATGCGCAGGCCGTTGGCCAGCAGCTGCTTGAGCGCCACCAGCTCCGTCTCCAGCTTGCCCTTGGCCATGATGCCGGCCTTGGCGATGAGCGACGTGCGCTGCACCTTGAGGTCGTCCAGCAGGGACTTGCTCAGCTCCGAGTACTTGAAGGTGTCCGCCCGGTTCGCGAAGGCGTCCATCTCCCCCTCGAGCTCGAGGATGGAGTCGTTCGTCTTGCGCAGGTCCTGGTCCGTCAGGGCCAGCCGGAGGATGCGCTCCAGGATGAGGTCCGTCTCGTTCTTCTCCAGGCCTTCCTTGTTCTTCTTCTGCACGTCGGCCAGGACCGAGTAGTACTCGCTGGCGTCCATGTTCTTCTTCACCAGCGACTCAAGCTGGTCATGCACCGGCAGGTAGGTGCGCTCGAAGTCCTGGAGGATGATGTTGGACTCCCGGTAGCGGCAGTTCTCGTAATAGATGACCGCCTTCAGGATGAGGGCCTCGGGGAAGTACTCCTCGCGGAAGAAGGGCGACGACAGGGTGATGAGGTTGCCGAGCGCCTGCTCGTACTGACCCACGCGGTAGTTGGCCCACGCGGACTCGAAGAGCGCCTCCAGCCACTGCGTGTTCCCACGCTCCACCTTGCCCAGGTAGAAGAGCGCGAAGCGGTTCTGCTGCATGCCGTAGTGCGTCCGGGCCAGCTGCATGAAGGCCAGCTCGCGCAGCGTCTTGTCCAGCTTCGCCTGCTCGGCGGTCTTGCCGGGCATCGGGCGGGTGAGGCGGACCACCTCCTTCATCGCCTCCACCGCCGCCAGCATCTCCCCGTTCGCGCGCTTGGAGGCCGCGTCCTTCTGACGGCTGCCGTTGCGGAAGAAGGACAGGCCCTCCAGGTACTTGGCGCGCGGGAAGAACGGGTCGTCGCGAGGAATCGTGAGCGCCAGGCGCTTGACCTCCGCGAAGCTCTTGTCCGCCTCCTCCGGCTGTCCCACCTGGTCCAGCGCGCGGCCACGGACGAAGTGGTAGCGCGCCAGCAGGTAGCGGAACTCGTTGCGGTACTTCTCGGGGAACTCCTGGTTCGCGTGCCGGGCAATCTCGTCGAGGATGACCGTCTCGTTCTTCGTCTTGCGGCTGATGAAGAAGAGCCACTCCAGGCTCGTCTTGAAGAACTTGGTGGACGGCCCCAGGGAGAGGATCTTGGAGAACTCTCCGAGGGACGAGTGGTACATGCCCATGCGGTAGAGGGCCTTGGCCAGCACGTAGCGCGCCTCGGTGTGCAGGCCCGCCAGCTTCGGGTCTCCCAGCAGCTCGTACGCCGCCATGGAGGCCTTCTCGTACTCGTCGTTCTTGAAGAGGCTGACGGCCACGTCCAGGCGCTGGCGGTCCGCCGTCTTTCCGGAGACGTCCACCGCGTCGAAGGACATGGTGGGCGCGGCCGGCTTGGGCGCATCCTGCGTCAGGTCCAGCCCCATGCCCATGCTGCCGTCGTTGCTCGACGGAGGCGCGGCGGGGGTGGGCGCCGGAGCCGGCGCCACGGGCGCCGCCGACTCGGGCGGCGCCGCCACGGACGTTCCGCTGGCAGAGGCGTCATCGGCATCGTCCGCGCCGTCGTCCTCGGCGGGCGTGGGCTTCGCCTTGTCCGTGCGGGCCTTGCGAGGCGTCCGCTTCTTCTTGGAGGTGGCGCGCTTCTTCTTGGACTGCCCGGACAGGTCCAGGCCCTCGAAGTTCTGCGCGAAGGTGGGGGCCGCCCACGCGAGCGACAGCCCGAGAACGGCGACACGGATGAGCCGGAAGGAGCGCATCATGACTCGGACCCGAAGAAGAAGGAGACGCCCAGCTCGAACAGGAGCTGGTTGCGCAGGTAGTTGCCGGAGACCTCGGTACCCTTCTCCACGTAGATGAGGTCACGCAGCTCGGTGCGCAGCGTGAGCCACCGGTTGAGGAAGAAGCGCGCGCCCACGCCCAGGTTGGCGCCCGGCGTGAGGTAGTTCTTCGGCGCGGCGCCCAGGCTCTCGCCAGGGCCCCGGTACTGGACCACCGAGGCGCCCGCGACGCCGTACAGGTCGAAGTGGACGAAGGTCTCCGCCAGCAGCGACAGCTTGCCGTAGATGGGCGCCCACTGGACGTCCGCGCCGCCCAGCAGCTTGATCTGCCCCGGGGCGTTCCCGTCGAGCTCGTCGAGCGTGGGGGAGGCGCAGCCACGCGTGTCCCCCTCGCCCCCCTCCCCGAACGTACACTTCTGGGCCGCGCCGGCCACCGTGTTGAGGGCGTAGCCCACGCGCAGGCTGACGCCCAGCGTCTCCATGGGGTGGTACGTCACCGCCCCCCCGAAGATGTACTTGCTGTAGAACGCGTCGCGCAGCGACAGCGTCGCGGAGGGGCTGAACTCGAAGCGCCCCTTCTTGAGGAACACGTGGCCGGAGACCGGCCGGACGCGCTCGCGCAGGGGCCCGAGCCGGTCCTTGTCCACCTCGGACACGTCGCCGGCCTCGGCCTCCTCGGAGGTCTGCGCGAAGCCCAGCGCGGGCGTGGTGAGGCACAGGGCCAGGAGCACACGGAAGAGGCGCTTCATTCCGAGTCCCTCCCCGTCGACTTGAACGGCAGGAACAGCGAGATGCCTGCGTTGAGCGTCATGACGTTCTGGATGGCGCCCTTGCTGCTGCCCAGGGGCTGATCCACGAAAGAGGTGTTGATGAGGGCCACGTTGACGGCCAGGTAGTCCTGCGCGACGAAGCGCATGCCCAGGCCCAGGTCGGCGGCGGGGTTGAGCCCCCGGCCCGGAAGCGCCGAGGTCTCCGTCCGCACCACGCCCGCACCCGCCAGCAGGTACCCGTCGAAGTGGAGGATGGAGTTGAGGAAGGCCACCTTGCCGTAGATGGGGCTCCACTCCACGTCACCCATCGCGGACCACTGGGGCACGGAGTAGAAGATCTTGCTGTTGAACGCGCGCTTCGCCGTGCGCACGTCGTCCGACGGCACCACCTGCATCAGCGAGGCCCGGGCGGAGATGGCCAGCGTGTCCGCCAGGTAGTAGGCGCCCCGGACGGACGCGCCCACCTTCGAATAGAAGGGGTCGTTCACCGAGACGCTCAGCAGCGGCGTCAGCTCGAAGCGGCCCTTCTTGAGATAGACCTTCCGCTGCACGCTCTTCACCCGGTCCTCCTGGGTGATGTCCGTCAGCGGCAGCTGTGGATCCGCCTCCACGGGCTCGTCCAGGGAGCTGGACGCCGTGACCTCCTCCACCGGAGGAGGCGCGGGTGATTCCGAATCCTGCGATGACTCGGCCTGGGACTCCTCAGTGAGGTCGAGTCCCATGCCTTCCTGGCTCTGGGCGGATGCCAGCGCGGGCACCAGGCACAGGGCGAGCAGCAACTTGGGGCGGTTCAAATCCGGAGGCTCCGTGAGGGAGGGGGGCGTAACTGCCACCGGGGGTTCAGCGCGACTCTCGGCCCGCACATCCTATCGGTCACATTCACAACCATCAACCGCTCCGAGCAAACACACGGAGCGCCTATCCCTCCGGTATTGCTTCACAATTCCACCCACTTCACCTCCATACGGGGACGTTGGTGTTCCAGGGGCGTGTGTTACCCTCCTCAGGCTCGCGGGCCCGAGGTCCCGTGCCCCATCCCCCCTTTGTAGAGGTCAGAGGTCCCATGAAGATGCTCGTGCGAACCGCCCTCATGATGTCCGCCGCGCTGCTGCTGGGTGGCTGTGAGGTGGCCAGCGAGATTGGCAAGCCCTGCGAACTGGTGCGCAAGGCGACCCCCGAGGAGTCGGCGGCCAACAACAACTCCCCAACCATGCCCATCCTCGAACGCGAGATCGCTCCCCGGCAGGACTTCATCTCGTTCGGGTCCTTGCACTGCGAGGATCTCATCTGCGTGCGGGACCAGGACTACCCGCGTGCCCTCAAGGAGGACGGCACCCTGGACGAGATGGCTCCGGCCATGGGCTACTGCACCAAGCCCTGCGTCGAGGGCGGATCAGCGTGCGAGGTGACGGACACCAGCAACGTCAACCCCGACCTGCCCGGCCGGATGTCGTGCCGCGCGCTGCTGCTGGACCAGGACACCCTGGATGCGCTCCGCTCCGCGGACGAGGCCTTCTACCGGCGGACGTTCGGCGAGAACAACTCGCCCTTCTTCTGCGCCGGCGCGCTCATCCCCCGTTAGTCCAGCGGGCATCAGTGTTCGCGCGGAGGGGTAGACCTTTCCGCGCGCCTCGTTCGTAAAGACAGGGCCCGCGACGTTTCCGCAAGGAGCCCTGTCTCATGAACCGAACGGTCCTCTTCCTCAGTCTCGCTAGCGGCCTCGCGCTCACCGCCCTGGTGCTGGGCCTGCCCCAGGTGGGCACCGCCGTCCCGGAAGGGCCGCCCGCCGTCGCGGTCCCCGCCCCACAGCCACCAGCGCCACCGCGGCCTCCCGTCATCCCCGCCACGGGCGGCTCGCTCTCGTTGACGGGCCGGCTGTCCCATCCCTACGTCCCCACCGGCGCCTCGGAGCTGTTCGCCACCTTCGACGTGACGGGGGCCGAGGTGCCCGGCGCGAATCGCAGCCCGGTGAACCTGGCGCTCGTCATCGACCGCTCCGGCTCCATGAGCGGCTACAAGCTGGCCCAGGCCAAGCAGGCGGCGCGGCACCTCATCGGCCTGCTTCGGGACGAGGACCGGCTGGCCATCATCCACTACGGCTCGGACGTGAAGAGCCTGCCGGCGTTGCAGGCCACGCCCGGCAACCGCGAGCGGATGTTCCAGTACGTGGACGGCATCTGGGACGAGGGCGGCACCAACATCGGCGCGGGCCTGTCCGCCGGCCGCTACCAGCTCTCCACCGCGCAGCAGGGTTATGACGTCAACCGCCTCATCCTCATGAGCGACGGACAGCCCACCGAGGGCCTCACCTCCGACGAGGAGCTGACGCGGATGGCGCGGGAGCTGCGCGCCTCGGGCATCACCCTGAGCGCCATCGGCGTGGGCACCGACTTCAACGAGGACCTGATGCAGGCCTTCGCCGAGTACGGCGCGGGCGCCTACGGCTTCCTCGAGGACGCCGCCCAGCTCTCCACCCTCTTCCAGAAGGACCTGCAGCAGGCCGGCACGACGGTGGCGCGCGGGGTGAGCATGACCTTCACCCTGCCTCCCGGCACCTCGCTGGGCGAGGTGCTCGGCTATCGCGCGACCCAGACGGGTGACCAGGTGCAGGTGTCGCTGCCCGACTTCTCCGCGGGCCAGTTGGAGCGGGTGGTGATGCGGCTCAACGTCGCCGGCGGCGCCGCCGGGCAGACGCTTCGCGTGGTGGACCTGAAGCTGGCCTACACCGACCTCATCCGAGACGCCGCGGCGGCCAACCTGGCCTCCCTGTCCGCGGTGGTCACCCACCGCCAAGAGGAGGTGCTCGCCCGGCAGGACCGCGAGGCCACCGTCCACGCGGCCCGGGCGCGCAGCGCGCTCAACACGCAGAAGGCCGCCGAGGCGCTGAGCGAGGGCCGCAAGGACGAGGCGAAGCTCTACCTGCGGCGCAACCAGGCGCTCTTCGAGGAGGCCAGCGCCGTATCGGGCGCCGCCGCGGTGGCCGCGGATCGAGCGGAGCAGCAGGCAGCCCTCGATGCGTACGAAAGCGCGGATGGCGAGGAAGCCCGGCGTTCGCTCGTAAAGCAGAGCAAGGTGAAGGCGCTCAAGAGCTTCGGCAAGCTGGGCTCCACCTACTGAGCGTCACCTTCGCGCCCCACGCCGCACCGCGTCATGTTTACGATGGTGTGCAGTTGTAGCGTGAAGTTTCAGGATGGGGACCACAGGGGATGCATTCAGCCCTAAGCTGTGGCACCTCAAATCAAACCTGTTCCCCAACGAGTGGAGCCCCCCTCATGCAGCTCCCGCAGTTCCAGACGCTCATCGACATCTTCAAGCGCAGCACCTCCACCTTCGGCAGCCGCGAGCTCTTCGGGGAGAAGAAGAACGGCCAGTGGGTCTGGACGACCTACTCCCGCTTCGGGGAGATGGTCGACGACCTGCGAGGAGGACTCTCACAGCTCGGCGTGGGTGCTGGCGACCGGGTGGCCGTCATCTCCAACAACCGTCTGGAGTGGGCGGTGGGCGCGTACGCCACGTACACGCTCGGGGGCGCGTACGTGCCCATGTACGAGTCGCAGCAGGTGAAGGAGCTGCAGTTCATCTTGCGGGACTGTGGCGCCAAGGTCGTGTTCTGTGCCACGGACGAAATCGCGCAGCGCATCCAAGCGGTCCGCGCGGAGCTGCCGCAGCTTGAGCACATCATCCGCTTCAGCGGCACCGCCAGCGACACGGACAGCTTCGCGACGCTGCTGCGGCGGGGCGCGGAGACGCCCACGCCCCTGGTGAGCCCCAAGCCCACGGACCTGGCGGGCCTCATCTACACGTCCGGCACCACGGGCCAGCCCAAGGGCGTGATGCTCAGCCACGCGAACATCGCGCGCAACGTGTCGGCGATGCACGAGGTCTTCCCCATGTCGACGGAGGACCGCTCCCTGGCATTCCTGCCCTGGGCGCACGTCTTCGGCCAGACGGTGGAGTTGCACGCGCTGCTGTCCATGGGCGCGTCCATGGCCATCGCGGAGGCGGTGGAGAAGATCATCGACAACCTCTCCGAGGTGAAGCCCACGCTGCTGTTCAGCGTGCCGCGCATCTTCAACCGCATCTACGACGGCCTGCAGAAGCGCATGGCCGGCGAGAAGGCGGTGACGCGCTTCATGTTCCACCGCGGCATGGCCGTGGCGGCCCAGCGGCGCGCGCTCTCGCAGGCGGGCAAGTCGAGCGGCCTGCTGGACCTGCAGCACGCCTTCTTCGACAAGGTGGTCTTCTCCAAGGTCCGCGCGCGCTTCGGCGGACGGCTGAAGTACGCCTTCTCCGGCGGGTCGGCCATCTCCAAGGAGGTGGCGGAGTTCATCGACAACCTCGGCATCACCGTCTACGAGGGCTACGGCCTCACGGAGACGTCGCCCATCGCCACGGCCAACTTCCCCAACAACCGGAAGATCGGCTCGGTGGGCAAGGCGCTGCCCGGCATTCGCATCGAAATCGACACGGCGGCCACGGGCGAGGCGACGCAGGGGGAAATCGTCGTCCACGGGCACAACGTGATGATGGGCTACTACAACAAGCCCGAGGAGAACGAGAAGGTGTTCACCGGCAACGGCGGCTTCCGCACCGGTGACATGGGCTACCTGGATCCGGACGGCTACCTCTACATCACCGGCCGCATCAAGGAGCAGTACAAGCTGGAGAACGGCAAGTACGTGGTGCCCAGCCCCATCGAGCAGTCGCTGGCGCTCTCCACGTACATCGCCAACGCGTTGGTTCACGGCATGAACAAGCCGTACAACGTCGCCATCATCGTGGTGGACGTGGACTCGCTGAAGAAGTGGGCCACGGAGAAGGGCCTGGACACCACGTCCATGCCGGAGCTGCTCAAGCGGCCCGAGGTGCTCCAGCTCTACCGTGAGCAGGTGAACGAGTTCACCCGCGACGTGAAGGGCTATGAACGCCCGCAGCGCTTCCTGCTCACCAGCGAGGACTTCACGGTCGCCAACGACATGATGACCCCCAAGATGAGCGTGAAGCGCCGCAACGTCGTGGCCCGCTACAACGACGACATCGAGGCCCTCTACCGCGAGGGCAGCGACCGCAGCGCCTCCGCGGCCTAGCCGTCCTGGGAGGCGGGCAGGGGCTCATCCATCCCCTGCCCCACCCCGCGTGTGGGCGCATGGCGGGAATGCAGGAAGCGCGGCGTGTCATCCACGTCACCCGCGCCTTTCCATGTTGACCCGTGGAATCCCCCCGCCCTATCTCCGCGTTCCTCCTGGTTTCGGCTGGACAGCGCATGGAGGTGCGCACACCAATGGCGAGCACGGTCACCCCGTGGGTCGGGGTCATCATGGGCGGTAAGAGCGACCTGGAGCACCTGCAGCCCGCGGTCGACATCCTCAAGGAGCTGGACATCCCGCACGAGGTGCGCGTGGTGTCCGCCCACCGGACCCCGGACTGGATGATGGAGTACGCGTCCACCGCGGAAGCGCGAGGGCTCTCTGTCATCATCGCCGCCGCGGGCGGCGCGGCCCACCTGCCGGGCATGGTGTCGAGCAAGACGCTGCTGCCCGTCATCGGCGTGCCCATGCCCACCACGCTGCTCAGCGGGCTGGACGCCCTGCTGTCCATCGTCCAGATGCCCAAGGGCGTGCCCGTGGGCACGCAGGCCATCGGCAAGCCGGGCGCCGCCAACGCGGCCCTGCATGCCGCCTCCATCCTCTGCCTGAAGTACCCGGAGCTGCGCGAGCGGCTCGCGGCGTGGCGCAAGGCGCGCACCGACGAGGTGCTCGCGCACCGGGAGCTGTCATGAGCCCGCGCGTGGTGCTGCCTGGCGGCACGATTGGCATGCTCGGCGGCGGCCAGCTGGGGCGGATGATGGCCCTGGCCGCGCGCACGCTCGGCTTCCAGGTCCAGGCGCTGGACCCGGACGCGGACTGCCCGGCCCGCTCCGTGGTGGACCGGTGCTTCACCGCGCCCTTCGGTGACACGGCGGCCGCGGAGACGCTGGCGCGCTCGTGCGACGCCGTGACGCTCGAAATCGAGAAGGTTCCCCTCGCCACGCTGGAGGCGGTGGCGCGGCACACGCCCATGCGCCCGGGCGCGGACGTGCTCCGCGTGATTCAGCACCGGGGCCGTCAGAAGGGCTGGTTGGCCCAGGGCGGCTTCCCCCTGGGGCCGTGGCGCGAGGCCCACTCCGCCACCGAGCTGGCCGAGGCCATCCAGGCCCTGGGCGGCCGGTGCTTCGTGAAGTCCAGCGAGGGCGGCTATGACGGGCGTGGGCAGGTGGAGGTCACGTCCGCGGACGAGGCCGCCCAGGCGTGGCGCGAGCTGGGTGAGCGCTCCGTGGTGGTGGAGGCCGCGCTGGCCCTCCAGTCCGAGCTGTCCGTGCTGGTCGCGCGCAGCCCCAACGGCGAGGTGGCGGTGTACCCGCCGGCCTTCAACCACCACGAGGAGCGCATCCTCGCGTGGTCGCTGCTGCCGGGTCCCCTGCCGAAGCCGGTGCTGGACCGGGCCACGGAGCTGGCGCGCGGCATCACCGAGTCCCTCCAGGTGGAGGGGCTGCTCGTCATCGAGCTGTTCCTGCTGCGCGACGGCAGCCTGCTCGTCAACGAGCTGGCGCCGCGCCCGCACAACAGCTTCCACTCCACCGAGGTGGCTTGCCTCACGTCGCAGTTCGAGCAGGCGGTGCGCGCGGTGTGCAACCTGCCGCTCGGCTCGGTGGAGGTGGTGCGCCCGGCGGCCATCGTCAACCTCCTGGGCGACCTGTGGCTCCAGGAGGGCGGCCCGCGCTTCCAGCCCGTGCTGGCCATGCCCGGCGTCCGCCTGCACCTCTACGGCAAGCGGGAGGCGCGCAAGGGCCGGAAGATGGGCCACCTGTCCGCGGTGGGCACCTCGCCCGAGGACGCGCTCGCGCGGGTGCAGGCCGCGGCCACCGCGCTGGGGATGTGACGACGTGAAGACGAACGCCGCCCGGCTGCTGGACTCGCTCGGCGTGAGCTACACGCTGCGCGACTACGACGTGGACCCGGAGGACCTGTCCGCGGAGGCGGTGGCCGCCAAGGTGGGCATGCCAGCCGAGCAGGTCTTCAAGACGCTCGTGGCGCGCGGCGACCGGACCGGCGTGCTGATGGCGGTGGTCCCCGGCAACGCGGAGCTGGACCTGAAGGCCCTGGCCCGGCTCAGCGGGGACCGCAAGGTGGACACCGTGCCGCTGAAGGAGCTCCAGCCGCTCACCGGCTACGTCCGGGGCGGCTGCACGGCCATCGGCGGCAAGAAGGACTACCCGGTGTTCGTCGACGAGACGCTGGAGCTGTTCGACGTCATCGCCGTGTCCGCGGGGGTGCGCGGCACGCAGATGCTGCTGGCTCCCGCGGACTACCTGCGGGTGACGAAGGCGAAGACGGGGCCCATCTCCCGCGACAAATCCTGAGCGCCTGTCAGGACGCAGCCCCGGGCACGAAGAGCACCTTGCCCGACGTCATGTCCGCCGAGGCGATGCGCACCGCCTCGCCGGCGGACTCCAGTGGGAGCCGGGCGCGCACGGGCGTCTCCAGCGTCTGCCCCACCAGCGAGGGCACCCCCATCAGCGCCTTGACCTGCGCGGGGCCGAAGCCCTGCCGGTGCCACTCCGACAGCCAGAAGCCGTCCACGCGCTTGCGCCCGAAGATGAGGTCGCTCGGAGCGATGCGACACTCCTGCTCGGAGAGTGAGCCGTACACGGTGACGCTGCCGCCCTCGGGCAGCGCGTGCAGGAGCTGACCGGTGAGCCGTCCCCCCACCGGGTCGAAGGCGAGCGACACCTTCAGCTCGTGACAGACGCGCCGCAGCCGCTCCTCGAACTCGGGCTCATGGGTGCTCAGCACGTACTCCGCGCCCAGGTCGCGCAGCAGCGCCACCTGCTCCGGCCGCCGGACCACGTTCACCATGGGCACGCCGCGGCGCTTCGCGAGGGCCAGCAACATCCGCCCCATGGTGCCCGCCGCGGCCGTCTGCGCCAGCGCGGCGTGGCCGCCCTCCTTCGCGCGCTCCATCAACACCCACGCGGTGAAGGGGTTGATGAAGAGGCTGGCGCCCTGCTCGTCGGACACGTGCGCCCGCAGGGGCAGGCACTGGCCCAGCGGCACCGCCGCGTACTCCGCCCACAGGCCATCCCCTTCACCTGGCGCCACACACGCCACGCGGCGCCCCACCAGCAGCCGCCCCGCGACGCCGCCCGCGGCCACCACCGTCCCGCTGGCCTCCAGCCCGGGCACCACCGGCAGCGGCTTCCGGATGCCGTACTGCCCCCGGACGAACATCAGGTCCGCCGGGTTGATGGGCGCCGCCGCCACGCGCACCAGCACCTGCCCCGCCGTGGGCCGGGGCACCGGACGTGACTCGACGCGCAAGGACTCCGGCCGGCCGTCATAGGCGGTGAGGACCAGCGCGCGCATCGTCTCGGGAACGACGGGGCTCTTCATCGGCAGACCTTTTCCGCCCCCCATGCGTGAAAGGGAGAGTTCCTGCCCGGCCTACATCCGTGGGGAGTCGATGAGCGCCACTCTATTGCATCTCCATCATCGCGAGGCCTTCGAGCAGACCGTGACGCGAGCGCTCACCGCTGGCGCTGGCGCCGGCGTGCTGCACCTGGCCACGTCGGGCCTGGGGCTCCCGGTGCCTCTGGCCTGGCTGGTCCCCGCCGCCGTCGTGCTCGGGTGTGCACGAGGCGACAAGTGGGACCGCGTTCTGCTCGGGGGCCTGGGGGTGCTCCTCACCGCGCTGCCCTATGCGCTGGGCATGGCCCCGGGCTGGACGGTGGCGTTCAGCGCGGCGGCGGCGGGCGCGCTGCTGGTGCGCTCGCGCCTCGGTGACCGCGGGGAGGACGGACAGGTGGCGGACGCGCGCCCCTCCCTCATCCACTTCGGGCTGGGCGCGGCGTTGTCCGCGGCGCTGACGCTGGGAGGGCTCGAGGTGTCGCGCATCTTCGCGGCGCGGCTGGCGGACCTGGCCGCCCCGGCGCTGCTCGGCGCGGGCGTGGCGGGCGGCATCCTGGGCCTCTTCGTGGGGCTGAGCGCGGTGGCCGCGCACCTCGCGCTGTCCGCGGACCCCGTGGAGGCGCGCGTGGAGGCGCTGCTGCCACAGCTCTCCGGCGACTTCCAGGCGCTGACGGAGCGGGCGCTGCGCCTCTACAGGCAATGTGGCCAGTCACTGGCGATGCTGCCGCGCGAGCCCGCGCGCGAGGAGCTGGCGCGCACGCTGGGGCGGATGACGCGCGACGCGGCGGAGCTGGCGTCGGAGTGGGCAGGCGTGGAGGCACAGCTGGAGGAGCGCGCGCAGGCGGAGCTCCAGGCCGAGCGCGACGAGTTGGAGCGCAGTGCGCGCGCGAGCACGGACGCCATCGCCCGGCGGCAGTTGGAGCTCGCCGCGGCCTCGTTGGGCGAAGAGGTGGAGCGGCTGGGGCTGCTGAAACAGCGCCGGGAGCGCATCCTCGCCCGCCTGCGCGCGGAGGTGGCCTTGCTGGAGCGGGCCCGTGTGGCCCTGCTGTCGCTCCGCAGCGGTCAGGCCCAGCTCAAGGCGGCCGAGTTGTCCGCCCTCGCCCGCCGCTTCCGCGCCCTGTCCTCGGCGTCGTGGGAGGAAGGACAGGCCATGGACGCCGTCGCCGCACAGGCCACCATGGCCACATCCCCAGCAATTCAGGGCACTTCCATGGCCTCGACAGGCCTGAGCCCCAGCCAGGTGGCGGAGGAAGAAGGCACCCCGGAGGGGCCACCTGGGGTGCGCGAGCGCTGAGCGGCGCGCCGTGGGCGTGGCGCATGCCCACCCCCGTGACACGAGCGCTCGGCAGCTTCTTTGGGGGAGGGCATGGAGCCTGCGGTGGCTTCGGCTACAATTTCCACACATGAGCCTGCCCCTCTCCTCCGCGCCAGCGCCGGCCTGGCTGTGGAAAGGTGACGAGCCGAGCGTCACCTCGGTGTTTCAACCCATCGTCGACCTGCTGCACGGTGAGGTCATCGGGCACGAGGTGCTGTCGCGTGGACCGGGCGAGCTTCGCGAGCCGCACGTGCTCTTCACGCAGGCTCGCCTGGAGGGCTACACGTGGGAGCTGGAGCGCGCGTGCTGGACGTCCGCGCTGCGCTGCATCTCCACGCTGCCGGAGGCGCAGCGCCGTGCGCCCTTCTTCTTCAATGTCAGTCCGGATGTGCTGAGCGACCCGCGCTTCGGTGACGGCTCCACCGAGGAGCTGCTCGCGCGCTACGGACTGAATCCGAAGAACCTCGTGCTCGAAATCACGGAGAAGGCGGCGTTCGAGGACAACGCGCTGCTCCAGCGGCTGACGCGGCAGTGCTCGGCGCTGGGCTTCGGCATCGCGCTGGACGACTTCGGCGCGGGCCACTCCGGACTGGTGACGCTGGTCCACAGCGCGCCTCAGTTCATCAAGCTGGACCAGGCGCTGGTTCGCGACATCCACCGGCACAGCTACCAGCAGCACTTGGTGAAGTCGCTGGTGGCCTTCGCGGCCAGCGTCAACGCGACGCTCATCGCGGAGGGCGTGGAGACGTGGGACGAGCTGGCCGTGCTGCTCCGGCTGGGCATCCGCCACGCGCAGGGCTACCTCGTCGCCCGCCCCGCTCCCGTGCCCGTGCAGCCCAGCGTCGAGTTCGAGGCGCGCCGCCACGAAGCCATGCGCGCGCTCGACTTCCGCGAGGACGAGGACGACGCGACGGTGGGCAGCATGGTCATCCGCCGCGTCTGCGTGGAGCGCCCCGTCGCGGCCGATGAGCTGGAGCGCATCTTCCAGCAGAGGACGGACGTCGACCATGTCGCCGTGCTCCAAGGGGAGCGGCTGGAGGCGCTGGTGTTGCGGCGGCACACCGTCATGAAGGGCGCGGCCGACGCGGCGCCGCTGGTGGTCGAGGACCGGATGGCCATCACCACGCTGGCGCGGCTCGCCATGGAGCGCGCCCCCGAGGCGCTGTACGACCCGGTCGCCGTCACCGACGCCCAGAAGCGCTTCCTGGGCACCGTGACGATGCAGCAGCTCATCCGCCGTGTCGCGGAGCTGCTGGAGCGTCAGCCGTCCTCGTGATGTCGGGCACACCCGCGGCGGCGGCTGCCCGATGGCCGTGGCCGCCTCTCCACCGCGGAGTGCGCGCGCTCAGGGCTCGATGCCCACACCCGCCACGCCCTCGAAGAGGACGGCGCTGCCCTTGCGGATGCCCACCTTCTCCGTCCAGCCGCCGGGCACCTCCAGCACGTACTGACTGGGCACCCCCACGGAGCGGGACACGGGGGACCGGGGGACCGCGCGGGACACGATGCCCGCCACACGCATGTCCGAGGTGATGAAGACCATGTCCAGGGAGATGAGCGTGTTGCGCATCCAGAAGGCCTGGACCCGCTCGCTCGGGAAGAGGAAGAGCATGCCCTTCCCCTCCGCCAGCGCCTTGCGCCACATCATGCCCCGCTGGCGCGAGTCCGCCGTCGCGGCGATCTCCACCTCCACCCGGTGGACCCGGCCGAAGGCGTCCTCCAGCCGCACATGTCCAAGTGGAAGCGGCGGCGTGACGTAGTCCTCGGCGGTGACGTCGGTGACGCGCGAACGCGGCGTCTCCGAAGCCTTCGGCGTGGAGCGGGGCGCGCTGCCCTGCGCCTCCTGCCGGCAGGCCGGCGCCAGCAGCAGCGGCACGGCCACTCCCACCCACCGAAGGCCGTGCTTCACGAATGCGAGTGCAGCGGCTTGTTGAGCAGCTTCTCCGTCAGCTCCCCGCCAAGGCTGTCGGACATCAGGCCCTCCACGACGGTCTCGAACTCCACCCGCTGCGCTTCGCTGCTGTAGATGAAGCGGATGCCCATGCCGGGCTCGTCCGCGTCCGCCTTGGACCAGACGACCTCGCCCAGCAGCTCGAAGGGCGCCTCCCGGTGGGGCACCGTCAGCTTGAAGAGGAAGCGCGTGCCGATGGGGAGCGGCTTCTTCGTCTTGATGAACGTGCCGCCCTTGCTGATGTTCTTCGTGTAGTCCGCGAAGAACGAGTTGAGCTTCTTGTAGTCGACCTTCAGCTCGATGGGCGCTCGCCCGTTCTGGCGGTGCTCTGGACCTGTCTTCTGTTCGGACATGCTGGCCGGGAGTATAGGAGAGGCCATGCGGCAAGTCCTCACCCGCGCCTCTGGCCTGTTGCGCCGCCCAGCCGTCCTGGCCACCGTGCTCCTGCTGGCGGGAGGGGGCTCGGCGCTCGTCCTGCTCCCCCTCTTCGGCGTCCCCGGCTTCGAGCTGAGCCTGGCCCTGTCCATCGCCGTAGGCCTGCTCGGCGGTAGTGTCGGCATCGCCGCCGCCGCACAGGAGCGTCGCATCCTCCTGGACAGCGCCCCCTCCCTCCAGGGCGCCGTCCGTCCGTCGACCCCCGGCAACGCGGTGGGCCAGGCCCTGGGCGCCGCCCTGCTCCTCAACGCGGCCGTGCTGGCGCCCCCCTTCCTGGTGGCCACCGTGTTCGCGTGGCTGCGCACCGCGTGCGACCCGTTCGCGCTGGTGGGCTTCTTTCCCATGCTCACCCTCCCCTCGGCCGCGCTCGCGTCCTCGGCGGGTGTGCTGTGCGGCTTCGGGGCCTCCCGCCCCCGCCGGTCCGCCGGGCTGTACGCGCTCCTCGTTCTCCTCTCCGCCATCCCCACCGTCTGGCCCATCGTCGCCGGGCCCCAGGTGTTCGCCTTCAACCACTTCCTCGGCCACGTGCCGGGCCCGCTGTACGACGAGGCCCTGGCCGTGTCCTCCGCGCTCGGCTGGTTCCGCCTGGAGACGCTGCTGTGGGCCACGGTCCTCGCCGGGCTCGCCAGCGCGCTGCTCGACATCGGCACCGGGCGTCTCCGCCGCGCCAACCCGCGCCGGGGCGTCCTGGCCGCGCTGCTGCTGCCTCTGGCTGCCATCGCGTTCATGGAGGTCCGGGGCCCCTCGCTGGGCCTTCGGATGACGGACGCGTGGCTCTCCCAGGAGGTGGGGGGCCTTCGCGAGACGGAGCACTTCGCCCTCCACTACTGGCGGGGCAAGCCGCGGGAGGACGTGGACCGCTTCGCGAGGGACCTGGAGTTCCGCTGGGCCCAGACGCAGCGGTTCCTGGGCGTGGCCCCCACCGAGCGCATCCACGTCTGGCTGTACCGCGACGAGCACGAGAAGCAGCGGCTGGTGGGCGCGGGCCGCACGCAGTTCGCCAAGCCCTGGCGCCATGAGCTGCACATCCAGGACCGGCCCTTCCCCCATTCCGTGCTCCACCACGAGCTGGCGCACGTCATGGCGGCCCCGGCCGGCAGCGGCCCCTTCCGCGTCACCACCCGGCTGGGCCTCTGGCCGCTGATGGGCGTCATCGAGGGGCTCGCCGTCGCCGCGGATGGTCCGGTGCAGGGCGACCTCACCCTCCACCAGTGGGCGGCGGGCATGCGCCGGCAGAAGCTGGCCCCCGACATGCGCAAGCTGATGGGCCCGGAGGGCTTCTACCAGTCGGCGCCCGCGCGCGCGTACACGGTGGCGGGCTCGTTCCTGCGCTACCTCGCGGACACGTATGGCGCGGCCCGCCTGCGGACCCTGTACGCGCATGCGGACTTCGAGGCCGCGTATGACCGCCCCCTGGGCGAGCTCGTCACCGAGTGGGAGCACTACGTCGACGCGCTGCCGCTGGACGAGGCCGCGGTGGCGCGCGCCTTCGCCCGCTTCCGCACCGGCAGCCTCTTCACCCGCGCCTGCGCCCGCGAGGTGGCCCGGCTGTCCGAAGCCGCCCGGCAGTCCCTGGCGAGCGCCCCCGACGACGCCCTGGAGCGCTACCGCCGCGCCGCCGAGCTCCAGCCCGGCGAGCCCTCCTTCCGCCTGGGCGAGGCCGCCGCGCTGTCCCAATTGGAGCGCTACGAAGACGCGGCCGCCGTGCTCGCCGCCGTGGCCGAGCAGGTGAAGGGGCAAGCCGTGCTGGAGGCCGAGGTCGCCATGGCGCGCGCGGACGTCGCCCTGCGCCAGGGGCAGCCCGGCGAGGCGAGGCGCTTCCTCGACACCGTGCTGGCGAAGGACGCGGGGCCGGAGCTGACGCGCACCGCCGAGGTGAAGCTCGCCGCCATGGAGTCCACCGCGCGCCAGGGCCCCATCGACGCCTACTTCCGGGCCACCCAGGAAGAGGTGCGCCTGCTGCTCCTCGCCCGGGCCCTCACGGCGGTCCCCTCGGACCCATACCTCAACTACCTCCTGGGTCGGCGGCTCCAGCAGGTGGGCTCCCCCAGCCTCGCGACCGGCTATCTCCAGCAGGCCCTGGCGGCGGACAACCTGCCCGAGGCGCTCCGGCGCGAGGCCCTGCGCATGCGCGTGGAGTCCGCCTACCTCTCGGGTGATTGCGGAGCGGTGCGCCATGAAGTCGGTGCACTGCCTGACTTTGGCCCCGCCTTCCGCGCCGCCGCCGACGAGTGGCGGGAGCGCTGCGACTTCGAGGAGAAGACCTTCCGCGGGCTCCTCGTTCCACGACAGGCTTTCCGCTAGCCACGCTTTCCGCTAGGCAGGCAGCCGGACAGCGGTGACGTGCCAGCCTGGCAAGGAGGACGTGGATGCGTTTCGAGTCGCGGCATCGGATTCAGGGGACGGTGGACGAGGTGGAGCGCGCGCTCCTCGATGAGCGGTACTTCGAGTTCCTGCTCAAGCACCACGGCGTGCTGCTGGAGCTCCAGCCGCTGGAGGTGAAGCCGGATGGCGACGTCGTGCGCCGCCGGGTGCGCTACCGCCCCAAGCCCGTCATCGAGAAGATTGGCCCCAAGTCCGTCCCGCCCGAGTGGTTCGCGTTCGTCGAGTCGTCCACGTATGACAAGCGCCGCAAGGAGCTGACGTTCGAGAACGTCCCCACGTCGAACAAGATCTCCAAGATGCTGGTGAACACCGGCACCATGCGCTTCCGCGACGTGGGCGGTGGGCAGACTGAGCGGGTGATGGAGGGGGAGATCTCCCTCAAGCTGCCCTTCCTCCTCAAGCCCCTGGGCCTCATCGGCGAGAAGATCATCCAGGCGGAGGGCCTGAAGATTCTCGACAACGAGGTGCCGGTCCTCAACCGGTTCATCGCCGAGGTCGTCCGCGCCAGCTAGCCGTCCGTCCGCCCCTGGCGGGGCCTGGGAATGGGTTGACTTCCGTTGGGTTGTCCCAATAAGGCCCCGCCATGCTCAAACGCTTCCTCGCCTTCAGCGTCCTGTCCCTGCTGGCCGCGTGCGCCCCGAAGCGCATCCCCGGCACGGACATCGCAGACAACTCCGACACGCGCGCCATCCTCGCGGTCATGGAGCAGTACCGCGCGGCGCTGGAGGCCCGGGATGCCCAGGCCATCCAGCAGCTCATCTCCCCGTCCTTCCAGGACGACGGCGGCACGCCGAGCGACCCCAGCGACGACCTGAACGCGCAGAACCTGGGGCCCTACCTGGAGCGAATCTTCCCGCGCATCCAGGGGCCCCGCATCGAGCTGAGCGTCCGCCGCATCCAGGTGGGGGACGGCGTGGCCGCCGCCGTCTACTACTGGAACGCCTCCTGGCGGATGCCGTCCCTCCACTCGCGCCCCATGAAGGAGTCCGAGCTGGAGCAGATGGTGTTCCGCAAGGAAGACGGCACCTGGAAGATCGTCAGCGGCATCTGAGCGCCGTCACAGGCCCAGCAGCGCGGCGAAGCCCTCGGGGCCCATGGCGTTCAGCGCCCGGGCCCGGTTGAGGTAGGTGCGGTAGTCCTTGCGCACCAGCTTGTCCGCGGGCAGCGGCGACAGGTGGTAGTCGCGGATGCGGCTCGCCGTGAAGCGCACCGCCCCGAAGAGCGCGTGGCCGAAGAGGTTGGCGCGCTCCACGGCCGACAGCGGACGGACGTCCAGGTAGCCGCGGATGAAGGCCGCGCACAGGTCCGACAGGTAGCGCCCACCGTCGAAGCACCAGGCGTTGAGGGTGATGGCCACGTCCAGGCCGTAGTCCTCGCGGCACGCCATCTCGAAGTCGAAGAAGGCCCCCACGCGGTCGCCCAGCCACTTCACGTTGTCCATGAAGAGGTCGGCGTGGATGACCCCGCGCGGCTCCAGCCCCTGGCGCGCCGACTGCGCCCGCTCCAGGTCGCGCTCCAGCTCGCGCGCCACGGCCGCCAGCTCCGCGTCCGGGTGCGCCGCCAGTTCCTCCAGCCAGCCGCGCACCGTCTCCGGGCCGTAGGGGTTCTCCCGCGTGCCGCTGAACGACTGCGTGTCGCGGTGCAGCTTGCCCAGCTCGGCGCCCAGCCGCTCCAGGTGGTCCGCGGTGAGGGCCGGGTGGCGCAGCTCCTCGCCGGGGAGCCAGCGGAAGACGCTGACGCGGCCCCCCTCCAGCTCCAGGAAGGGCGCGCCGTCGTGCGTCGTCAACTGGACAGGCCCGGGGAAGTGGTACGCGGCCAGGTGCGCGAGCAGCGCGGACTCGAAGCGCAGGTCCTCCGCGGAGCGCACGGTGGTGTGGCGCACGAAATAGCGCCCGCTCTGCGTCTCCACGCGGTGGTTGGTGTTGATGGAGCCCTGGGGGATGGGCGTCACCCCGCGCACGGTCCCCAGCCCGAATGCCTCCGCGACCCGCTCGAATGCCTCAGGGGGTAGCGCTGTGTGTACCGCCATACCTCTGACCTCCGACGTCCGTGTTCACCGCGCCGCCCGCCGTTGACAGCCCGGGGGAGCATTCCTATCTGAGCGCGGCTTCTATACCCGGCACAACGGCCGGCGCACATCCAACTCCAGCGCGGAGGACACGTCCATGGGCACCGAAGGGCGCAAGGACTGGCAGCGGCGCGAGAGCCTCTCCAGCGCGTTGCTCCAGGTGGGCGTGGTGGCGGTGCTGCTCGCGGGCGTGGTCGCCTTCTTCGTCCACCGGGGCACCGTCCGGAAGCAGACCGCGGAGCACCTGCGCGCGGCCCGCGCGGCCGCCCTGCGTGGCAACCCCGCGGACCTCGCGAAGGCGATGACGGAGCTGGAGGCCGTGCTCCAGCTCGACGCCAGCGCGCGCGACGCCCAGGCCCTGGCCGCCGACATCCAGACGGTGCTGTGGCTGGAGCACCGTCAGCCCGGCGCGGACGCGAAGGCCCGCGCCCACCTCGCCCGCGCCGTGGAGCTCGAGTCCCAATCCGGCGAGCGCTACGGCGCGCACGCCCTGCACCTGCTGGCCGCCGGACAGGCCGCCGAGGCGGAGCAGTACCTCGCCGGGCTGGAGGCGCGCGGCGCGAACAACGCGAGGCTGACGTTGGCCCGGGCCCTGGTGCTCCAGGCCCGCGGCGACCTTCCCGGCGCGAGGCAGGCCTTCGCCCGCGCGGCGGAGGCGGCCTGGCGCGACCCGCGCTTCACCACCGCGTATGGAGAGGCCCTGTTGGACGAAGGCCAGTACCCCCAGGCGGTGGAGGCCTTCGGCAAGGCGCTGAGCGTCAACCCGGCCCACCTGCTGGCGCGGCTGTCCGCGGCGCTGGCGCACACGTACCAGGGCCGCAAGGTGGACGAAGCGCGGCAGGTCCACGCGAGCGTGGAGGCCCATGGCGCGGAGCTGACGCCGGTGCTGCGGGCCCGCGCCGGCGCGCTGAAGGCGGAGCTGGCCCTGGCCCGGGGCGCCCCCGATGAAGCCCTGGCCGCCGCGGACGAAGCCCTGAAGGCCTCCGCCGACGAGCACTACGCCCTGTTCGCCCGGGCCCGGGCCCTGGCGGTGAAGCACGACCCGCGGACGCGCGCCGCCTTCGAGGCCGCCGTGGCCCGCCGCCGCAACGCGCCCCTGCTCTACCTGGACGGCGCCCGAGCGCTCCAGGCCGCGGGTGACACCGGCGGCGCGCTGGCCCTGCTCGATGCCTATGAAGCCACCTTCGGCCCCGTCCAGGTGACGACGGCGGATGGCAAGCAGAGCCGCCTCCTGGAGAAGGACGGACGCTACTGGCTGGCGCGCGGTGGCGTGCTGGAGGCCGCCTCGCGCCAGGACGAGGCGCTCGCCGCCTACGACAAGGCCATGGCCGCGCGCGGCGTGGAGCTGGCCCACGCCCAGTACGCCAAGGGCGCGCTGCTGCTGGCGCGCAAGGACTACGAAGGGGCCCGCCCGCTGCTGGCCGCCGTGGCGCCCGACTCCGGCGCGGGCACCCTGGCGGAGGCGTACAGCGCCATGGGGGACCTGCTCTTCGACCAGGGCGAGCACGCCGCCGCCTGCCAGCACTACTACTTCGGCCTCGCGCGCGCCCGGGCACAGGGCACGCCCCGCGAGGCGCTGGCCGAGCGCGTGGAAGACATCCGCAAGCGCCTGGAGTCCGCCGGACAGGCCCGCATGGCCAAGGCGTGGAAGGCGGAGTCGGCCCCGCTCCTGGAGCCGTGAGCACGGCGGCGCCCGTCGCCTTGCTGCGGGTCAGAGCAGGTCGGACGGGCTGATGGACTGCGGCCGGGCGCGCACCACGCGCCACTGGCCGTCGTCCTCCTTCTCGAAGGCGCCTTCGATGAGGTAGGCGTTCAGCACGCTGTCCGCGGCCAGGTCCTCCACCCGCTCCGCCTGCGAGCGGCCGAAGATGAAGCGCACCTGGAACTCCCCTTCCGTGGGGGAGACCTCGTGTACCTCCAGGTTCGTCATGAAGACGCGCACCCACTGGCCGCGCAGCACCTGCGCCGTGAGGATGCCGCGCACCTCCTTCTTCGTCATGCCGCCCGTGCCGTTGGAGCGGAAGCGCTCGGAGACGTGCGCCATCACCCCGCCCACGTCCTTCTCCTCCGCCGCACGCGTCATCACCACCACCTGGCGGCGGACGGCCTCCTCCACGGTGAGCTGCTGCTGGGGCCAGAAGTAGAGCACCGCGCCAGCGACAACCAGCGCCAACACACCGCCCACCACCTGCGAGCGCGTCACGTTCACCATGCGCTCCTCAGGCCGCCTCGGGCTCGAGCACCAGCTCGTCCGCGTCGATGATCTCCGCGGGCCGCAGCGCCTCGCCGATCTGCTTCAGCCGCCGGTCCGACAGCTGCTCCAGGTACGTCCGGATGTCCGGGAAGGCCGTCACCAGCTCGTGGAACGCGGCGCGCTCGAGGAAGGCCGCCGCCGTCTTGCGCGCCGCCAGCACCGTGGCCGTGGCGCGCAGGCCCGTCAGCAGGGAGATTTCGCCCGCCACCTCGCCCTCGCGCAGCATGCCGAGCGTCACGACGCCGCCCGCCGGGTCCTCCTTCTGCACCACCAGCTCTCCGGCCAGCACCAGGAAGAGCCCCGGCGAGTGCTCCCCCTCCACCAGCACCTTCTCGCGCGCCTGGAGCGCCCGGAACGTGAAGCGCCGCAGCAGCGCGCCCCGCTCCGACTCCGGCATCGTCTGGAACATGGGCGAGGTGGCCATCAGGTTGCGCGCCATGCGCTGCTGCGCGAAGTCCGCCAGCACCTGCGGCACCGCCGGGTGGCTCTTCGCCACCGCGTTGAGGTGCTCGCGGCGAATCTCGAAGACCTCGGTGTCCGACACCGCGGACACCGTCGCCGTGGGCGGCGCGCCCGTCAGCAGCGCGATTTCACCGAAGATGGAGCCGCCGCCGAGGAACCCCAGCGTGCGCGCCTCCCCCTCCATCTGCCGCGTCACCTCCGCCTTGCCGGCCACCAGCACGTAGAGCGAGTCCGCGGGCTCGCCCTCGCGGCTGACCGCCTCGTCCGGATTCACGCGGCGCCACGCCATCAGCCGCACCAGGTCCACGAACGCGTCGCGGTCCAGCTCGGCGAACAGGGGCAGCGGCGGGCGGCTATTCGGGTCCGCCACGCCCCCCGGGTCCGGCGCGGCGAGGACCTCGATGGCGCGGCTGGACAGCTCGTCGCCCTGCAGGCCCATCAGGTCCGTCTCCACCTTGCCGTCGTAGAGCGTCTCCGGCGGCAGCGGCGGGGGCACCGCGGCGCGGCCCGGCGCGTTGCGCACCGCGCGCGAATGCACGCGAAACAGCGTCTCCTTCAGGCGCCGCTCGTTGGGCGCCAGGTCCAGCGCCAGCTTGCACGCGGCCATGGCGGACAGGAGGTAGTCGCGGCGCAGCAGGCCCTCCGCGCAGGCGTGGTAGGCGGTGACGGCGCGCTCGCGCTCGCCCAGCTCCGCGAGGCAGCGCGCGGCCAGCATCCGCGAGCGGTGGTCCGCGGGGACGCGGCGAACCGCCTCGGCGAACACGGCGAGGGCGCGCTCGAACTGGCGCTCCTCGATGAGGTCCATCCCGAGTTCACGCAGTGACGACTCGTTCATCCCATTTCTCCCTGGCAGTTCGTGGTCGCCCAGCCGCCTCTCACGGCTGGAGCTCGCTCAGATACATCTCCGCCTTGCGCTTCACGTCGGAGCCCTCCGAGGCCGTCTCGATGACGACCTTGAACATCTCCGCCGCGGCCTGCGGATCCCTGTCCCGCTGGATGTAGGCCCGGAGGAAGAGCTCCTCCGCCTTCTTCTGGAGGTTCTCCAGCCCCTCGCGCGCCCGCCCGTCTCCCGGATTGAGCCGCAGCGCCTCGCGGAAGTGCGAGCCCGCCGCGCCCAGGTCTCCCTTCTTGAGCGCGCCCTGCCCCGCCGCCACGGACGACGACGCGAGCTGTTCGTCGAGGGTGTTCCCCAGCGAGCCCCGGAAGCCAATCTGGCGGTACAGCTCCGCCGCGCGGCGCAGCGGCTTGGCCGCCGCCTCCAGCGAGTTGGCGTCCAGCTTCTTCTGTCCGTCCTCCAGCGCGCGCCGGAACTGGGGAATGAGGCGCTTGAGGGCCAGGGCCCGGTCCTTGACCTCCTTGTCCCCCCGGTACCTGTCCACCACCCGGTCGCACTCGAGCACGGCGCGGTCGTAGTCTCCGCCGTTGAAGCGGCGCTCCACGTCGTTGAAGGCCTCGGCGATGAACTCCTTGCGCTTCGTCTTGGCCACCTCCGCGGCGCGCTCGCGGGCGTTGCGGTCGCGGCGCGACGCGTCCTGCGCCTCCTTCGCCAGCTCCGACTCCAGATCCGACAGCCTCACCTCGAAGGCCGGCCGGTTCAGCGCCGGCAGCAGCGCGATCAGCGGACGGATGGTCTCCGGGTCGCGGGTCGCGAACGCCTCCTCCACCTGCTGGAGCCGCCAGGCGATGTCCTTCTCCTCCAGCTCCGACTCCAGCTGGCGGCGCAGGTCGTCCGTCTTCGCCGTGCCCTGGGGCGTCTCCGCCAGCTGCGCGCGCGCCTCGTCGAACCGCTTCTCGTCGATGAGGCCGCGCACCGCGTCGAGCGCCGCCAGCACCTCCTGCTGCTTGCGCGCGCCCCGGGCCAGGTTGTCCGCGTCGATGCCCGGCACCAGCTTCTCCGCCTCCTCGACGAGCCGGACCGCGTTGGCGAAGTCGTCCGAGCGCACCGACTCGCGCGCCTGCTGCATCAGCACCTTCGCCCGCTCCACGTTCGGGTCCGGCGGCGGGGGCGGCGGGGGGCCCTTGGGCATCAGGACGAGCCCCGCCACCAGCAGCACCACCAGGGCGCCGCCTCCGCCGATGAGGCCCTTCTGCATCCCCGTCAAGCCGCCCCCCGCCGAACGGCTGGGCGTGCTGCGGATGGGGGGACGCCTGGGCACGGCCATCGCGCCCTTGCCCCCGGAGCCCTCCTTCAGGCCCTCGGGCAGCTTGTAGTTCGCGTTGGTGGCCTCATTGAAGCGCGGATCATTCGGATCCACCTCGCTGCCCCGCGCCGCGGCCTGGCTCTTCCGCCGCTCCTCCGCGTTGCGCTTCTCCTCCTCCTTCGCGCGCTTCTCCTCCGCCTCGCGGGCCTCCGCCTGGGCGCGCAGCTCCTTGATCTGCTCCGCCTCGTCCACGAAGCGCAGGCGCGTCTTGCCCATGGAGATTTCGTCTCCATGCTTCAGCAGACACTCGTCCACGCGCTGGTCGTTGACCTGGGTGCCGCTGACGCTGCCCAGGTCGCGCATCACCACACCCGCCTGGCCGTACACCAGCTCCAGGTGCCGGCGGGACACGGACTGGTCCTCCAGGACGAAGTCGCAGTCCTTGTTGCGCCCCACCACCATCCGCACGCTCTGGAAGCGCTTCTTGCGGCCCTTGTCCGGGCCGTCCAGCACCACCATCTGCACCGGCGGCCCCGCGCGGGTGGCGTCCGCGTTGTCGTCCTCGTCCTCGTCCCGGGCCCGGCGCTCCGCCGCCACGTCCTCGAGGGAGGCCACGCGCGTCTCCCCCGTGAGGGAGTGGGCCGGCTCCTCCTCCTCACCGTACAGGTCGGGGTTGGGGGGGCCGTCCTCCGGGTAGCCGTCCTCGGAGGACGGCGCGGAGAAGTCCTCGTCCTCGAGCGCGGGACGGCGCCGGGCGGGGGCCTTCATGGAGTCTGAATCCTCCCCCGCACGGCCGCCAGAACGGCCAGCACCAGCACGGGAAGAGGAAGGAGGACGAGGAGGCATGGGGTGGTTTCCAGTCTCGAAGCGCCGCGCATCTTAAAGCGCCGTCTCCACGGTGGGAATGCGGACAGGCCGCTGATCAGGGAAAGAACGGGCGCCTTTGAGCGTTGCTCCCGGCGGCGCCCCCTCCTATGTAGGTTGTCACATACCCCAACGTCTTCACCGCCGGAGTCCCGAAATATGCCCCGAGCGTCTGCGCCCCCGAAGCGCGCCCCATCCTCGAAGCTCGCCCCACCGGTGGCACGACGTTCTCCGCCCACCGCCCTGCTGCCCCAGCCGCTGGTCGAGCGCCTGCTCGCCGTGGCCATGGAGCGAGGGGGCGACTTCGCCGAAGTGTACGTCGAGCGCACGCTCACCACGGCAGTGCGACTGGAAGAATCCCGCATCAAGAGCGCCCAGACGGGCCTCATCCAGGGCGTGGGCGTGCGCGTCATCTCCGGTGGCAAGGTGGGCTACGCCTACTCCGACGACTGGGACGAGCCCGCACTGCTGCGCGCGGCCTCCACCGCGGCCATGATAGCCCAGGGCGGCGGCGCTGAGCGCAGCTTTCCGGTGCGCCGCGCCGCGGTGCCCAGCCACTACCACGTCGCCATGCCGCTGATGGACGTGGAGGTGTCGCGCAAGACGGCCCTGCTCATGCGCGCCGACAAGGCCGCCCGCGCCTTCGACGCGCGGGTGAAGCAGGTCAACGGCGGCTACGTGGACCAGACGCGCCGCATCGCGGTGGCCAACACCCACGGCCGCTACACCGAGGACACCCAGGACCTGTGCCGCCTGTCGGTGAGCGTGGTGGCCCAGGGCAAGGGCGGTGAGCGCCGCACCGGCATGTACGGCGGCGGCGGGCGCGTGCCCTTCAGCCACTGGGACGCCTTCTCTCCGGAGGACGTGGCCCGCGAGGCGGCGCGGCAGGCGGTGGCCACGCTGGGCGCGGTGGACTGCGTGGGCGGCCCGCAGACGGTGGTGCTGGCGCCGGGCTGGAGCGGCATCCTGCTGCACGAGGCGGTGGGACACGGCCTGGAGGCGGACTTCATCCGCAAGGGCACCTCGCTGTTCGCGGGCAAGCTCGGGGAGAAGGTGGCCTCCGACCTGGTCACCGTCATCGACGACGGCACCGTCGCCAGCGGGCGCGGCTCCATCAACATCGACGACGAGGGCAACCCCGGCGAGCGCAAGGTCCTCATCGAGAACGGCGTGCTCAAGGGCTACCTCTACGACAGCCTCAACGCGCAGATCATGGGCCAGCGCAGCACCGGCAGCGGCCGGCGCGAGTCCTTCAAGCACCTGCCCATGCCGCGCATGACGAACACCTTCCTGGCGCCGGGCGACCACGCCCCCGAGGACATCGTCAAGGAGGTGAAGCGCGGCCTGTACTGCGCCACCTTCGGCGGCGGGCAGGTGGACATCACCAACGGAAACTTCGTCTTCGAGGTCAGCGAGGCCTATCAAATCGAGGACGGCAAGCTGGGCCGCCCGGTGAAGAACGCGACGCTCATCGGCGTGGGGCCGGAGGCGCTGAAGAACGTGTCGCGCGTGGGCTGCGACCCCATGCCGGACCCCGGCATGGGCGTGTGTGGGAAGAATGGCCAGTCCATGCCGGTGGGCGTGGGCCTGCCCACCGTGCGCATCGACAACATCACCGTCGGCGGAACCAAGGTCGCCTGAGGAGGAGCGCCAATCATGGACTACCAGCAGCTCGCGAAGCGAATCGTCCAGCGCGCCCGCCGCAAGGGCGCCCGTCAGGCCGAGGCCTTCCTGGAAGTGGGCCGCCAGAGCAGCGTGCGCGTGCACCAGGGGCAGATAGAAGACCTCACCCAGTCCACCAGCAAGGGCGTGGGCGTGCGCGTGGTGCTCAAGGACCGGCTGGGCTTCGCCTATACGTCCGACTTCGAGCCCGCCGCGGTGGACCACATCGTGGACCAGGCGCTGAAGCTGGCCGAGGCCGCCGCGCCCAGCAAGCTCAATGGCCTGCCCTCCAGCAAGGACCTGGGCCGCTTCGGGGACACCGGCCTCCTCTTCGACACGAAGGTGGCGGAGCTCCCCGGGGACTGGAAGATCAAGACGGCGCTGGAGGTGGAGAAGGCCGCCCGCGCGGAGGACTCGCGCGTCATCGCCTTCAACGGCGTGGGCGCGGGGGACTTCGTGTCCGAGGTGTACATGGCCTCCAGTGAGGGCATGACGGGCGCGTACTCGGGCACCTACGTGTACCTGTACGCGGCACCGGTGGCATCGGATGGCCAGGGGCTCCAGACGGGCTACTGGATGGACTACCGGCGCTTCCTCGACGACCTGGACGACCCGGAGTCCATCGGCCGCGAGGCCACGCGCCGCGCGGTGCGGATGCTGGGCGCCCGGCGCGTGAAGACGCAGCAGGTGCCGGTGCTGTTCGACCCGCAGGTGGCCGCGTCCTTCGTGTCCGACGTGGCGGGCGCGGCGGACGGCAACGCCGTGTACCAGAAGGCCAGCCTCCTGGCCCCGCTGCTGGGCAAGCGCCTGGCGGGCGCGCACGTCTCGCTGGTGGATGACGGCCTGATGCCGCGCGGCCTGGCCACCGCGCCCTTCGACGGCGAGGGCGTGCCCACGCGGCGCACGCCCCTCATCGAGCAGGGCGTGCTCAAGTCCTTCCTCTATGACGCCTTCACCGCCCGCAAGGCGAAGGCGCGCACCACCGGCAACGCGGCGCGCAGCTACAGCAGCCTGCCCTCCATCGGCACCAGCAACCTGTACCTGGAGCCGGGCACGGCGTCCCCCGAGGCGCTGGTCCGCGAGGTGGACAGCGGCTTCTACGTCACCGCGCTGCTCGGCCACGGCACCGACCCGGTGACGGGCGAGCTGTCCGCTGGGGCCAACGGCCTGTGGATCGAGAAGGGCGAGCTGACCCACCCGGTCCAGGAGGTGACGGTGGCGGGCAACCTGCTGCAGATGCTCAAGGACCTGGACGGCATCGGCAGCGACCTCCAGTTCCGCGGCGGCGCGGTGGGCGCGCCCACTGTCCGCTTCCGGCAGCTCACCGTCTCGGGCGAGTAGCCCGACCCGCCACGTCTCCCTACCGTGGCCCGGTGGGGGGACGTGTCAGGCCCCCCTCGTACAACGGCCGAGCAACACGAGGAGGGTGCAGCCCATGGCAGCCAGATCCGCCCGGAAGTCCCCCGCCGCGAAGAAGGCGGCCACGCCGCGCAAGCCACGCCGCAAGAAGGCGGAGCCGAAGTCCCGCGGCCTGTCCCCCGCCGAGGTGGCCAGCGACTCGGTGGAGTACCCCACCGAGCTGCTGGAGGCGGTACGCGAGGATGGCGGTGAGGTGCTCGGCGTCTACCGCGACCCGCTGGGGGGCCACCCGGTGGTGTTCGCCGTGCTCCCCATCGACAAGGTGGAGCCCACGCCCTATCAGCGCGACGTGTCCGAGCCCCACGTGAAGCGGCTGGCCGGCGCCATGGAGCGGCTGGACCGCTTCCTGGACCCCGTCATCGCCGTGCGCAAGGACAGCCGTTACTGGACGCCCAACGGCAACCACCGCCTGAACGCCAGCCGGATGCTGGGCGCGAAGGCCATCGTCGCCCTGGTGCTGCCCGAGGAGGACGTGGCCTATCAAATCCTCGCCCTCAACACGGAGAAGGCCCACAACCTCAAGGAGCGCTCGCTGGAGGTCATCCGCATGTACCGCGGCCTGGTGGGCGCCGGGAGGAAGGGCCCGGAGACGGCCTTCGCGCCCCTCTTCGAGGAGCCCGCCTTCATCACCCTGGGCGCCGCCTACGAGCAGCGCCCCCGCTTCTCCGCCGGCGCCTACCACCCCTTCGTGAAGGCGGCCGAGGACTTCCTCGACATGCCCCTCCAGGAGGCGCTGCCTTTGCGCGAGGCCCGGGCCCGGCGCCTGCTGGAGCTGGACGACGACGTGGTGGCCGTCGTGGACGCCCTCAAGGCGCGCGGCCTCCAGAGCCCGTACCTCAAGAACTTCGTCGTCGCCCGCATCAACTTCCTGCGCTTCCGCAAGGACGGCGGCAAGCCGGACTTCGATGCCACCGTGGACCGGATGCTGGCCAGCGCCCGCAAGTTCAACGTGGACAAGGTCCGGCGCGAGGACATCGGCCGCATGGGCGGCGGCCCCCTGGAGCCGGATGAGGAATCAACGTAGGGAACACGGATTGCAGGAGTTAGCGCCCGACATGACATCCCCCACGGTCCTGGTCGTCGACGACGACCGCGCGAACCTCGACTCGGTCGTCCGCATCTTCCAGCGCGAGGGCATGGCCACGCTGGCCGCCGCCAATGGCACGGAGGCGCTGGAGCTGCTGCGCCGGCCGGAGGTCGCCGCCATGGTGACCGACCTGATGATGCCCAACATGGACGGCCAGGAGCTGCTGCGCGCCGCGCGCGCCATCCGCCCGGACGTGGAAGTGGTGCTGATGACGGCCTACGGCACGGTGGAGACGGCCGTCGCGGCGATGAAGGACGGCGCCTACGACTTCATCACCAAGCCGCTCAAGCGCCACGCGCTGGTGAAGGCCATCCAGAAGGCGCTGGAGAAGCGGGCGCTGGTGGCGGAGAACCAGTCGCTCAAGGCGAAGCTGGCGGAGATGAACGCCGCGGGTGGGCGCGCCATGGTGGGGCAGTCCCCCGCCTTCCGCGCCATGCTGGACACCATCCGCCAGGCCGCGCCCTCCACCGCCACGGTGCTGCTGCTGGGCGAGTCCGGCACCGGCAAGGAGCTGGCCGCGCGCTCGGTGCATGAGTATTCCCAGCGGGCCCGGGGCCCCTTCATCGCCGTCAACTGCGGCGCGCTGCCGGAGAACATCCTGGAAGCGGAGCTCTTCGGCGTGGAGCGCGGCGCCTTCACCGGCGCGGTGGCCCGCCGCGAGGGCCGCTTCGAGCGCGCCCACGGCGGCACCCTCTTCCTCGACGAGGTGGGAGAGATGCCCCTGCCCGCCCAGGTGAAGCTGTTGCGCGCGCTGGCCGAGGGCGAAATCGAGCGGCTGGGCGGCACGCAGACGGTCAAGGTGGACGTGCGCCTGGTGGCCGCCACCAACAAGGACCTGCAGAAGGAGGTGGCCGAGGGGCGCTTCCGCGAGGACCTCTACTACCGCCTCAACGTGGTGGAGATCCGCGTGCCCGCGCTCGCCTCGCGCCGCGAGGACATCCCCCTGCTGGCGGACGCCTTCCTGCGCCGCTTCGCCGCCAAGAATGGCAAGGTGCTGCGCGGCTTCTCGCAGGAGGCGCTCGGCGTGCTGGAGAACTACGCCTGGCCCGGCAACGTGCGCGAGCTGGAGCACGCGGTGGAGCGCGCGGTGGTGCTGGCGCGCGGCGAGGTGCTGGAGGCCAGCGACCTGCCCGAGTCCGTGCGCAAGGGCCCGCTGGGCTCGGCCGGACAGCTCGTCATCCCCATCGGCACGCCCATGGAGGAGATCGAGCGCCGGGTGATCCACGAGACGCTGCGCCACACCCGGGGCGACAAGACGCTGGCCGCCCGGCTGCTGGGCATCGCCGCGCGGACCATCTACCGCAAGCTGGAGCGGGAGCAGGCCACCGGGGACGTTCCGGCCCACCCGCCCTCCGGCCCCGACGCCGCCGACTGACAGGGCGTCACACCGGCCCCCACCCGCCTTTGACAATTTGTCCGGCGGGGTTTCGAGAGCGGCTCCCCACGTCAGAGGGGCCTGCTATTCCGGAATAATTCCAAGTGGTTGGCCGTAGCCCCTGTCATGCCCGCCTGGCCCGCGATGGCACCTGACTTGCTCAATGAGGGTCTGGCTTTCTACCGGAAGCGTGATGGAACTCTTCTTTCGAAAGTACTTCTGGACAGTGAACCTGCTGTTCATCCTGCTCGTCGGCGTGCTGGCCGCGAGCACGGTGAACCTGTTCATCGAGTCCGCCGTCTCCCCCGTTCCCACCGGGGGCTCGTCCGCCCGGACGCCGTCGCAGCCGAGGCGCAACGAGGCGGCGGTGGCGATGCTCGACCTGGAGCGTCTGTCACGGCTGACGGGCATCAAGATTCCCGAGCCGGAGCCCGAGGTCCATGAGCCCAACGGCGGCGCGTCAGCGGAGGTGGACCCCAACGCCGCGCCGGTGAAGAGCGGCATGCGGGTGAAGCTGCTCGGCACGCTGGTGGCAAGCAACCCGGAGTGGTCCTTCGCCTCCATCCAGGACATGGTCACCCAGCGCTCGCAGACCTTCATGGTGGGCAACACGATTCAGGGGGCCACCGTGGAGACCATCGAGCGCGAGCGCGTCATCATCATCAACGCGGGCCGCCGCGAGTACATCGACGGCAACCCGGGTGACGGCGCCTTCGTGCCGCCCTCGCCCCCGGTGGCGCAGGCCAACACCGCGCCGCCCAGCAACGACGCCAGCGGCATCCGCGCCACCAGCGAGAACGAGTACGACGTCCCCCGCGCGGAGATCGACAAGACGCTCAACAACCTCAACCAGGTCGCCATGCAGGCGCGCATCGTGCCCGCGTTCAAGGACGGTCAGGCGGTGGGCTTCAAGCTCTTCTCCATCCGTCCGGACTCCATCTACTCCAAGATTGGCGTCCAGAACGGCGACGTCATCCGCCGCATCAACGGATTCGACCTCAACAGCCCGGAGAAGGCGCTGGAGGTCTATTCGAAGATGAAGGACGCAGCCCGAATCGAGATCGAGATCGAGCGCAACGGTGCGCCGATCCGCAAGTCGTACAACGTCCGTTAATCACCGCCGTAGCGCCCGCTCCTCCATGAAGACGCTCCCGTCCTGGATGCTCTGCCTGTGCCTCGCGTTCGCCATCCCCGCGCAGGCCCAGCGCCGCTCACCGCCCTCCGGAACCACCGGGGAGCGGACGATCACCCCTCAGGCCTCCGGCGCCGCTGATGCCGCCACGGGCCCCCGCCGCACGCCCACCTGCGAGGAGGCCCGCCGGAACGCCCGCTACGGCATCTACTTCGACAAGGTGGAGATCGAGAAGCTGGTCCAGACGGTGGCGGACGCCACCTGCCGCACCTTCATCCTGCCGGAGAACGTGCGCGGGAAGATCTCCATCATCGGCCCCGAAAACGGCCGGGTGGAGGTCAACGCGGACGCCTTCTACTCCGCCTTCCTCGCCGCGCTCGACGCCAACGGGCTCGCCGTCTACCAGTACGGCCGGTTCATGAAGATCGTCGACAAGCGCTCGGCGAAGCAGAACCCCATCCCCACCATCGTCGAGGAGGGGGAGCCGTACACGACGAACGAGCAGATGGTGACGAAGCTGTTCCGCGTGCAGAACGTGGAGGTGGAGCCGCTGCGCGGCGTGCTCCAGCAGCTGGTGTCCAAGGACGGCGACACGATTCCGTATCCGCCGGACACCATCATCGTCAACGACGTGGGCTCCAACATCCACCGCCTGGAGCGCATCATCAACCAGCTGGACACGCGCGCCGCCAGCGACGAGATGCGCATCATCCAGGTGCAGTACGCCTCCGCGCAGGACGTGGCCAACACGGTGCAGCGCCTCTTCGAGTCCAAGAGTGCGCGCCCTGGCCAGCCCGCGGGGCGGCCCATGCCCCCCGGCACCCCGCCGGCCCCCCAGACCCAGGCCGGTCAGGAGGGCACCTCCGGCGGTCCGGTGACGCTGTCGCAGATCATCCCGGACGAGCGGACCAACAAGCTCATCATCGTCGCCAGCCCCGCGGCCTTCGCCCGCATCCAGGACATCGTCGGGCAGATCGACATCCCCACCAGCGGCGGCGGGCGCATCAACGTCTACTACCTGGAGAACGCCAACGCCGAGGAGCTGGCGAGCACGCTCCAGTCCCTGGCCCAGGGCACCGGCACCCCCACCCGCGGCCGCGTGCCGACGCCGCAGCGTCCGCCGGGCACCCCGGCCGGCCCCACCACGACGCAGGCCGCTGAGCTGTTCAGCGGCGAGGTGAAGATTTCGGCCGACAAGGGCAGCAACTCGCTGGTCATCGTCGCCAGCGCGGCGGACTACAAGAACATCGTCCAGGTCATCCAGCAGTTGGACAAGCCGCGCCGCCAGGTGTTCGTGGAGGCCGTCATCATGGAGGTCAACCTGGACCGCAACGCGCGGCTCGGGATGAACCTGCACAGCGGCTTCAGCCTGAGCACGGAGAACGGCGCGGTGCCCGGCCTCATCGGCACCAACACCTCCGGCAACGGCCTGCCGCCGTCCCTGTCGCTCACCAGCCTGGCCTCCTACGGCGGCTTCCTCGCCGGCATCCAGGGCCCCGTCATCCCCGCGCTGGAGAAGCTGGGCATCCCGGCCTTCGGCGTGGTGCTGCACGCCATGCAGCAGAGCTCGGACGTGAACGTGCTCTCCACGCCGCACATCCTCACCAGCGACAACGAGGAGGCGGAAATCACGGTGGGCCAGAACGTGCCCTTCCAGTCCGGCTTCTCCCCGTCCTCGCTGGGCTCGCTCACCGGCGGCGTGGGCACCGGCGGCGTCGCGGGCGGCCTCAACGCGGGCCTGCTGGGCGGCCTGGGCGGCCTGGGTTCGCTCTACGCCCCCATTACCCGCCAGAACGTGGAGCTGAAGCTGACGGTGAAGCCGCAGATCAACGAGAGCGACTACATCCGCCTCGTCATCAACCAGCAGACGGAGGAGATCGCCTCCACCGACCCCGTGCTCGGCCCGACGACGTCCCGCCGCAGCGCGAAGACGACCGTCATCGCCCGGGACCAGGAGACGCTGGTGATTGGCGGCATCATGCAGGACCGCACGCTGGAGAGCGTCTCCAAGGTGCCCCTGCTGGGCGACATCCCGCTGCTCGGCCACTTCTTCCGCGACACCACGCGCCGCAAGACGAAGACCAACCTGCTGCTCTTCCTGACGCCCTACATCATCCGCGGGCCGGAGGACTTCCGCATCATCTTCGAGCGCAAGATGAAGGAGCGGCAGCAGTTCGTGGAGCAGTTCTACGGCCAGGTGCCCGGCTACGACGTGTCGGTGGACTTCAGCCGCAAGCCCGGCCCGCTGTCGCGCATGGGCCAGAAGGTGACGCAGGAGGAGCAGCGCGCGGAGAACGGCGGTCCGGGCACCGCGGGCGAGCGCATCTTCACTCCAGCGGCGCCCTCGCCCGGGGGCCCGGGGGCCGTGCCCTCCTCCCGCCGGCAGGCGCCCGGCGCCGAGCTGGATGAGGGTGGACCGGCGGTGCGGGAAGGCATGCCGCCTCCGGATGGTTCGGAGGACTCAGTGCCCGCCGCGCCTCCCTCGCAGAGCTTCGAGCAGCCCTCTCCCGAGGCCATTCCGGCCCCGCGGGAAGGGGACGCCGAGCACCTGCGAATCCAGCCGGACGTGGGGGACCAGACGCCATGAACCTCACCGCCGATCCCACCCTCCCGAGCTCCGCGCCCGTCGCGGCGGACCCGCGCAACGGCGCCACCCAGCTCATCTCCCATGGACAGGCCTACCTCTGTGGCCGGCCGCTGGGGGAGATCCTCCGCGCCCTCGTCCCCTCGCTCACCGAGGAGAAGCTCCAGGAGGCGCTCGCCCTCCAGGAGGAGAAGGGTCAGCGCATCGGCGAGGCCCTGGTGGGGATGAAGGCGGTCTCCGAGGAGGACGTGGCCAAGGCCCTGGGCCATCAACTGGACCTGCCCTACCTGGCGCGCATCTTCACCGAGGAGGTGGACGCGGAGCTGGTCAAGCGCATCCCCATCAACTTCGCCCGGCAATCGCACATCCTCCCGCTGTTCATGGAGGGGGACGCGGTGGCGGTGGCGGTGGCGGACCCGCTGGACACCGGCGCGCTGGACCACGTGCGCGTGCTGCTGGGAAGCAGCATCAGCCAGCGCATCGCGCTGGCCTCCACCATCACCGACGCCATCAACAGCGTCTACGACCGCTCCGTCAACGAGACCGAGCAGCTCGTGGACGAGATGGAAACGCAGGACCTGGACGCCATCGCCCATGAGCTGGACGAGCCCAAGGACCTGCTCGACGAGGACGACGAGGCCCCCGTCATCCGGCTGGTGAACTCGGTGCTGTTCCGCGCCGCCAAGGAGCGCGCGAGCGATATCCACATCGAGCCCATGGAGCGCGAGCTGATGGTGCGCTTCCGCGTGGACGGTGTGCTGCAGGAGGTCATCAAGCCGCCCAAGCGCTACCAGAACGCCATTGTCAGCCGCGTGAAGGTGATGGGGCAGCTCAACATCGCGGAGAAGCGCCTGCCGCAGGACGGCCGCATCCGCATCAAGCTGGCCGGCCGCGACATCGACATCCGCCTGTCCACCATCCCCACGTCGCACGGCGAGCGCATCGTCATGCGTCTGCTGGACAAGTCGGCCACGCTGCTGGACCTGGCCGAAATCGGCATGAGCCAGAAGACGCTCGAGTCGATGGAAGCCGTCATCCGGCGCTCGCACGGCATCGTCCTGGTGACGGGCCCCACCGGCTCCGGCAAGACGACGACGCTCTACGGCGCCCTGTCGAAGATCAACACGCCGGACCTCAACATCCTCACCGTCGAGGACCCGGTCGAGTACCAGCTCAAGGGCATTGGCCAGATGGCCATCAACCCGAAGATCGGCCTCTCCTTCGCCCAGGGCCTGCGCTCCTTCCTCCGCCAGGACCCGGACGTCATCATGGTCGGTGAGATTCGCGACAAGGAGACGGCAGAGATCGCCATCCAGGCCTCGCTGACGGGCCACCTGGTGCTGTCCACGGTGCACACCAACGACGCCGCCGGCGCCGTGACGCGTCTGGTGGACATGGGCGTGGAGCCCTTCCTCGTGGCGTCCTCGCTCACCGGCATCCTGGCCCAGCGCCTGGTGCGCCGCGTGTGCCCGGACTGCCGCGTCGTCTATGAGCCCACCGACGCGGAGCTGAAGGAGCTGGGCCACAACCGCGCCTCCTTCCGGGAGCGCTACGGCGTGGACCGCATCTACAAGGCCGCCGGCTGCCCCTCCTGCAACCGCAACGGCTACCGCGGCCGGACCGGCATCTACGAGTTCCTGCCCGTGGATGACGACGTGCGCCAGCTGGTGCTGAAGAACGTGGACGCGTCCACCATCAAGCGCTCCGCCACGGGCAAGGGGATGACCACCCTGCTCGATGACGGCGCGCGCAAGATTGCCCTGGGCGAGACGACCATCGCCGAGGTGCTCAGCATCACCCAGGAGGACATGTAGCCGACAGCTCCTCCCTGGGAGGGGCCGGGGGTTCCTGAGCCATGCCGGTCTTCGAGTACAGAGGTCTCAATTCCGCGGGCAAGCAGATCAAGGGCCTGCTCGAGGCGGACTCGCCCAAGTCGCTGCGGTCCAAGCTGCGCGCCGACGGCATCTTCCTCACGGACGTGCTGGGCCAGGCCGAGGGCAGCCGCGCCGCCGTGGCCAAGGGCGCCAACGCCGCGCTGGTGGCCCGCGACATCGACCTGCGCAAGCTGGGCCGGGGCCGCGTCAACACGGATGACGTGGCCATCTTCACCCGGCAGCTCTCCACGCTGCTGGGCGCGGGCGTCACGCTGGTGGAGTCGCTCAGCGCGCTGGTGGACCAGGTGGAGAAGGAGCGCTTCAAGCGCGCCCTCTCCGACATCAAGCAGCGCGTCAACGAGGGCTCGTCCCTGGCGGACGCCATGGGGCAGCACCCGAAGATCTTCCCCAGCATCTACGTCAACATGGTGCGCGCGGGCGAGGCCTCCGGCGCGCTGGACGCGGTGCTCACGCGCCTGGCGGACTTCACGGAGAACCAGGCCCGGCTGCAGCAGAAGATCCTCAGCACCATGCTCTACCCCGCCATCATGATGCTGGTGGGCGGCGGCATCCTCGTGGCCCTCATGGTCTTCGTGGTGCCGAAGGTGACGAAGATCTTCGAGACGATGAAGGCCACCCTCCCGCTGAGCACGCGCATCCTCATCGCCTCCAGCAACTTCTTCCAGGACTGGTGGTTCCTCCTCATTCCGATGATGGTGCTGGCCGGCGTGCTCTTCATGCGCTGGACGAAGAGCCCCGCGGGCAAGCCCAAGTGGGACCGCTTCACGCTCAAGGCCCCCGTGGTGGGCAACCTGGTGCGCCTGCTGTCCATCTCCCGCTTCGCCCGCACGCTGTCCACGCTGCTCAAGAGCGGCGTCCCGCTGCTGGCGGCCATGGACATCGTCAAGGCCATCATGACGAACACCGTGCTGGCCGAGGTGGTGGAGAAGGCCCGCGACTCCATCCGCGAGGGCGAGAGCATCGCCAACCCGCTGAAGCGCTCTGGGGAGTTCCCGCCGCTGGTCTACCACATGGTCGCCATCGGTGAGCGCTCCGGCCAGCTGGAGGAGATGCTCACCAGCGTGGCGGACAACTACGAGACCCAGGTGAACGTGCGCATCAGCGCGCTCACCTCGCTGCTGGAGCCCCTCCTCATCGTGGTGATGGGCGCGGTGATTGCATTCGTCGCGCTCTCCATCCTGATGCCGATCCTGCAGGTGAACTCGGCCATCCGGTGAGGTGTGGTGGAATGATGAACGACATGGCGGACCGCTGGATTCAACGCATCACCCTGGCGGCGATGGTCGCCATGGCGGCGGCGCTGCTCACCGTGGGGGCCCGGCTGTACGGCCCCCAGCAGCCGCGCCCGCCCGCCGGGGTGTCGGACGGCCTCCGGACGCCCTGACAGGAAGACACGAGAACCAGAGGGTGACCTGCCAGAAAGTCACCCGGGATGGAGACAACACATGCGCCAGAGCCAGAAGCAGCAGAAGAAGCAGCGCCGCAACCGCGGCATGACGCTCATCGAAATCATGGTGGTCATCACCATCCTCGGCCTCATCGCCGCCGCGGTGGGCGTGGCCGTCATCCCGCAGCTGGAGGCCGCCCGCAGGGATCGGGCCGCGCTGGACATCAAGAACATCCAGTCCGCAATGAAGCTCTACTACACGAAGAAGGGGAAGTACCCCGACACGGCCTCGGGCCTGCAGGCGCTGGTGGAGGCGCAGGCGCTCGAGCAGATGCCCAAGGACCCGTGGAACAACGACTACGTGTACATCAACGAGGGCGGCAAGCCGGTCATCATCTCCTACGGCGCGGACGGTGTGTCTGGCGGCGAGGGCAGCGACGCGGACATCTCCTCCGCGGACCTGGCGGCCAGCGCCAACAAGTAACGAAGAAGTCGCGCGCGCCACGCGTTGACCGGGCTTGGGCATGAACGAGCACACCGCCAATCCATCCCCGACGCCCTCGACCGGAGGGCCGAGCCGCCGCCAGCGCCTGGGGCGGCTGCTCCTTGGGGCCATCTTCCTGGTCTCCACGGGGCTCGCCTTCACCCTCGTCTACCTGACGGAGGACCGGATGCTGGACGCCAACCAGCGCCGGGCCCGCACGGACATCCGCCGGCTGGAGGGCCTGTTCAAGTCCCATCACCGGCTGATGGGCCACTTCCCCTCGAAGGAGGAAGGCTTCACCCCGCTCATCCAGGCCCGCTTGCTGGAGCGTGTGCCGGTGGACCCCTGGGGCCACCCCTACGTGTACTGGATGAACGGACAGGCGGGCGCCGTCGTCTCCTATGGCGCGGATGGCAAGCCGGGCGGCACGGGGCCTGACGCGGACCTGAGCAGCGGAGGCGTGCTGGCCGCGGGGTGGGACCAGCCATGAGGGCGCGGCCCCGAACGCGGCGCGCCCGCGCGCTCCACCGGGCGCAGCGCGGCCTGACGCTCATCGAGATCTCCATCGCCATCATCATCGTCGCCATCCTGTTCTCGGCGGCGGTGATGGGCATCGGCTCCATCACCGGGGCCAAGGCCAAGGGCAGCGCGGGGGAGCTCGCCGGGCTCATCCGCTCGCTCTACGACTCGGCGGCGCTGCGCGGGCAGACGTGCCGCCTGGTGTTCGAGATTCCGGACCCGAAGAGCGAGCAGGCCACGCGCTACCACGCCGAGTGCGCCGAGGGCGCCGTCACCACCTCCAGGGACCGCGACGAGATGCTGCGCGCGGACAACAGCGAGCGGGAGCGCGCCGCGCGCAACCGGGGCAGCGGCTCCGGCCGCGACGAGCGGCGCAACTACCTGGCCTCGGGCGGCGGCGGTGGCACCCACGCGCCCAGCGCGCAGGAGCTGCTGGAGGGCGAGAAGCTGCGCGTGGAGAACGCGTCCCGCTTCTCCTCGTACACGTCGGAGGAGGTCCCCGCGCGCGAGCTGCCCGCGGACGTGAAGGTCTCCGTGTGGACGCGCAACCAGCGCCAGCCGGTGGACAGCGGCGTGGCGTACCTCTACTTCTTCCCGCAGGGCTACACGGAGAAGGCCTACGTGTACGTCCAGCAGGGAGACAACGTCTGGACGCTGGACGTGTCCCCCCTCACCGGCAAGGTGCAGGTGGTGTCCGAAGCGCTGGAGGTGCCGCGATGAAGCGCACCCGCGGGTTCACGCTGCTGGAGGTGGTCGTGGCGCTCGCCATCCTCGGGCTGGCGCTGATGGCCATCTTCGACCTCAACGCCGGCGCGGTGTCCAACCACGTCTACACCAAGCGCCTCACCGTGGCGTCCCTGCTGGCCCGGTCGAAGATGACGGACCTGGAGCAGGACCTCTATGACGACGGCTTCAAGCTCGACGACGAGGAGAAGTCCGGTGACTTCTCCGACGAGGGCTGGACGCAGTTCAAGTGGCGGGCGCGCATCATCGCGCCCAAGACGGACGGGGTGACGCCGGACCAGCTCATCGGCGCCATCTTCAACCTGCCCATTGGCGACACCTCCGGCGGTGACCCGCTGGGCGGGCTCGCCGGCCTCTTCGGCGGCAGCGGCGGCAAGGACGGCGCGTCCTCCGGAGGCCCGCAGGCCGCGGGCCTGGGCGGCATGGGCGGCGCGGCCATGGGCATGGCCCAGCCCATGTTCACGCAGATGGTGGAGCAGATCACCCAGACGGTCCGCGAGGTGCATCTCACCGTCTTCTGGCAGGAAGGCACCCAGGTGGAGAGCATCGACCTGGTGACGCACGTGGTGTCGCTGGGGCCGGGCTCGGACCGCAACGGCGGCGCCGCCGCGACGCAAGGGGGCGGCTCGGACAACCAGTGGGTGACGCAGGACGGACGGCCCGTGGCCAACCCCATTCCAGGCCCCAACGGCATCATGCTGGACCCGGAGACACGCCAGCCGCTGCGCCGGCTGTCGGACGCCCAGCAGGAGCTGGGCGGGCGCCGGGGGAACATCGGCGCGAACCCGCTGGGCGGGCAGAGGAACCCATGATGCGCCGCCGCACGCGAGGCTTCACGCTGATGGAGGTCATGGTGGCCGTGGCCATCACCGCGCTCATGGGCACGGTGGTCGCCATGGCCTTCCAGACGGGCCTGACGGCGAAGGAGACGGTGGAGGTGGACGCGGACCGCTACCGCCAGGTCCGGGTGTCCATGAACCGCATGGGGCGCGAGATTGGCTCGGCCTTCGTCAGCGACCGGTACGACACCGCGCGCTTCCGCGACCAGAACGACCGGCCCACCAACTTCGTGGGCGAGCGCGACCGGCTGCTGTTCACCACCTTCGCGCACCAGCGCCTCTACACGGACGTGAAGGAGTCCGACCAGGCCATCGTCGAGTACTACGTGGAGGCGAGCGAGGACCGGCAGGCCCGTGGCCGCATGGACCTCAAGCGGCGCGTCAACTCGAACATCGACGAGCGCATGGACCAGGGCGGCCACGTGGACGTGCTCTTCGAGGGCGTCAAGTCGCTGGAGCTCGCCTACTGGGACTCGGACAAGAAGGAGTGGGACGACGAGTGGGACACGCGGCGGACCGAGCGCAAGTCCATCCTGCCCACCCGGGTGCGCATCACGGTGGTGGCGGTGGACGAAACCGGCAAGGAGGCCCGTTACGTGACCCAGGCCCGAATCATGCTCAACACCGAGCTGCCGAGGTACTGAGCCATGCCCCTGCCCTTCCTCCCACAGACGCCCCGGCGCCGCCGCGGGCCCCTGTCCCCCGGGGCCCGGCGGACGCGGCGCTCGCGCGGCGTGGCGCTCATCATCGCGGTGGTCTCCATCGCCATCCTGACGGTGATCGCCACCGACTTCGCCTACAACAGCCGCGTGGACCTGCAGCTGGCGGCCAACCAGCGGGACGAGGTGCGCGCCTACTACCTGGCGCGCTCGGGCATCGCCCTGTCGCGGCTGCTGCTGCGCTTCCAGAAGCAGGTGGACCAGACGCCCATCCCCAACCCGGCGAGCATCCTGTCGCAGCTCGGCATCGGCGGGACGCCGCAGCCCGGGCAGGTGCAGCCGTCCTCGCTCAACATCCAGCTCTTCAAGATGGCGCGCGTGGACTGCCACATGCTCCGGGGGCTGGTGAAGAACGGCGGCGCGGGCGCGGGGGAGATGTCCGCGCTGGAGCCCAGCCAGGACCGCAACTTCCAGTTGGATGACGGGGAGGAGGACCCGGCGGCGCGCGAGGTGGCCTCGCAGATGACCCTGCGCTCGTTCGGCGGCTTCGAGGGCTGCTTCCTGGCGACCATCACCGACGAGGAGGAGAAGCTCAACGTCCACCGCCTCATCGCCGGCGCGGGAGACGCGCGCCCCACCGCCCTGCGGCTCATCGACATGATGTCCGACCCGCGCTTCGAGTTCCTCTGGGAGCGGGACGACGCCAACAAGGTGCGCAGCACGCCCCAGGACGTGCTGCTGGCCCTCAAGGACTGGGCGGACGACGACAAGACGGGCTCGGCCTTCAACCCCGTGGACCCGGTGAATCCGCTGCCGGGTGGGTTCTCGGATGAGGGCTCGGCCTACAGCCGTTATGACCCGAGCTATCATCCGAAGAACGCGCGCTTCGACAGCGTGGACGAGCTGTACCGGGTCCACGGCATCAACGACCAGTTCATGGCGGCGTTCCGCGACCGGCTCACCGTCTACCCGGACATCAACCGGCGTCCCAACATCAACACGGACGACCCGGTGATGCTGGGGCTGGCCATCATGTCGGTGGCGGACCAGACGCGGCCCGACCCGCGCCTGAGGGACCCCGTGTTCCTCAACGAGCTCATCGAGCGCGTCCGGGCGGCGCGCATGTTCAGCTTCTTCGGGATGTCCGTGCAGGACTTCGTCGCGGTGGTGGAAGCGGCGGGCATCCTCGTCGACCCGGCCGTGAAGTCCAACGTGGCCGGAAACCGGCTCGTGGGCGACAAGAGTCAGACGTTCACCATCAAATCTGTGGGAGAAGCGGGCAGCGTGCAGAAGACGCTCACCGCCGTCATCCGGCTCGACGACACCCTGGGCCGGCTCCTGTATTGGAGAGAGGAATAGCATGGCCCGTATCCTTGGCCTCGACCTCGGCAGCCACGCCGTGAAGGGCGTGGTGCTGGAGGCGAAGACGAAGACGCACACCGCCCACGGGTTCGCCGAGGTCCGGCGCGCCCAGGAGGGCGAGCGCGCCGACACGCTGCGCGCCGCGGTGCAGGAGCTGCTCGGCCAGCTTCCGCCGGGCAACGTGGACCAGATTGTCGTCGCCCTGCCCGGCCCCGCCCTCACCACGCACGCGCTGGGCCTGCCGTTCTCCGACGCCAGGCGCATCGAGGCGACGCTGCCCTTCGAGGTCGGCAGCCAGCTGCCCTTCGACATCTCCGACGTCGTCTACGACTACCAGGTCGTCGGCCAGAAGGACTCGGAGGGCAAGGAGAAGGCCAGCGAGCTGCTGGTGGGCGTGGTCCGCAAGGAGGAGCTGGCGGAGCTGCTGGCGCTCCTGGCGGAGCTGAAGGTGGACCCGCGCATCGTCACGCACCCCGGGGTCGCGTACCAGAACATGCTCTTGCAGCACCCCGGCCTCTTCCAGGGCGCCGGCGAGGGTGGCGCGGTGGCGGTGGTGGACATCGGCCACGAGCGCACCACCGTGGCCGTGGGGACGCCCGGCACCGGCGTGCAGTTCGCGCGCACCTTCTCCGGGGGCGGGCGCGACCTGAGCAAGGCGCTGGCGACCGAGTTCCAGACGTCGCTGGCGGAGGCGCACCACTGGAAGGAGCAGCACGGCGCCGTGGCCAGCGCGGCGCAGGGCCCGGACGCGGAGCGCGCGGCGTCCGCCTTCGTGCGCGGCCTCCAGCCGATGCTGCGCGAGCTGCGCCCCACCCTCAAGGCCTTCACCGCCCGCACGCGCCAGCAGGTGGGCGCGGTGGTGCTGTGCGGCGGCACGGCGAAGCTGCCCGGCATCGCCGAGCAGCTCTCCAAGGACCTGAACCTGCCGGTGCGGGTGCTGGCCCTGCCAGCGGACGCGGCGAAGACCGTCCCCGCGGCGGAGCAGCCGGTGGCGGCCCAGGCGTACGCGCTGGCCCTGCGCGGCAACGCGGCGGGCGCGCGCGCGCCGCGCTTCAACCTCCGCCGGGGCGAGTTCGCCTTCAAGGGCGACTTCGACTACGTGAAGGACAAGCTGGGCCTGCTGGCGTCCTTCGCGGCCACGCTCATCCTGCTGCTCGTCGCGTTCGGCGTGGTGCGCAACTCGGTGCTGGCGCGGCGCGAGGCCCAGGTGGACGCCGTGCTGTGCGACACCACCCAGCGAATCCTGGGCCGCTGTGAGAAGGACTACAACCGCGCGCTCAACATGCTCGCGGGCGTGGAGAGCCCGGCGGCGGCGCTGCCGAGGCTGACGGCCGTCAACCTCCTGGCGGAGGTGACGGGGCGCGTGCCGGAGGAGATGCCGGTGAAGTTCACCCGCATCCAGATCGACCTCGGCCGCGTCATCCTCGAGGGGGAGACGGACTCCTCGAAGCAGATCGACACGCTGTCCAACGCCATCAAGAACCACGCCTGCTTCAAGGACGTCCGGCAGGGCAAGGTGGAGAAGACGCGGGACGGCAGCAAGATGTCCTTCCGCCTGGACGTCCAGGTGCAATGCCCTGGTGAGCAGGGAGGGGAGAGCTGACCATGGCCCGACTTCAGGAAGTCTTCGCACCCGTCCAGACGTGGTTCGAGCGGCTCAGCGACCGCGAGCGGCGGATGGTGTCCCTCGCCGGCGCGGCGGTGCTGGTGTTCATCCTCTTCGCGGTGGTGATGACGTTCACCAACAGCGCGGCGGGCTACCGCAAGCGCACCGAGGACAAGCTGGCCAAGCTTCAGGAGGTGAACGCGCTGGCCGCCAGCTTCCGCGAGGCGCAGGCCAACCGGCAGTCGGTGGAGCAGCAGCTCACGTCCAGCAACGTGCAGCTCATCACCTACATCGAGGACAAGGCCACGCTGGCCGGCCTCCAGGTGCCCAACATGACGCCCAAGGGCGAGGTGGGCCTGGGGGACGGCAAAATCGTGGAGAGCTCGGTGGAGCTGACCTTCACGGACGTGGACCTGCGCAGGCTGACGGACTTCCTCCAGACGGTGGAGAGCGGCCCGGGCGTGGTGAAGGTGAAGCTGCTGCGCATCGAGCCGAGGCCCGCGTCGGACACGCTGACGGCGTGGACCACTGTCGCCACCTACCGGATGAAGCCCTGACCCATGTCCCCTGACTCCAAAGCCGTCCGCTGGAAGGTCCTCCTCGGCTACGCCGCCTTCGCGGTGGTGGCCTTCGTGGTGGGCCTGCTCATCACCTTCCCGTACGACGCCATCCGCAAGCGGCTCGTGAGCGAGGCCGCGCAGGCCGGCCTCGCCGTGCGCATCGGCTCGCTGCGCCCGGGCCTGTTCGGCATCACCGCCACCCAGGTGCGCGTGAGCCAGCCGCCCCAGCCGCTCAGCGCGGAGACGCTGGCCTCCCTCAGCCGCGGCGAGGGCGGGATGCTGGGCGCCGCGGAGCTCGGCGAGCCGCTGGTGCTAGAGAGCGTGGCGCTGCGCCCCGCCCTCTTCCCGCCGGGTATCGCGATGCGCGCCAGCGTCATGGGCGGCACCCTGAGCGCCTCCGTGGGCCTCCTGGGCGACACGCGCGTCAAGGCGACGGCCAGCGGACTCAAGGCGTCCGGCGGCAACCTGCCGGCCTTCACCGGCATGGAGATGGAGGGCGAGCTGAACGCGGCCCTCGCGCTGACGCTGCCCAAGAGCGGCGCGCAGGCGGACCTCTCCCAGGCGAGCGGCGAGCTGACGGTGGACGCCAGGAACCTGGTCATCCAGAGCGGCAAGGTGGCCATCCCCATGGGCGGCGGCTCGGCGGTGCCCATGGACCTGCCGCGCATCGACCTGGGCGCGCTCAATGGCCGCATCCAGTTCGACAAGGGCCTGGGCACGGTGGAGTCGCTGCGCCTGAAGAGCAACGACCTGGAGGCATTGGCCACCGGCACGCTGAAGCTGGGCAAGCGGCTGGAGTACAGCGAGCCCGGCATGGACGTGAATATCAAGCTGGACCCGGAGTTCCAGAAGCGGCTGGGATTGATGGGGGCGAGCGTCACCATCCTCCCGCCGGACAAGAAGGACCCCAGCTTCCGCGCCGCGCGGCTCGCGGGCTTCCTCAACCGGCCGACCTTCCTCCCGCGCCGGTGACGGCTCGCGCCCCCGCGCCCACCGGGGCGCGGGGTTGAAAGGCGAACACCAGGGCGTGTAAAGGCCTGACGGTCTGTACTGCGCAAGAGGGCTGGGATGCCGGAGCTGGTGTTCTTTCGTCGTGGCGAGGAGGTGTTGCGGGTGGCGGTGGACCGGGCCCGGCTGGTGCTCGGGCGCGGGGAGCACAGCGACGTCGCCATTCCTGACCCCGAGGTGAGCCGCCTCCAGGTGGCGCTGCTGTGGGACGGCGAGCGTTGCCGCGTGGAGGACCTGTCCGGCAAGGGCACCACCGTCGCGGGCCAGTCCATCACCCAGGGCGAGCTGACGGACGGCGCGGACCTGGCGCTGGGCCAGTGGCGCGCGGTGTTCCGCCTCAGCGGCGGCGGCGAGGGCGCGGACGTCGCCACGGAGGTGGGCCACACCACGTCCATCCAGGCCCCTGACACGCAAGCCCCGCGGTGGCAGCCGGCCCAGGTGCGGGTGAAGCAGGGCCTCAACGAGTCCGTGCACCGCTTCACCGGCGAGGGCTTCATCGCGGGCAAGGACCCGGCCTGCGACCTGGTGCTCCAGGACCGCTTCGCCTCCAGCCGGCACCTCAAGGTGACCCGGCGCGACGGCGTCTTCCACGTGGTGGACCTGCGCTCCACCAACGGGACGTGGCTGGGCCCGGTGCGCATCTTCGACGCCGAGGTGACGCTGCCCACCGTGCTGCGCGTGGGCGAGACGGAGCTGGTGCTGGAGCCCGCCGCCTCCGTGACGCGCAAGGAGCCCACGTCCTTCCACGGCATCATCGGCGGCGACCCGTCGGTGCGGCAGCTCGCGGAGCTCATCGAGCGCGTGGCGCCCTCCTCCGCCGCGGTGACCATCCTGGGTGAGTCCGGCACCGGCAAGGAGCTGGTGGCCCGCGCCATCCACGCCTGCTCGCAGCGGGCGAACCGGCCGCTGGTGCCCGTCAACTGCGCGGCCATCTCCAAGGAGCTCATCGAGAGCGAGCTGTTCGGCCACGAGAAGGGCGCCTTCACGGGCGCGCTGGGCGCGCGCAAGGGCGCCTTCGAGGAGGCCGACGGCGGCACGCTGTTCCTCGACGAGATTGGCGAGCTGCCGCTCGACCTCCAGGCGAAGCTGCTGCGCGCGCTGGAAGGCGGCGAGATCAAGCGCGTGGGCGCCAGCCGCCCGTCGACGGTGGACGTGCGCGTGGTGGCCGCCACCAACCGGGACTTGCTGGCCGCGGCGCGCGAGGGCCGCTTCCGCGAGGACCTGTACTACCGGCTCTGCGTCATCCCCCTGCACCTGCCCCCGCTGCGCAGCCGCAAGACGGACCTGGGCGCCCTGGCCGAGCACTTCGTGCGCACCTATGCCCCGCGTGGCCAGACGGTGCGCTTCACGCCCGCCGCGCTGGAGCGGCTCCAGCACCACGCCTGGCCGGGCAACATCCGCGAGCTGCGCAACGTGGTGCACCGCGCGCTGCTCCTGCGCAAGGGCCCCCTCATCGACGCGGGGGACATCAGCTTCGACCAGGAGCTGAACCGGGAGACGGGCATCGCCGTGCCGGAGCTGCCGCCGGGCATGACGCTGGAGCAGATGCTGGAGAAGCTGGAGCGGCAAATCGTCGAGGCCGCGCTTCGCCGGTACAACAACAACCGCGAGCGCGTGGCCCGCGAGCTGGGCGTGGCCCGCTCCACCCTCTTCAAGCGGCTGAAGGACTGGGGCCTCACGAAGCAGGACGAGCAGGAGTAGAGGCCGTCTTCCAGGGAGGTGGGGGTGTCAGCCGAAGGACGCCCCGCTCCGGAATTGCGCACGCGGCGAAGCCTGGCCCTGAAGGGCGATAGACCCTTCCGCCAGCTCGTTCGTTCCATGCCCTATACGCCCATCCCCGGCGTGTCTGGAGGGCATCTGTCATGCAGGCATGCGCGCTTCCGCCGCTGTCCCAGTTGTATAGCGAGCACCGACCTCGCGCGTTGGCCATTGCCCGGCGCATCGTCGGTGACACGGCCGACGCGGAGGACGTGGTCCAGGACGTGTTCGCCCGGCTCGCCCGGAGCGCGCCGGGCTACGGCGGCCGCGCGGCGTGGAGCACCTGGCTGCACCGGGTGATGGTGAACAGCAGCATCAACTGGCTGCGGGCGCGCAAGCGCAGGGACCGCTTGAGCCACGAGGCGCAGGAGCCGCTGTCGCCCGAGGCGCTCGCCGTGGGCGCGGAGATGGAGCGCCACTTCGGCGAGGCCCTGGAGGAGATCAACGAGCAGCAGCGCCAGGTGCTCTACCTGCGCGAGGTGCGCGGCCTGAGCTACCCGGAGATTGCCCGGCTGCTGCGCATCCCCGAGGGCACGGTGAAGAGCACGCTCCACCGCGCCCGGCAGCGCACGCTCTCCCTGATGGAAGAGCGCGGCCAGCAGCCCTGAGCGCGGGCGGGCTCAGTCGTCGCTCTTGCTGCCGACGAACTGGTCCGCCTTCTCCTTGAAGAGGACGTTGAAGCTGGTGAGCGAGCCATAGACGCGGGTGATGTAGCTCTGCAGCTCCACCTTCTCCGCGTCGGACAGCTTCGGGTGCGCGTTGAGCTTCTGCTCCAGCACGCGCAGCCGGTCGCGCACCATGACGACCTTGTGGAACAGGCTGTCGATGGGCATGTCCTTCGGCTGGAGCTCCGCGTTGGCCGGTATCAGCCGCAACGTGCCGCCCTCCCATTTGTTGGCCAGGGGCGGCGCGTCCACGATGCCGGACGCCTCCCGGAAGATGTCCATCAGCTCTTCACGCGTCATGCTCAACCCTTCCAGGTCCACCACGTCGTTGGGGTCCGCGCGCCGCCGCACCACCACCGGCGCCACGCTGCGCGCGGTCCGCGTCCGCGCCGGTTCCGCCGCCACGGGGGCCGCGCTGCCCCGGGGCGAGTACTTGTCACAGGTGGGCGCGGACGGCGGGAACAGCCCCCGCCACGAGTGCAGCCGGCAGGCCCCCACCCAGCCGCGGCGCTCGTCCACCGACTGCGGGCTGAACAGCTTGCAGTTCCCGCACACGCGCTCCTCCGGCTTGAAGGCCGGGAAGGGGGGCGGGCCGCCGGCCGCGTCCGACATCAGCGAGGCTCCCCCGCCACCGGCCGGCCCTTGCGCACGCCCAGCTCGCGCAGCAGCGCGTCCGCGTCCTCCACCTGGTCCAGCATCCAGAGGATGTAGCGCACGTCCACGTTGACGTTGCGGGCCACGTCCGGGTTGTAGCCGAAGTCGTTGGCCACGTTCTCCCAGACGCGGTCGAAGTTGACGCCCACCAGCTGGCCCTTGCCGTTGACGGTGGGGCTGCCGGAGTTGCCGCCGGTGGTGTCCGCGTCCGCGAGGAAGTTCACCGGCACGTCCTTCAGGCGCTTGTCCGTCCACGCGCCGAAGCGCTTCGCCTCGGCCACCCGGGAGACCTTCTCCGGCACGTCGAAGGGCTCCGCGCCCGTGTGCTTGGCCAGCATGCCCGCCAGCGTCGTCTGCGGCGTGTAGACGGCCCCGTCACGCGGCGAGTAGCCCTGCACCTTGGCGAAGCTGACGCGCAGCGTGCTGTTGGCGTCGGGCGCCACCGGCTTGCCCGCGTGCGCCAGCACCGCCTTGCGCCACTCCGGCCGCAGGCGCATCGACGCGCCCTGGCGGCGGTCGCGCACCTCGTCGAGCTCCGCCTGCTCCTTCGCCAGGTCCAGGCCGAAGGCGAGCAGCGGGTCCTTGCGGGCCTCGAGCTGCGCCACCGACTCGCCGGCCATCTTCATGCGCTCTTCCAGCGTCAGCACCCGGGTGCCCGCGTACATGGCGTCAATCTTCGCCAGGACGTCCTTCTCGGAGAACGCCTTGCCGAAGTGCTTGTCCACCGCGGCGATGCGCGCGTCCGCGCCCAGCGCCTGCGCGCGCCGCACGAAGGCCAGCAGCAGCTGCTTCTCCGCCGGGAGGAAGACGTTCTTCTGCTCGCGCTCCAGCCGGTCCAGGATGCGGACGTGCTCGCGCGCCATGTACTCCGGGCGCCGCTCCAGGTCCGGCTTCGCGCGCTCCGCGGCCAGCCGGGCCACCGTCATGGCCAGCGCGGGGCCCCGGGCCAGCCGCGACGACGCGGACAGGAGGAACTCCCGCTCGAAGGACTTCGCGATGGCGGCCTGCTCGACGAGCAGCGCGGCGCGGGCCTCCAGCGCGGGCTGCCACTTCGCGCCGGCCTTCTGCGCCCACACGGCGACGGCCGCCTCGGCGTCGCGCTGCTTCTCCACGATGCGGCCCCGCTTCAGGCCCGCGAGCTGACCGCCCGCGTTCTTGTAGACGTTGTGCAGGCCCTTGAGCTGCGAGGCAACGGCGATCTTGCCCGCGGCGTCCTTCTCCCCCACCGCCTCCAGGATACGGATGGCCTCGCCATACACGTCACGGATGCTGGGGTAGAGCCGGGACTCGCGCTCCGCCATCTCCTCCGCGAGCAGCGCGCGGTACGTCGTGCCCGGGTAGCCCAGCACCATGACGAAGTCGTCGGGCTTCACGCCCTGGGTGGCCAGGGGGAAGAAGAACTCCGCCTTGTAGGGGATGTTCTTCTCGCCGTAGGGCGCGGAGCTGCCGTCCGACGCGGTGTACGCGCGGAGGATGGCGAAGTCGCCGGTGTGGCGCGGCCACATCCAGTTGTCCTCCTCGCCGCCGTACTCGCCCACCGCGCGCGGGGGCGCGTAGACGAGCCGCACGTCGGTGAGCTCCACCGCGTCCACCAGCGTGTAGTTCACGCCACCGTCGAAGCTCGCCACCCGGCAGCGGGTGGCGGGGCGCTTCTCGCACTCGGCGACCAGCTCCTTCTCCTTGCGGTCGATGGCCTTGTAGCGCGTGATGTCGTCCGCGCCCTCGGGCACCGCGGCGAGCACGTCCCGGGTGACGTCCGTGAAGCTGCGCGGCACCTGGATGCGCGAGCCCTTGCCGGGAAGCTCGTCCTCTCGCTTCGAGGCCAGGAAGCCCTGGGTGATGAGGTCGCGCTGGGGCGTGCTGTGCTCCTGGATGACGCCGAAGGCGCAGTGGTGGTTGGTGATGACCAGGCCGGTGGCGGAGATGAAGGCTCCCGTGCACCCACCCACGTTGACCGCGCCCGCGAGCAGGCCGGTGCCACGCTTGGGGTCCCAGAGCTTCTTGGGCGGTAGCTGGAGCCCCTGGGCGCGCAGCCACGCCGGGTCCAGCTCCAGGACCTGCTGGGGAGTCCACTTGCCTTCCCCGGCCAGAGCGGGGGCAGCCACGAGCGACAGGAGGAGGAGTGTCTTCTTCATGGTGTCCTCTCCCTACTCCGTCCGGCGCCCGCATGCGAACCCCCTTTCAATGGAAGCTCCGAGCCCCGGAGGCCGGGCTTTTTCGTGGAAGAGGAACCGGGATTAAGTGTTGGGGTGTCCCAGGAGGGGAGCGACGGATGCGGACCGCCAGCGGTGCACAGCTCGACTTCGGCCGGTTGGCCCTGCTCGCCCTCATGCTGGGCGTGGGCTGGTATTTCTGGGATTCGCCCGCGCTCTGGCCCATGAAGGTGCTGGTGGTGATGATGCACGAGAGCGGGCACGCCCTGGCGACGCTGCTGGTGGGGGGCTCGGTGGACCGCATCCACCTGGCGGCCAACGAGTCGGGCGCGTGCCTGTCGCGCCTGCCGCCGGGCACCCTCGCCCAGATTGCCGTCTACTCCGGGGGGTATCTGGGGAGCGCGGTGGCGGGGGCCGGGCTGCTGCTGGCCACCTTCCGCTTCCGGCTGCGCCGCTGGGTGCTGGGCACCGCCAGCGTCTGGCTGACCGTCATGGGCGTGCTGTACGCGGGCGACGGCTTCACGCTGCTCTTCTGCCTGGGCACGGCCGTCGTCCTGGGCCTGGGCGCGAAGTTCCTGCCGGATGGGCTGGTGGATGCGCTGAACCTGTTCATCGCGGCGTTCACCGCGCTGTACGCGCTGTTCGATCTGCGCTCGGACCTGTGGAACAGCGCCGTGCGCGCGCAGAGTGACGCGGCGCTGCTGGCGGGCCTCACCTGGGTGCCCGCCGTGGTGTGGGCGGCGCTGTGGTCGCTGCTCGCCATCGGCCTGCTCGCGGTGGCGGCGTACATGTCGCTCCACGCCCGGCCCCGAGGGGTGCAGCTGCCCTCCGTCACGGCGCGGGCGCGGCGGGTGTAGCGCGCCGGGGTCATACGGTGTCCCGCCGGGCACAGCGGCCCCACTCGGAGTCGCACAGCCGAGGCGCGCGGGTTGTCACGTGGGTGCGGCCTCACCATATCCAGGCTCCCGGCACGTCCTGCTTCGTCGAGCTCCAAGCGCGCCGGCCACCCAGCCCGCGAGCGGCCCTGGACGCGGCACGAGGAGAGACGATGAACCGCCCTGGTAAGTGGCCCGCGTGGCTCCCCGGAGGACTCCTGCTGACCGGCCTGTGCGTCGCGGGCACAGCGGCGACCACCGTGGCCGGTTGCGCCTCAACGCCCAGCAGCTCAGCCCCCGCGGGCATCTCCCTTTCGCCCGTCCCCCTCTACGGCAAGTTCGTCTGGCACGACCTCGTCACCGACAACCCCGCTGCGGCCAAGCGCTTCTACAGCGAGCTGTTCGGCTGGGAGTTCACGGACGTCCGGGGCGGCCGCCGGCCGTACTCGCTCATCCGCTCCCAGGGCCGCTGGATTGGCGGCATCGTCCATCCCGCGAACGCCGCGGAGAAGCGCGAGGGCGCGGTGTGGCTCGGCTACGTCTCCGTGCCCGATGTGGACCGCGCCGTCGCCGAGGTGGGCGCGCAGGGAGGCAGGACGCTCGATGGTCCGGTGGACGTGGGCGACATCGGGCGGGCCGCCGTCGTCTCCGACCCGCAGGGCGCCGCGGTGGGCTTCGTGCGCTCGCGGCGCGGCGACCCGGCCGACACGGGCGTCCCACTGGAGGGCCAGTTCCTGTGGATGGAGTACCTGGCCCAGGACCCCGTCGCCGCCACGGGCTTCTACAAGGCGCTGCTGGGCTACGAAATCCGTGAGCGCCCCCTGGGCGGAGGTCCGCACTATGTCCTCGCACAGGGGCCGCATCCCCGGGGCGGCGTGCTCGCCAACCCGGTGAAGGGCGCGCGGCCCAACTGGCTCACCTACGTGCGCGTGAAGGACCCGGCGACGCTCGCCAGCCGGGCCCAGGCGCTGGGAGGGCGTGTCCTGATGGCCCCCCGGCCGGATGCGCGTGGCGGCTCGCTCGCGCTCATCGCCGACCCGAGCGGCGCCGTGCTCGCGCTCCAGCGCTACCCCTTCGAGTCTTCCACTGCCGCGGAGGCGCCCTGATGAACCGCAAAAGTGAAGAGAACCCCAGGGGGCAGCTGCCCCTCCGCCGGCTCTCGTGGGCCATGTTGCTGGGCGGCGCCATGTTGATATCCGGCTGTACACAGCAACCCGCGGGCGTGGGGCTCGGCTTCACCACGCCTTCCCCCTGGAACGCCAAGGCGCAGATGGAACTCACCACCACCTGGAACGGTGGCCCGGTGTTCTGGGCCCCCTGACTCCCCGCCAGGGAGAGTGAGCCACCGTGGGAACTGCCGCCGTCCCGCCATGAGCCGCGGGCGCATCTCCGGACGGCGGAAGAAGCTCCCCGGAGGCGGGCGGCGGACCTCACCACCGCGCCTCCAGGGAGGCGGCGCATCACGCCTGAGGCGCGTGCACGCCGTTGGACAGCTCGTTGCGGACGACCTCGGACACGCGCTCGCGGACCATGTCGCCCACGCGCTCGCGGACGTCGGCGCTCACCCGCTCACGCACCGCGCTCGCGATGCGGTCGGGGTCGACCGAGCCGCTGTGGTGCTGCATCGGCATCATGGACGGACCAGCGCGCATCGCCTCGCCGAGCGCGGAGCGGACGGCCTCCGGAAGCTGGGAGCGCAGCGCCGAGTCCAACTCCGAACGCATGCTGCTCATGAGCCGCTCACGCAGGGAGTCCGCCAGACGCATGCGGATGGCATCCGCCAGGCGCTCCACGTCATGCATGCCCTGCCCCATCATCATGCCGCCCTGCCCCATCATCATCCCCGGCCCCATCATCCCCCGCTGGTGGGCCATGGCGCTGCGCAGCACCTCGCCCATCCGCTCGCGCAGCACGTCGCGGACGCGCTCGCGAACCACCGAGTTGAGGCGCTCCCGGAGCCCCTCGGACAGCCGCTCCTGGAGCGTCGCCGCGACGCGCTCGGGGTCGAACGAACCCGCCGCGATGCCGCCCCACTGACGCGCCATGACGCCGCGCAGCCCCTCGCCCAGGCGCTCGCGCAGGGTCTCACGCACGCGCTCACGCAGGCTGTAGACGAGCCCCTCGTGGAGGGCCTCGGCGAGCCGCCCGCGGATGGCCTCCGCGAGCCGCTCCGCGTCGCTCGGGGAGAAGCCGGGCATGCGCTCCGTCATCACCGCGCGCAGCGTGTCGGCCAGGCGCTCGCGCAGGGCCTCGCGCACGGCGTCGTGCGTGGCCGTGCTGATGCGCTCGCGCAGGGCCTCCATCATCCGGCCGCGCACGGCCTCCGCCAGCCGGTCCGCGTCCGGCGCACCGAAGCCCGCGGTGGACGCGTGCCACTGCTCGAGCATCGCCGTGCGCAGCGTGTCCGCCAGCCGCTCACGGATGGCGTCGCGGACGCGCTCATGCACCACGGAGCAGATGCGCTCGCGCAGGGTGTCCGCCAGGCGGGAACACAGCGCGTCCGCGATGCGCTCGGGCTCGTGCATGCCGTACCCCTGCGGCATCATCCCGTACCCCTGCGGCATGCCGCCGCCGCGCTCGGGCATCGAGTGGCGGATGGCCTCGGCCACACGCTCACGAACCTCCCGGCCGAGCCGGTCCTCAATCGCGGAGACAATCTGCTCGCGAACGGCTTCGATGACCCGCTCCTTGATCGACTCACCGAACATCTGCTGCGACTGGGGCGAAAGCTGCTCCTGAAACATGAGAACGCTCCTGACTCGACGCCTGGACTTCGTGGATACGCGGCAGGCGAAGGGCTCCTCCTGCCGGGCGCGATTCAATAGACAGGCACGCACTCACCGTAAACGTGACCTCGGTGTGAACGCCCGTTGGGCGCCCGACACCGGTCACCGCCGCGCGGCACGTCAGGCGCGGCTACTTCCTGGGCCGCATACGGAACGCGACGAAGGCGTCCACGTTGTCGAAGGCGAAGTACGGGTTCTTCTTCCGCACCGTCTCCATGGACGTCACCGGGACGTCCGCGTAGTCATGTCCGGGGTAGAGCTTCGTCGTGTCGGGCACCCTGGCCAGCACCTGGGACAGGGAGCGGTACATGTCCTCCGGGTTGCCGCCCTTCAAGTCGCACCGGCCGCAGCCGTTGATGAACACGGTGTCCCCGGAGACCAGCGCATCGCCAGCCAGCAGGCAGTGTGAGCCCGGCGTGTGTCCCGGCGTGTGCAGCGCGTGGAACGCCTGCGAGCCCACGCGCACGTCGTCGCCGGGCCCCACGGGCCGCAGCGCGCCGCCCAGCTCGCGCAGCTCCGGCGAGAACTGGACCTCCTCCCGCTGCGCGTACACCGGCACGTCCCACTTCGACAGCAGGTCGGGCAGTCCGTTGATGTGGTCGAAGTGACAGTGCGAGACGAACGCGCCCACCACGCGCTTTCCATCCGCCATCACCGCCTCCGCGATGGCGTCCACGTCCCACGCGGGGTCCACCACCACCACCTCGTCCGAATCCCGGGGCCCCACCAGGTAGACGAAGTTGTCCATGGGCCCGAGCTTGAGCTGCCGCACGTAAGGTTCACGCATCGCGAAATCGTCCTCCGCTTCAGCCTGCACTCTAACGTCCGGGGCTTGAAGGCGCGGGCCGCTTCCCTCTTGAATAGGCCCTTTGCCCCGGGGAGGTCCCTACGTGAAGCGCCCATTGCTCCTTTGCACCCTGCTCGCCAGCACCGCCCTCGCCGCCAAGGAGCGCCCCACCTTCCGCTACACAGCGCCTCCGGACGGAGAGCGTCCCGTCATCGTCGAGGCCACCGTCGGCCCCCAGGGCAGCGACTTCGCCATGCGCCTGCGCTTCGACAAGGTCCCCTGGGGCGACGAGTGCAAGAACCGCTGCGCCAACACCACGCTGCTCATCGACACCGACAACAGCAAGCAGACGGGCCTGCGCCTGCCCCAGAACGCGCCGGGCAACGGCGCGGACATCGCCATCGTCATCCAGGGCGTGCGCGACTACCCGAAGCAGGAGGGTGCCGGGTCCGTGAGCTGGCTGCGGGTCAAGGTCCGCTCGCTCGGCAACGGCGCGTCCTCCGTGGACGACGGGGAGCTGCTCGCCGAGCTCAACCACCGGCAGGACCCCGAGCGTCTCCACGTGGATGGTGAGACGGTCTACCTCCTGGTGGACGCCACCAACGCCACCCTTCCCTCCGCCCGCAAGGCGCGCGTGGTGTACCAGCCGCCCGGCGGCAAGCCGCTCCAGGCCACCATCCCCGGCATGATTGGAAGCGGGGCGGCCAAGGGCGTGCGCATCTTCAAGGACGGCTCGTGGGGCAAGGCGCGCGACGCCACACCCCGGTAGGTCCTCCAGCCCCCCCGGAACGCCAGGGGCGCGGCCATCCGGCCAGCCCTACCTCCCACCCACCGCCAGGAGCAGCTTCGGTCTCGGAATTCCGCGGGGTTGGAGTGGAGTTCTGCTGGCGGACAGGACTGGACGGACGTATAGGTGGGCGTTGTTGGAGAGTGCGCAACCCCCCGAATTCGTTCCCAATGTCAGGGTGGCATGGTAGTTCCGGCGCCCTGTCACATACCTCTGCCCCCTACGTGAGGAGTGCGCGGCGCGCGCGCCACGCTCGGGGTGCGGGGCGTTCTCACCTGTGGATTGACGACCATGCTCGCAGAAGCCGAAACAAAAACGCGAAAGAAGCAGGGAGCCGGGGGAGGCGGCGGTGGCGGGGGCGGCGCCGCGGGTGGCGGGGGTGACGGGTCCGTGCCTGCCTCGCTCGCGGACGAGGCGCGCCGCCGGTACATCAACTACGCCCTGTCGGTCATCACCTCGCGCGCCCTGCCGGACGTGCGGGACGGCCTCAAGCCGGTGCAGCGCCGCATCCTCTTCGGCATGTACCACGACCACCGGCTGACGCATGACGCCAAGTACCAGAAGTCCGCCAAGGTGGTGGGCAGCGTCATGGGTCAGTACCACCCGCACGGTGACGCCTCCATCTACGAGGCGCTGGTGCGCATGGCGCAGGACTTCTCGCTGCGCTACCCCCTGGTGGACGGCCACGGCAACTTCGGCTCGCTGGACGGCGACGGCGCAGCAGCCATGCGCTACACCGAGTGCCGGCTGGCGGCCCTGTCGAGCGAGCTGCTGACGGAGCTGGGCAAGAAGACGGTGGCCTTCCGGCCGACCTACGACGGCACGCTCCAGGAGCCCGTGGTCATCCCCGCGCGGGTGCCGCAGCTCCTGATGAACGGCACCACGGGCATCGCCGTGGGCATGGCCACCAACATCCCGCCCCACCACCTGGGTGAGCTGGTGGACGCGCTGGTGGCGCTCATCGAGACCCCGCAGCTCTTGACGAAGGACCTGCTCCGGTGGGTCAAGGGCCCGGACTTCCCGACGGGCGGGCAGATCCTCAACGACAAGAAGGAGCTGCGCGACATCTACGAGTCGGGCCAGGGGAGCATCCGCATCCGCGGTGAGTACAAGCTGGAGGACCTCAAGCGGGGCGGCCAGCAGATCGTCATCACCTCCATCCCCTACACGGTGAACAAGTCCACCCTGGTGGCCAAGTTCGGCGACCTGGTGCGCGAGCGGAAGCTGCCGCTCATCACCGACGTGCGCGACGAGTCCACCAAGGACGTGCGCATCGTCCTGGAGCTGAAGAAGGACGCCAACCCCGAGCTGGTGATGGCGTACCTCTACAAGCAGACGCCGCTGCAGACGAACTTCGGCGTCAACCTCACCTGCCTGGTGCCGCTCAAGGACAACCCGGAGCTGAGCGCGCCCCAGCGCCTCAACCTCAAGGACATCCTCCAGCACTTCCTCGACTTCCGCTTCGGCGTGGTGACGAAGCGCTTCGAGCACGAGCTGGGCGAGCTGCTGCGGCGCGTCCACATCCTCGAGGGCTTCGAGAAGGTCTACGACGCGCTCGACGAGATGATCAAAATCATCCGCGCGTCCGAGGGGAAGCAGGACGCGGCCAGGAAGCTCATCGCGCGCTTCAAGCTGGACGAAGCCCAGGTGGACGCCATCCTGGAGATGAAGCTCTACAAGCTGGCCCGCCTGGAGATCCTCGTCGTGGAGAAGGAGCTCAAGGAGAAGCGCGCGGAGATCAAGCGCATCCAGAGCATCCTCAAGGACAAGAAGAAGGTGTGGGGCACCGTCCGCGACGAGCTGGGCGACCTGAAGACGCGCTACGGCGACAAGCGCCGCACCCGCATCGGGGGCGCGGGCGCCGAGGAGATGGAGTTCAGCGCTGACGCGTTCATCGCGGACGAGGACGCGCACGTGGTCATCACCCGCGACGGGTGGATCAAGCGCGTGCGCGAGGTGAAGGACCCGTCCACCACGCGCCTGCGCGAGGGCGACGCGGTGATGGCGGTGCTGGCCGGCAGCCTGAAGGCGAACCTGGTGCTGTTCAGCAACTTCGGCACCGCCTACGTCACCCGCTTCAACGACGTGCCCGCGTCCACGGGCTACGGCGAGCCGGTGCAGAAGTTCTTCAAGTTCGATGACGGCGAGCGCGTGGTGTCCGCCCTGTCGCTGGACACGCGGCTGCCGCGCCCGCAGAAGCTGGTGGGCGTGACGAAGCAGGGCCTGGGCATGCGCTTCCCGCTGGAGCCGCACGTGGAGGTCTCCACGCGCGCCGGCCGCCGCTACGCGAAGACGGCGGAGGGCGACGAGATCATCGGCGCGCAGCCGGTGGGGGACCGCGACCTGCTGGCGCTGCTGACGGAGAAGACGAACGCCCTGGTGTGCAAGGCGGCGGAGATCAACGAGCTGGCCGGCCCGGGCAAGGGCGTCACCGTCATCAAGGTGGACGACAGCGACCGGGTGGTGGACTTCCTCGTCGTCCCGCCCGCGAACAAGGACGCGAAGCTGGAGTTCGAGACGCAGAAGGGCCGCAAGCTGCACCTGTCCCCGGCGAAGTACGGGGTGACGGGCCGCGGCGGCAAGGGCCACGAGATGTCGAAGCGCGACGCCGTGAAGGAGGTGGCGCGCCCCGTCACCTTCATCCCGTTGCCCGAGAAGAAGGACTAGGCAGAGGACGCCATGGCGACGAAGAAGGAAACCTACACAGGCGCGGACATCCAGGTCCTGGAAGGCCTGGAGCCGGTGCGCAAGCGCCCGGCCATGTACATCGGCGGCACCGACAGCACGGGGTATCACCACCTGCTGTGGGAGATCCTCGACAACTCGGTGGACGAGGTCATCAACGGCTTCGCCACCACCGTGGAGGTGACGCTCCACAAGGACGGCCGCAGCGTCACGGTGGTGGACAACGGGCGTGGCATCCCCGTTGACATCATGCCCAAATACAAGAAGCCGGCCGTGGAGGTCATCCTCACGACCCTTCACGCGGGCGGCAAGTTCGAGCAGGGCAACTACATCCACTCGGGCGGCCTCCACGGCGTGGGCAGCTCGGTGGTGAACGCGCTGGCGCGCAAGCTCGTCGTGGAGATCAAGCTCCACGGCAAGAAGCACGTGCAGACGTTCGCCCGTGGCAGGGCCACCAGCACGCTGAAGGTGGAGGGCGCCGCGCGTGGCACGGGCACCTCCGTCACGTTCGAACCGGACCCGGAGATTTTCGGCGAGAAGCTGAAGTTCGACGCGGAGCTGGTGCGCGAGCGGCTGGAGGCCAAGAGCTACCTGCACAAGGGCATGACGGTCGTCTGGAAGGACGAGACGTCCAGCCCGCCCACGTCGGTGACGTACAAGCACGACGGCGGCATCGCGGAGTACCTCACCCGGGTGGTCTCTGAGCGGCAGAAGCCGCTGGTGCCCGCGGGCAGCACGGCCTTCTACCACTCGCGTGACAACGGGGTGCGGCTGGAGGCGGCGCTGGCGTGGACGGAGGCTACGGACGAGCACATCCGCTCGTACGTCAACGGCATCCCCACCCCGCTGGGCGGCACGCACGAGGCGGGCCTGCGCAGCGCGGTGGTGAAGGCGGTGCGCAACTACATCGAGACGCACGGCATCGCGCCCAAGGGCGTGACGCTCACCGCGGAGGACATCCGCGAGGGCATCACCGCCATCCTGTCCACCTACGTGGTGGAGCCGCAGTTCCAGGGCCAGACGAAGGGGCGGCTCAACAACCCCGAGGTCAGCGGCCAGGTGGACGGCGTGCTGCGCCCGGCGCTGGAGAAGTGGCTCAACGACAACAAGTCCATCGCCGAGTCGGTGGTGGCGCGCATCGTCCTGGCCGCCCGGGCGCGCGAGGCCAGCCGCGCCGCGTCGCAGGCGGTGAGCCGCAAGACGGCGGTCAGCCACCGGCTCAACCTCCCGGGCAAGCTGGCGGACTGCTCGTCCACCGACCCGGGCTCGAGCGAGCTGTTCATCGTCGAGGGCGACTCCGCAGGCGGCTCCGCCAAGCAGGGCCGCGACCGGCGCACCCAGGCCATCCTCCCGCTGCGCGGCAAGGTGCTCAACGCGGAGCAGGCGTCCACCGACAAGGTGACGACGAACAAGGAGCTCCAGGACATCGTGTCCGCGCTGGGCTGCGGCATTGGCTCGGACTTCGACATCAGCAAGCTGCGCTACGGCCGCGTCTTCCTGCTGATGGACGCCGACAGCGACGGGCACCACATCGCCACGCTGCTGCTCACCTTCTTCTACCGGCACCTGCGCCCGCTCATCGAGAGCGGCGCCATCCACATCGCCCAGCCGCCCCTGTACCGCGTGGACATCGGCAAGGAGACGTACTGGGCGCTGGACGAGCCGGACCGCGACCGCATCATCAAGGAGAAGGCGAAGGGGAACGCCAAGCCCAACATCATGCGCTTCAAGGGCCTGGGCGAGATGACGCCCGACGAGCTGAAGCAGACGACGCTCGACCCCAAGAACCGCATGAGCCTGCGCGTCACCATCGACAAGCCCCTGGAGACGGACCGCCTCATCAACGACCTGATGGGCAAGGACGTCAGCGCACGCTTCAGGTTCATCATGGAGCGCGCGAGCGAGGTCCAGGACCTGGACGTCTAGCCAGGGCGGAATCACCGGCGCGGGTCCCTTCGCACACCCCGAAGGGGCCTCGCGCTGAAAGCAGGGCTTTGGTGACCGGGCCCTGGCTCGGCTAGCATCGCGCCGTGACCACGTTCCGCCGATGCTCCCTGCTCCTCGCGTTTGTGATGGCCACTTCGCCCGCCTACGGACAGTCCGCGGGGAAGAAGGCCAGCAAGAAGAAGCCCGCCGCCACCCAGCCGGTGAAGACGACCAAGGCGCTTCCCTCCGACGAAGCGAGCGACGCGGAATCCATCGAACCCAGGGTATTCGGCTCCCCTGAGGAAGAGGCGGCCGCGCAGGCCCCCTTGGACGCGCCCACCGAGGGCGCGTCGGCCCCCGGCGCCAGGCTGGCGGCGGTGACGGCCACCAGCCCGGTGGCGCTGTTCGCGGTGGCGCGGACGCCGGCGGTCGAGGAGGCCGCGGCGAAGCTGGAGGAGGAGCTGCTCCGCCGGCTGAAGGCGGGCGGTGGCGTGGAGCTGGTGGACCTGGGCGCGGCCTTCCCGCAGTCGCCGCCGCCCTCGCTGGCGCGCGCGGACACGCTGTTCGAGCAGGGGCGCTCCGACTACGACAACCTGGACCCCGAGTCGGCGGAGGCGAAGTTCCTCGCCGCGGCGGAGGCCTACACGCAGCACCCGGCGGCGCTGAGCACGGAGCGCCTGGGCAAGACGTACCTGTTCCTCGGCGCGTCGCGGATGCTCAACGGAGACGCCGCGGGTGCCCTGGACGCCTTCCGGCGCGCGGTGGTGGCCGAACCCTCCACCGTCCCGGACGCCGCGCTCTTCGGCCAGGACGTCCTGAAGTCCTTCGACCAGGCGCGCGCGGAGGTGCAGGCGCGCCCGGCCGGGACGCTGGTGGTGGAGTCGACGCCCGCGGGAGCCAGTGTGGTGGTGCGGGGCCGCGAGCTGGGCGTCACGCCGCTCAAGGGCGTGGAAGTCCCCGCTGGCCAGCACCCCCTCGTGGTGTCGCTGCCCGGCTACGCGTCCTTCTCGCAGTACACGGACGTGGCGTCCTCCCGGAGCACCGAGGTCAAGACGACACTGGAGCCCACCCCGGGCCTGTCCGCCGTGCGTGACGCGGCGGCCCACGCCGCCACCGCGCAGGCCTTCGAGCGGGACACGCCCCCACCGGAAGCACAGGCCATCGGGGAGCGGCTCAATGCCCGCTATGTGGTCCTCGCCGCCGTGTCCCGGAACGAGAAGGGCCGCCTGCAGGCGGAGCTCCAGGCGTGGGACCTGCGCTCCAACGCGCGGCTGCGCGGGGTGGAGATTGCGCTGGCCCCCGGGGCGACGAAGAACACCCCGGCCGCGGCGGCGGACCAGGTGCGCGCCTTCGTCAGCGGCGTCGCGCTGCCCCGCGTGGCGGAGAGCGGCTCGTTCGGCACGCTCATCAAGCGCCCCTGGTTCTGGGCGGTGGTAGGGGGCGCGGCGGCAGTGACGGCGGGCGCCGTCTTCATGGCCACGTCCCAGGACAAGGGACGTCCCTACAACCCCGTCTCCGGTGGTATCGGCTTCTGAGGCCTCCGCGCGCCGCCCTGTCTCCAAGGTCACCCCCCATGAAAGCCCTCGCCCTCATCCTCCTCCCTGCACTGGCGCTCGCGGCCCCGCCCCAGGCGCGCCGCGTCTCCACCCTCCTGGTGCCCATGGACCCGGGCGCCGAGGCGTCCAGCGTGCAGATGGAGGGCTACATGAACGAAGCCCTCTCCCACTTCTCCGGCATGAGCATCCGCAAGTCGGAGGACCTGTTCGGCTTGCCCGAGGACCCGGAGGCCCGCGCCTCGCTGGAGCGCGGCCGCAAGGGCTTCTCGGAGAGCCTGGCCGCCTTCGACAAGAAGGAATACGAAGAGGCGGAGCGCAAGGTGCGCGCCACCCTGAAGGAGCTGCAGGGCGCGGCGGGCGCCATGCGGGGGTGCTCGCCGCTGTGTGACGCGCTGGCGCTCTACGCCGCGCTGCTGCACCTGCGCGGCGACGTGGAGGAGGCCAAGCTGACGCTCATCGACCTGATGGCGCTGTCCCCCACCCACGAGCTGTCCCCCAAGCGCTTCACGCGCGAGTTCATCTCCCTGCGCGTGCAGGTGGCCACCAGCCGCATGTCTCAGCTGCGAGGCACGGCCACGGTGAAGTCACGCCCGGCCGGCGCGCGCGTCTTCGTGGACGGCGAGGCCGTGGGCTACACGCCGGTGACGCTGCCCGCGCTGCCCATTGGCAAGCACCTGGTGCGCGTGGAGCGCCCCGGCTTCCGCCAGTACGGTCAAATCATGGAGGTGACCACGGACGACGTCGAGGTGACGGCCAACCTGGTGCCCACGTCCTCCTACAAGGCCTATGACGCGCAGCTGGACCGGGTGGCGGGCGAGGTGAACCGCGCCGGCGAGAAGGCCTCCGGCGTGGCGGCCATGGCGCAGTCCCTGGGCCTGGACCGCGTCATGGTGGGCACCCTGCGCTCCAACGGCGAGGGCTCCGAGCTCACCCTGGGCTACTACGACGCGCGCAGCGGCCAGCGCCTTGCGGGGCGGCGCATGTCGCTCCAGGGCGACGAGTACGGCCAGCTCAAGCAGGAGATGGAGCGGGTGGTGAACCACCTGGTGAACACCATTGGCGAGAAGGCGTCGAAGAGCCGTGACCCGCTGGACAACCGCGGGGGCATGGAGGACTGGTCCGCGGAGGACCGGGGCGGCCGCGCCAAGGCACAGGACAAGAAGCACAAGGACGGCAAGGACCCGCTCGACAGTGTGTCCGGAACCGAGGACTGGTGACGCACGGCGCTTGTCCCGGGCCGGCCGGGGCCTAGAGTCCCGGGACGTATGCGCCTGCTCGCCCTCCTGCTCCTCCCCGGCCTCGCGCTCGCCCAGACGAGCGTCATCAGCCAGCCCGCCCTGCCCTCCCGGGGCGTGACGCTGCCGCCCACCGGCGCCGCGCTGGTGGACGAGGCCACCGCCCTATCCCTCAACCCCGCGGGCCTGGGCTTCGTCACCGGCAGCCAGCTCTACTACCTGCACGAGCGCAACCTCGTGCATGACGGGCTCGGAGACGGCGTCTTCCTGGCCACCCGCCTGCTCGGCCTGGGCCTGGGCGGCTCCATGGAGTGGATTCGCGACCGCGCGACGCCGGACTACCGGCGCACGTCGCTCGGCCTCTCGCTGGGCACGCGCACGCTGCAGCTGGGCGGCGCGTGGCACGCGTACGGCTCGGCCCACCGGGACATCGACGCGCTGGACACCTTCGACCTCGGCCTCACGGCACGGCCCCTCCGGGCGCTGTCGGTGGGCGCGGTGGTGCGGGACGTCAACGCGCCCACCGAGGGCACCCTGACGCTGAGGCGGCAGTACAACCTGGGCGTGGGCGTGCGCCCGCTGGACGAGCGCTACACGCTGGGCGTGGACTGGCTCTTCTCCGAGGGCGCCTTCCGCCAGGGACAGGCGACGTACACGCTCAACGCGGAGGTGGTTCCGGGGCTGCGCCTGGGCGCGGGCGTGTCCCACGGCTTCACCTCCGGGGTGCCGGTGGCGCTCCAGGTGGCCGCCACGCTGGACACCTCGCACCTGGGCCTCACCTACGCGGCGGGCGGGACGAACGCCGGGCGGGACCACCTGGTGGCGGTGCGGCTGTCGACGGAGACGTACCGCTCGATTGCGCCGCGCGGCGGCGTGGTGACCCTGCTGGACCTGAACGACGCCCTGCGCGGCGGCACCAGCCCCGTGCTGTCCTGGCTGGGCATCAGCGAGGCGGACCCGTACCTGCGGCTGACGCGGTGGCTGGACCTGGCCACGCAGGACGAGCGGCTGGCTGGCGTCGTGCTGAAGATGGAGGGCCTGCCCGGGGTGAGCTGGGGCAAGGCGGAGGAGCTGCGCCAGGCCCTGCTGCGCCTGCGCGCCTCCGGCAAGCGCGTCATGGCGGTGGTGCTGTCCGCCGACGACCTGGGCTACTTCGTCGCCTCGGCGGCGGACCGCATCTACGTGCTGCAGGAGTCCCTGCTCTACATCAACGGCCTGAGCGCGCACCTCCAGTCGTACGGCGGGACCATGGAGAAGCTGGGCGTGCACTGGGACGTGGCGCGGGTGGGCCGCTTCAAGACGGCGCCCGAGCAGCTCACGCTGAGCACGCCCAGTGACGCGGCGCTCGAATCGACCAACGCGTACCTGGACACGGAGGTCGCCGTCTACGAGAAGGCCGTGCAGGAGGGCCGGAAGGTGCCCGTGGAGCGCCTGCATGCGCTGTGGGCCCTGGGCCTGCCCAGCGCGAAGCGCGCCGTGGAGCTGGGGATGATGGATGGCGTCATCTCCACCTCGGAGCTCGACACGAAGGTGGCCGAGCTGGTCCCCGGCGGGCGCTTCAGCACCACGTACGCGCCGCGGAACGAGCGGGACGGGCGCTGGGGCCGGCGGCGCCGCATCGCCGTGGTGCCGGTGCTGGGGGACATCACCGGCGGCCGCAGCCGCGAGGACCCGCTGGGCTTCAGTCGCATCGCCGGAGCGGAGACGGTGATTCGCGCGCTGACGGAGGCCCGGGCGGACCCGAGCGTGGTGGCCATCGTCCTGCGCGTGGACTCGGGCGGCGGAGAGGTGCTGGCGTCACACCTGATGTACGAGGCCGTGCTGGAGGCCGGCAAGCACAAGCCCGTCATCGCCTCCATGGGTGACGTGGCCGCGTCCGGCGGCTACTACGCCGCCATCGGCGCGCACGAGGTGCTGGCGCTGCCCACCACGCTGACGGGCAGCATCGGCGTCTTCTACATCAAGCCCGCCCTCGAGGGCCTCCTGGGCGGCGTGCTGGGCATCCACCAGGAGAGCCTCCCCCGCGCGCCGCTGGCGGACATCCTCGACGTGTGGCGCCCGTGGAACCAGGAGGAGCAGGACGCGGCGCAGGCCTGGGCGGACGCGTCGTATGACAGCTTCATCACCCAGGTGGCCCTGCGGCGGAAGATGGACAAGGCGAAGGTGGACGAGGTGGCGCGCGGGCGCGTGTGGAGCGGCCAGGACGCGCTGGCCCGGGGGCTGGTGGACCGGCTGGGCGGCCTGCTGGAGGCGGTGGACGCCGCGAGGATGCGGGCGGGCATCGGCCCCAGCGAGGAGCTGGACCTGGTGGTGATGGGCGAGGCGCGCGGCTTCCTCTCCGGGCTGGGCGGCGAGCCCGGCGTGCGGGCGGCCCTGTCGCTGCTGCCCCCAGCGGAGCCCGTCCTGCCGGAGTCCCTGCGAGCGCTGGCCCGCTCGGCCGGGCTGAGCCTGACGCTGCTCCAGCCGGGCGTGAAGGCGATGATGCCCTTCCAGCTCACCGTCCGCTGACGCCCCGCGAGGCGGCCAGAGGTCCGCGGGACGACACCGCGCGAAAAAAGCGGCGGCGCCGCCGCTCGCCTCTGTTACTGTTACCCCTGCACCCCGGATGGCTTCAGGGCCGCCAGGGTGCTCCAGGAACCGGCGGTTCGGCCTGCTCGTCTCCAGGGCCCCGCGTCCGCTTCCTGTCCCACGGCCTGAGTCACCATGCGCCCCCGCCCTCCCCCAGGAGCGGCCGACCGGGGCGCACACAGTCTGGAACTCCCATGAGCGAAAACCCTGATGACCGCGACCCACGTGACACCCCTCCCGTTCCCGCCGCCCGCGCCGTGGCCCCGCCCGAGCCGGATGACGACGGTGGCGACGAGGGTGACGACGAGGGTCCCGACGATGGCGATTCCGGCGCGGGTGGCGCCCAGGGCAACGGTCCCGGGCAGCCCGGCCAGGGCACGGGCCGCCGCCGCCGTCGCCGCCGCCGCCGCCGAGGCGCACAGGTCCACTTCACCCCGGACGGGCAGGCCTACCGGATGCAGCCGGGGGAGAATGGCCAGCAGGTCCAGGTCTTCCTGACGCCGCAGGAGCTGGAGCAGTACCGCCAGCGCCAGGCCCAGCAGCAACAGCAGCCGCCTCAGCAGCAGCAGCCGTCCGGCCACGGGGGTGGCCAGCAGCACGCGCGCCACGGGGGCGCTCAGCAGGCGGCGCAGCAGGCGAACCTGTCGCCGGTGGAGGGCGTGCTGGACACGGAGGTGAAGGGCCCCAACGCCTTCCTGCGCCAGCTCAAGCGCAACCTGCTGGCGGCGCCGGACGACCCGGAGCTGCCCAAGAACCTGGTCCAGAAGCTGCGGCTGCGGCAGGGCCAGTACATCACCGCCTTCGCGCAGATGCGGGGCCACAAGGGCGTCATCCAGAAGGTGGACACGGTGGACGGCCGGCCGCTGGACGGCGCGCCGCGGCTGCCCCACTTCGCCGACCTGACGTCGGTGGACCCCACCGAGCGGCTCAAGCTGGAGAACGGGCACAAGGAGATGGTGACCCGCGTGCTGGACCTCATCTCGCCCATCGGCAAGGGGCAGCGCGCGCTCATCGTCGCCCCGCCGAAGACGGGCAAGACCATCATGCTCCAGCGCATTGCCCAGGCCATCCTCGCCAACCACCCGGAGTGCCACGTCATGGTGGTGCTCATCGACGAGCGGCCCGAGGAAGTGACGGACATGCGGCGCAGCATCAAGGCCGAGGTGCTGGCCTCCAGCTCCGACCGGCCCACCGCGGACCACCTCAAGGTGGCGGAGCTGGCCCTGGAGCGCGCGCGCCGCCTGGTGGAGTCCGGCCGGGACGTGGTCATCCTCCTGGACTCCATCACCCGCCTGGCCCGGGCCTTCAACAAGGAGGTCGACAACTCCGGCCGCACCATGTCCGGCGGCGTGGACAGCCGCGCCCTGGAGCGCCCCAAGCGCATCTTCGGCGCCGCCCGCGCGACGGAGGAGGCCGGCTCGCTGACCATCATCGGCACGGCGCTCATCGACACCGGCAGCCGCATGGACGAGGTCATCTTCGAGGAGTTCAAGGGCACCGGTAACTCCGAGGTGACGCTGGACCGGCTCCTGGCGGAGAAGCGCGTCTTCCCCGCGGTCAACATCGCCCAGTCCGGCACCCGCAAGGAGGAGAAGCTCTTCACCCTGCGCGAGTACGAGAAGGTGAAGAAGCTGCGGCAGATGCTCTTCTCCGTGAAGCCGGTGGAGGCCATGGAGGCGCTCGTGAAGCGGCTGTCGCGCTACACGTACAACGACGAGTTCCTCGACGAGCTGTAGGCCCTCGCTTCGGGAGTGGTGCGGCGGGCCCGGGTACGCGTAAGGTGGCGGCATGATTCAGGGCTCGGGCCGCTGCCACTACCACCCGGAGCGCGCCGGCCTCGGCGTCTGCGTGGAGTGCCGGCGTGTCATCTGCCGGGAATGCACCACGCAGTTCGAGGGCATCAACCGCTGCGCGAGCTGCCTGGCCCAGCGCCTCCAGGCGCTGGAAGGCCCGGGCGAGCGCCGCGAGTGGACCGTGGGCAATGTGGTGTTCGCGCTGATGAGCGTGGCGCTCGTCTGGGCGGGCATCGCCTTTGTCGCCTCGGCGGTGGCGAGCTAGCCCATGGCCCTCTCCGCCCTCGAGCTGCGCCCGCGCAACGCCGTGGCCCTGATGGACGCCGCGCTGCGCTTCTGCACCCGTGACGCGGGCGTGTGGGCCCTCACGCTCCCCAGCGGCGCCGCCGTCGTCGCCGCCATGCTGTACCTGGCGGAGTCGGTGCGCATGGGCTGGATGCTCGCCCCTCCCACGCTGGCGCTGACCCTGGCGTGGTTCCTCCGGGGCCTGTGCCAGGGCGCGGCCTGCCACCACGTGCAGGAGGTGCTGCTGGGCACCCAGGGTCCGCCCTCCGCGTGGGCGTCCCTGAAGGCCGCGCTCGCCAGGCTGCCCTCGCTCTTCATCGCCGTGGCGTACCTGATGGGCCTCAACACCCTGGTCCTGACGCTGACGTTCGGCCTGGGCTACCTCGTGCTGTCGGCCCACGGCGTGGGCTACGCGGCGGTGATGCAGGGGCGCGGCAGCCCGCTCCGGCTCTACGGCACGTGCTCGCGGCTCCTGGGCCCTGCGCGAGGCACCGCGATGTGGGTCCGCGTCCTCATGGGCGCGCAGGTGCTGGCCTTCTTCAACCTGCACATCGCCTTCAACGCCCTGCTCTTCGTGGGCCGCAAGCTGGTGGGCGTGGACCTGACGTTCGCCGAGCGCTTCGCCTCGCTGGACAATGCCCAGTGGCTGCTCTTCCTCGCGGCCACCACCTTCGCCCTCTTCGAGCCGGTGCGCGCCGTGGCGGCCACGCTGCTGCTGGTGGACGGGCGCGTGCGCCAGGAAGGGCTCGACCTGCTCGCCGCCGTCCAGCAGCTCCCGGCGCGGAACGTCGGGCGTCCCCTGGCCTCGCCGGGCGCATCCCGAAGCGCGGCGGTGCTGGTGGCGCTGCTCGGGCTGGGCCTGCTGGTGCCCGCCGTGGCCCACGCCGACGACGCGCCCAGGGGCTTGTCCCGCGCCGAGGCGCTGAAGCGGCTGGACGCGGTCGCCGAGGCCTGCGAGGCGGTGACGCCCGAAGACGCCGAGCACCTGTACGCGCCCGTGGAGGCCCTGGGGCCCGCGGAGGGCGTGAAGCTGGACCGCTTCGTGCGCCGCGTGGAGCGGCAGGCCTTCGACGAGGAGGACTGCGACAAGGCCGCGGGCACGCTGCTGCAAGGGCTGGCGACGCTGGGCGCCACCGTCGACGCGCAGTCGCGCGCGGACGCCCGGGCCGCCTCCGCGCGGGCGAAGGACATCCTGGCCCGTCCCGAGTTCGCGCAGGCCGCGCCCAAGGCCCCCGTGGAGAAGGACGCCGCCGAGGCCACGCCGCCGCGGGAGCCACCGGGCTGGTGGCGCCGCTTCGTCGACTGGCTGGGCGAGAAGCTCAAGGCGCTCTTCGAGCGCGACCCGCCGGCGCCGGTGGAGCCCTCGAAGCCGATGGTGTCTGGCGCCAGCGCTGCGAACGTGCTGGTGGTGGTGCTGGTGGCGCTCACGCTGGGGGTGCTGGGCCTGTTGCTGCTGCGGGCGCTGAACCGGAGCAAGCAGGAGGCGAACGGAGAAGGCGTGCAGGTGTCCACCGTGGACGCGACGACGCTCGCGGGCGCCACGGACCACGCCCTCTCCCGCCCGCCGGAGGGCTGGGCGCACCTGGCGGACGAGCTGGCCGCGCGGGGCGAGTACCGCGACGCGGTGCGCAGCCTCTACCTGGCGCTGCTGTCCCGGCTCCACCGCGACGGCGCCATCCTCTACGACGAGACGCTGAGCAACTGGGACTACCTGCGCCAGTTCCGGGGCCGCGCGGAGTGGAAGGCCCCCTTCCGGGAGCTGACGCGGCGCTTCGACTTCGCGTGGTACGGAAACCTGCCGGTGGGCGTGGAGGGCTACCACGAGTTCCGCGCCCTCACCGAGCCCCTGCTGTCCGCGCCGCCCCGCCCGGAGGTGGCCGGTGCGTGACCGCTTCCCGCTGCTGGTGGTGGGCGGACTGCTGCTCGCCGCGGTGCTCGCCACCTTCCTCGTCCGGGGCGCCCGGCGCAACGAGTTCGCGGACACCCTGTCCACCTTCCGCGCGCAGGACGACGGCGCCCGGGCGCTCCTGCTGCTGGCCCAGGAGAGCGGCCTGCCGGTGACGCGCCACATGTCGGACATGCGCATCCTGTCCGACGCCGGGACGCCGGTGCTGCTGGCGGTGGAGGTCGATGGCGCCTACGAGGCCGACCCGGACCAGACGGCCCTGGCCGCCGTGCCGGACGCGGGCCTGGCCGACGAGGACGTGCCCCGCACCGGCTTCAACGCCTTCCGCGCCGCCGCGCTGGACACGGACGAGACGGAGAAGTTGCTGAGCCACGTGCGCGAGGGCGGCAGCCTCGTCTACGTGCCCTGGGGCTCGCGAGAGAACCCCCTCCTGGACGCCCTGGGCGTGAAGCTCTTCAAGGCGGACACCACCCTGCCCATGCGGACGCTGGTGCCGCCACAGCCCACGCCGTACACGCTGGGCGTGGAGCGCGTGGAGGCGCGGGTGCAGGCGTACCTGGAGCTGCCCGCGAGCGCCGTCCCCCTCCTGGAGGACGAGCGGCTGGGCATGTTCGTGGCGGCGGTGGTGCCCTACGGACAGGGCCAGGTGCTGCTGGCGGGCGCGCCGGAGCTGGCCATGAACCAGGCGCTCGCGCGCGCGGACAACGCGCAGTTCTGGCTGAGCGCGCTGGCCGCGCTGGGGCCGGGCCCCTACGCGTTCGACGAGTTCCACCACGGCTTCACCAACGAGCGCTCGGTGGTGGACTTCGCGCGCCGCTACGGCCTGCACTTCGCCGTGCTGCAGCTGCTGGTCGGCGTGGCGCTGTGGTCGGTGTCACTCAAGCGCTTCGGCCGTCCGCGGCCACCGCCCGAGTCCGCGCGCGTGGGCGCCACCGACGCGCTCTTCGCCATGGGCCGCCTGTACCGCGAGGGCCGCCACCACGAGTTCGCGGCGGGCCTCGTCCTCCGCGGCCTCACGCAGGAGCTGGCCCTGCACGCCGGCCTGCCGCCGCACGCCCCCGCCGACGTCGTCACGCGGGGCCTGCGCGAGCGCGGGCGCGCGGACCTGGCCGAGGGCCTGGAGACCCTCACCACCGAGGCGGCCTCGGTGGCCCGCGACACGGACCTCCAGCAGCTCGCCGGAAACGCGGCGCGGCTGCGCCAACGCCTCCATTCCGCCGGCGCTGCCCGGCCCAGCCCTTCCGGTACGACATGAACGACACCCTGCTCGCCCCCTCTTCCGTCCCGGCTGGCGCCGCCGTGCGCGCCGCCCATGCCATCCGCGAGGCCGTGCTGAGCGAGGTCCGCAAGGCCGTGGTCGGCCAGGACGAGGCGCTGGAGCTGATGCTCGTCGGCCTCATCGCCGGGGGCCACCTCCTGCTGGAGGGCGTGCCCGGCGTGGCCAAGACGCTGATGGCCAAGGCCCTGTCGCGCAGCATCGGCGCGGAGTTCAAGCGCATCCAGTTCACCCCGGACCTGATGCCCGCGGACATCCTGGGCACCAGCATCTTCGACCTGAAGACACAGGCCTTCACGCTGGTGCGCGGCCCCATCTTCACGGACCTGCTGCTGGCGGACGAAATCAACCGCGCCCCGGCCAAGACGCAGTCCGCGCTGCTGGAGGCCATGCAGGAGCGCTCGGTGTCCATGGAGGGCCGCGTGCTGCCGCTCTCCCCGCTCTTCACGGTGTTCGCCACGCAGAACCCCGTGGAGTCGGAAGGGACGTACCCGCTGCCCGAGGCGCAGCTCGACCGCTTCCTCCTCAAAATCGAGGTGGGCTACCCGGCGCCGGAGGAGGAGGACGCGATCCTGGCCTCGGTGCACCGCGGCTTCGACGCGGGTGACCTGCAGCGCGCGGGCGTCACCGCCACCGTCGAGAAGGACGCCCTGCTGAGCGCGCGGGGTGCGCTCAACGAGGTGACGGTGGAGCCTCCGGTGCTGGCCTACGTCCGCAAGCTGGTGGCGGCCACGCGCTCGTCCAGCCGCATCCGCCTGGGCGCCGGGCCGCGCGCGGGCGTGCACCTGCTCCTGGCGGCCAAGGCCCTGGCGGCGCTGCGCGGGCGCGGCTTCGTCACGCCGGACGACATCCGCTTCCTGGCGGGGCCCGTGCTGAAGCACCGCCTGCTGCTGTCGCCGGACGCGGAGCTGGACGGGGCCACGCCGTCGGACGTGCTGCGCGAGGTGGTGCACGGCGTCGAGGTCCCCCGGTGATTCCCACCCCGCGCCTGTGGGTGCTGCTGGCGCTGCTCGCGCTGCCCATGATGCTGGCGGGCTTCAGCCCCGGCCTGGGCGGCGCCGTGCTCGCGCTGGACGCGCTGGCGCTGGCGCTCGCGGTGCTGGACGGCCTCTCCGCTCGGCGGGCCCGGCTGGAGGTCCAGCGGGTGCTGCCGGCGCGGCTCAACGTGGGCGTGGCCAACAAGGTGGTGCTGCGGCTGATTCACCGCGGCGGCGCCCCCATCCAGGTCCGCGTCCGCGACGATGTGCCAGACGGCTTCGGCGCCACGCCCGAGGAGGCGCCGCTGCGCCTGCCCGCGCAGAGCGAATCCCGTTGGGTGTACCGCGTGACGCCGGGCAAGCGTGGCCGCTTCGAGTTCGGCGATGTCCACGTGCGCGTGCGCGGACCGCTGGGGCTGGTGTCACACGAGCGGGTGTTCCCCGCCGCCCAGAGCATCGCCGTGTACCCGGACCTGCGCGGCGCCAGCCGGCTGCTGCTGTCCGGTGCGGCGCTGGACCTGGTGAACCTGGGCCTGCGGCAGCTCCGGCGCGACGGGCGCGGCAGCGAGTTCGCGCGCCTGCGCGACTATGCCCAGGGCGACAGCGTGCGGGACGTGGACTGGAAGGCCACCGCGCGCCGGGGGCGTCCGGTGACGCGCGTGCTGGAGTCGGAGCGCTCGCAGTCCATCCTCATCTGCGTGGACGCGGGCCGCTCCATGGCCGCGCAGGTGGACGGGCTCACCAAGCTGGACCACGCGGTGAACGCAGCCCTCTTCCTGGCCTTCGTGGCCGTGCGCAACGGGGACCGCGTGGGGCTGGCCGTCTTCGCGGATGGCGTGAAGGCCTACCTCCCGCCCGCGGCAGGCCGCGCGCAGTACCGGAAGATGGTGGACACGCTCTACGGCACCACGCCCAGCCTGACGTACGTGGACTACCTGGCCCTCTTCAAGGAGCTGAACGTCCGTCTCACGCGCCGCAGCTTGCTGTGCGTCTTCACGGACTTCCTGGACGAGGAGCAGGCCGCCACCATGGTGGCGCCGCTGCACCGGCTGGCGCGGCGGCACGTGCCCCTGTGCCTGTCGGTGAAGGACACCGCGCTCCAGAAGCTGCTGCGCACGCCGCCGCCCGGACCGGAAGAGGCGTTCCAGCACGCGGTGGCGTCGGAGCTGCTCACGGACCGCGAGGTACTCAAGGCGCGGGTGAGCCAGGGCGGCGTGCAGATGCTCGACGTGCAGCCGGACGAGCTGAGCCTCGCGGCCGTCAACCGCTACCTGGACATCAAGGCGCGCGGCGTGCTGTAGGGCCGGCGAAGGCAGCCCCGCCAGGAGGAGGCGCGGCTGCTCCGGCGCGGGGTAGCGGCGCCACCCACCCCTCCAGGACGCGCAAGGGCCTCCCAGGAGGCGCGATGGGTGGGCTCACTCGCCGGAGGCCGCGGATGGCAGAAGCGCCGCGGGAAGCGGCAGCCACCCCATGAAGCGGGTGTCCGGCACGTCGCCGCGCGCGCGGTGCAGCACCTGCTTGAAGCGGGCGTAGACGCGGAAGAAGCGCTCCAGGCCGGCGCGCTCCGCGTCCGTCAGCGGGGCGGTGGCGCATATCACCTTCGGGTCGCCGCGCCCCGCGTCGACGAAGCCGATGACGCCCACCACCGGCACGCGCAGGCGCTGCCCCAGCGCGAGGCGGGGTCCCAGCACCACGGCGTCGAGCGGGTCCCCCTCATCCGAGGTGAGCCCGGGGATGCTGCCGTAGTTGTACGGGCACGGCAGCGGTGACACGAAGTCCACGGCTCCGTCGGCGCGGCGCTTCACGAAGGAGAAGCGCGGGCACTCGATGAGGACCTCCGGCTCGCTCGGCAACGGCGGCACCCAGAGCCGCTCATCCATGGGCGTCGTCCGGCGCCGCGCGGCCTCCGCGCAGCCATGCTGACATCAGGTAGGCATACACGCCCGCGCCCACCGTCAGCGCGAACGACACCTTGAAGGCCACCGACAGCTTGGGCGGATGGACCTGGGACACCGTGCCCTCGATGAACCCCGCGAGCACGAAGAGGGCGAGCGTGCCGAACAGCAGCTTCACCGCCGTCACCGCCTCGCGCCGCACGGCCAGTCCCCGGGGCAGCCCTCGGGGCGCCACCATGCCCCGAGCAATCACCAGTCCCGCGGCGCCCGCGATGCAGATGGCCGTAATCTCCGGGATGCCGTGCGGGAGGATCCACGCCCAGAACCAGCCCGCCATGCCCTTGGCCGTGTAGACGTGCGCGAGCGCGCCCAGGAACAGGCCGTTGACGAACAGCATCAGCGCCGTGCCCAGCCCCACGGTGATGCCCAGCGCGAAGGCCAGGAAGGCCACCTGGATGTTGTGGGTGAAGAGGAAGGTGGTGAACTGGGCCTGTTGCTGCACGGTCATCCCCTCCCCCGCGGCCTCGTCCGCCGCGCGCTGGATGGGGTCCAGGTTCAGGTGCTCGGCGGGCACGAGGTAGTGGGCCGCGTCCGGGTCCACCATCATCCCCACGTACCCGAAGCCCACGCCGGCCAGCAGCAACAGCAGCGACGCCACGTACATCCGCCACTCGCGGCGCAGCAGCTCGGGGAAGCCCCGCGCCACGAAGCCCCACACGTCCGCGGCGCGCGGCCGGCGGCCCGGGTACGTCAGCGCATACGCCCGGCCCACCAGGTCGTTGAGGTAGGCATTCACGTCCGCGGAGCCGCTGCGCGCGCGCACCCACAGCAGGTCGCTGGAGACGGCGCGGTACAGCCTGCCCAGCGCTCGGGCATCCTCCAGGCTCAACGCGCGCAGGCCCCGCGTCTCGGACCGGTCCAGCAGCGACTCCAGTTGCTCCCAGCGTGGCCTGCGGGACTCGATGAACTCCGCCATCTCCATGGCCGGACACTCTAGCCCAGCGAAGCCGCGGGCCACCCTGCCCTCGGCGGAGGCTTTGTGGGAAAACGCGGGGCCATGACGTGTCGGATGGCGTTGCTGGGGTGCCTGCTCGTCCTGCTTTCGGGATGCACCGGAATGCGTGCCCTGTGTCCCCTGGAGGGAGGCCGCCCCTGGGTGGAGGTGCGCAGTCCGCACTTCAGCGTCCGCACGAACCTGGATGCGCGGACGGCGAGGGAGGCGGCGCACGAGCTGGAGATGCTCCGCCAGGGGCTGCTCCAGGCCTGGGGCGGCAGCTTCGACCCGCCGGGCACGGTGGACATCATCGTCCTCCACAACCGGAGCGCGCTGGAGGAGTTCACCAACATCCGCATCGAGGGCTTCTCCACCAGCACCGAGGATGGCCCGCTGCTGGTGATGGCCGGGCACGCCTACGCGCTCAGCGAGGCCACCGCGGACATCACCACGCAGGCCCATGAGCTGACGCACTACCTCTCCGAGCTGGCGCTCGTGCGCCAGCCGCGCTGGCTATCGGAGGGGCTGGCCGGCTACCTGGAGACCATCGCCCTTCGGCCGGAGCGGCGCGAGGTCATCCTCGGGCGGCTCCACGAGCCCTTCTACAACCTCGTGCGGCGCCAGGGCTGGCGCACGCTCGAGGAGCTGTGGGAATGGGAGCGCAAGGGGATGCTCGGCACCGCCGAGTCGCGGCAGTACTACGCGTCCTCGTGGCTGTGGGTTCACTTCTTCATCAGCCGCCACGGCGCGCGCTTCGAGGACTTCCAGAAGCGGCTCATGCACGGCGAGGACCCTCGGCAAGCCTTCGACGCCGCCTTCCACGGCGCGAACGACCTTCCTGGGGAGCTCAACGGCTACGTCCGGCACCCCGGCCACGTGAGCTACCGCATCACCACCGCGCCGCTGGCGCCGGTGACGAGCCCCCTCCAGACGCGCCCCATGCGCGCGGCCGAGGTGCACGCCATCCGCGCGCAGCTCTTCCTGATGACGCCGGGCGCGGCGACGCTGGAGGAGCGGCTGCCCCTCATCGAGCGGGAGATGGACCAGGCCACGCGCGAGGAGCCGGGCAACGTCGACGCCATGCTGCTGCGCATCCGCTCCACCGAGGACCCCTTCCGCCGGCTCGCCCTGGCCCGGGAGTTGGTGGAGCGGCACCCCGTCAGCGGCCATGCGTGGAACGCGCTGGCGCAGGCCCTGGACGCGGCGGGCAACACGTCCGACGAGCAGGAGGCCGCCCGCCTGCGCGCGGTGGAGCTGCTGCCCGACAGCGTGAGCGCGCAGAACGGGCTGGCCGGCTTCTACGCGCGCACGGCCCAGCCGGAGAAGGGCCTGGCCGCGGCGCAGCGGGCCCTGTCGCTGGCCCCGGGCAACGCCGCCGTGCTGGACACCTGGTCCACCATCCTCTTCCAGTTGGGCCGCTGCCCGGAGGCGCTGGATGCCCAGCAGCTCGCGGTGGACATGCTGCACGAGGGAACGCCGCAGCGGCTGCGGCGCACGGTGAACGACACGCTGGCCCGCTACCAGGCGGTGTGCGGCGCCGGCGCCCTCCCAGCGACCGTGACGCCATCCCCCTGAAACGACGAAGCGCCGGAAGGGCCCAGGTGGGGCTCCTCCGGCGCCTCGGGCACCCCGCGAAGGCAGGGGCTACTTCAGCAGCTTCTCGAGCGGCTTCTTCTCGCTGCTCTCCTTCTGCTTCGTCCACTCCACGACCGGCGTCTGCCACGCCATGCCCGTCTCGGTGGGCTCGGGGGCCAGCTTCTCGAACTCGAAGCCGTCACCACCGAAGTAGAGGTACTCCACCGTGGCGACCGTGTACTCCTTGTTCGGGTCCAGGGCCTTGCCCTTGGCGTCCTTGAACTTGTTCTTCCCGGCGGGCGTGAAGCCAGCGACCAGGGCGTTGGGGTTGGCCAGCTGCCTGGCCAGGTCCTCGCCCTTCAGCTTCACCACCAGGAGCGTGTTCTCGAAGGGCATCACCGAGTAGATGCTGCCGCGCGTCACGGGGCCCGCGGGCAGGTCGCCGCGGATGCCGCCGCTGTTGAAGATGGCCGCGTCCGTGCCGAGCACCTCGCGCACCGCGCCCGCCACCCACTTCGCCATCTGCGGCGACGACTGCGCGATGCCGGCCTTGGAGAAGCCAATCTGCTGGCCCAGCACCTCGTCGAGCTGCGCCTTCCACTTGCCCACGAGCTGGACCGTCTCCGCGTCCGGCGAGCCGCCCGACACCTCGACGACCTTCGTCTCCAGGCCCGTCAGCTTCTCCCCCGCGGGCTTCGCCGGGTCGAAGGTGAGGTGCGCACGCAGGTACTTGCCGAAGCCGCGGTCCAGCGACACGAAGCTCGTGGCGCCGTCCTTCAGGTCGACGGGCTGCGGGCACCGGCCGCCGGCCACCAGGGCCAGCTTCCACTCGGGGTGCTTGGCCACCGCGGGCTGCAGGTCGGTGGCGCACTCGTCGGCGAGCACCACCACCACGTCCGCGCCCGCCTTGCGGACCTCCGGCACGGCGGTGGTGAGCGCCTCCTCATAGCCCGTCACCTCGAGCCCATCCGCGCGGCCGGGCATGGCGGTGCGGACCGTCTTCTCGGACGCCAGGCCCACGACGCCGATCTTCAGGCCGCGGCGCTCGAAGACCTGGAACGCCGGCATGGACAGGTCGCCCGCCAGCGCCGGGTCCTTTACCTTGAGGTTGGCGGCGAGGAACGGGAAGCCGCCGGCGCCCCGGTTCTTGAGGAAGGCCTCCTTGCCGAAGGCCAGCTCGTGGTTGCCCAGGGCGGAGGCTGCGTAGCCCATGCGGCCCATGACCTCGGCCGTGGGCGTGCCCAGGAAGAAGGAGGAGATGGCGGGGCCGTTCCAGTGGTCACCCGTGGCGAGCGCCAGCGTGCTCGCGTCGGCACAGGCGGCCTGCCCTTCCCGGACGGGACCAGGACAGTGCTTCTCCTCGGCCACCCAGCGGCCGAGCAGCTCCGCCGCGCCCCCCTTGCCTTCGACGGGCTGGAGCTGGCCGAACGTGCCGCCCGTCACGAGCAGCGTGACTTCACTCGGCGCGGCAGGCGCCTGCGCCTCAGGTGCGGGAGGAGGGGTGGGATTGCTCTTCTCGCAACCGGTGACGGCACCCAGGGCGAGAACCAGCACGCCAGACAGCGGCTGGAGGAAGGGACGAGGACGGAGTGGGTTCGTGCTCACGGGTGAGCCTTTAGCACAACTCGGCTCGTGCTACGCTGAGACACGTGGCTGACAGCGACACGCAGCACGGCCGTTCCTCACCCGAAGGCAAGGTTCACAAGCACACAGAGCAGGAAGCCAGCGGGCAGGACGAAGCCCGGGCGGACGAACTCTGCAGAGAGGTGAGCACGGGTGCGAGCCCCCGCGACCTCAGGGGACACAAGCCGCCCACCAGCCGGCTGGGCCAGTTCCTCTACGGGTTGAGCCTGCCGTTCCATATCGGCAGCGCCGTGCTGGGAGATCCCGTCGCACGCAAGCAATACATTCGTGTCGCGTTCCTCCAATCCATTGCAGCTCTGGCATTGGCCTTGAGTTGCATGACTTCCGGAACTGAGGCGGCTGAGAGCGCGAGCCGGCGTGAGGCACGCGCCGAGGCGAAGGCCCGCAGCGCCCAGGTGCGGAAGGCTGCGGCCGCGCTCGCGAAGCACCACGTTCGGAAGGCCGAGGCGACGACGGCCCAGCGCGTGAAAGAGGTCGAGGCCCAGACGGCCGAGCGGCTCAGGGCCATCGACACGCAGCTGGCCCAGCGCCAGCAGGCCGAGCTGGTGGCCGATGGGGCACCGCCGCCGGAGGAGGCCGAGCCCGGCGTCGCCGATGCCCGCGAAGAAGCCTTGGAGACGGCCGAGAAGACCGGTACGTCCTCGGACAGCGCGGCGCAACCGGCGGAGGGCACCGACTCGGAGCGGTCGCAGGACGCCCGTCTTGAGGAGCGCATCCGGGACCTCGAAGAAGCGGCCCAGGGCTCCGATACGGGCAGCTCCCTTTCAGAGGCCATCACCGCCCTCGTGCTCGAAGTGACCAGGAACGTGGACGCAGAGGACGCCCCCGGCGCCACTGAGGAGCCCCCTGGCCAGGACACGCCGGCGCGGACTCCGGATACGGCCCAGGCCACACAGCCGGACACCGGCCCGAGCTGGAGGCTGAACGGCTTCTCCGTGTGGACCCTCGCCTTCTGGGCGGCGCTGTTCGCCGCGCTGCAACTGGCGCAGTGGGTGGTCATCGCCCTGTCGCGCGACTACCACGACGCCATCTCCCGGCAGGCGAGCCTGCTCACGGGCCTGGAGCCGGAAGAGGAAGACGTCCCGCCGCGCGTGCGCGTCAACTTCATCTGGCTGCGCAAGAAGCTGAAGCGCCGCTGGCGGGCGTTCATGCTGCTCATGGCGGGCGTCCCCGCCGCGCTCGTGCTCACCGTGCCCTTCGTGTGCGGCTACCGCACCGTCTTCTCCGTCCTCTTCACCGCCTGGAGCGCATGGTGGTGGGTGGTCTTCACCGCCGCCAAGAGTTCCCGGGCGTGGGAGCCGGGGGCGGCTCCCCCGCGGCAGCCCTGGTTCCTGCGGGCGTGGACGTGGCTCACCACGCGCGTGCCCGGCCTGCGGTGGGTCGCCCTCCAGCGCTATGGCGCCCAGTGGAGCCGGCGCACGGAGGAGGTCTTCGCCCCCATCGCCAGCACGGAGCGCCACCCCTGGGCGTTCGCGGGGCTGGCCGTGGTCCGCTTCATCGGCTCCTTCCCGCCGATGAAGTTCTTCGTCCGCCCCCTCATCCCCGTCGCCTCTGCCCACCTGCTGGCGGACGATGTGGCCGCTGCGAAGAAGGCGCTCGCCGCCGGAGGAAAAGCCGAGCCCCCGCCGGGCGAGGTCCCCCGCCCCTCCGATGTGTGGTGAGCCGGCGGACGCGCGTGAAGCACCGCGCTAGCGGTCGTCTTGCGCGTCCGGCACGGGCCCGTCCGGCAGGGGCGGCGCCAGAGGCCCCAGCGGAGCCGTCATCTCCAGCCGCTCTCCCGTCTCGCGGGAGTCGGGCAGCGCGATGAGCGCCTGGAGCTGGAGGCTCACCGCGCGGAAGAAGCCCGTCAGCAGCTCGGGCCGGTCCGCGAGCAGGTCGAGGAAGTCACGCCGGTCGATGATGAGCACGCGCGTGTCCACCGCGGCCACCATGTCCGTGGGGCGCGGCGCGCCGTCGAGCAGGCTCACCTCGCCGAAGGCCTGCTTGCCCTGGAAGCGCAGCACGTGCTCGCCGTCGTGGAACGCATCCACGGCGCCGTCGACGATGACGTAGAGCGCATCGCCCGGGTCGCCCTGGGCATAGATGCGCTCGCCCGTGCGGAACGACGCCTCGCGGGCCACGGCGGCGATGGCCGCGATGTCGTCCACGTCGCTCTGGGAGAAGACGCTCACGCCTTCCAGCGCGAACATCCGTTGGACGGTCCTGTCGCTCATGTCACCTTCCTGCGGGGGCATGTGCAGCCCGTTCACCCACGCCACATGCCGCGCGCACGCGCGCAGCACGACATCCTCGCTCTGTACCAGCGCGGCCAGCCGCCGCCACAGCCGGCCCGGGGCACCGGGCGGGAGCTCGCGGTGGTGGGCCTCCACCTGCTCCATCACCAGCTCCCGGTCCTCTTCATCGACCAGGTTCTCCAGCAGCTCCAGCGCCAGCGCCCGGCGGCGCGGGTCCGGCCCCACCAGGTTGTAGTGGATGCCGCGCATCACGTGCGAGGGGTGGAGCAGGCCGAGCAGGAAGAAGGACAGCTCCAGCGCCTGGTCCATCCGGTCGCCCACGGCGCGGGTGAGCAGCGAGCCGTCGCCCAGCGCCGCGCGCAAATCGCGGAAGGCCCCCACCAGGTTCCGGTACACGTCCCGCCGCCGCCCCAGGGCCTCCCGCACGCGCGCCGCGTCCACGGGGTGCTCGGGGTGCTCGTCACGCAGGCGCGACATCTGCGCGCCAATCCGGAAGTGCAGGGACGCGTCGTCGCGCACGTTGGAGAACAGCAGCGCGTCCAGCGCCGCCCGCGTCCCGATGCCGCGCAGCACCCGGGGCAGTTGCAGCCGCATGGCCAGCGGCGCCGTGAGATTGTTGAGCTGCGCCTCCACGAGCGGCGTCACCACGTCCCCCAGCGCCACGAGCGCCTCGCGCGCCGCCTTGCGCTCCTCGCGCCAGGTGAGGAATGGCAGGAGCCGGGGCGCCAGCTCCGCGTAGCCCCCCTTGCCCACGGCGACGAGCGCCACGTGCCGCACGGAGCCGTCCGCGTCCTCCAGGTACCGCGCCAGGGCCTCCGCGAAGCGCGAGTCCTGGAGCCGCCCCAGCAGGCGCGCCACCTCGCGGCGCTCCGCCACGGGCGCCCCCTCCCCGCGAGACAGCATCTCCTGCAGGGCATTCAGCGCCGCGGCGCTCCCGGTCGACCTCACCAGCGCGCCAATGGCGGCGCACCGCAGGCCCACGTCCGGGTGGTTCAGCAGCGCCGGCAGCAGGCGCTCGGCCCGCTCCGGAGACAGCCGCGCCAGGGCCCACACGGCCTGGTCCCTCGGCCGCCGCGGGCCCTCCTCCACCAGCCGCTCCAGCACCGGCGCCAGCTCGTGCGCCTCCAGCTCCAGCGCCAGGGACACTCCGCGCTCCAGCACGCGCTCGTGCGGGTGGCGCAGCAGCGCGGGCAGGTACGGCCGCAGCGGCACCTCCGCCTGCTCCATCATCGCCACCGCGCGCAGCACGCGCTCCGGAGCGGGCGCAGCCAGGGCCTCGGCGAGCAGCCGCTGCTCCTCCTCGCCCTCCAGCGCCACGTCCTCTTCCTCGGGCGCGCCCACCTGCTCGCCCAGCGCGGCCACATACGCGGGCTTCAGCCGCACCAGCAGCAGCCCCAGCGCGGCGCACATGCCCACCACCGCCACCGCCATGGTGACGCCGTTGGCCGCGCGGCCCGCGCCGATGAGCAGCAGGCCGGCCAGCACCACGCCCCCCTTTCGCAGCAGCCCCTCCACCGTGGCGCGCAGCCCCTCGCGCTGGTCATCCGGCACCGCCGCGTAGAGCAGCTGGATGCCCACCGGGAGGATGGAGTAGCTCACCGCCGTCTCCACCAACCGCAGCAGGTGCACCGGCCACAGGCTGGGCGTCACCAGCGCCGCGCCCGCCAGGGGCGCCAGCACCAGCGGCACCATCGCGACGTAGCGCAGGAGGCCCAGCCGCTTCAGCAGCCGCTGCGCCAGCAGGAGCTGGAAGGCGACACAGAAGAGGCCAATCCACAGCTGGAGCGAGCCGAAGAGCGCCGTCAGCGCGTCCTCGCTCAGCGTGCCCTCCAGGCGCAGGCGGAACAGGTAGTCCACGAACGAGGACAGCACCGCGAACGCGATGCCCAGCGCCGCCAGCACCTGCGCGTAGGGGCTCTCTGCCAGGTAGCGCAGCCCCAGGAAGGACGGGCGGCGGCCCCGCGGCGGCGTGGGCGGCAGGCCCTTGTAGAGGTGGTGGAAGATGGCCCCCGCGGCGAGCAACCCCAGCGCCCCGCTCACCACGATGCCCGGCGTGCCCACCTTCTCCGCCAGCCCCTGCACCAGGAGCCCTCCGGCGATGCCGCCGCCCATGGCGAAGCCGTTGAGCGCCGTGAAGGCCCGCCGGGCCTCCCGCGCGTCGAAGGCGGACGCCATGCGGCCCCAGAAGCGGAAGGACACGAACGTGGAGAAGGTGTCCGCGAAGAGGTACAGCGCCAGGGCGGGCAGCCGCTGGCCCGCGGAGAGCGCCGCCGCCAGCACCAGCGCCACCACCCCGCCCATGCCCGTCAGCATCCCCGGCGACTCGAAGGGCGAGCCCGGCTTGGAGCGCGGCAGCACCGTCATCGCCGCCGTCATCAGCGCGCCCAGCAGGTACAGGTAGGGCAGCGCCTGCGACTCGAAGCGCGACAGCACCAGGGCGTTGGAAGCCGTCTTCAGCTGCGTCACCCCTGCGATGAGCGCGAACTGAAAGGCTGCCGCCGGCCAGAGGCGGCGGTTCCAGGATGAGGAGTCAGAGGGGAACACGGTGCGGTGCGCGGCAGACTACTCCACGCCCTCCAGCCCCAAGAATAGCGCTGTCGTGCGAGGCCCCGGCCGCCTGTCCACCGGCCGGTGGGCATGTCACTTCGGACACCGGCACCCGACTTCCGCCGCGCCACTGAAATCGTTGGAGCTGCGAGGAACTGCCATGGGGCCTGCCCGCACGGATTCCCTCGCGGCTACACTGTGTCGGTGACGACCGCCACCGACACCCTGCTGGACGGCACCCACACGGTGCTCACCCCCGAGTACGTGGAGTTCCGCTTCACCCTCGCGGGCCTGTACTCGCGCTTCCTGGCGTGGCTGATCGACGCCGGCATCGTCCTGGTCCTCACCAGCTTCGTCCTGACCGTGCTGAGCCTGGTGATGATGGCCTTCCCGGGCTTCGCCAGCGCGCTGGGCATCGTCGTCTACTTCCTGGCGGACTGGGGCTACGCCATCACCCTGGAGACGGTGTGGAGCGGACGCACCGTGGGCAAGCGGGTGATGTCGCTGCGGGTCATCCAGGAGAGCGGTGTGCGCATCGGCTTCTACCACGCGGCCCTGCGCAACCTGGCGCGCCCGGTGGACCGGCTGCCGATGTTCTACCTGGTGGGTGGGGTTGCGGCGCTCGTGTCGGGCTCCCAGCAGCGGCTGGGGGACATGCTGGCGGGCACGCTCGTGGTGCGGGAGCGCCGCCTCCGGGTGCCCTCCGCCCTGGAGGCCAACGGTGACGAGGGGCTGCTGGCGGATCCGCTCTTCGTGGCCCGCGTGAAGCGGCTGTCCACCGAGGAGCGGGAGGTGGTGCTGACCGCGGCCCTGCGGCGCGAGGAGCTGCGCATGGAGGCTCGGCTCCGGCTGTTCAGCGCGCTGGCCGCGCGGCTCCAGGACGCGCTCGCCATGGAGAAGCCCGCCCACCTCTCCGACGAGAAGTGGGCGCTGCTGGTGGCCGCGGCCCTGCTGCCGCCGAAGGGGAAGACTAGAAGTACGCCGCCGCGCCGAGCGACAGCGTGAGCGTCCGCTGCGTCTTCTCGTTGAGCGCGATGTAGAAGTTGTACTGCGCGCGAGCGCCGAGGCTCACCGAGTCCGACACGAAGAAGTCGACGCCGACGTTGGGCCCGATGCCCACGAAGTTGCTCACGTTGTTCTTGAAGACGACGAGGTAGCTCAGGTCCGAACCCACGTAGGGGCGGATGGACTCCTCCATGAGGAGGTAGCGGATGCCGATGGAGGGCGCCAGGCCCACCACGCGCCGATTGTTCCGGTCCGTGGTGTCACGGGGGAAGGTCAGCTTGGACAGGGACACCACCTCGAAGCCGTTCTCGATGTAGAGACTGGCGTCGAGTCCCACGAAGAGCGAGTCATCCAGGCCGTTGGTCCGGTTGAAGTCCATGTAGCCCAGCGACACGCCCAGGCTGCGGTTGGCGAACTGGGCATGCGCGGGGGCGGCCCCGAGGAGGGCCAGGGTGAAGCCAAGAGTGCAGAGCAGGGTACGCATGGGCCCCCACTCTACCGGCGTAACCCCCGGAAAACAGCTTGGATTCAAGGCACGCCGGGCGTTGCCTGAGCGCGGGCGCTCTCCTACACTCGCCCCGCCATGCGTGTCCGCCGACTTGTCGCTGCGCTGTCCCTGGTCTCCGCCCTCCCGCTCTCGGCCTGCCTCAAGACGCCGCCGCCGCACGAGCGGGCGCTCATCAACAACGAGCTGTGCGCACAGGAGATGGCCAAGGGAGACCTGACGCGCGCGGAGACGTTCTGCAACCTCGGCCTGGAGTTCTCCCCCCAGTACGCGGACCTCTGGGCCAACAAGGGCCTCATCGCCATCTACTCGGGCCGCAAGGACGACGCGAAGAAGCACTTGATCAAGGCCCTGCGCTACAACCAGGAGCACCTCCAGGCGTACCAGAACCTCGGCTCCATCTACCTGGATGAAGGCGCCTACGGAAAGGCGCATGACAACTTCCGGCGGGCCCTGAAGGTCAACCCGGACAACCTGGAGTCGCGCTACAACCTGGCCCTCTCCCTCATGAAGATGGGGAAGCTGGGGGAGTCCAAGAAGGAGCTGCGCACCCTCATCGCCGTCAACCCCAACATCGCCGATGCCCACCACACCCTGGGTGTCATCGCCTACGCGGAGGGGGAATATGACGAGGCCGGCGAGCACCTCAGCCGGGCCACCCAGCTGGTCCAGGACTCGCCCCAGATGTGGCACGACCTGGGCACCGCGCTGCTGGAGCTGGGCCGCTTCCCGGAGGCGCGCGAGTCCTTCGGCAACTGCGCCCAGCTCGACCCGAGCAACAGCAGCTGCATCAACAACCTGGCCCTGGCCCAGCGCAAGACGGCCCTCACGGACGCGGCCTTCAAGGAGATCAAGGACACGCAGCAGGCGGAGAACTCCGCGCCCGCCCTCTACATGCTCGCCCGCCAGTACCGGGAGAAGGGGCTGCTCGCGGAGGAGGAGTCCACCTACCGCAAGTGCGTGAAGCTCGACGCGAAGTACGCGGCCTGCCACTACGGCCTCTTCCAGCTCTTCTCCGAGGCCCACAAGCGCGAGCACGCGCAGATCGCCTGCAAGAACTTCTTGAAGTACGGGTCGTCCGAGGAATTCCCCACAGAGTACCAGACGTGTGAGAGATTCCTGAGCGACGCGACGTTCTGAAGTCCCGACTCCCCGATTCCTTCTCTCCTCAATGAGCGTTCGTCTCACCGTCACGGAGCGCAGCGAGGCCGGCGCCCGCCAGAGCAACGAGCACGTCCTCGACGACGCGGTCATCACCCTGGGGCGTGACAAGTCCTGCCAGGTGGTCCTCGCGCAGCAAGCGGTGTCGCGCAACCATGCGCGCATCAGCCAGGAGGGGACGCTCTTCTTCATCGAGGACCTGGGCAGCTCCTACGGCACGCAGATCAACGGCAAGCCGGTGCCCAAGGGCGAGAAGCGCCTGCTGCGCAACGGCGACGTCATCGCCATCGCCACGTACGACGTGCGCTTCGAGCGGGTGATGGACCTCAACGCCGACGCCGGCGGCGAGAAGACGTCCTTCATCGCCCGCGGCATGGTGAAGGACGCGATGCGCGGACTGGCCGGCGGCGAGGAGCGCTACCTGCGCTTCATGAACGGCCCCCGCGAGGGCGAGCGCATCGAGCTGGGAGACGCGAAGGAGGTCATCCTCGGGCGCGACGAGAAGGACGCGGACATCATCCTCAAGGATGACCTCGTCTCGCGGAAGCACGCCAAGGTGCGCCGCGACTGGTCCGGTACCCACGTGGAGGACCTGGGCAGCCGCAACGGCATCAAGGTGAACAAGAAGCGGGTCAACCGCCGGCAGCTCAAGGACGGTGACGAGCTGGAGGTGGGTGCCACCCGCTTCGTGTACGTGGACCCCACCGAGCCCGCCGAGGAGCCCGTCCAGATTGCGGCCGAGCTGAAGGCCCCGCCACCGCCCTCCCCCCGGCGCCCCCGCCCCGAGCCCAAGCCCGAGGAGCCACCGCCCGAGGAATCCGCTGAGCCGGCCGAGGAGCCCGCCCCGCCGCCAGAGGAGCCGCCCGCCGAGGAGCCCGAGCCCCCGCCCGAGGAGGAGCCCATCGCCGAGGAGCCCCCTCCCCCCCTATCTGCCGAGTACCCGGTGCCGGACGAGCCCGCCCCGATGGGGGCGATGTCGGCGCTCAAGGACAAGAGCAAGCTCGTGCCCCTCGTCGTCATGTCCCTGGTGGGCCTGGTCTTCCTGGTGCTGATGATTGCCGTGCTCGTGGGCGCCTAGTCTCCGGGGAGCGCGGGCACCAGCTCGGCCGCGCCTCCCATAGGACGTGCCCACCAAGACGGCCGCATGCGCATGGCGGCCCCCTCGGCGCGAGCAGCCTCACGCGAAGCGACGGTGCGCCTGGAACAAGCGCGGGTGCCCGGAGGCACCCGCGTGACACCTCGGCGGCCCGCGCACTCACACCACGCGCGGGCCTGAGCTGCGCCTCGCCTACCGGGTGGAGATGCGCGCCACCGGCTGGATGTTCAGCTCGGGCGACAGCTCCTGGTAGCTGAGCACGGAGAACGAGGGGTTGAACTCGTACTCCAGCAGCTTGCGGACGTAGCGCCGGATGTCCATGGCCGTGAGGATGACGGGCCGCTGGGCGCTGGGCGGCAGGTGACCGCACTCCGAGCGCACCGCCTGGACGATTTCCTGCGCCAGCTCCGGCTCCAGCGCCAGGTGCGCGCCCGCCGAGGTCCGCTTCACCGAGCCGCGGATGGCGTCCTCGATGTTCGGGTCCAGCAGGTACACCACCAGGGTGCCGGTGCCGCGCGCGTACTTGTGGGAGATGTAGCGGCGCTGGGACGCACGCACGTGCTCGGTGAGCATGACGTTGTCCGCCTCCACCTGCCCGTACTCGGCCAGGGCCTGGAGGATGCCGCGCAGGTCGCGGATGGAGATCTCCTCCTCCACGAGGCGCTGGAGGATGTCCGTCAGCTTCAGCACGTTGACGACCTTGGGGACGACCTCCTTCACGATGGCGGGGAAGGCCTTCTCCAGCTGCTCCAGCATCGTCTGCGTCTCCTGCACGCCCACGAACTCGCGGGCATTGCGCCGCAGCACGGCGGCCAGGTGCAGGATGATGTAGCCGGGCACGTCCCAGGTGGTGAGGCCGGCGGCCTCCAGCGTCTCGCGGTGCTGCTCGGGCACCCACGCCGCGGGCTGCCGGGTGGCCGGGTTCACCGCCTCGAAGCCCTGGATGTTCATCAACCTCAGGCGGTCCACCGTGTCGTTCACCAGGATGTGGCCCAGGGTGGCCTGCCCGGTGACGACGGGGACCTCGTTGATCTGAATCTGGTACGCGCCCGGCGGCAGCGAGCCGTTGCCACGCGCACGCACGCCCGGGAAGCGGACGCCCAGCTCCACGAAGAGACCGTCGCGCATGAACGGGATGAGCTCGAAGAGGAACTTCCCGTTGTCCTGGCGCGAGTCCACGTAGGGCACCAGCGCGTCGGACACCTCCAGGACGATGGGCGTGACGACAGGGATGAACAGCTCGGAGTCCGGGTTGAGCGCCTCCTTGGGCGCGGGCTCCGAGGCCATGGGCGTGCCCAGGTCCGTCTCCATCGCCGGGCCGGCCTCCTCCGCCTCCACCACCTGCTTCTGCCGCTTCAGCATCGTCCAGGCGCCCGCGCCCGCGCCGATGCCCAGCAGGAAGAACGGAATCTTGGGCAGGCCGGGCACCAGGCCCAGGACGATGAGCATGCCCGAGGCGATGGCGATGGCCTTCGGATAGGCCGTCAGCTGGGAGCCCATGTCCATGCCCAGGTGATTGCCCTCTTCCTCGCCGCCGACGCGCGTCACGATGATACCGGCGCAGGTGGACACGAGGATGGCGGGAATCATGCCGACCAGGCCGTCACCGATGGTGAGCAGCGTGTACTTCTGCGCCGCGTCGCCGGCCGTCATGCCCTTCTGCGTCACGCCGATGATGAGGCCACCGACGATGTTGACGACGGTGATGATGATGCTCGCGATGGCGTCGCCCTTCACGAACTTCATGGCACCGTCCATGGCGCCGAACAGCTGGCTCTCGCGCTCCAGGTCGCGGCGCTTCTTCTTGCCCTGGTCCTGGTCGATGGAGCCGGCCCGGAGGTCGGCGTCGATGGACATCTGCTTTCCGGGCATCGCGTCCAGGGTGAAGCGGGCGGCCACTTCGGCGACGCGCTCCGAACCCTTGGAAATCACGATGAAGTTCACGATGACCAGGATGATGAAGAGGATGGCGCCGACGACGAAGTTGCCCTGCACCACGAAGTTTCCGAACGCCACCACCACCTCCCCCGGGTCACCCGTGAGGAGGATGAGCCGCGTGGTGGAGATGGTCAGCGCCAGCCGGAACATCGTGGTGATGAGCAGCAGCGTCGGGAACACCGACAGGTGGAGCGCCGCCGGGACATAGAGCGACACGAGGAGCAGGACCACCGAGATGCTGATGTTCAGCGTCAGCAGCACGTCCAGCAGCAGCGTGGGCAGCGGGACGATCATCATCCCGACGATGGCCACGACCACCACGGCGAGGACGATGTCGGAGTACTTGGAGAGGAAGGTGTTCGAATTGGTGGCAGCCATCAGCAGCCAGGCATCCTAGGCCAACCCGGGGCCTTTCTGTCAGGGGGGGCGTCACGAAGCGCGCCCCGCCCCGGCCCGTCCTGGGCAGACGGGCATTCAACCCACGTGGACTTTCGTTCTTGCGCCGCGCCCCGTCACGCGGGTTCATCCCCCTGTCGTGCTTGCCATCCTGGAGGGCCGGGGCAGGCCACGTGACACCATGGGAGAACACGATGCGACTGAAGAATGCCTTGGGCAGGGGTCTTCCGCTGCTGCTGCTGGGGGCGTCCCTGGCCTGTTCGGCCTGCTCGGACGGTGACTCCAAGGGCCCCGGTCCCGGCCCTGGCGGCAACAGTGAGCAGAACGTCGTCAAGGGCAAGGCCACGGACACCACGGGCAAGCCCCTGGCGGGGGTGGAGGTGGTGGCCGACAACCAGGTCCTCCACAACTCCAACGTCGTGGGCATCACGGGCGCGGACGGCACCTACCGGCTGGAGCTGGGCAAGGCGGCGGTCACCTGGAACACCAGCGCGAAGCTCCGGCGCGACTTCAACGGCCGCAGCTACACGTTCGACCTGCACCCCAGCAACCCCGACTCCTTCGCGAGCAACGAGGGCGCCATCCGGGACTTCTCCTGGAAGCTCACCGGCGCGAGGCCCGAAGGCGGCCATTACGGCAGCGGCATCTATTTCAACCTGACCGACTACGTGGATCCGGCCGACCCGGATCAAGCCCTGCAACGCGAGCACGTGGAGCTGACCCTCACGCCGGCGGGGGCACTGGTGGATGGCAGCACCGGCTCCCCGGTGACGGGCCGGGGCACCAGCACGCCGGACGGCTTCGGCTTCGCGGACCTCCCCATCGCGCGCTACACGGTGACGGGCCGCTACGCTCCACCGGGGCAGGCCGTTCGCCCACTGCTGGTGCGCTTGCAGGACCAGGGCACCTACGCCGAGTCCGTGACGGCCGACTTCGAGCCCGTCATGGAGGGGGTGTACCGCGTGGACCTGGAGCTGAAGTTCCCCTGAGCCCCGAGGCCCGCGACCGCGGGCCGGGACCTTCGGGCGCCCGGCCCGCGCTCAGGGGGGGCCGTCGCCACCGGATTCGGAGGACGGCGACTCCTCGGCGCTCTCCAGCGCCGCCGCGGCCAGCATCCGGGCGCGCGCGCTGAGCGGGTCCTGGCCCTCGGGGTCCAGCCCCACCGCGTGATTGAAGTCCCGGGCGGCCTCGTGGACCTTGCCCAGCCGCAGATTGACCTCTCCGCGGTTGACGAAGGGCGTCAGGTCGGTGGGGTCCAGCTCGATGGCTCGGTTGAAGTAGGACTCGGCCAGGTCCAGGTCTTCCAGCGCCAGGTGGCAGGCGCCCAGCGCCGTCTGGAAGTAGGCCTCGGTGGGGTCCATGGCCGCCAGTGACTGGAACAAGGTCAGCGACTCGCGGAAGCGGCCGTCCTGGAAGAGGTTGAAGCCTTCCGTGGCCCGCTCGAGCATCTCCGGGCCCGACAGGGGCTTCACGTCGTCGTTGGTCACCGAGGCCTTGGATTCAGTCGTCATCTGCACACATCCCTCACGAGGGCGGGAGGACGGCCCCGGCGGCCGGTAGGGCAAGCGGCACCGGGCGCCGGGAGCTTAGACTGTTATCGGCTTTTCCACCAAAACGGTGCGCCCCTTCGGAAGCGTTCTTCCGGCCCCCGGCGGGAAAATGGATCAGAAAATGGGGAGGAAACTTCCGGCCCCCATTTCCCCATAATCCTTTTGTAAGCAGCGCCGACGCAAACCACCCGCTTCCAAAACTTCTGGAGAAGACCATGTCCGACGCCATCTCTTCCGCCGCCTCCTTCACCAAGGCTCTCGGTCACAGCCAGGGCCTCAGCGCCCTCGAGCAGAAGTCCCTCGCCGGCCTGAAGGGTGTGGACCGTGACCGCGCCGAGGCCCAGCTGATGCTCCAGAAGCAGCAGGAGACGGTCGCCTTCGTCACGAACATGCTCAAGAAGATCAACGAGATCGCGATGCAGCAGATCAACAACATCAAGTAATTGATGTTGC
>JAFAAN010000154.1 GCA_023426545.1 Pseudomonadota bacterium
CCGGAGATGTGACGGCCGTGGGCAGCGCTGCAAACAAGGCGGTCCTCGTCCCGGGCGACACCTCCTTCCAGACCAACGCCACCGGCTGTGGTGACAACAATACGGTGTGGAACGCCGTCTGGGCGGACATGGGCAACCAGGGCCGCGGCTACTTCGGCTCGGCGAACGGGCGGCTCTCCTTCCTGGACCGGAGCCAGAACGCCTGCTCGCAGATGCATGACATGGGCCGCAACATCCAGGGGCTCGTCGGGTTCCGGAATGGAGGAACCCTGGAGGTTCACGGCGTCACGTCGAACTCCGGCTCGGCCAACCAGGGGCTGACGTTCATCTGGGATGGCCTCAACGGGTCGAGCTCACTGACGTTCGGCACCGCGGAAGTCGCGCCGCTGTTCGACATCCACGGACGCTCCCGGTCCACGCTGTTCGCGGTCGGCGGTTACGACTCCGGAAACACCCGGCCTCGGGTCTACCGCTTCGACGGCAGCAGCGGTCAATGGCAATCCCAGACTGTGCAAGACACCATCCCAGGCTTGGGGCGCCTCCGCGGCGTCTGGGTGGTGAACGACACGCTGGCCTTCGCCGTGGGCGAGGCCCAGAACAACACGAACTCCGTCATTCAATGGAACGGCAGCACCTGGAGCAGGATGCCCTTCCCCAACAACCGGAATGAAACGCTGACGTCCGTCATCGCGTTCGGTACCGGCTCCGTCTACGTCACCGCGCAGAGCGGGCGCATCTACCGGTACGACGGTCAGCAGTGGCAGGTCGTCTTCGAGAACACGAACTACCGCTTCAACGACATCTCAGGCACCAGCCCCGCGGACCTCTGGGTCGCCGGTGACAATGGCCGGATCCTCCACTGGCCGGAGTGAACGGCCTCACGGCACCCGCCGCGTCGCGATGATGCGGCGGGTGACGCATGAAGGGCGCGTCGCGTCCCACTGACTCGAAGAGCGGCGGCCTCACGCGCCGGGAAACCGGCCGGACACCCACACCACCCTCGGCCAGGGCACGCCCCCATGAAGGAAGCGTGCCCCTTGTTACACGACTACTTGGCGCGGCGGCGCTTGGCGCCCGTGGCCGGCTGGCTGCCCGCCTCCTCGGCAGCAGGAGCGGCCGTCTCGGCGCTCGGTGCGGCGGCCTCCGCCCCCTCGGCCTCGGCGCCCGCGCGCTCAATCTGCGGCGGCGGGTTGACGAGCTTCAGCGAGTCGAGGAACTCATCCGCGCCCGGCGCGCCAATGGCGGCGTTGTAGACCGTGATGAGGTTGTAGACGCGCGGCCCCACCAGGTAGCTGCGGCCCTTCACCTCGCCGCTGGGCGACGCCAGCATGTAGGCCTTGCCAGGGTAGCCATCCAGGGTGATGTCCTCGGAGCTCTTCACCTCGCCCTGCACCTGCTGGGCGATGCCCTCGATGCCGCCCTTGATGAGCGCCTCGGCGGGGACGGTGGCGACGAACGCCTCCGGGTAGTCCACCGCGTTGACGATGTAGCTGACGCCGTTCTCGTTCGCCGCGTACGTGACGAGCGTCGCCTTGTCCGTCCGCTTCGGGAGCGCGGCCTCGCTGCGCTGCGCCTGGGGCGCCTCTCCCGGCAGTTTCACGCTGAAGCCCTCGGGGGCATTCAGGACGTTGAACTGAACGCCGGAGGTCTCTTCTCCGCCCTCGTTGGGAATCTCCTCGATGGTGGAGGACGCTTCCCGGGACTCGGGCTTCTGCTGACCGGCGCACCCGGAGGCCATCAGCATGAGGGTGGCGAGGCTTGCGACAAGGCGGGACAACGGGGACATGGGCACACTTCCTGAGTGTGGTTGAACGCAGTGCGTCGAATGACGCTAGACGAACTTCCTGGTTGCTGACTACCCGACTTTGAGGGGGGAGCCAGTTTCATCACGCACCAGACTCTACCGGAGCGTCAGCGAGAGGACGTCGCGAAACACCTCCGCATCAGCGCCGGGGCAGGCTCGGCTACTCGCCGAGGTAGGCACGGCGAACTTCCGCGCTCTCGAGGAGCGCCTTGCCCGGACCCGCCATCACCACCTCGCCCGTCTCCAGCACGTAACCGTAATGGGCCGCGTTGAGCGCCAGGTGCGCGTTCTGCTCCACCAGCAACACGCTCACGCCGGTGGCGTTCACCTCGCGCAGGGTGCGGAAGATGGCCTCCGTCACCTGCGGCGCCAATCCCAGGGAAGGCTCGTCCAGCAGCAGCAACTGCGGCTTGCTCAAGAGCGCGCGGGCAATGGCCAGCATCTGCTGCTCGCCGCCCGACAGCGTCCCGGCCATCTGCTTGCGGCGCTCCTTGAGCACCGGGAAGAGCGTGAAGCTCTTCTCCAGGTCCTGCTGGATGCCCGCGGTGTCCTTGCGCAGGTAGGCCCCCAGCTCCAGGTTCTCCTGGACGGACATGTTGGGGAACACGCCCCGCCCTTCCGGCGCGTGCGCCATGCCGCGCGGCACCAGCTGGTGCGCCTTCATGGCCGTGGTGTCATGCCCGTTGAACTGGATGCGTCCCGCGCTGGGCTTGAGCATGCCGCTCACCGCGCGCAGCGTGCTCGTCTTGCCCGCGCCGTTGGCGCCGATGAGGGCCACGACCTCGCCCTTGCCCACCGTCAGCGACACGCCCTTGAGCGCCTGGATGGCGCCGTAGTGCACCTTGATGCCCTCCACCGTCAGCAGCGGCGCGAAGGCCTGGCGCTCGCCCAGCGTCTTCACCTGCGCCTCGCTCACGCCGCCCCTCCGTGACTCTCCAGGTAGCTGTCGCCCAGGTACGCCTCGATGACCTTCCGGTCGCTGCGCACCTGCGCCGGCGCGCCCCGGGCAATCGTCTCGCCGTGGTCCAGCACGGTGATGTGCTCGCAGATGCCCATGACCAGCTTCATGTCGTGCTCGATGACGAGCACGCCCAGCTTGAAGTCGTCCCGCAGCTTGCGGATGAGCACCATCAGGTCCGCCTTCTCGCGGGTGTTCATGCCCGCCGCGGGCTCGTCCAGCAGCAGCACCTTGGGCTGCGTGCCCAGCGCGCGCGCAATCTCCAGCCGGCGCTGCTCGCCGTAGGGCAGGTTGCGCGCCTCCTCGTCTCGGCGGTGCGACAGCCCCATGACCTCCAGCAGGTGCTCCGCCTGCTGCGTCAGCTCGCGCTCCTCCTGCTGGAAGCGCGGGGTGAGCAGCAGCGCCCGCCACCAGTCGCGGTAGTTGAAGAAGGCGCCCTTCACCTTCGCCCCCAGCCCCACGCCCTCGGGGTGCAGCGCGCCCTGCGCCCGGCACGCCACCTTCACGTTGTCCAGCGCGGACAGCGCCCGGAACAGGCGGATGTTCTGGAAGGTGCGCGCCAGCCCCAGGTGGTTGATCTGGTGCGGCAGCCACTGGTTCACCCGCTGCCCGGCCACGCGGACCTCGCCCCGGGTGGGCTGGTACACGCCCGTCAGCACGTTGAACGCCGTCGACTTGCCCGCGCCGTTGGGGCCGATGAGGCCCTGCAGGTCCCCCTGCCGCACGGAGAGATTGAAGTTCGTCAGCGCCTTGAGGCCGCCGAACTGGATGCTCACCCCATCCGCCTGGAGCAGCGGCGCGCCCGTCTCCGCCTCCGCCTTCGCCTCCTGCACGGACGCGTTCACGCCAGCCCCCTGCGCTTGCGGGGAATCCACCGCGGCAGCACGTCCCAGAGCTCCTTCGTCCCGAACAGGCCCTGCGGGCGCGCCAGCATCAGCACCACCAGCAGCAGGCCGTACACGGGCATGCGAATCTGGTCCACCTTCTGCGCCAGGCTGCCCTCCGCGCCCAGCACGGCGAACAGCGAGCGCAGCCCCTCGGGCAGCAGCGTGAGGAAGGTCGCCGCGACGATGGCCCCCGTCGTGGAGCCCAGGCCCCCCAGCACCACCATGACGACGATCTCCATCGACTTCACGAAGGTGAAGGAGCCCGGGTTGATGATGGGCACGAAGTGCGCGAACAGCCCGCCGGCGATGCCCGCGAAGAAGGACGAGATGACGAAGGAGCGGACCTTGTAGCCCGTGGTGTCCACGCCCATGGCCTCGGCGGCCACCTCGTCCTCACGGATGGCCCAGAGGCTGCGGCCGTGGCTGGAGCCGGTGATTCGCCGCGCCACCAGCACGGTGAGGAACACCCAGAAGTACACCATGGCCGGCGTGGAGGACTGCGGGATGCCGGACAGGCCCAGCGCCCGGCCGAAGGCGTCCGTGTTCTGCACCACCACGCGGATGATTTCGCCGAAGCCCAGCGTGACGATGGCCAGGTAGTCCCCGCGCAGGCGCAGCGACGGCAGCCCCACCAGGAAGCCGCACAGCGCGGCGGCCACGCCGCCCACCAGCAGCGCCAGGACGAAGAGCACCTGGTCACTGGCGGCCACCGGCAGGAAGGAGAGCGCGATGTCCTTCAGGCTCAGCGACATCACACCGGAGATGTACGCGCCCACCGCCATGAAGCCGGCATGACCGATGGAGAACTGCCCCGTCATGCCGTTCACGATGTTGAGGCTGACGGCGAGGATGATGTTCACCCCCACCACCGACAGCAGGTAGGTGGCGAACGGCGCGTCGCTCAGCACCCACTGGAACAGCGCCAGCACCGGCAACGCCACCACCAGGGGCAGGACGCCGCGCAGTGAGGGGGGGACGACGGAGCGAGCCTCGGGAGCGGGAATCGCCGGAGTCTCCATCACACCTTCTCCGCGGCGACGCGGCCGAAGAGGCCGCCCGGCTTCACCAGCAGCACCAGGATGAGGAAGCCGAAGGCCACCGCGTCACGCCAGGTGCTGGCCGCGTAGCCCACCACGAACTCCTCCACCAGCCCCAGCACCAGGCCGCCCACCACGGCGCCCGGCACGTGACCGATGCCGCCAATCACCGCCGCCACGAAGGCCTTGAGGCCCACGTACAGGCCCATCAGCGGGCTCACCGACGTGTCCTTGATGGCGTAGAGCAGCCCCGCGCCCGCCGCCAGCGCGCTGCTCAGCATGAACGTCAGCGCGATGACGCGGTCGGTGGGGATGCCCATGAGCGCCGCCACGCGGTGGTCCCAGGACACCGCGCGCATCGCCCGGCCGAAGCGCGTGCGGAACACCAGGTACTGCAGGCCCACCATCAGCGCCACGGCGATGCCGAAGCTGATGACCTGCCAGTTCCACACCACCACGTCGCGGTCGCCGATGACGAGCCACTCCACCGGCGCGATGACCTCCGGGAAGGCCCGCGGCGCCGCGCCCGGCAGGAAGCCGATGTCGAGCTGGAAGCCGTAGGACAGCGCGAAGGAGATGCCGATGGCGGTGATGAGCGCGGTGAGGCGCGGCTTCTCCCGCAGGGGCCGGTATGCGAAGCGCTCGATGATGAAGCCGAGCAGCGCGCAGCCCAGCATGGCCACCGCGAAGACGATGGCCACGCCCACCAGGGAGCTGCGCATCTCGCGCCCGAGCGCGAACGCGGTGGCGTAGCCCATGTAGACGCCGACCATCATGACGTCGCCATGGGCGAAGTTGATGAGCTTCAGGACGCCGTACACCATCGTGTAGCCGAGCGCGACGAGCGCGTAGATGGTGCCGGCGGCCAGGCCGTTGATGAGGTGCTGGAGGAGCTGCGCCATTAGGGGGTAACGGTCGTGACGTACTGCGTCTTGCCGTCCTCGACCTTCAGGACGACGGCTGACTTCACGGCGTTGCGGTTGGCATCCAGGGTGACGGTGCCCGCCACGCCCGGGAAGTCCTTCGTCTGCGCGATGGCGTCGCGCACCGCCGGGCCGCTCAGGTCCGTGGCGCGCTCCAGCGCCGCCACCGCCACGCGCGCCGCGTCATAGCCCAGCGCCGCCAGGGCGTCCGGCACCGCGCGATAGGCGGCCTTGTAGTCCGCGATGAACTTCTGCACGCGCGGGTCCGGGTTGTCCGGCGAGTAGTGGTTGGAGAAGTAGCTGCCATTGATGGCGCTGCCGCCCAGCTCGAAGAGCTTCTCGGAGTCCCAGCCGTCGCCGCCCATCAGCGGCACCTTCAGGCCCACCTCGCGCGCCTGGCGGGCGATGATGCCCACCTCGCTGTAGTAGCCCGGAACGTAGATGCCCTCCGGCTGCGACTTGCGGATGGCGGTGAGCTGGGCGCGGTAGTCGGTGTCGCCCTGGCTGTAGCTCTCCACGGCCGTCACCTTGCCGCCCATCTCCGTGAACTTGCGCCGGAAGACGTCCGCCAGCCCGATGGAGTAGGCGCTCTTGTTGTCCTGGAGCACCGCCACCTTGTCCAGCTTCAGGTTCTCCCGCGCGAACTTCGCCATCACGAAGCCCTGGAACGGGTCGATGAAGCAGACGCGGAAGATGTAGTCCCCCTTCTCCGTGACGGTGGGGTTGGTGGAGGACGGCGTAATCATGGGCACGCCCGCCGCCTGCGCCTTCTCCGCCATGGCCAGCGAGTTGGACGACGCCACGTCGCCGAGGATGAGCACCACCTTGTCCTGCGTGATGAGCCGCGTGGCGGCCTGGGCCGCCTCCTCGGGCTTGCTCTGGTTGTCGTAGACGCGCAGGGCCAGCTTCTTGCCCTTCACCCCGCCCGCGGCGTTGGCCTCGTTGATGGCCAGCTCGATGCCGTTGCGCGTGGAGACGCCGAAGGTGGCCTGCCCCCCGGTGAGCGAGCCCACCTGCCCCAGCAGGATGGTGTTCGCGTCCACCGGTGCCCCTCCCGCCGCCTCGTGCCCCTGCGCGGCCTGCGGACCTCCTTCACCGGAAGGAGCGGGCTGCGTCTTCTTCTCGCAGGCGGCCGCCAGGACGGCGAGCGCGGCGAGCAGCATCGGGGCAAGTCGTCGCATGCAGGGCTTCCCTTCGCGGAAACTGACACGGCAAAGCCCCGGTTTTCTAGGGGACACCTCTCCAAGGGTCAAGCTCGCAGCCACCCCGTGCCCCCGCCACGCACCCGCTGTGCGGCGCGTCAGTCAGGAGTGCAGCCCGTCCACCGGGCCGTCGTGGAGCACCTCGCCCCGCTCCTCCACCTCGGCCGTCTCTTTCCGGACGGTCGCGTGAACCTTCTGGAGTTCCTCGGCGGTGTACCGGGAAACCGCGACCTCTTGCCAGACGTGGGCCGTCTTGGTGAGCTCCACCCGCTCCTCGCGGAGGGGGATGACGAGGGTGCCCGCCTCGAAGGGCCCCAGCCCCTCCAGCACCGGCCGGGCGGCGGTCGCGGGCGCCCGTGGGCCCTCCGCGGCCACGGTCTGCGGGGACACGCGCTCCACCCGCAGCTCCTCGCGCCGCACGGGCACGGAGAAGTGCCGCACCTCGGTGCGGACCACCTTGTGGATTCGCACCTGCCCCGTCTCGTGCACCACGACGTGGGGGTGGGCCTCCTCTCGCGCCAGCGGCATCACCCGCTCATCCGGCGTCCCGAACCCGGAGTCGTGCACCGGCTCGGGGGGGCCCCCCCCCCCCCCCCGGGCCGGCGGGGGGGGGGGGGCCGCGGG
>JAFAAN010000017.1 GCA_023426545.1 Pseudomonadota bacterium
CTGGCCCGGCTCCGGGCCTGCCCCGCCCCGCGCCGGGCAAGACGGGGCGGGCCGCTCACCTCAGATGCGCTTGAGGTGCGGGGCCTGCTTGAACAGCTCCGCCAGGTAGACGTCGGCGACCTTCTCCATGACGGTGTTGCCGCGCAGGCGCTGGCGGAGGTTGACGAAGTCCACCTGGTCCAGCCGCTGGTCCTGGTTGTAGCAGGAGAACACCCACGTCTCCTTGCCCGTCACCGGGTCCACGTGCCGCTGGAGGCACTGGGCGCAGATCTCCTTCATCATGCACTGCATGGGGGAGTTGATGGAGCCGATGGCCTCGTGGCCCGGCTTGAGGTGCGGCTGGAGTACCCCGTGCCGCGCCTCGGCCACCGCGCGCATCATTCCGTCCGAGCCGATGGCGATGATGCGGTCCACGTCCTTCAGGGAGATGACGGGCGCCGGGCCCAGCGTGCCCTCGGCGTAGGCCACCATCGCCTGCACCACGTTGCCCCGGAACGCCGCGTCCTGCGGGCGGCGCGGGGGGATGGTGTCCCCGCTGTCCACGGACCAGACGATCTGGTCCGTCCCGGCCTCGATTTCGTCGTGCTTGAAGGAGTCCGTCTTCTGCCGGTAGCCGGCGAAGTAGACGACGCGGCAGCCAGCCGCCTTGAGCGAGCGGGCGATGGAGAAGAGCACCGCGTTGCCCAGACCGCCGCCCACGAGCACCACCGTCTCGTTGTGGCCAATCTCCGTGGGCGCGCCGGTGGGGCCCATCAGCACCACAGGCTCGCCGGGCTTGAGCGCGGCGCACAGGCGTGAGGACGAGCCCATCTCCAGCACGATGGTGCCCATCAGCCCCTTCTCCTTGTCCACCCACGCGCCGGTGAGGGCCAGGCCCTCCATGGTGAGGCGCACGCCGTCCACCACGGGCGCGTTCCGCTCGAAGTTCTGCAGCCGGTAGAACTGGCCGGGCGAGAAGTGGCTGGCGGCGAAGGGCGCGCGCACCACCACCTCGACGATGGTCGGCGTCAGGCGGTTGACGGCCACCACGGTGGCGGTGAACGCCTCGTCCAGCTTCGCGAAGTGCGCGGCGCGCTTCGCGTCACGCGCGGCCTGGGCCACCTCGTCCTTGAAGTCGAGCGAGGCGACCTCCTTCGCGTACAGCCGCGCCACCTGCGGGTGGCCGTCCTTCGCGCTGGCCATGGCCTTCACCACGTTGCCGGCGTAGGTGGGGTGGTTGTCGCCGTAGAAGGAGATGAAGTGGCCGTCCTTCTGGTACGACGTGAAGAAGCCCGTCCTGGCCGCCGGGTCCTCCTTCGCCTTCACGGGCGTCAGCGTGAAGCCGCCGTCCGTCTCCGCCAGCGCGTGGCTCTGGAAGTACTCGCCGCGCGCGTCGAGCTGGAAGGTGCCCGGGTACTCCTTCTCATAGGTGACGTTGGGGGACGTGCCGGCGGCGACGCACACCGTGCGGGCGGGCAGCTCGAAGAACTGGCCGCTGCCCTTGAGCTTGCCGTCCACCGTCACCATGCGCTCGAAGCGCACCGCGCGCACCGCGCCCGAGCCGTCCGGGAGCGCCTCCACCGGGCTCATTCGCTCGATGAAGCGGATGCCCTCCTCCAGCGCCTTCGTCACCTCCTCGTGGTTGAGGCGGTAGGCGGGGGACTCGGTGAGGCCGCGGCGGTACACGAGGCTGACGCCGCCCCAGGCGCGCACCAACCGGATGAAGTCCGGGTCGCGGCCCTGGGCCTTGGCCTTCTCGCGCTCCTCGCGCACGGCGCGGCCGTGCTCCAGGAAGGTCTGGTAGGTGGCGCGCTCCTCCGCGTCGAGGCGGGCCAGCACGGCCTCTTCGCCCACCCGCGCCACCAGCTTCTCGTGGCGGGCGAGCGCCTTCTCCACCTGCACCGGGTAGTACGCCATCAGCTCGGTGGCGGTGTCGATGCCGGTGAGGCCGCCGCCGATGACGATGGCGGGCAGCTGCACCTGGAGGTTGGCCAGCGAGTCCTTCTTGAAGGCGCCGGTGAGCTGGAGCGCCATCAGGAAGTCACTGGCCTTGCGGACGCCCCGGATGAGGTTGTTCTTCATCCCGATGAGGGTGGGGCGCCCCGCGCCAGCGGCGATGGCGATGTGGTCGAAGCCCAGCGCCCACGCGTCCTCCACCGTCAGGGTGCCTCCGAAGCGGACGCCGCCGAAGACGCGGAAGCCCTCGCGGCGCGCCAGCGTGAGGTGGATGAGCGTGAGGAAGTTCTTGTCCCAGCGCACGGTGATTCCGTACTCGGACACGCCGCCGAAGCCCTCCACGATGCGCTCGTCCAGCTCGCTGGTGAGCGCGGACCAGTCGCGGATGGGCTTGAGGGCGTGGCCGTTGCGGCCCACCAGCTCGTCGGGGAAGGGCTCGATCTTGAGCCCGTCCACGCCGGTGACGCCGAAGCCCTCGTTCAGCAGGTAGTGGGACAGCGTGTAGCCAGCGGGGCCCAGGCCCACCACCAGCACGTTGCGGCCTACGTAGGGCAGCGCGTACGGGCGGCGGACGTTGAGCGGATTCCAGCGCGTGAGCAGGCCGTAGATTTCGAAGCCCCAGGGCAGGCTCAGCACATCCGTCAGCGTGGCCGTCTCCGCCAGGGGGATGTTCACGGGCTCCTGCTTCTGGAAGATGCAGGCCTTCATGCAGTCATTGCAGATGCGGTGGCCAGTGCCCGGGCACATCGGGTTGTCCAGCGTCACCATGGCCAGCGCGGCCACGGCGTTGCCCTCGCGCTTGAGCAGGTGCGCTTCCGAGATGCGCTCGTCGAGCGGGCACCCGTTGAGGGGGATTCCCAGCGGGTTCTTCTTGTAGTGGTGCCCCTCCGCCACCGGGTCCTTCGCGGGGAAGCCGGTCGAGCACGAGTCCTTCTGCCGCTCGTGGCAGAGCACGCAGTAGTCCACCTCGTTCATCACGTCGCGCGCGGTGCCCCGGCGGTCGGTGAGCTGGAAGCCCTCGCGGTGGCGCAGGTGGTGCGGCAGGCCCTCGGTGGCCTCCGGCAGCGCGTCGTCCGGACGCTGGAGCGGCACGAGCTGGTCGAACACCAGGGGCTTGGGAACCCGGTGCGTGGGCCAGGTGTGGAAGAGCGCCTTCGTCTCCGGATGCAGGGCCCGCGCGTAGGTCCAGCGGTCCGCCAGCGACAGGAGCGCGCGCACGGCCTGGAGCTCCGCGGCATCATCGCCCTTCGTGACGAGGCTGGAGCCGAAGGCGTCCTTGCCCTCGGGCGTGGACAGCAGCAGCTCGCGCAGCGCGGCCCAGCGGGCGCGCAGCGCATCGGCTTCCGCCTGACGCTCGGCGGGCAGCGCGTTGGAGAACAGGCGCTCCAGGTCCATCAACGCGAGGACCGACTCGGCCAGGCCACGCTCCAGGTCGCCGGTGGCCAGCGCCTCGGGGAAGCCCAGCTGGAGGAGCAGCCGCATGCGCGCGTCGAGCGAGGGGAACTCGGCCAGCGCGGGGCGGTCCGCGGCGCCCTTCTTGAAGACGCGGCGGGTGATGAACTCGCGCTTGAAGTCGAAGAGCGGCAGCTCGCCCTTGAGGCGGCCGGCCATGCCCTCCAGCTCCTGCTCCACCCGGAAGAGGCGCGAGACGAAGCGCGACACGTGGCGGGCCACGCGGATGAGCAGGTCCGACTCGGCGGCCCCGCTGACGCTCGCGCCGCCCGACTTGCGGTAGGCGTCGAAGGTCTGGAAGAGCTCGGGCTCGGCCTCCGCGAGCTGCGCATCGAAGCGCTCCGCCAGCCGGCGCAGGCCACTGGGGCGATACAGGTCCTCGAAGACGAAGCCCGGCAGGCCCAGGGTCAGAGGAGGAGTGGGGTCGGAGGGCAGGTCGGTCAAGGCGCGCATGTCACGAACAGTGTGGGAGGAACCTGGAGGAACGGCTTCCAAGCGGCACCTATTTCGCGGGGTGCCGCCCGGAAATCAAGCGGGCTTGTCACTGGAGGTGAGAGCGCACCGCGCAGGCGAGGGACGCAGGGGCGGCGCGCCTACACGGCGCCGCGTCTGGCTACGGCTGTGACGGCGGGCTGCCGCTGGGGAGCGCCTCGCGGGGCCTGGGCAGCGAGAGTCGTTCCAGGCGCCGACGGAGCTGCAGGAGGCCCCAGAACATACGCGCCGCGTCGAGGCCCGGGACGACCTTCGAGCCGCCGAAGTCCTCCCAGTCGATGGGAACCTCCAGGAAGCGCGCGCCCTGGCGCTTCAGCAGCACCAGCAGCTCCACGTCCAACAGCCAGCGCTCCTCCTGGAGCACGTCCAGCAGGGGACGCAGCAGGTCGGCTCGGATGAGCTTCACGCCGCACTGCGTGTCATAGAAGTGCAGCTTGAAGTTCGCGTCCGTCAGCGTGGCGAAGATGCGGCCTTGCAGGTGACGGTGGAGGTTGCGCACCACGCGGCGGCCGGCCATGAGGATGCGGGAGCCGGCGAGCACGTCCACGTTCATCCCGGAGGCGGTGGTCGTCATCTCGACCAGCCGGTGGAGCTCCTCCGCGCTGATGGCGCCGTCCGCGTCCACGAACGCCATCCAGGTGACGCCCGCTGACGCATGCCGCCAGCCCAGGCGGATGGCGGAGCCCTTGCCCTGGTTGCGCGGCGCGGACACGTAGGTGAACTGGTGCGGTGCGCCCACGCTGGCAAACCGGGTCTGTGCCGCCTCCACGCTCGCGCGTTGCTGCTCGGCGTGCTCGGCGGTGCTGCCGTCGTCCACGACGATGAACTCTACCGGAGGGGCTTTCCGCTCCAGGAACACGCGGGTGAGCGACTCGACGAACCGGGGGAGCCGCTGGCCCTCGTTGTAGGCGGGGATGACGACGCTGACGGAGGGCGCATGCACGGGCGCGATTGAGCACAGGTGCGGACGGGCCGTCAATGCGAGGTGTCGGTGCCGCGCATCGGTCGAGGAACCCGGGGCGCGGAGCGGCGCCCCGCGAGCGGTCAGCGGCGCTTCTTCGGTTTGCTGGAGCCCCGCTGCGGCTTCTCCGCTCCGCTCGTCCGCGCGGAGGTCGGGGCCGAGGACTTCCTCGTGCGCGGAGCGTTGCCCGGCGGGCTGCGGCTGCCTCGTGGCTTGGGCAGCACGGTGTCCTCCTCGTGCGCGGAGGCGGGTGCCGCTGGCGCGGTCGGCGGCTGTACCGCGACCTCCTCGCCGGCCTCGCGCGGTGATGGGGGTTCGCCCGGGAGAGAGGTCTCGCCAGCCGCCGCGCCGCCGTGGGCCCTCAGTGTCTCCACCTCGCGCCGCAGGCGCAGGACCTCGGCGGAGAGCTGCGCATACGCGTCGCGCACGTGCCCGTTGAACACGCGCTGCCTGCCGAGTGTCTCGTTGATGAACACCTGGCACGACTTGCGGAAGGCCCACTTGGCCAGCAACACGACCTGCCCTACACCGCCCCGGTGCGTGTGCAGCGGGAGCGCGCGCGTGGCGTCGGCATATTCTTCCAGCGCGTGCAGGTTGAAGGTCAGGGGCTCCACCCGGGGCTCGACGCCCTCGGGAGGAAGCTCCACCTCCTCGGAGGAGGGGAGGCCGCGGGTGCGCAGCCGCTCCTCGATGCGGGCAATCAACTCCCGCGCGGGAATGTCCCGTCCCAGCAGCTTCATTGGCGATTCTCCTCGAGGATGCGTTGCATTTCTTCCCGGTAGGCGGCCACCACCTGGGGCCAGCCCTGCTTCTTCACGTAGGCGAGGCCGCGCTTGCCCATGGGGCCTCGCTCCGCGCCCACCTCGCGCAGACCCTGGATGAATGACTCCAGGTCCGTGTATGCGCGGCCCGCGCCGCTGCGCTCCACCTGCCCGAGCAGCACGTCCGAGCGCCCGTTGACGAGCACCGGCGTCGACTGGGCGAAGGACTCCAGCGTCAGCAGCGACAGGCTCTCGTAGCGGGAGGGCACCACCACCGCCAGCGCTCCCGCCAGCGCGTCGTGCTTGTCCTGCTCGTCGATGCGGCCCAGGTAGCGCACGCCCTCGCCGGACAGCTCCATGTTGGTGTCGCCCGCGAGCACCAGGTCCGGCGCGTCGGCGAAGCGCTCTTTCAGCGCGCGGTGGTAGTCGAGCAGCTCGGGCACGCCTTTGCCCGGCTCCTGCCGGCCGATGTAGAGCAGGTAGTGGCGGTGCACACCGTGCTTCTCCCGGAAGCGCGTGCTATCGGCCCGGGGCCGGTCCACGCCCACGCCCACCACCCGCGTGCGCGCGTGGTTCGGGAAGTACTTCTCGATGAGGGTGTGCTCTTCCGGGGTGAGGCAGAGCAGGGCGCGCGGGCGCTCGAAGACGTCCCGGTAGACGCCGAAGCGGACCGGGGCTTCGTCGTGCGTGGTGGGCACCACCAGGGCCCGGTTTGCTACCAGGGGCATGCCCCATACCGTGGGCGCGTAGAGGTACGTGAAGAAGAGGTAGCCGTCGTAGGCGCCACGCTCCGTGGCCAGGTGGTTCAGCAGGCCGGGGCTCATGGGGCCCTGTTCGGCCACCCACTGCTCCTCGCGCAGGCGTTCGATGCTCCGGTCGAACACCTGCCGCGACAGGCCGTTGAAGCCACGGATGTTGCGCACGCGCGTGGAGGGGAAGCGCAGCACCTTGATGCCGTTCACCTCGTCCGGGCCGGGCGGAAAGGCGTTGTCCCAGACCAGGTGGTTCTTCGCGCAGGTGGTCAGCACGGTGAGGTCCCAGTGCGGGGACAGGTGCTCGGCCATCTGCGCGGCGAGCTTCTCCGCGCCGCCCGTCACCTCGCCGTAGCGTTGCACCACCAACGCGACGCGCGGGCGCTTGGGGGCCTTCGGAGTCCTCCGGGGCGCGGGGCGCGGGAGCACGGTCTCCAGCGCCTTCGAGAAGGCGGCCTGCGCCGAGTCCGCGGAGAAGTGCGCCAGCCGCCGCGTCTGCCCGGCGATGACGGGCTCGCGCAGGGACAGGTCTTCGCTCAGGTCCACCGCCAGTTCGGCGAGGAACGCGAAGCGCTTCTGGTCGAACGCCACGCCCGCGCCGCCCAGCGTCTCGGGGACGGCGGCGGCGGCGTATGCCAGCACGGGCACCTCGGCGGCCATGGCCTCGATGAGCGGCACGCCGAAGCCCTCGTGCTCGCTCATGGAGACGAAGAGGGAGGCGGAGCGGTACGCGGCGACGAGCTGTGCGTGGCTCAGGCGTCCCAGGAAGCTCACGCCGCGCAGGCGCCGGGCCTCGCGCGCGAGCATGCGGAAGTAGCGGCTGCCGGGCTCGTAGCCGCCCACCATCAGCAGGCGGGCCTGGGGCCGCAGTCGCAGCACCTCCCGGTGGAGCGTCAGCAGGTCCTCGAAGCGCTTGTGCGGCATCACCCGGCTCACGCCGAGCAGCACGGGGCCCGGGCCGGAGAGCCGCTGGAGCATCTTCGCGTCGGCGCTGGCGCGGGAGAAGCGCTCCGGCTCGATGAAGAGCGGCACCGTGTGGACGTTCTCGTAGCCCGCGGCGCGCAGCTCGGCGGCGTTGAAGTCCGACACGCCGATGGCCACATCCGCGAAGGGCGCCATCGCGGCGAGCTGGGCCCGGCCCGCCACCAGGGCGTCCGCCAGCGGCAGCCCTTCGTAGAAGCGCGCGGGGCTGATGTTGTGGAAGACGATGCCGCGCCGGCAGGGCAGGTGCATCAGCCGGCTGCTGAGCGGGGAGGCGATGCCGTGATGATAGAGGACCAGGTCACCGGGCTCGGGCCGCAGCTTGTCGGCGGGCTGGGCCAGCCCCTCGAGTCCCGGGCCCACCTCGTCCGCGTACAGCGCGCCCGCGTGCCCCAGCCGCCGCAGCAGGAGCTGCAGATGCAGCGCGGCCTGTCCGGTGGCGTCGCCGGGGACAAAGCTCGGTATCAACTGGTGGATCGCCATGTGGGTCCTGCCTATCACAGGCCCGTGCTATGAGGCGCACCGTGTCCATGGGACCCATCGCCTTCGACGCGACACTCTGGGACGAGCCGACCACCGGCATCGGCCTGTACACCCGTTGCCTCGCCTCTGCCCTGGAGTCGCTGGGTGTCCGCCTGCTCAGGGTGGGCGCGCAGTCCTCCGGTGAGGCGCCTCGCGCGAAGTCCGGGCGCACCGCCTGGACGCTGGGCGGCTTGCCGCGCGTGCTCCAGGGCGCGGGCGTGCCGCTGTACCACGCGCACGGCAACTTCAACCTGCCGCTCATCCGCGCGCCCGGGATGAAGTACGTGCTGACGGTGCACGACCTCATCCCGCTGCTGATGCCGGAGACGGTGTCCTCCGCGTTCCGTTGGCAGTTCCGCCTGTGGCTGACCCGCAGCCTGATGGTGGCGGACCAGGTGGTCTGCGTGAGCGAGCGCACGCGGCAGGACCTGCTGGCCCGCTACCCGGAGGTGGCGCCGCGCACGGTGGTGGTGCCCAACGGCGTGGACCACGTCCATGCGCCCGCGCTGGACGACACCAGCAAGGACTTCCTGCGGGCGCTCGCGCTGCCCAGGGACTACGTGCTCTACGCGGGCTCGCTCGACGTGCGGAAGAACGTGGACCTGGTGCTGGATGCCCTGGAGCGGCTCCGGATGAGAGGGCGTCCCGCGTCGCTCGTGCTCGCGGGGCAGCGCTGGTTCGGCGCCGGGAGGGTGGAGGCGCGCATCTCGCGGCTGCGGTCCGAAGGGCACGACGTGCGCGTGCTCGGCTACCAGTCCGACGCCGTGTTCTACGAGTTGATGCGCCGCGCGGCGGTGTTCGTGTTCCCCTCACGCTACGAGGGGTTCGGGCTGCCTCCGCTGGAGGCGATGCGGCTGGGGACGCCCACCATCGTCTCCACGGCGGGCTCGCTGCCGGAGGTCTGCGGCGACGCCGCGCTCGCGGTGGCGCCGGACGACGCGAACGGACTCGCGCGGGCCCTGGATCGGCTGCTGCACTCGCCGGAGGAGCGCCGGGCGCTGGGGGCGCGTGGGGAAGCGCAGGCCGCGAAGTTCACCTGGAAGCAGACCGCCGAGGCCACTCTGGCGGCGTACGAGGCCGCGCTGCGGCGATAAGGAGGCGTATGCGAAAGCGCATCTGGAGTGCGGTGGTGTTGTGCGGTTTGCTCGCGGGCTGCGCGAGCCGGCAGGAGGTGGCGTCCGCGCCCGCGGAGGCACCGCTCGCCAGCGCTGGCGCCGCGCAGGTGTCCGGTGAGGCACCGCCGGTGGAGGCCCCGCCCGAGGAGGATGGCGCGCCCCCCACGCCGAAGGCCCCGGTCCTGCCGCTGGAGGTGACGGCGAACCCCGAGCCCAAGGACCTCATCAACATCGAGAGTGCCCGCGTGGAGGGCGACGTCCTGGCGCTGCATGTGTCGCACGGCGGAGGCTGCGCCGAGCACACGTACACGCTGGCCTGGGACGGGACGTTCCAGCAGGGCGCGGACGGAACGCCGGTGGCGAACCTGGTGCTGGTGCATGACGGGCACAACGACCGGTGCAAGGCGTTCCTGCGGGCGCGGCCTCGCTTCGACCTGTCCCCGATTGCGCAGCGCTTCGGCGCGCGGTTCGGCAAGGCGTCGGGTGCGGTGGACCTGGCCCTGCCGGACCAGGCCCCCGTGCGCTACGACTTCTGAGCGGCACCCCCCGCCAGCAGGTCCTCACGCAGCCTTGTGAGGACCTTGCCCAGCAGGTTCAGTCCCCGCCACCGCTCGGGGTTCCGGATGCGTGGGTCATCCTCGCTCAGGCCCACGCCCCAGATGCGGTCCAGGGGGCTGGCTTCCACCAGCTCCGTTCCCGCCGTGGCCAGCAGCGCCTTCAGCAGTGTGGGGTTCTGAGTGAACTTCGCGCGGTTGCCTTCGTAGACAATCTGCTCCCGCGCCTGCTCCCACCGCGCGGCGTCGAAGTGGCGGACCTTGCGGCCCAGCGCCTTGTGCGCCCGGGGGGAGTTCGACTCCAGGATGCGCGCCAGGACCTCGGCGTCACCGAAGAGCCGCGCCTTGCCCGCCATCATGTACTGCTCCGCGCAGGCGTAGCGCACGCCGTCCACCTCGAAGGCGGAGCGATGCCACTGGGAGAAGGGAGATTGCTCCTGCCAGAAGAAGGTGAATCGGGGCTTCCGAGCTCCGCTCATGGTGTGTCCTCGGTGATGGTGTCGATGGTACACTAACGATGGCGCCTCACGAGCCTGACAAGCGCCGTACAATGGCGGGACGCCGAGTCTCGCGGCGCCCGCCTCCATGACGCTCTCCGACGCACAGGTCCTTCTGGAACGCGCCTTCATCGGGATGGAGGAGGGGGCTCCCCGGCTCCGCGAGCAGGAGGACGCGCGCTTCGCGCTCCGCCCGAGCGCCGTGTGGCTGGAGTACCGCTGGTACATCCAGGCGCGTGGCATGGCGGAGGTGTTCCTCAAGTGGAACCGCGTCCCCATCCAGCAGAGCGCCACGGCCGAGGTCACCGTCCTGCGTGTCCATCTGCTCGGCGAGTCACCAGTGCTCTCCGGATGTGCGCGGCAACTACTCGACGGGGGCACGCCGTCGAGGGAGCGCATCCTGGACCTCTTCGGTGACGACGGTGTCCGCCGGGAGTGCGTGTCCTTTGGCCGGACGAGCGTCACCGTGGAGCACTGGGAGCCCGTGCCCGGTCCGCGCCCGCTGCTGGACGATGCGCGCTTCACCTCGCTCGCCGCGGTACTGGAGGCGCCGGACTCCACACCCGAGGCGCGTCACGAAGCGGTGCAGCGCCTCGCCGGCGAGCGAAGCCCGCGCGTCGTGTCGGCGCTGCTCGCGCTGGTGGCGCGCAGGCCATCGCTGATGGCGCTGCGGGTGTTGTCGGAGTGGGGCGTCGTCGAGGCACGCGAGGCGCTCCAGCGGGACCTGACCCTGGTGGGGGCGGACAACCCGGCGGACCTGTGGACCCTCACGGGGCTGGACCGGCGGCTTCAGGCCTGGGCAGCCCTCCCGTGAGCGAGGGCGCCCGCGCGGCCCAGCCGCCGCTCAGGCCGCGCCGGGCACGCGGGGGCCGAGCACGTCCCGCAGGGCGTCCGTCACCGTCAGCTTCGGGGCCCAGCCCAGCGCCTTCAGCTTGTCGGGGACGCCGACGAGGCTGGGGATGTCGGAGGGCCGCAGCCGCGCGGGGTCCAGCTCGATGCGCGCGTTGACGCCCGCCAGCGAGAGCATCTCCTCCAGCAGGCTGCGGATGGTGCGCCCTTCGCCGCTGGCGATGTTGTACGCCTGTCCTGGCTCGCCCTTCTCCAGCAGCAGCCGGTACGCCTCCACCACGTCGCGGACGTGGGTGAAGTCGCGTACCGCCTCCAGGTTGCCAGTGCGGAGCACCGGGTCCACCGTGCCCAGGCCGATGGCGCGAATCTGCGCCGCGAAGGAGGGCACCACGAAGGTGGGGTCCTGGCCCGCGCCGAGGTGGTTGAAGGGCCGCGCCATGACGACCTCCAGCCCGTAGCTGCGGTGGAACTGCACCGCGGCCAGCTCGGCGGCGGACTTCGAGGCCGCGTAGGGGCTCAGGGGCACCACCGGGGTGTCCTCGGTGGCGCGCGTGCCCTCGGGCACCGGGCCGTACACCTCGCCGGAGCCCACCAGCACCACGCGCGTCTTCGGCGCGCTCTCGCGCACCGCGGTGAGCAGGTGCACCACGCCCATGGTGTTCACCGAGAACACGCGGGACGGGTTGTGGTGGCTCTTCGCGACCGAGCTGAAGCCCGCGAGGTGGATGATGCCCTCGGGCTTCGCGTCGGCCACCGCCGCCTTCACCGCGGCCTCGTTGGCCACGTCGAAGTGCAGGGCGCTGCTATTGACGCCCTCTCCGCGCGGCCCGTGGGCCTCCACCACCTCGTCTCCGGCGGCGCGAAGCAGCGCGCACAGGTGCCGGCCAACGAAGCCATCCGCTCCCGTGACGAGGACGCGCATCTACCGCTGCCCCGCCTTCACGCGCTCCAGGTCGGCGTCCACCATCATCTCCACCAGTTCCTTGAAGCGGACCTTCGGCTCCCAGTCGAGCTTCGTCTTCGCCTTCGTCGGGTCGCCGATGAGCAGGTCCACCTCGGCGGGCCGCACGAAGGCCGGGTCGATGTAGACGTGCTTCTCCCAGTCCAGGCCCACGCGGGCGAAGGCAATCTCCACCAGCTCGCGCACCGTGTGCGTCTCGTTGGTGGCCACCACGTAGTCCTCGGCCTGCGGCTGCTGGAGCATCCGCCACATGGCATCCACGTAGTCACCGGCGAAGCCCCAGTCGCGCTTGGCGTCCAGGTTGCCCATGGGCAGCTTCTCCTGGAGGCCCAGCTTGATGCGCGCCACGTTGTAGGTGACCTTCCGGGTGACGAACTCCAGGCCCCGGCGCGGCGACTCATGGTTGAAGAGGATGCCGCTCACCGCGAAGAGGTTGAAGGACTCGCGGTAGTTCACGGTGATGTGGTGGCCGTAGGCCTTGGCCACGCCGTACGGACTGCGCGGGTAGAAGGGCGTGTCCTCCGTCTGGGGGACCTCCAGCACCTTGCCGAACATCTCGCTGGATGACGCCTGATAGAAGCGCGCCTCCGGGCGGGTGTGGCGGATGGCCTCCAGCATCTTCGTCACGCCCAGGGCGGTGAACTCGCCGGTGAGCACCGGCTGGTTCCAGCTGGTGGGGACGAAGGACTGCGCCGCCAGGTTGTACACCTCGTCCGGCTTCGTCAGGTTCAGCAGCGCCGCGAGCGAGAACTGGTCCAGCAGGTCGCCCTGGTGCAGCTGAATCTTCCCGTGCAGGTGTTGGATGCGCTCGAACTTCTCTTCGGATGAGCGGCGCACCATGCCGTGCACTTCATAGCCCTTCGAAAGGAGCAGCTCCGCAAGGTAGCTGCCGTCCTGCCCAGTAATACCTGTGATGAGTGCGCGCTTGGTCGCCATGGTCGTTTTCTGTGTTGGCTGGAAGACGCCCGTTCTAGCCGAGGCACCAACCTACCGCCAACCGTTCCCAGGGCATTCCCACTTGAAAGCCATTGGTGCCGTGCCAAGTTAGGGCGTCCCGAGCGCTCAACCTGGAGGCGGTCATGCGCAACCCTACCCCCCTGGCCCTGGCGGCACTGCTGCTGGGCATTCCGGTGTCCGCGCAGGTCGCCGTGGCCCCTTCGTCCCAGACCCTTCCGGATCCGGCGATTACCGGCGGCACGCTCCAGGACGCGGTGCTCTGGGTGAGCCCGGGAGGCAGCGCCAGCAGCCTGCTCCTCACCGCCTATGACAACGCCAACTCGGGTCTCATCACCTTCGGGGCCGACGGCCGGCAACTGGAGGCGGAGCTGTCGGACGGGCCCATGGCGGCGGTGGCGGTGCACGACGACTTCCTGCTGTCGGGCGTGCAGGCCACGTTGGCGGTGGCAGCCAGCGTGAACTTCAACGGGCTGGCGGCCTACACGGTGGACCCTGGCCGCGCGGACCGGGTGGTGCGCGTCGGACCCGCTGGGTTCCTGGTGGGACGGCAGTTCTCCGCCGTAGCGCTCTATCAGAGCCAGGACTCGGGCCGCTTCTTCCTCTTCGCGGGCTCCCCGGACGGCTTTCTTCAGCAGTACGAGCTGTCAGGAGACACGGGCGCGGTGACGGCCACGCCGGTGCGCACGCTCCGCACGTCGGGGCCGGTCGTCGGGCTGGTGGTGGACGCGGAGTCGAGGTCCTTGTTCGTCACGCAGCAGGGGCAGGGCCTCTGGCGGTATGGCACCGAGGTCGAGGACGACGGCAACGGGCAGCAGCTGGCGGTCCAGGGGAGCACGCAGCTGTCCAGCGACGTGGGCCGCGTGGGCCTGTACCGCGCTCGCAATGGCGAAGGGTACATCCTGGTCGCGGACCCGGGCGCGAACGCGTTCGCCGTCTTCGAGCGCCGCGCGCGGACCTTCGTGGGCACGTTCCAGATGGCCACCGACGCGGGCGTCATCAGCGCGAACGCGCCGCTGGCCCTCGCCGTGGCCGCGCAGCCGGTGGGGAACCTCTATCCGGACGGGCTCTTCGCGGGGAGCGACGCGTTCAGCAATCCGCAGAACCTCAAGCTGGCCTCCTGGGCGTCGGTGGCGGACGCGTTCGACCCCGCGCTGCGAGTCGACACGCGGGCCGGCATGGATGGAGGAACAGGGGGGGGAGCGGACGGTGGCGCGAACGATGGGGGCGGCATCATCGGAGGCCCAGGCCCGCAACCTCCGCCGTGGGGCGAGATACCGCCTGACGGCGGCGCCTGCTCGTGCGCCTCGGCCTCCGTTCCCTCCACGGCGTTGATGGCCCTGCTCGCCCTGGTGCGGGTGGTTCGCCGCCGGCGCGGCTGAAGCGCGTTGCCAGCGGGCGCGTGCCGCGCTGAAGTGCGCGCCCGCATGCATTCCTTCCGAATCCTCGTCCTCGCGCTGGCGTGCGGGGCCGCCGCCTGCGCCGGTCCCACCACACGCCCGGCGCCCGCGTCCGCCGCGTCCGCGGAGCCTGTCCGCATCACCCTGGTGGGCATCAACGACTTCCACGGGCAGGTGGAGCCGCACCGTACGCCGTTGAAGGACGGGCAGGTGCTGGAGGAGGGCGGGGCCGCCACGCTGTCGGCCTATGTTGCGCGGCTGCGCGCGGACAACCCGGACGGCGTGTTGCTGGTGGACGCGGGCGACCTCTTCCAGGGCACGCTGCCCTCCAACCTCACGGAGGGCGCCGTCGTCATCGACGTGTACAACCACCTGGGCGTGGCCGCGGCCGCCATCGGCAATCACGAGTTCGACTACGGCCCCGAGGGCCCGGGCTCCATGGCGCTCCAGGCCGGGGAGGATCCGCTCGGTGCGCTCAAGGCCCGCATCCGCCAGGCCCGCTTCCCGCTGCTGTCCGCCAACCTTCGCGACGCCGCCACTGGTCAGGTCCCCTCCTGGACGGGCAACGACGGCACCCTCCTGATGACGGTGAAGGGCGTGAAGGTGGGCGTACTCGGGCTGACCACGGAGTCCACCCCCAACGTCACCAACCCCGCCAACGTGGCCTCGCTGCGCTTCCTGCCGCTGGCGCCCGCGGCCCTGGAGGCCTCGCGCTCCCTGCGCGCGCGGGGAGCGGAGGTGGTGGTGGCGGTGGCGCACGCGGGAGGCAAGTGCGCGGACCTGAGCAATCCCCGTGACACGTCGAGCTGCGACCGGGGCGACGCGGAGATCCTGTCGATGCTGGACGCGCTGCCGCCTGGCACGGTGGACGCGGTGGTCGCGGGCCACACGCACCAGATGATGGGCCACTTCTTTGGCGACGTGCCCATCATCGAGACGACGGGGCTGGCGCGCTCGCTCGGCGTGGTGGAGCTCTACGTCGACCCGGTGCGACGCCGCGTGCTGCCCGAGCGCACCCGCATCCAGGCCGCCATTCCCCTCTGCGAGCGGGTGGAGGTGGGCTCCGGCACCTGCGACAGCCGCCGCCTGCGGGAGCAGCCCGAGGTGCGCCTCGAGCCGGCCTCGTTCCTCGGCGCGCAGGTGGTGCCCGACGCGCAGGTGGCGCCGCTGCTGGCTCCGGCGCTGGCGCTGGCGCGCGAGGCGCAGCACCGTCAGGTGGGGCTGGTGGCGACCACGCCGCTGATTCGCGGCTACACGGATGAGGGCGTGCTGGGCAACCTCGTGGCGGGCGTGCTGCGCGCGTCCGCCCGGGGCGGCGGGGGGGTGATGAACCCGGGCGGCATCCGCGCGGACCTCCCCGCCGGGCCGGTGACGTTCGGCCACGTGTTCGAGGCGCTGCCCTTCGACAACAACGTGGCCGTCATCTCGCTGACGGGGGCCGAGCTGGCGCGGCTGATGGCGCTGGCGCACGCGAACGACATGGGCGCCGTCTTCGCCATCTCCGGCCTGGAGGTGACGCTGGCCCCCTGTCCGGGGCCGCAGCGGCTCCAGGGGGTGACGCTGACGGGAGGCAAGCCGCTCCAGCCCGAGCGACTGTATCGCGTGGCCCTGCCGGACTTCCTGGCGCGGGGCGGTGATGGCCTGGGGCCCGTCACCCTGGCCCTGCCCCCGGAGCGCGCGGACCTGGCCCCTGTGAATGGGCTGGACTTGCGCGAGGCGCTCATCGCCTACGGGAAGGCCCAGGGAGGCACGCTCGCCGCGCCCGCGCTGGGGCGCGTGCGCTACACGGGTGTAGCAACGTGCCCACAGAAAGCGCGTTGAGCGCGCTCCGGCTGAAAATTCGGCCGGGGGCTGATCCGCTGGGGTTGAACAGAATGGCTCAACCCGGCGGAAGGACGGTGAATTCGCGCCCGGGGCCGATTTTTCGGCCTGGGATCAGTTTCCAACGGAGAGAGGAGGTCCTACTCTAGTCCCTGCGAGTGTCTGCTCCGAGGGGGCCCGGGGCCTGCGCGTGCGGACTTTCGTGAGCTGGAGGAACCGACATGCTCTACAAAGTGACCCCGATGATGACGCCGTCTGCGCCGGAGAAGGCGAAGCAGCGTGAGTCGGGGCAGGGTCAGCCGCGCAAGCGCCGCAAGTCCGCCGTCTACGACGCGGATGGTCACGAGGTGCTCATCTCGCTGATGTGCATCAAGTGCAAGACGCTGAAGCCGCTGGCGCAGTTCGGTCTGCGGAAGATGGCGGATGGGGCCATCCGGAACCAGCCCTGGTGCCGCACGTGCCGCTCGGGGGCGGGCAGCAAGAAGCCCAAGGCGGCGAAGGAGGCCGCCGCCGCGCCCGTCGAGGAGGTGGCCCCCGTGCTCCAGGTGGTGACGGACGCCGCCGCGCAAGCCGAGCCAACGGAAGCGCCCGCCGCGCCCGTCGCCGCCGTGCAGGGCTGATCCACCACGAGGTGCCCGTTCCCCTCGTGCCAGACCTCTTCGGGGTCGGCACGGCGGGAGCAATTCCACGGCGTGGGCGCGAGGGCGTTCGAGCGAACCCGAGCCGACGCTGCGAGGGCGCCGGGCGCCCTCCGGAGATGCGCGTCAGGACAGGCGCAGGCCCGCCGGCAGCGTGTCCCCCAGGGCGCGCGCCTCGTCGGCGGCCTCCAGGGCGACGACCTCGCGCACCATGCGCACCCATGTCTCGGGGGCCTTCGCCGCGAGCAGGGCCTGGGCCGCGCGCTCACGCAGGGCCGGGTCCAGGTCCCGCGTGCGGTCGCCGGTGAGCCGCGCGAGCTGGGCCGCCGCGAAGGACGCGCCGTCAATCTTCCGCAGGTCCAGCTCCAGGAGCAGCGAGAGCCACGCCTCGGCCGTCTCCACGTCCACCACCTTGTGGCTGCTGCCGTACAGCGGCACGCGGGCGCCCAGCCGGCCCAGGGACCAGGCCCAGGGGCCACCGGACTTCGCGTCGGCCTTCAGGCGCGCGGCAATCCACCGGCCCAGCTCCGCCTTGTCTCCCGGCGGCAGGTGCTCCAGGGAGGCGGCGGTGCGGACCATCTCCTCCAGGCCCTCCGGCTGGATGCCCTTGAGCTTTCCGGGCGGCGGCGCGTCGGGCGGCACCTTCCGGGCGAGGTGGGGCTGGAGGTACGCGTACAGCTTCTGCTGCCGCGCCTCGTCGAGCCCGCCGGCGATGCGGCGCCACATCACCCAGAACTCCGTCCACACCGCCTTGTCGGTGTGGTGCTGCACGAGCGCGTCGAAGAGGCCGAACGTCTGCTCCGCGCGCCAGCCGTCCAGCGGGTAGCTGAAGCCGGGCCGGAGGCTGAAGCCGGTGAGGCTGTAGAAGACGCGCTCGTGGTCCTCGGTGCGCCGGCGCTTGCTCGCGCCCGCGAAGAGGGTGCTCCACATCTCGCGCAGCACCGGCACGCGCCACGACTCGCGCGGGCCCAGGGCCTTCTCCAGCGTGCGCCCCAACTGCTTCACGTCCTTGGGGCCAATCGGCAGCGGCTTGCTGCCGTAGACGCGCTCGATGTTGTCCTTCGCCTCCACGAAGCGGGCGGGCATGGACTCGGTGACGGTCAGCTCGTGGGAGCCGCCCGTGCCGCGCAGCTCGAACTCCAGGCGCCATCGCTCGTCCGCGGCGTTGGAGACGCAGTACAGCTCCAGCGTGCCAATCTCCGTCAGCGCCGCCTGGAGGTGCACGGGCACCTCGGCCACCTTGCCCGAGGCCCCCTTCAGCAGGGTGTGGATGGGCGGCAGGGGCTTGAGGTCCTCCGCCAGCGGCACCAGCTCGCCCGGCTTGTCGATGCGGTCGCTGGTGGTGGAGTAGAGCTGGAACTGCACCGGGCGCCCCAGGGTGAGCGAGAAGGGCCGCTCGCCCAGGTCCACCTTCTGGCCTTCCTCGAAGCCGCGGGGGATGAGGCACAGCGCGGGCTGCTCGGCGCTGTCCGCCGCGCGCTGGAGCCCCACGTAATACGCGCGCGCCGCGCCGCCGCCGATGCGCAGGCCGTGGCCGCGCCGCACCAGCCCGTAGTACGCGGCGCCGCGGGCCACCGCGAGCTCGAGGGACTCGTGCCGCAGCAGCATGATTCGCGGCGCGCCCGGCCACCACGCGGACAGGGCCCCCACCAGGCGCTCGGAAACCTGGGGCGAGTTGAACACGCCGCCGTTGAGCAGGATGGCGTCGGGGCGGGGCAGGGCGCCCTCCGCCGGGGACGTCTCCCCGAGCGCGGAGAAGCCCGCCGCCGCGTGCTGCGCGAGGAAGGCCGCCAGGTGCCGCGTCACCGCTGCGTCCTGTACGTACGGCAGGCCCAGCTCCTGGAGCGCCATGCGCGCGGCGCGGCGTGGCCGGTCGGCGGGCGCGGTGCAGGGGAAGAAGCCGTCCAGCACCAGCGCCTGGGCCTCGTCGCGCGTCAGCTCGGTGGACAGCGTGCCGCCGCCCAGCAGCCGGCTGCCGCCGCCCACCAGCGAGACGCCGTGCTTCTCCGGCGGCGCGAGGCCCAGCAGCGCCTCCTTCGCGGTGCGCGCGGCCTGGATGGCCTGCGTCCACTGGGTGGCGGACAGGCGGCGGCCATCCGGGAAGAGCTTCTCCTCCATCCGGCGCGCCAGCGCGGCGTCCATGTTGTCGCCGCCCAGCATGAGGTGGTCGCCCACGGCCAGGCGGCGCAGCATGGGCCCTTCGGGCGACACGCCCGCGTGCACCAGCGTGAAGTCGGTGGTGCCGCCGCCCACGTCCACCACCAGCACCAGCCGGACGTGCGCGAGCGTCTGCTCCAAGTCCGCGCGGTGGCGGGCGGTGTAGTCGTAGAAGGCCGCCTGCGGCTCCTCCAGCAGGGTGAACTTCTCCAGCCCGGCCTTGCGCGCCGCGCTCACCGTGAGGGCCCGGGCCGCTTCGTCGAAGGAGGCGGGGACGGTAATCACCACCTCCTGCTTCGCCAGGGGCGCATCCGGGTGCGCGTGGTCCCACGCGCGGGCCATGTGCGTCAGCAGCAGGGCGCTGGCGTCCACCGGGGACAGCTTCTGCACGTCCGCGGGAGCGCCCCACGGGAGGATGGGCGCGGAGCGGTCCACGCCCGGGTGGCACAGCCAGCTCTTGGCGCTGGCCACCAGCCGCCCCGGCACGCGCGAGCCCTGCCAGCGGGCCAACTCACCCACCACCCACGGCCCGCCGTCATCCCCCCAGGGCAGCCTCAGGGAGTCCGCGGCCAGCTCGTGCCCGGCGGGCACGTACACGGTGGAGGGTAGCAGCGCCCGGGGCGCCACCTCACCCTGCCGGACGAGCTGCGGAAGAGGGAAGTCCTCGACGGGAGCAGCCGCGCCCCGCGAGGGGTCCACGGATGCCACGGCGCAATGGGTGGTGCCCAGGTCGATTCCGACGATTCGCATACGCCTCCGATTGACGGATGGCTTTCTACTCCTTCATTCGGACGTTGAGCTCCAGCTTCCAGTGCCCGGGGCCATCCTTCTCCAGGCACCGGAGCTCCAGCGTGCCCACCTCCGTGACGGCCGCCTGGAGGTTGACCGGGGTCAGGTCACTGAAGGCCGAGGGCTGTCCCGGCATGGTCGTCTCGATGGGGGCCAGCTCCTCCAGCGCGCCGCTGACCAGCTCGTTGTCCACGTCCTCCAGCATGTCGCCCACCCTGTCGTCGCGCCGCAGGGACGAGGAGAAGAAGCGGAAGCTGGTGGGCTCCCCGGTGACGAGCCCGAACTCCTGGGGCGGGACGTCCGCCTGCGTGCCCTCCTCCATGCCGAAGGGGGCGACGCACAGCGCCTTCACGGGCGGCTCCATGCCGGGCACCGCGGGCATCGCCGTCTCCACGCCCACGTAGTAGGCGCGGGCCGTGCCGCCGCGGATTCGCAGGCCGTGGCCCTGGCGCACCCAGCCGTAATAGGCGGCGCCGCGCGCCACCGCGAGGTCCAGGTCCGCGCCCTCCAGCTCCTTGGCCGGCGCGCCGCCGTCCGCCGTGAGCCAGCCGTTGAGCACCTCCATGACGCGCGCCTTCAGCGGGCCGGCCTTGAAGACGCCGCCGTTGAAGAGCACCGCGGTGGGGTGGAGGAACGCCTTGCCGCTCACGTCCACCGGCGCGTCCGGGCTGGACGCGAGCGCCTGCGCCTGCCGCGTGAGGAAGGCGGCCAGGTGCCGGGACACGCCCGCGTCCTGCGCGTAGGGCAGCGCCATCTGCGCCAGGCCCGTGCGGCGCGCGGTGCGGGGCAGCTCGGTGACGGGCGTCACCGGGAAGAAGCCGTCGGTGAGGACGCGGTCCAGCTCCTCGCGCGTCAGCTCCGTGCGCAGGGTGCCGCCGATGAGCGACGAGCCCCGGCCCGGGACGGAGATGGGCGCGCGCTCCAGGGACGGGTCGGCGTAGAGCGCCTCCTTCGCGTGCCGGGAGCCGTAGGTGAGGGCGTTGAACTGCCACGCGTCCAGCTTCTTGCCCTCGGCGGCCAGTCGCTGGTTCAGCGTGTGCGCCAGCGCCAGGTCCATGTTGTCGCCGCCCAGCAGGATGTGGTCGCCCACGGCCACGCGCAGCAGCTCAAGGTCCCCCGCGTTGTCGCGCACGGTGATGACGGAGAAGTCGGAGGTGCCGCCGCCCACGTCCACCACGAGGATGACCTCGCCGGGCGTCACCTGCTTGCGGAAGTTCTCCCCCATGGCCTCCAGCCACGCGTAGAGCGCGGCCTGGGGCTCCTCCAGGAGGGTGAGGTTGGGGATGCCCGCGGCCTTGGCGGCCTCCAGCGTCAGGTCGCGCGCGGCCGCGTCGAAGGACGCCGGGACGGTGATGATGACGTCCTGCTCGGCCAGGGCGTTGCCGGACTCGTCGTGCTCGCGGGCGAAGGTGTGGTCCCACGCCTCCTTCAGGTGCCGCAGGTAGCGCGCGGACGCGTCGAGCGGCGACACCCGCTGTACCTCCTCGGGCGCCTGCCAGGGCAGCAGCGCCGCGCGCCGGTCCACGCCCGGGTGGGACAGCCAGCTCTTGGCGGAGGACACCAGCCGGGTGGGCACCTTGGCGCCGTGCGTGCGGGCGAGCTCACCGATGAGGATGCCGGTCTCCGGCTTCCACGGCAGCGCGAGGCTGCCCGCGGGGAACTCCTGCGGGGAGGGGAGATAGATAAAGGAGGGGAGCAGCGGACGGGCTTCGACGGTGCCGGGCGCGGTCACCTGGGGGACGGGCAGCATGGACTGCGCGCCGCCTCGCGACTTGCCGTCCTCCAGGTTGAAGTAGGACACGCCGGAGTGGGTGGTCCCCAGGTCGATGCCAATGGAATAGCGGGCCATATCGGACGAGAACTCCTGGAAGGCGCCTGTTTGTTCGCGAAGAGGGGCCGTGGGGCTGGCTCAGGGAAGCTCGACCTCCGCGGGAGCGAGCACGCGCGGATCGATGGCGGGGCTGACGGTGGGGAGCTTCACCGCCGTGGTCATCCAGCCATGGTGGCGCAGCACACCATTGTAGGGCGGCTGGCCGGCCACGTTGCCGGTGAGGCGGATGCGCTGGGCGTCGAACCCGGCGGGCACGGGCACCGCGTCGCCCTCCGACTGGGGCAGCACCGGCTCCAGCGTCAGATAGGTCTGCGCCACCTTGCGGCAGCCCTCGTGGACGATGCGCGCCGCGGCGCCGACCTCCGCGTCCGAGAAGGCGGAGACGTTCTCCTGGAGGAAGTCCACGAAGCGGCCCTCGCGCTGGAGCATGCCCAGCAGGGAGAGCGCGCTGGCGTGCTCGCGCTCGGGCGGCGGGGCGGGGGGCG
>JAFAAN010000085.1 GCA_023426545.1 Pseudomonadota bacterium
AGCCAGGCCAGCTCGCGCAGCACCGGGTCGTCGCGCAGCTCCTGCGCGCCCTCCAGCACCACGAAGCTCGCCTCGGCCGCCGCGGCGTCGCCCACGCACGCCTCCACCACCGCCCGGTACAGCGCGAAGCGCAGCACCTGTCCGCGCGACACCTGCCCCAGCCCGGACACCGCCTCCGACAGCCGCGCCCACGCCTCGCTCCACTCGCACAGCGCCAGCTCCGCCCGCCCCAGCTCGCCCAGGGCCGTCCCCTCCAGGAGCCGCTGCCCCAGCTGCCGGCCCATCCGCGCCGCGGCCTGCAGGTGCTCGCGCGCCTCCTGCGGCCGGCCTTCCTCCAGCAGGTAGCAGCCCAGGTTGAGCCGGGCCAGCGCGTGCCCCGCCCGGTCCCCCACGCTGGCCGAGCGCGCCATCGCCTCCTCCAGCAGGCCCATGGCCTCGCGCGTGCGGCCCATCTCCCCAATCGCCACCGCGCAGTTGGTCAGGAAGCCCACCTCGAACGTCACGTCGCCCACGCCGTGGAACAGCGCCTGCGCGGCGCGCAGGTGGGGGATGGCGGCCTCCGCGCCGCGGCGCGCCTGCTCCACCAGCCCCAGGTTTCCGACGGTGTAGGCGTCCAGCCAGCGGTCGCCCTCGGAGGACAGCTGCCGCGCCTCGCGCACCAGCTCCCACGCCTGGGACAGCTTGCCTTCATGACGGGCGACAATCGACAGGTCCACCAGCACGCGCTTCTCACCCGCCACCGCCCCCAGGCCCCGGAACGCGGCGCGCGCCGACTCCAGGTCCCCGCGGGCCGCGTCCAGCCGCCCCGCCTCCAGGAACACCCGGCCCCGCACCGCCACCGCCTCGGCCACGAGCCGGGGCGCCACCGGCACCCGCGCCGCGCGCGCCAGCGCCGCGTCCAGCCGTTCGAGCAACAGCTGCACCGGGCCGCGCGCCACCACCTCCGGCTCCAACGCCACCAGCGCCTCCAGCGCGCGCTCCACCGAGCGCGGCGTTGCGGGCGTCACGGACAGCGCGTTGTCACAAGCCGCCAGGAGGTTCTCCCGCTCCTGCGCCAGCTGCCGCACGGCGTCCGCGCCGCCCTGGCCGCGCACCTGCGTGCGCAGGCTCCGGGCCAGCCCGAGGTACCAGTCCGCGTGCCGCTCGGCCAGCTCCGCCTCCGAGCCTTCCTCCGCGAGCCGGTCGGCGGCGTACTGGCGGATGCTCTCGTACTGCCCCAGCCGCACGTCGCCGCCGGGCAGCTCCGCCTCCAGCACGCGCAGCAGCGACTTGGAGCGCAGCGACTGGAGGACGTCCAGCACGGCGGGCCCGTCCGGAGGCAGCCCCAGCACCGCCTCCGCCGCCTCCAGCGTGAAGCCTCCATGGAACACCGAGCACCGCGCCAGCGCCGAACGCTCCTCCGGCTCCAGCAGGTTCCAGGACCAGTCGATGGCCCCGCGCAGCGTGGCCTGCCGCGCGCGAGCATCCCTGCGTCCCGCGCGCAGCAGCTCGAAGCGGCGCGACAGCCGCTCGCGGAGCTGCGCCACGCCGAGCAGCGCCATCCGCGCCGCGGCCAGCTCGATGGCCAGCGCGATGCCATCCAGCTCGCGCACGATGTCCGCCACCAGGGGCGCCTCGCCCGCCGTCAGCTCGAAGTGCCCCCGCGCCTCGCGCGCCCGCAGCGCGAACAGCCGCACCGCGTCCGAGCGGACCAGCACCTCCAGCCGGCACTCCCCCTCCTCCGGCAACGACAACGGCGTCAAATCCAGCAGCCGCTCACCGCTCAGCCCCAACGCCTCGCGCGAGGTGGCCAGGAAGCGCGCGCGCGGCGCCAGTTGGAGCCAGCGCCCCAGCGTGGCGGGCAGGTGCTGCACGACCTGCTCCAGGTTGTCGAGGATGACGAGCACGTCACCGCAGTCGTTCAGCGCGCGCCCCAGCCGCTCCACCGGCTCGGTGGGGTCGCCGTCGCCGCGCAGGGTGATGCCCAGCGCCTGCCCCACGGCGAGACAGAGCGCATCCGCCGTCCGGGCCTCGGCCAGCTCGCACAGCCAGACGCCACCCTCCCAGCCCCCCGTCTCCAGCTCCAGCGCGCCGACGTATGCCGCCAGCCGCGTCTTGCCCATGCCTCCCGGGCCCATCACCGTGAGCAGCCGCGCGCCCTCCGACAGCCAGCGGCGCAGCACGCCCAGCTCCAGGCCCCGGCCCACCAGTCCCTCCTGGAGCACCGGCACGTTGCCCTGCCGCTCCCTCGGCGCGCGCGGCACACCGAAGTGGCGCTCCGACAGGTGCGCGGGCAGCACCTCCACCAGCGCCACGGCGTCGTCGATGCCCTTCAGCCGGAACGCGCCCAGGGGCCGCACCGCGGGCCGGCCCAGGGCCTCCACCGCCTGCGCGGCCTGCGCCCAGGCCGCCCCGCTCACCAGCACCTGACCGCCATGCCCCGCGGTCGCCACCCGCGCCGCCACGTTCACCATGCGCCCCAGGTAGTCGGTGCGCCCGGTGCGCTCGTCGACGCGACACTCGGGCTCGCCCACGTGCACGCCCATGCGCACCCGCAACCCGCGGAACAGCAGGCCCCGCGGCCCCACCTCCTCCGCCGCCTCCGGCTGTGAGAGGATGTCCACCGGCCAGGCTGCGCGCAGCAGCGCGTCCTGCGCCTCCAGGCACCACGCCAGCGCATCCAGCACGGAGGGGAACGCAATCATGAAGGAGTCCCCCTGCGTCTTCACCTCGTAGCCCGTGCTGCCCGCCAGCAGCGAGCGCAGGACACGGTCATGCTCCTCCAGCGCGCCGCGCATGCCGGCGCCACAGCGCTCCCACAGCCGCGTGGAGCCTTGAACGTCGGTGAAGACCAGGGCGACCGGGCCCTCGGGAGGCCTCGCGGAGGCCGCCGGCTGTTCATGCCCGGGCAGAGCCCTCAGCATGCTCGCCACCGAACCCGCCAGCCGCCTCGAGGACACATCACCCATCGCACGCTCCTGCGATGCCAGCTCCCGCAGAGGCGATGACACCACGGGGAACCCGCACCGCCCACGCACGGCGGACGCATGCTCCGGGCCTCAACACAGGCAGCATCCATCAACCGACGGAAGCACGCGGGCGCGTCCACAACACCACGGCGCCCTCGCCCCCCGAGGCACCTCCTTCCAACCCACCACGTCCCCCTCCGGCACCGCTCGACTGTCGGTCATCGTGAACATCACCCGAGGGGGCTGCTTGACCGCACGCATCCCCGGTACAAATTTGCGCGCCGGCCACCCTGCCTCATGCCCGCACGCCTCGAATGGCCTCACCCTGGCACTCGCACCGCGAGCCGCCCGGCGACCTGGACCCACTTGGGGAGTCGATGAAAAAGACACTGTTCGCGAAGACGTTTCCGATGCTCACCCTGGCGACGACGCTGGGCCTTGCCGGCTGCGAGCCCATGACCTCGGAGGTTCCGCCCCCCACTCACGCGCGGCCGCAGCCGCTGGAGTCGGTCAACGGCCTGTCCTTCAATGGCCTGTCTTTCAACGGTCTGTCCTTCAATGGCCTGTCATCGGCGGCCTTCAACACGTGGTTCCAGACGAACCCCTCCCTGGCCGACATGGTGATGCGCCACGTGGTCCGCTGCGCGGCGCCCTCGGGGAATACGCGCACGTACACGTCGCCGGCGTCCGGAGTGCAGTACACCTGGGAGGGCGGGCTGGGCCTGGCGCCCGGCTGGGCCGCGGGCGCCGCGGCCACGCTCGCCGAGCAGCAGGTCGTCTCCGCGTGCCTGGCGGCACACGGAAACCGGCTGGGTGAGGTGATGGTCATCTCCGTGCTCGGCCGCGACGCCACGGGCGCCGTCATTCCGTACACGGCGGAGGAGCTCGCCACGTACGAGCGCAGGGAGTCGTGCTTCTTCGGCAACCTCTTCGTCGAGGAAGGCGTTCACGTGGGCGCCGACGTCGCGCCCCTGGGCCCCACGGAGAGCACCTCGCGCGCGTGCGCGGGCCTGCTCCATGACGGCACGGAGGCCCAGGCGCCATGCGCGCCCATGGTGTACGTGGGCGCCTGCGCATCCCACTGCACGCTGGACGCGAGCGGACTCTTCTACGCGTCCTGTACGCTCGACGGCGTCACCTACCAACCCATCACCACGCGGCTGTCCCCCGCGGATGTGAACCAGTGTGGGGATGGGGTGTGCCAGGCCACGGAGCAATGTGGCACGTCCAACCGGTATGACAGCTGCGCACAGGATTGCGGCCCGTGTCCGTGAACGACGCGAGCGTCGGCTGCTAGACGCTTGTCTTCACCCACGTGCGGATTGAATGGGAAGGCGCATGGGCGTGACTACTTCCGTGGAACCCCTTGCCCGGTGGTTCCGCCCATGCACCTCACCCCTGCCCACATGTCGTCGCGTCTGCCCTGCGCGCTGCTCGTCGCGAGCGTGCTGCTGGCCTCGCCGTCCCACGCCCAGACCACGCCGCTGGAGGACAACAACCGCATCACCGCGGGCTACATCGAGCTGGCCTACGAATTCGGTGGCCTGCTGGACCCCGCGCTCACGCCGGGGGGCGCCAGCGCCGTGCGCCCCAACTGGTACGTCTTCGCGCCACACGCCTCCCGCACGGGCGGAGAGGGGCTGCTCGGCGCGTCCCTGGCGCGGAGCATCATCCGCGCCGCCCGCGGCCGGCCCTCGTTCTCGCTCGAGCAGGCGCTGAGCCGCGCCGGCCTCTCGGGCAGCCTGCACCTCTCCGTGCAGCAGCTGGGCCTTCAGCTGGTGCTGTCCGGCCTGCCATTCGACGTGGCGGCGTCGCTCGCGTCGCTCACCACCGCGATGAACGGCGCGGCCCTGCTGGACCCGCGAACGCTGCTCACCACCACGGCCCGCATCGTGACGCTCTATCTCACCGCCCCTGGCTGGCGTCCGCTCGACAAGGCGGAGCGGGTGGTGGACACGCTGGAGCACACGCTGAACGAGGGCAACCTCGCCATCTTCGCGGACATCGGCGGCTCGGGGCGCCTCTACATGGACTGGCGCGCGGGCGCAGGCGCGGTGACGCCCGAGCGCGTGCTGACGGAGTTCACGCTGGTGGACGCGGTGCCCGCGCAGTCCCAGCTGGCATATGACTACGCGCTCGCCCACGCCTTCGATACGCCGCGGCCGTTCGAGTTCGATACGCTCTTCCCGGGCATGCACTGGAAGAGCCTGCTGGTGGCGGCCTTCGCGCTGTACGAAGAGGCCCGCCTGGCGCCCACCCCGGCCGCGCGCGACGCGCTGATTGCCATGGGCAACAACTACATCGCCTGGCGCGAGCAGCACGACATGGCCCAGCCCGTCTTCTCCCCGGCCGTCCAGCGTCCGGACGAGGTGTCGCGCGTGGAGCTGCTGCGAATCGTCACCCCGCTCCTGTCCACCGACTTCGGGACGATGACGTGGACGTACGCGGACTTCGCCTACAGCCAGCCGGACCGGGATGGGAACCCGCTCACCTCGCCGCCCACTGAGTACAACTGGGCCGACTTCTGGGACCGCTGGACGGGCATCCTCTTCGCATTCGACGCGGCCTATCTTCAGCCCACGGCGCTCTGGGTCATGCCTGGACCCCTGGTAGACCCCACGGCGGAAGCAAATGGAGGCTGAGCGCGAATGGGCGAGTCGGGGCCTGGGGGGGGCCGGAAGCGGGGACGGAGGGCCAGAAGACACGCACCTCCCGACACGCCACACGCCTCCGCCGGCCGCACGTCAGATGGCTTGACGCCCCCGGATGGCCGGGAGAGCTTCCCGGCCCCCATGAGACTCGCTTCGTCCTCCGAGGCTGAACGCCCCTCGGAGCAGGCCCCCGCCACCGAGCTGCCCGCCCATGCGGCCGACGAGGCTGGCCTGTCCGACGAGGCCCGCTTGTGTGTGCTGCAGGAGATGATGGGCGAGGCCTTCTTCACGCTCGACCCGCGCGGCTGCGTGCGCGAGCTGAACGCGCGCGCCGCCGCCCTGCTGGGACTGCCGGCCGAGCAGGTGCGTGGCCAGGAGCCCTGGCTCGCCCAGCCCGAGCTGGCGGGCACGGTGCTGCATGAGCGGCTGATGGTGGCGCTGACCGCGCGGCAGGGCGGGCGCTTCCTCGCCGAGCTGCCGTCGCGGACGTGGCTGGAGGTGACGGTCCGCGTGGTGGGCGACGAGACGTGGGTGCTGGCCGCCGACATCACCCAGCGCCAGCTCGCCGAGAACGAGGTGGCGCGCACCGAGGAGCGCTTCCGCCAGTTGGGTGAGCGCTTCCAGGTGGCGCTCGACTCCGCGCAGATGGCCGTGTGGGAGACGAACCTCGTCACCGGCCAGGTGTTCCGCTCCGAGGCCCATGACCGGCTCTATGGCTACACGCAGCCGCAGGCGGAGTGGACGCACGAGAAGTTCCTCGCCTCCATCCACCCGGACGACCGCGCGGAAGTGGAGGCGCAGGTGGCCTCCATCTTCACGCATCACGTGGACGTCTACACCTCCACCTTCCGCACCCGCTGGCCGGACGGGAGCTGGCACTGGCTCACCAGCCGCGCCCGCGTGATTCGCGATGCCTCCGGCAACGTGGCGGTGGTGCGCGGCGCCATCCTGGACATCACCGCGCTGAAGGAGACGGAGGCCGCGCTGCAACAGGCGGTGCGCACGCGGGACGACTTCCTCTCCATGGCCAGCCATGAGCTGCGCACCCCGCTCACCTCGCTGCGCCTCCAGGTCCAGACGCTGCGGCGCCTGGGGACCACCACGCCCTCGCAGCCGCTCGGCTCGGAGAAGGTCGCCGCGAAGCTGGACAACACGGAGCGCCAGCTGCGCCGGCTGGGCGCGCTGGTGGACAACCTGCTGGACGTCAGCCGCATCCAGACGGGGAAGCTGGACTTCCAGTTCGCCGACGGGGACCTGGCGGGGGTGGTGTCGGACGTCGTCTCGCGCTTCTCCGAGGAGGCCCGGCTGGCGGGGGTGCACCTGGACGCGGAGGTGGACGCCACGGCCCAGGGCCGATTCGACCGGCTGCGCATGGAGCAGGTGCTGAGCAACCTGCTCAGCAATGCCTTCCGCTATGGCGCGGGCAAGCCGGTGCGGGTGTCGCTGAAGTGCGCGCCGGACCTCATCCGGCTGAAGGTGCAGGACAGCGGCCCCGGCATCCCCACGGTGGACCGGGACCGCGTCTTCGAGCGCTTCACCCAGGGCGACAACGCCCAGCGGCGCGGCGGCCTGGGCCTGGGGCTCCACATCGTCCGGCAAATCGTCGAGGCGCATGGAGGCCGCGTCCATGTGGAGGAAGCCCCTGGCGGCGGCGCCGCCTTCGTGGTGGAATTGCCACGGTAGGCTCGGCACACACCACGCGCCCTTTCGATTTCCTACACACTGACGCGTTCCGGGAAGGACTTGGCGCCCTTGGTGAATCAGGGCTTGCCAGACTCGGGCATCATGCAGTCCCGGTTCTTCCGGCTGGAGGCGCGCCCATGTGGAACGAGAGCATCATCATGCCGCGCGAGGACGACCCGGAGCCCTACGTACCCGCTCCGCGGAGGGACCGGCGCAGCAGCGTGGATGCCGCCATGGCGGAGAGCCGGAAGCTGCGCGACGCGGTGCAGCGCTTCGTGAGCGCCCATGACTTGTCGGACGGCGTGCGGTGGCTCAGCGAGCCCGGGCTGCTCCCCGTCATCACCATCCACTGCACGGACTTCGCGCTGGGCAAGCTCCGCGAGGCCGCGGACTTCGTGGTGGGCTGCGCCGCGCCCATCGACACCTACCCCGCGCTGGTCAGCCCCCACGAACAGGTGGCCCCCGAGGCCCTGCTCACCACTCCCGTGTCGCACCTGCACCGCCGCGTGTGAGTCGCGGCGGCAGGCGGTGCCGGTAGCGCGCCGCGCGGAGCCGATGGGCGGCGGCCTCGCGCTCGGCTCAATCGCAGCCGACGCGCTGCGTGCTCACCACGACGTTGTCAATCCACGTCTCGGAGCCGGAGGGGCCCAGCGGGTGGACGAAGCCATAGCCCACGGAGAAGTTGTTGAAGGCGCGCATGCCGATCTGGGTGAAGTCATGCACCAGCGCGCCATCCACGTAGACACGGGTGTTGCCGTGGGTGCTCGACGCACTGTCGCGACGGACCTCCCACTCCAGGCACACCCAGCGCCTCGCCTCCATGCCCAGCCGGACGGGCTCGGGCTGGCGGTTCCACCCCTGCCCCTCGCGCAAGGACCAGTCATCCAGCGCGAAGCCGCTGTCCTGCATCACCTGGAGCTCGAAGCCGCCGAAGTCCGCGTCGAGGTTGGACAGCACGAAGAAGGTCCCCATCTGCCCGAACATGCCCGGCAGCGACCGCATGTAGATGTGCGCGCGCACGAAGAGCCGCGTCTCGAAGGACGGGATGCGCTTCTGCCACTGCGCGATGGCCTTCCCGCCCTGCTGCCGCTCGTCGATGTCATCCTCCGTGACGATGTGCAGCGCGCCCGGGCCATTGCGTGTCCGGGTGCCATCCACCTGGATGATGGCGTGCTCCGCGCTGGACGACCAACCGTCGGCCGGGTTGCGGCCGTCGAACAGCTCGCACAGCAGCGCGTTGGCGGGACAGGTGCCGGGCTCGGTGCTGGGCCCCGGGTTGTCGTCGCCCGCGTCGGCGCCAGCATCCGTGCCCGCGTCGGTGCCGGCATCCGTGCCCGCGTCGCCGCCGGGAGTCGGGTCATCGCCCTCCTCCGAGCAGGCCGGCAACGCACACAGGGAGAGAACCGCGAGGGGAAGCAGGAGCGACTGCTTGAAACGCATAGGTTCAGGTATCCGGGCAGGCCCGCGGGGCCGGGCATGCGCTGAGGTGGTATGGCCGGGCGGGCTCCCCGGACCGGTGCCGACCACCGCACACCCCTATCACTCGCAGTGCCTGCGGGTCACCCGGGCAGGGACGACCCGGGGCCCGCTGCCGATTTCGTGGCGGCCGGCGCCGGAGTCGTGCAGGAATCCGCGCCATGAAACTCTTCTACGCACCCGGAGCCTGTTCGCTGTCGCCGCACATCATCCTTCGGGAGGGCGGCTTCACCTTCACCCTCGAGAAGGTGGACATCCGCACCAAGAAGACGGAGGCGGGCGCGGACTTCCTCACCATCAACCCCAAGGGCTATGTCCCTGCGCTCCAGCTCGATGACGGCAGCCTGCTGACGGAAGGCCCCGCCATCGTCCAGTTCCTCGCGGACCAGGTCCCCGACAAGAAGCTGGCCCCCGCCAGCGGCACCCTGGAGCGCTACCGCCTCCAGGAGGCGCTCAACTACATCTCCACGGAGCTGCACAAGGGCTTCAGCCCCCTCTTCAACCCCGCGTTCCCGGAAGAGGGCAAGCAGCTGACGCGCGAGCGGCTCGCGCTCCGCCTGGGTCACATGGACGCGCAGCTGGCGAACCAGCCGTTCGTCCTGGGCGCTCAATTCAGCGTGGCGGACGCCTACCTCTACACGGTGCTCAACTGGAGCCGTCACACGAAGGTGGACCTGGAGCCCTTCGCCGCGCTGCGCGCCTTCCACGGGCGCGTGGCGGACCGCCCCGCCGTGCAGGAGGCGCTGAAGGCAGAAGGCCTCGCTAAGTGACGGCCGCATTCATCAAGTTGCTCGTCGCGGACAGCGCGCGCTCGGTGGCCTTCTATGAAGCCCTCGGCTTCGAGCGCGTGGGTGCCGAGCCCCCCTTCGTCCACCTCCGGTGGGGAAAGGCCCTGGACGTCTACCTCGTCACCCCTCCGCCGCAACTGAAGCTGGAGGGGCGACGCGGAGCAGGGGTCCTCGTCGGCCTCCGCGCCGAGGCCCCTCACAGCGTGGACGAGGTGCTCCTGCGAGCCCAGGCCCAGGGAGCCGACGTGGACGGCCCCACGCGTCAGCCTTGGCACACCCGGGAGCTCATCGTCACAGACCCGGACGGCTACCGGCTGAACTTCATCGAGCCGACCTAGCCTCGCGTCCCCCGAGACAGGGCGAGCGGCCTCCCCGAGGCCGCCGCCCGCCGGGAGTTGGAGCAGACGCCGCGCAGCGAACCGGGCATCGGAGGCCATGACGCCCGGAGGGCTACTCTCCGGGCGGCCTTGCGGCGCCGACGTACCGCAGGTGCCCGCGCCGTGGAAGTGGCCTGCGCCGCCCGTTACGGTGCGGGCCGCCCGCCCCATGGAATCCCGCGTCGCCGCCCTCCTCGCCCACGTCCGCGAGCACGCCCAGAACCGCCCTGGCGTCTACCGGATGCTGGGGCCCTCCGGCGAGGTCCTCTACGTGGGCAAGTCGGTGCGGGTACGCACGCGGCTGCTGTCGTACTTCCGCGCGGAAGAGCACGAGAAGGCGGCGGAGATCATCGCCCACGCGCACCGCATCGACTGGGAGTACACGCCCAGCGAGTTCGCGGCGCTGCTGCACGAGTTCCGGCTCATCAAGTCGCAGCGCCCCCTCTACAACGTCGAGCACAAGCGCGACCGGGGCCACTGCTTCATCCACCTCACGCGAGAGGCCGTGCCGCGCCTGCGCGTGGTGGGCCGCGCCAGCGGCGACAGCGGCGACTACTACGGTCCCTTCCATGGCCGGAGCGCCGTGTCCGAGGTGGTGCGTGCGGTGAGCGACCTGCTCGAGCTGCGCGACTGCGCGGCGGACACGCCCATGCGGCTGGCGGACCAGGGCCAGCTCTTCGCGCTCGCGCAAGAGCCGCTGTGCATGCGCGGCCAGCTGTCGCGCTGCCTGGCACCATGTGCTGCGGGCTGCACCCTTGCGGAGTACGGCGCACGCGTCGCCCAGGCCCGCGCCTTCCTCGAAGGTACGTCCGACACACCCCTGACGCTGCTGCGCGAGCGCATGGCGATGGCGTCCCGGCGGCTCCAATTCGAATACGCCGCGGAGCTGCGGGACAGGGCAGAGCGGCTGGAGCAGATGCGGGGCTGGGTGGTGGAGCTGAGCCAGATGCTCAAGCGCCTCACCTTCGTGTACACGGTGCCCGGGCACGGAGGCGAGGACCGCGCCTACGTGGTGCGCCGAGGCAGCGTGCGCGCGGAGCTGCCCGCCCCCATCACCGCCGATGAACAGCGGGCGCTGGAGACGAAGGCCCGCGAGATTTTCGAGCGGCCGGAGCCGGAGACGCTCGGCTTCCGCGCACACGAGGCGCAGGAGGTGATGCTCATCGCGCGCTGGTTCCGCCGCCACCCCGAGTCGCTGACTGAAAGGCCCAGCCGACTGGCAGGGCCGTTTTGATTAACACGGGGAGCTTGTCCGACGCGTCCCGGGAACGAGAGAACCTTGGGATGGCTGGGTCGGAGCCGTCGCCCTCTCCGTGACCACGAACGCACGCTGAACGGTAGTCGCCCGGCAACACCTGAATCCTATCGGGGCGGCCCTGGCTCCCACATGTCGAGGCCGGGGCGACAGGCGCCCCGCCCTGCAGTCCCGCGAGGGTGGAGGATGACATGGCGACGGTGAACGTGCTGGCAGCGAGCCTTGAAGCGACCACCGGGGGCCCAGGCACGGTCGTGCTGGATTTCGTCGGCCAGGAGGCGACGTGATGTCTCGCGACACGATGGAGGGCGAGAAGGACCGCGGCAGTGGCAACGAACTCCTAGCGAGCGGGCTGGGCGTGGGAGCCGTGGGGGCACTCGGCGCGCTCGTTACGGGCGCGGTATGCCCGCTGTGCATCGTGGCCACGCCCGCGCTGCTCGGCGTGGGGCTCGTGCAGAAATGGTACGCACGCCGGACCGCCAGCGCCGTCTCCCCGCCCACGGCGCCATCGGCGCCCCGGTAGCGGCTCGGGCGCCGCTCAATGCTCGCGGCGCCCGAGCACCTGCACCACGGCAGCGCAGCCGATATGGAGGCATCCCTCCACGATGTCGCGCGCACTCCACCATCGGAACTCCCGCACGGAAAGAAGATGCGCGGACGTGCTCCCGTGTGCATATAGAAACGCATGCGCCGTCTGCTTGGCTACCCGCTCCTGCTCGCGCTCGCCCTGGTGCTGGGTGCGTGTGACCGCTATGACCGCCCCGGCACGCCGGTGCCGGAGACGCTGCGGGCCGAGACGTTGGAGGGCGAGCGCATCGACCGGGCCGCGCTGCTGGGCCGTCCCTGGGTCATCAACGTGTGGGCCCCAGGCTGACACGCCTGCGCTCGGGAGTTGCCTGAGCTCGAAGCCCTGAGGAGTGAGTACGAGGCGCGCGGCGTCGGCTTCCTTGCGCTCTCGATCAATCCCAGTGAGACGCGAAACCGCCAGACTGCGGCCGAGCTGGGAGTGCACATGACAGTGGCCACGGCGAAGGGGGAGGTGCTGGGCCCGCTGCGCATCTCCACCGTGCCCGCCACCGTCTTCATCAACCGAGAGGGCGTGGTGGTGGCGGCCGTGAACGGCGAACGTTCGCGTAAGTTCTACGCGCGGCGCTTGGAGGCGCTGCTCGCTGCGCCGTAGCGCCAGGGACTGCGGGCCCGCCATCGCAACACGCCGGAGAACACCGTTGACCTCCGCAGGCGCTGAGCGCTCCAGGCCTTGGAGACCATCCTCCGCCCGGGCCGCCGTCACCCATTAGCGAAAACCCGGGAGCGCCTGGGGGAGGAGCCCAGCGCAGCGGACGCCCGCGATGGACTCCAGTCCCTGCCAGAGGGAGGTCAGGGATTGCTCGCCCACGCGGCGCGCCACCTCCTGCCCCGCGGCGTCCAAGAAGAGGAACGTGGGAACGCCGCGAACGCCATATTGGACCGCGGCCCGCCGGCCCTCGGCGGTCCCCACATCGACGCGGAGAACCTCAACGCCCTCTCCCACGCAGTGCTGCTCCGCCAGGGCCACCGTGGGCTCCATCCTCTGGCAGACGGGACAGCTCTGGCTCACGAACTCCACCATCGTCGGGCGTTCGACCTGGGCCAGCGCGGACGGACCGATGAAGGATGGGATACCCCCCTCCTCCGGGAGCGCGCACGCGCCAGCGCCACCTTCCTCGGAGGTGCACGCCACCTCCGAGGCGGCCGGCGAGGCCGAGGCGCGGCGCTCCACCATGGGGGCGGAAACCTCTCCCCCCTCCGCCGAGGGCACGAGCAACTCCAACGAGTCGGTGAAGAGCAGCGCCCCCAACCCGGCGAGCAGCACTCCCGTGGCGACCTCGAACTTACGCAGGTGCCGCTTCGCGCGCTCCATCCACCGCAGCGCAACCGGAGCAGCGGCGGCCACGAGCAGCAGCGGGATGGAGAGACCCGCGGCATAGGTGCCGAGGTAGAGCGCTCCCATGACAGGCTCTGACGTGGAAGACGCGGTATACGTGAGCACCCCACCGAGCACGGGCCCGATACACGGCGTCCACCCCAGGGCAAAGGCGGCCCCGAAGAGGAAGGCACCCAGCAGGCTGCCCCCCCGCCGCACCCGTCCGAGCAGGGGCCGCACCTCACCGTCCATCCAGGGAATCTGGATGAACCCGAGCTGCTTGAGTCCCAACAGGAAGAGCGCGAGCCCTCCGAACTGGAGGAGCCCGCTCCGATGCTCCGCGAGCAGCCCGCCCATGGTGGTGGCCGCCATGCCGAGCACGACGAACACGGAGCCGAGCCCCAACGAGAACGCCAGCGCCACACCCCATGGCCGCCGCACGCCACTGCCCTCCTCCCGCAGCTGCGACAGGGACACACCCGCGAGGAAGGACAGGTAGAGCGGGACAAGTGGAAGGACGCAGGGCGACAGGAACGTCAGCAGGCCCGCGAGGAAGATGCCGGGGAGGCCAAGACTCATGTCTTCGAGGACACGGCCTCGAACCTCGAAAGTTCCCGGCTTCGCGCCTTCAAGGAGCCAGGCGGGCCAGGGCGTCGACGAGTATCCGCGCCTCCATTTCCGCGCCCGCAGCATCTGGGCGAGGTAGAAGCCCACGAACATGGCGGGCACGGAGGAGAACTTCGCGGCGAGGTGAGGGCCTCCTGGCGGATGTGGAACCTACTGAGGCAGACGGCGACCGCTGTCTGGAAGGAGCGCCGCCGGCTCGAAATCCGGGGGGCCCGAGAAGAGGTGTCGCTCGCCGCCATCGACGTCTTCGTTCAGCACCTCATCGACTCTCGTCCACCAATCGAGTGAAAATATCCATACCCATGACTGCAATGACATAGGTCGTCAGGGCAATTGCCACGAACTGGGGCGTGTGCTCAGAGCCATGATGAGAAACATGGCGTTCACCATGTCGTAGGCAAGCACTGCTCCGAGACGCATGACAGCGCCAGGTCTTGTCGCGCTTGGCCACCCACAAAGGTGTGGTCAATTTTCAGCAAGGATAGATACTCGCCAGGGTGGGGTTGTCGAGACCTCCCTGTCATCATCTCCACCGGTGCATCGGTGGAGAGGCTGGGAGACACCTGCGCCCGAGCCGGGACGCACTGCCCAACCCGTTGCGTCACCCATCATCATCCACTTGAGCGACGCTCCGTTGGAAAACGCAGGCGCGTGACCATGGTGCTTGCACAGGGATGTCCAAGCTTCATATCGTTTTAGCCCCCAACCAAGGAGCGAAATGTCTATCACGGTTAGTCCCGCCGAGGCACGCGCCATTGTCAAAGATGCTTATCTGTACGGATGGCCTCTTTCCGAGAATTACAACACGATCAATGCCTATTTCATTGATCAGGAGAACCCGAACTACAAGGCTCCCATCAATCAGATCTTCAATGAATCCAAGGTGTTCACCCCGGCGGACACGGCTGTCGTGACGCCGAACTCCGATACCCCCTACTCATTCATCTGTGCGGATCTCAGGGCAGAGCCTTTGGTGATCAGCGTGCCGGCCATGGTGCCGGCGGACAGATACTTCTCGTTCCAGCTGGTCGACCTCTACACGTTCAACTTCAGCTATGTCGGCACCCGGGCTACCGGAAATGGTGGAGGCCACTTCCTGCTGGCGGGACCCTCGTGGGAGGGCGGGGACAGGTCCAGGTTCGATGGCATCTGCTACAGCGAGAGTCATTTCGTCCTGCTTATCGGACGCACGCAGCTCTTCAATGACAACGAGATTTCTGCAGTCGAGGACCTCCAGCGTCAGTACAAGGTCCAGCCCCTGAGTGAGTTCCTCGGGACCTCGGCGCCGCCCCCTGCTCCTCCCATCAAGTGGCCGGCCCCCATTGTCGGAGATGCGAGCAAGACACCCGCGATCTTCGGCATCATCAATTTCATGCTCCAATTCTGTCCCACCAATCCCACCGAGGTGGGGTTGATGGAGCGTTTCGCTCGAATCGGAGTGGGCGCCGGCCTGCCGTTCGATGTGAAGTCCTTGAGCCCCGAAATGCTCGCAGCTTTCGAAGCAGGCATTGCCGATGCATGGGAGGAGTTCGAGACAATCAACAAGCAAGTCGCCGTAGGCGAGGAGAAGTCAAGCAACTTCTACGGTGCGCGGGAATACCTCAACAACAACTACCTGTACCGCTTCGCAGGGGCGAAGATCGGAATCTACGGAAATTCCAAACAGGAAGCCATTTATCCGATCTACAGCGCGGATGATGCGGATCAGATACCCGATGGCTCGACGTCTCAGTACACCATCACCCTGACTGAAGAGCCACCGGCCGAGGCGTTCTGGTCCATCACAATGTATGACGCCAGGACCCAATTGCTCATCGACAACCCCATCCATCGGTATCTGGTGAACAGCCCGATGATGGACACGTTCGTGCGTGGGCCGGACGGCTCCCTCACCTTCTACCTCCAGAAGGACTCCCCGCCGGAACCGTTGAGTGCGAACTGGCTGCCAGCCCCTGCTGCCCCGTTCTACGCGGTCATGCGGCTCTACATCCCGGAGCCTCGCGCATACGAAGGCGAGTGGAGTCCCCCTCCGCTGAAGCGCGTGGGCTCATTGGCGAAGAGCGCCTGACCCGCGCAGGTAGGCCGGAGTCGCTCGCGTTTCCTATCTCCAGGCGGGCCTGACTCACACCTCATCCAACTGAGTCGGGCCCCAGTAAGAACCCAGAAGAGTGAACACGGAAGAGCACGCGCCAGGGTGGACTGACGACGGACGAGAAGCAGGAACTGGCCCGTCTTCGGCGAGGTGAAGGTGCTGCACGAGGAGCGTGACACCCTCTCAAGAGCCACAGCCTGGTTCGCGCAGGAGGCCGTCGGGACGCCCAAGAAGCGTGCCGAAGGTCCGAGCGGAGCTGGTCGACACGCACGGTCTCCAGGTGGGACTGCGGCGCGTCGCCAGGCTGGTGAGAGAGGCCATGCTGACGGGAGTCCGCCGGAGCGGCGTACTGCGTGCGACGAGGCGGGATGACGCGGCTTGACCCGCCAAGCCGCCGCGACCCAACGAGATCAGTGTAATTCCAAGCCGGAACCAACACGCAAGCGTGAGGCGTCACCTGCACCACAAGCCCAGCGGAGTGGCAAGTGCTCCGTCCCCAGGCTCTGCGTCCGTACCTTGCAGTTCCGAACGGTGACAGTGTCACTCGCCGAAGTGCATGGTGACGGACTGGACATACCATTCCGCCCTGCAGGCCGAGGCGACGGAACAGCGCGTGCTCGCCCGCCAGCGTCCCTGTGATTGAAACGACTGGGTCCCACTCCAAACTTGAAGCGAGTGGAGACAAGGAGCCCATCGATGGAGATCAAACCCCAGGCCATGGCCATTCCCAGGTCGACTGAGCACCTCGAGCGTGGGAAGTACGGTCCGATTTTTCCGAAGACCCCCGCCTGCTACGGATTCACGATTGTTGCCAACGTCAAGCAGGGACACGCTGACGCGATGCGCGCCTATGGCCCGAGGATAGCGGAAGCGCTCAAGGCCAACCCTTACCTTCTCGCACCACTCAAGCTCCACTACCTCCGCTGGGTGCTCTTCGATGACGACACCCGCTTCATGTATCAGGGCATCTTCGACACCGATTTCGACAAATATACCGAAGACGCGGTCGTTCTCTTCTCGCAGTCCGGAATCAACACCGCCTTCGAGCACCTGGAGGGGTTTCCCATGGACTGGAAGACGAACACGCCTGCGTTCATCAAGTTCATCCGAGACCATCAATGCAACAGCTTTCTCGAATACGGCGAGTACCCGTACTTCACGGGCGATGAGATCAAGAAGGCACTAAAGGTCAAGGCCGCGCTCGCCGAAATGCTCGAGCAGATGCAATAGAGGCCTATCATGAGTGAAACGTCAGGGCGAACGTACAACCAGAACCACACGCCGAGGCGATACACGAGGGGACATCGGCGGGTCAGCGTCTACACGTCCTGGAGCTACCCGGGAGAAGCCAATCGAAGCCCCGCCGAAATGGACAATCGGTTTTCGACAATGACCGAGGTTCGCCGAGTTCTCTGGCCCGACTACGAGGCTCAGCAATGGGCAGATCCGCTGAGGTTCCAGCAGGGCATCGCGGGCTCACTCGAACTCTTCTTCTGGGCCTGGGTGACGTTCCAGCAGGTCATCGAGGAGGTCACCGGGCACAAGGTCCCCATGTTCCAGCGAGTCGACCAGGCGGGCTTCTCCTTGCCACTCGACGAGCGGGTCCTCTCCGATGCGGATACGCTGCTCGTCTTCGGCCTGGACCACAACATCACTGGGCAGGTGGCTGCCCCGGAGGAGATAGAAGCGGTCCGCGAGTTCCTCGGGCGCGAAGGCACCTGCTTGGTGATAGGCCCGCACCACGACGTGGGGCACTCGCCGGACCAGGCGGAGCGCGCCCTGGAATACGCCCATCATGGCGACGCGCTGGTGCCTCGTCAGCAACGCTTCGGCGGGTATACGCGCTCGTTGATGAAGGGGCTGGGAATCCCTGTCGAGAACCGTTGGGGGCTCCGCCCGGCCGTCGTCAAAGGTACGAATCGAAGCACTCCCTTGACGGTGCTGGAAGACCTGGATACGCGCGGCTGGCTCTCCGGGGTGCGGAACTTCAACTTCCACATGCACCTGCCGCACTATGCGGTCACGACGGAGGACTCCCGGCCGGTTCATGTCCTGGCGAAACAGCCGATCGACCTGACCCGGCCACATCCATTCACGAACGAAGGGAACACCGAGTTCAACGCGCTGGTGTGGATGCCGCCGGACGACGGCAGGGCTGGCGATGTGCTGGTCGCTGACTCCACCATCTTCAGCACCTTGTTCGGAGCGGATGAGAGCCTCGTGCGCTTTTGGAAGAACCTCGCCACGGTCCACTGAGATGCTCGAACTGGATGACATCCAAAGCGGCGTGCTGCGGCCCCGTCCTTCTCCGTACGTCGCGACCTACATCCTCCTGCGCATCGATGACCGGAGGGCGGGACGGGAGCTGATGAGGCGACTCTGCCTGGCGGTGAATACGGCCGCCCATCCAAGCAGTCCGGCCGCTGATTGCTGGCTCAGCGTCGCGCTCACGTACCATGGGCTCGAAGCGCTGGGCGTACCACAGGACTCCCTGGACAGCTTCGCGTGGGAGTTCCGGCAGGGGATGGCCGCCCGGGCAAAGGCGCTGGAAGACGACGGCGAAAGCAGCCCCGAACACTGGGAACCTCCGCTGGGAACACGTGATGTCCATGTCATGCTGACGGCGCTGTCGCCGGAGCAGGTTCAACTGGAAGCGGCGCTGAAGCGCGCGCGCCAGGCCCTGCGGGAGCTTGGCGGCGTCACGGCGATATGGCGTCAGGACTGCCACGCCCTGAACAGCGGCAAGGAGCCCTTCGGCTTCAAGGACGGCATCAGTCATCCTGCCGTCGAGGGGAGCGGTATTTCTGGAAGCAATCCCCACGAGGCGCCGCTCAAGGCCGGCGAGTTCGTTCTCGGCTACCCCGATGAGACAGGCAGTCTGCCGCCGATGCCCTGGCCTGATGTCCTGGGGCGCAATGGAACGTACGTCGCCTTTCGCAAGCTTTATCAACGGGTGGCCGCATTCAGGCAGTACTTGAAAGCCACCGCAACCCCCCGAGAGAACGAGGAGTTCCTGGCAGCGAAGATGATGGGGAGGTGGCGAAGCGGCGCGCCACTGGCGCTGTGCCCCCACCACGATGCTCCGGACCTGGGTGCCGACGCGTCGCGGAACAACGCCTTCCTCTATTCAGATGACCCAACTGGGTACAAGACGCCTCCCGCGTCGCATGTCCGGCGAGCGAACCCTCGCGACGCTTCCGTCGCTGGCGTGGTCAGACTCCATCGGATGATCCGGCGCGGAACGGCCTACGGTCCCGAACTGCCCGAGGGCACCCTCGAGGACGACGGTACCGAGCGAGGGCTGATGTTCGCCTTCATCGGCGCGCACCTCGGGCGGCAGTTCGAGTTCGTACAATCAGAATGGGTCAACGGCGGTGACTTCCTCGGACTGGGCGATGCGAAGGACCCCCTTGTCGGCGCGAATGACGGGAAGGGCGAGTTCTCAATCCCGAAACGGCCCATCCCCAGGCGCTTGCAAGGCCTCCCGCGGTTCGTGGTCACCCGTGGAGGCGAGTACGGCTTCATGCCCGGGCTCCGGGCACTGCGGTGGCTCGCGGAACTGCGGACATGAACGGCTCGGAGCGCATGGATGTCGTCGTCATCGGCGCTGGCCCCGCGGGGTTGCTCGCGGCGCTCAGAGCCGGCGACCTGGGCGCGAGGACTGCCCTCGTCACACGCGACGCATTCGGCGGCATGGCGGCCCACGACGGGCCAGTCCCCGTGAGGACGCTGGCGCAGGCCGCACGGCTGCTCCGAGACGCACGGGAGTTGGGGCGCTATGGCATCACCGTGGATGAACCCGTGCTGGATTACGGGCGACTGCTGACCCGCGTGCGTGAGGTGACCGGCGAGGTTCGCGCGCAAGCGGCTCTGCGCGAACAAATCGCCGCGGCGGGGGTCTCCGTCTACGAGCACGTCGGCGCGGCACACTTCATAGCCCCGCACACCGTCGAGACCCCGCGCGGGCTGTCATTTCGAGCGGAGAAGTTCATCCTCTGCACCGGCGGCGTGAGTCGGCGCATCCTGGTCCCGGGCTTCGAGCTCACGGCGACCCACAGCGATGCGTGGAACCTGACCGCCGTTCCGCCAACCATGGTGGTCGTCGGCGGTGGCGCCACGGGTGTACAGGTCGCGTCGGTCTTCACTGCGTTCGGCACGCGGGTGCAGCTCTTCCAGGGCGCTGCGCGCATCCTTCCGACCGAGGACGAAGACGTGTCCGCCACCGTCGCGGAGTCCTTTCGTCAGGCCGGAATGGTGGTGCGCGAGGACTTCGGCGCCATTGAACGCTTCGAGGAGACACCGAGAGGTGTGCGGATGGTCTTCGTTCGAGACAGTTTGAGAGACAGCGTCGAAGCCGCGCTCCTTGTCGTCGCAGTGGGCTGGACGGCCGACACCTCCGCGCTCAACCTCGCGGCCGCCGGAGTCGAGACCGACTCGCGGGGGTTCGTGCGCGTCGATGCGCATCTGCGAACGTCCGCGCCGCACATCTTCGCCGCCGGAGACGTGACGGGGCGCCGGATGCTGGTCCCCCAGGCAATGCAAGATGGATTCGTCGCGGGCTCCAACTCGGCGCGAGCTCCCATGGTGACAGTCACGGACGAGGTGTGTCCCATCGGCAGCTTCACCAATCCCGAGTACGCCCATGCGGGCATGACCGAAGCGAAGGCGCGTCAAACGCACGACATCGTCGCGGCCGTGGTGCACTTCGACACGACGACGCGGCCCCTCATCGATGGGCGAACGGCCGGCTTCTGCAAGCTCATCGTCGACCGTGCTACGCGGAAGATTCTCGGATGCCACGTCGTGGGTGAGCGGGCCGTCGACCTGGTCCAGACTGCGACGATTGCCATGGTGGCGGGGATGCAAGTGGATGAACTGGCCCGCATTCCGCTCTCCTTCCCCACCTATACCGGGGTTCTCGGGCGTGCGGCCGCCATCGCTACCCGCCAGCTTCAAATCAACGTGGACCGAGTTCGCATCGCAGAGCTTCTTTGATGTAAGGGCCACGTCTTCTTGCTCGCCATTGCAAGCAGGTGCAGAACTCTGGACGCGGGCGGGATGACTTGTGCAAGGGGCAACATACTCCAATCTCAAAGGCCACGCCGTGCTCCGTTCGCCTGCCGACACCGTTTGGCGCACGAGGAGCGGCAGTTCCAAGTCAGGGCCGGTGCCGCTCTGCCTGTGCCTACCCGAGATTCGGTCGCTGTGTCATGAGCGCGTCGAGGCTCCGGAACCCCAGACCGAGGACATGTAGCCGGATGACGAGACGAACCCGGAAGACTTGTCCCCAGACGACGAGGAGGAGCCCGAGCCGCGCGGCCATTGAGGGGCATGAGGTCCAGTCCGACTACCGCCCGCTTGATGCCCCACATCGTCCCTCGCTGGAGGACACCGGGCGCCATCCCCAATCCGCGACTTCCAGGAACAACGGCGGTGAAGTCTGCGGACACTCAATCGGCCCCCGAATTTTCCCGACTTCGCCTGACCTCAGAATGTGTCTCGTGTTTTCCGTCGCAGTCTCTGGAGAGAGCGCCGAGAATGAGCTTGCGCAGGGCTTCATTCGGGGCCCCTGCTTGAAAAGCCCTGCCAAACGGCAGGGCCGTTTTGATTAACACGGGCCTCGCGATGCACATCGCGGGGCCTTGGTGCTTAACCTCTGAGTCACAAGGGATCATGCCTCGCGGTGCTGAAGAGGGCGCTCTCGGCCCTCTACCCCGCAGATTGAACATTTGCGCGGGAAAAAGCGACTCAATCAGCCTCCACTGCTCGCCCGTCAGGTTCGCCGGTCAGCTTCGAGCATGTCCATCTTTCTCATGCAACTCAGCGGTCCGAGTCCAGGCACACCTGCCCTCACTCGACTACGTCGATGCGGATGGAATTCGTCGAGCATCTGTGGTGTTTTCCATCACCCTCTTCACGGACGTTTCGTTCTTGGCGTTCCCCGAGGTGGTGCTGCGTTGCCAGGAGATGTACTTCGAACTCTGTCCGCGCGAGCGACTGCGCTTTTACGCCGACGAGAACATGCGCAAGCACCGCCCGGTCGGTCCGAAGGCCTTCAGCATGCTCGAATCGTCGCTACTGGATCCGCAAGACAAGGATGGAATCGTGGCACTGGAGCTCAAAGACGGCGAGCACGCGCAGGATGTTCCAAAACATCTGTTCAAGGTCTACGGGCGCGATCGAGATCGCCGGGGGAATCCCGAACAACTGGCGAATTCTCTGTGCATGGCGTTTGCGCCGGAGGATGGGCTCGCACGCGCGCACGACATGGCTGCGCTGGTGCGCCGAATCGCGAGGATCTTTCCTTACAGGTCGGGCTGTGCCGGCTTCGGTTACCTGTGTTCACGTTACTCGTCCGAAATTGGTGAGTCCTTCGCGTGGCAAGAGTCGATGCGCCATCCTCCGCTGGATATCGTACGCTCACTGCAGGTTCGGCACGCGGTGGCGAACAACGCCGTGAAGACGGTGAACTGGATCACCTTGGTGTGCGACGAGTTCCTCAGAGAGCTGGGCGGACCGACGAACATCGAGCAGTCCTTGGAGGCGCCCATCGAATGGACGCGCCTCGGCGCTGGCGTGCTCTTCCAACTTGGCGCGTCGCCTGGGTTGATCGTTCGCACCCGCGGCGAAACCGCGCCCGACTACCATCGGCTCCACATGTTGTTGCGGCCGCTGATCGAGCGCGCGCGGGAACAATCTCCATGGTTCGCGACGGGCAGCAGCGATGACCAAGCCGAGCGAACGGACGATTGGTTCCGACGCTTCGACCGTGCCTGATGGCTACGGCGATGCAGCCCCGGTTCTCGAGCCCGCTCGTAGTTCTGCAGGCGCGCCCGCAGAACGCCGAGAGGTTCTTGACGGTTACGGCATCACCTCCAGGGCGCGCTTGTTAGACTGCCTGAACCTACAGTTGCAGTACGGAGGAAACTGTAGGACTCCCCCTTTGAGAACAACCACCACGCAATACGGTCCAGAGGGGTGGGGGCAGAACGAGTTCAACAAGGGCCATACGGAAATCCTGGAGAAGACGCCTTGCTTGAACAGTCAGACCCTATGCATGACTACAAGCCTAATCCGCTTCGTCCTGAACGCAGGCCCACGCGCATGCCGGGGAGGGAGCCGAGGATGCAGGCTCTTGCCGAGCTTGGACGGCTCAGGGGGAGCAAATGAGCACCTTTGAGGGGTCTCGAGCACTCGACGAGATTGCAAGAACGTGGGCGCTTCACGATGGGAGAATTTTGTCGGTGGCGGCGCGCGTCTCAGAAAGGGGGGAGGTATTAGTGGAGCTCGTATGCGCTCCGCGACCGAAAAGTCCAGTGGCAGAATTACGTATACGCTTTACCGGCGTGGCCCGGCTTGAACTCCAGTGGTCTGAGGAGCAGGACTTCTATTTCGTTCCCGGGTACAAGGCACTCGTCCGACCGTCGGGTATGGTCTATTTGTCGCTCGATCCTTACGACGATACGGACGAAGAGATTGACCCGAGAGATGCCTGCGTCATTGAGGCACGCGGGATTCTTGCGGATTTTGTGATGAAGTCTCCGTGACGGCGAGGGCGGCTGGTAGTCGCCTCTCCTCCTCCGCCCCAGGATTTCTTGTGACACCTCTCTGGGGGATAACCTCCCCCCGTGAGGTGGATGTGAAGAAGCAGCAAAAGCAGGACAGGACGGCGGAGCGCGGTCGGCTCTCGGCGAAGCGGAAGAAGGGGGAGCCTCCCGGGGTGCGGGCGATTCTGGAGCACTGAGGATTGCCTACGGCCTGTGCGCGGTTGGCCCCGGCACGAGGGCCACCCCAGGTGTCCCTACCCAAAATCCGGTCGCTGCGTCATGAGCGCGTCAAGGCTGCGTTGAGCACGATGTCGAGGCGGGTGAGCGAGGCGCCGATACGACCATCACCATGACTTGGACGGTCGCGAGGGTTCCAGCAGGCGGGAATAGACGTCGTGGTGCGGACTGGCTCTCTTACTGCAAGGCCCTCACCGCACAGGCTGCGCCATGAACTGCGCGCCAGCCAACACCGCCTGGCGCGCGAGGAGCGACAGCTCCCGTCAAGGCCAGTGTCCTGGAAGAACTGCGTGAAGGATTAGTCCAGCAGCGACTGGCAAGACTGCATGTATCGACGTGGACGCAGGAAGAGCAACCTGACGCTCTTGCCCACACGCACCTGGGCCCCCTCCATCTTCTGCCGCAGCCCCCACGTCCCGCCCAACCGCCGCACCAGCACGCCTCCCAGATAGGCTCCGAACGCCGGAGCAGTGTGACTATCGATGAGTTCGCGCGTGTACCGCTCCGGGAAGTTCTCCCGCCAGAAGTAGAAGTCCAGGTCCGCAAGAGACTCGGCCGGCTCGGCCATGATGGAGGGCACCTTCGTGTGCAGCGCCGCTACGAGGCATTGCGACACGCGCCTCATCGTAGGCGAAAGCTGCTGCGGTGAGCCGCATGTTCGAGATCACGGTGAAAGTGGTGGACTTGCCCTCTGGCGAGATGAAACGAATCGAGGCACAGTCTATTGGACCTGCAGCTCAGGTGATTTCGCTCATGAAATGGGGCGAGCCAGATGACGCCAATGAAGAGCATCACCTGGCCCGACTTCACACGGTTGACAGTGGCTCAGTCACGCAGCGGCAAACGTGCATGGATACTGAACGCCCAGTGGCAATCAGGCGTCCGTGGCCACACAGGTCGCGGTGCAGTAGTTCTCACAGGCAGTTCGCATGTAGGCCTTCGTCTTCGTGGCGGGCGTGCTGCACGTTTCGGAGTCCCAAGGGAACTCGGTGCCATCGTCAGGGCACGTCCACCAACCGTGCAGGGAACAGGCTTGGGCGCTCACCACGTTCGACTCAGGGGATGCTTCCGGCGCTCCCTCCTGATCGCCCCCTGGGCCACATGCCACCATTCCGAGAGAAACGAAAAATGTCACCGCCAGCACAATCGATGCGCGCTTCATGTTTGGGCCTCGTTTCGCTAATTGATGATGATTTTGCTTCCGTTCCTGCCTGGGCAGGCAAGTCTTCCTAGTGAATTGCTTTTTAGAAGTCTAGAAATGCTTTCCCCTGAAAACCATTGCCTTTGGGGACTTGATGGGGCGAATGACATGTGCCTGCGGGGCAATCAATTTCATGACCGCCATCCACTTGATGGCGCCCGGCCAAGAGCACCTAGCGAAAATAAGGGATGGACTGGCCACCTGAACCGACCGTGCCCACCATTCTGGAATGGTACGCGAACTCGTTCCCGACGCCTTCTGGCAGCGCGTGGCCCCTGCTGCTGCCGGCACCGAAGCCGAAGAAAAAGCCCGGACGTCCTTGAGCGGATGACCGGGCGGCGCTGGAGGCCATCGTCTTCGTGCTCAGGAGCGGCATCCCTTGGGAGATGCTGCCTCGCAAGCAGTTCGGCCTGTCGGGCATGACAGCCTGGCGACGGTTGGAGGAGTGGACTCGAGCTGGCGCGTGGAACAAGCTGCAGCGCCGACTGCTGGACGAGTTGGGGCTGCGCGGCAAGGTTGACTCCTCGGCTGTCCGGGCCCTGAAAAGGGGGCTCTCACGGGCCCAAACCCGACGGATAGGGCGAAGGCGGGTAGCAAGCATCATCTTCTCGTAGAGACCAAGGGCCTGCCGCTGGCCGAGTCGCTGACAGCAGCCAGGGCTACTGCGGGCGCACGACCAGAAGCGGCGCCTCATGGTGGCCACGGGCCGCCTGCACTCCGCGCGGATGGAGGGCACCGCTCCCCACAGCCTCCCCGACGTCATTCTCCCACGCGGGCGCAGGCCCATGGCCGACACCGCGCCAGGAGGGACACGTACGTGGAGGACCGGCCGATGACGTCCGTAGAGAGTATCGCGAGACACGCCGAGACGCGCGGAGCGGCTACACACTGCACGGACGGCGCTTCGACGCCCCCTACGCATGGATGGAGCAGCTCGACGCTTTGGACCCCAACTCCTGGGCGAGCAACGAGGTGCTCGTCTTCGCGGCCCCCTCCCTGGATGGCGCGTTCGTCGCGTTTGGCAAGGCGGAGGGGCGCGCGCACGACGCGGCGATTCACGTGCTCGAGGTCGACGGGGCGGCTGCTCCCGGCCCCCCCCCCCGAGGCACCCACCACGCATCGGTGGCTTGGCTTCCCGATGCCTCAGGGCTCTTCTACGCTGCCCGGCCCGCCCCCGGCGAAGTGCCCGCAGGCGAAGAGCCCCTCTGGAACGCGATCTACGAGCACCGGCTGGGTTCGGACGTCCCCGTCCGGCGCGTCTTCGGCGACGAGCACCGAAAGGACTACTGGTGCACCGTCAAGGTGACCGAGTGCGGCCGCTTCGCCGTGCTCATGAAGTGGGACTACGTCCACGCCAACGACGTCACCCTGCTGCGCCTCGCGGATGATTCTCACCTCCCCGTGGCGACCGGCATGGCCTCGCTCCAGCAGGTGCAGGTCGCCGGGGAGTCCCTTCTCATCCACACCGACCGCGATGTGCCTCGCGGCAGGCTCTGCACGGCGCCGCTGCGGCTCCCACGCAGTGGCGGACGTTCATCCCCCAGAGCGAGCATCCCCTCCAGACGGTCGCGGGCGTCGGTGGCAGGCGCTACGCCGGCTACGCGTGCGCGGCGTCTCATCACGTGCGCATCCACGCCGAGAATGGGGCGTGGCTGCGCGACCTGAAACTCCCAGCCTTGGGCTCCGTGAATCGCAACGAGGGAGAAGGCCTCGTCAGTGGCATCAGCGGGACATGGCGAGGCGACGCGGTGTGGGTGAACTTCATGTCGTACGTGCAGGCGCCATCCGTCGACCGCTACGACTATGAGGCGGACCTGCTGACGCCGTACCACGTCCCCGACGTCGGGCTCGATGCGGCCGAATATGTCACGGAGCAGGTCTGGTACACGTCGCCCGACGGTACACGGGTGTCCTTGTTCTTCGTCCACCGGAAGGACCTGCCCCGCGATAAGCAGCAGTCCGTGAGGCTGCGTGGCTATGGGGGATTCAACATCTCGGTGGAGCCGCGCTTCACCCCGCTCCAGGCGGCGTGGCTGAAGCTGGGTGGCGTGCTGGCCTTCGCCAACGTGCGGGGCGGCGGAGAGTACGGTCGAGCCTGGCACGAAGAGGCCCTCAAGACACGCAGGCAGAACGCCTTTGATGACTTCATCGCGGCGGCGCGCTGGCTTTTCTCCGAGGGCTACACAGTGCCCTCCCGGCTGGCCTCACGCGGCAACAGCAACGGCGGGCTGCTCGTCGCCGTCACCGCCATGCAAGCCCCCGAGGACTTCGGCGCCGTCTACTCGACATGCTGCGCTTCCCGCGTTTCGGCTTCCTGAGCGCGGCGACCGTCGAGTACGGCTCGCCCGAGGACCCTATCGAAGGCGCCTACCTCGCGGGGTACTCGCCCTACCACAATGTCCGGGCCGGGCCGGGCTACCCCATCATGGCCTTCGCGGCGGCGATGAACGACCAGACCGCGCCGCCTTACGACCCGCTGAAGATGGTCGCCAGGCTCCAGGCTGAAGCCACGCGAGGCAGCCCCTTTCTCCTGTTCCCCCTCCGCGACTCGCGGCACGGGGGCGGAACCACCCTGACGGCGCTCATCGAGCAGGACGTCGACGAGCTCAGCTTCTACTGCTGGGCGCCCGATGCTCGCCCCGCTTGAGGGCGTGACGCCAAGGGGCCCTGCACCCACAGGTCCCGCGCCCCCATCACTTCAAACCCGACGCCGGCCGCGACTCAGAACAGACGCAGCAACATCAACGACACGGGAGCGCTGGAAAAGCTCGATGCCTGTCGAGAGACACAGGGCCCCACCGGGGATGTTCGTCAGGACAATCGTCTTGATGGCCAGCGCACTCTCATCCAACACACACCACACCCCCGCCCTCAAAGCACCCACAGGAACCTTCCGGTTCCCTGCAAGCAACTTCTGACAGCCGCTGTTCCACTTCTCCTGACAAACTGTCGCAGCTCTCACTGGAAAGGCACCACGCCTGCCAGGAATTACATACCCCCAAGCGGCATGGCATTTGCTGGGCGCTCACGCAAAAGGAGCCACGCCATGTCAAAGAGGCAATCTGTGATTCGTGCCGCCACTCTGTTGGCTGCCTGTCATTCCGGAGGGACTGCCTGGAGCGAGGAGGTCCGACTTACCATCAAGGACTCGCCCCAGCCGCTCGCCACCGCCGCGAAGCGGTTGGAGACACGAGAGGGTTGGGGCATCACCTATGAAGAGCCGCTGGGGACCCTTCCGGCAGCGAACTCACTCGACCTGACCTACACCGTGACGGAGGCGACCCGAACGGACGTGAAGCTTCAGGAGGAGGTGCTGACGCGACTCCTTGCCCAACAGGCAGAAAACGATGCCCCTCGCTTCCGTCTGGTGCGTGCCGGGGAGCTTTGGCACATCACGCCCGTGCAGGGCTCCCCCCTGGACACTCCCATCACGATGCCTCGTCAGGAGCGCTCCCTGGGAGAAGTCCTCCGGGCCCTCTGCGCCGAGCTCACCCGGGAGAGCGGGACACGAGTCGAACTTGGGAGCGCGCCTGGACTCAAGTTGGAGGCCCCCATTACCGTGGATGCTGTCACCCAGGAGCCCGCGCGCACCGTCCTGGAACGGGTGCTCAACAGTGCCAACCGGCGCACCGTGTGGACCTTGAGTAGCCAGGGGACGAAAGCCGGATATCAGCTCTCTCTCCACCGGGTCTTTCGCATTGCTGGCGACACGCTACTGCACCCTACACCTGCGCCCAGCGAGAATGTCCCCGCTCCGAAACGAAGCGATTCGGGAGGGTGACCGCGTCTCTCTGCACGCGTCGTCAGGACTTGCTCCTCCTCTTGGCGTCTCGCGGCTGAGACGTGAGCCCGCACAGGGTCGGGCCACCTCGAGCAGAGGGGACGGCCTGAGCGGCTTCTGGTCACTCGCAGTGGACGGGGCCTTGCCGTTCTTGGAAGTACCTCACGACTTCTGGCCTCGGCTCGGCCGCTTCGCGCCGGGGCCTGCTCGGCGGCGATGGGCTTCAGTGGACACGTCCACGAGAGGACCCGTTTCGCGCGTGAGGGCGAGCAGCAGGTCTCGTTCTTCGGCGACCTCGCGCGGTCCGAGCTGTCGCTGGAAGAGCGAGGCCATCGTCGCGCCGTCGCACGCCCGAGTGATAAGCATGACACGTTGGGCGTCGAGACCATCGTGCGCGAGGCGCTGGCTCCAGCGCTCGCCTTCTTCGCGGATTCGGCGCACCGTCTCTGGAAACGTACCGAGAATGCCCACAAGAGTGGCTCGCTCGTGGGCGAGATGACCGTCGGAGAGCTCCTCGTAAATCGAGCGTATCCACGCGCGCGAAAAACTGCCGGGAGCCGTGTCCGCCGGATCCATCGCTCGGGCGACCGCAGCGTCGACTTCCTCCACCAGGTGCTCGACGAGGCCGAGCAGGAGCGCCTCGCGCGTCGAGAAGTGGTGCAGCAGTCCTCCCTTGGAAACACCGGCCTCGCGCGCCACGAGGTCCAAGCTCACACCTGCGCCGTGCTCGGCGACGACGCGCGCCGCGGTGCTCAAGAGCGTGCGCCGGGTACGGGCCGCGTCGCGTTGGGGTCCAGGCATGCGCCCACCTATCCCCCGCGAGCGACCTATCGTCCAGCCGGTTGATGGCTCGCCACAGGAGATGTTGCTAACGAACCGTCCAGACGGTATGTTATCCGACATGAAGACTCGCGGCGCCCATGACGTGCCGTACAAGGAGCGGGATGGTGCCAAGGCCCCCTCCCGCATGACACGGAGCGGCGGACGCCCTCCGGATTGAGGAGCGCGACAATGAGCTGGTTCTATCTCGTCCTGGCGGGGTTGCTTGAGATTGGCTGGCCGTTCGGCCTGAAGTTGGCGCAGCATCCCGAAACCCGCTGGAGCGGAGTCACCATCGCCGTCGCGTTCATGGGCTTCAGCGGCTTCATGCTCTGGCTCGCGCAGCGCCACATCTCTATCGGGACGGCATACGCCGTTTGGACTGGCATTGGTGCCGCCGGAACGTTCCTGGTCGGGGTGCTGTACTTTGGGGACCCTACGTCCTTCGCCCGGTACCTCGGCATCGCGCTGATCGTCGCAGGGGTCGCGACGCTCAAGCTGGCGTACTAAGGACTGCCGGCCACACCTGTGCCTACCCTGAGCACTCCCCTCATTTGAAATTTCCCCTCGGAGAAACCATGGGCAGCCGAGCAGGCGGGCTCCGAGGGAGAATTGGAGTTGAAGGAGTGCGCTGGCGAACGAAGCGGCTGGCCTGGGACGGGCTGACGATAGTCGAGGTCTCTGGCAGAGCGCTCATCGGCGAGTTCTGGGACGTCAGGGAGGATGCGATGAAGACGTTCGAGGTCGATCTCGAAACAGGTGCTCAGCGCGGGGGCGTCGAAGGCTGAAAGCAGCTGCGCCTACCCCCAATCCGGTCGCCGCATCAGGAGTGCGTCCAGGCCACCTCAAGCAAACCGGACGTGACACGAGAACGGGGCCGGAAGCCGCTGAGCGTTCAGCGGTCTCCGGCCCCATTGCTTTCAGCCCCCAGGCTGCGCGCGCTCGCGCAGGAGGGAGCGAACCTCCATCAGCAACTGCCCGAGTCGGTTCTTCCCGGTGCCCGTGGAGCCGCAGCCCCAGTCGTGCTCATCGGAGGTCTTGAGGACAGCCCGGCGCATGACGTTTTCCTTCATCGATTCCCAGTCGCGGCGCAACGGACGCTTGCAGCTACGGCCCAGGCGGGCGGCGATCATCGGGCTGCGCGCCATGCGGATCGCCTCCAAACGGGCAGCGTCCATCCCCACGAACTTCTGCGCCTGGAAGTAGTGCTCGGTAGCAGGCCAACGAACTCCGTTCAGCGTGATGGAATGAGCGGAGACGTTGGAGAAACAGCCGAAGGCATCCTGGACGGAGTAGAACTCGATGGGTATCAGACGCGCTCCCCGTTGGTTTCATCCATACACTTAGTTGAAATGGAGTTCCCGACATGGCCTCGCGGAGAGCCCAGGCTTCACTGGTAGTCGACCCACTGCCTGTCATTTGGCGACAAGTTGGTCGAGCGCGTGAACGCCGCGGTCTTCCCCACCGCGTCCGCATAGCCGATGGTCCGGTCTAGCGTGCAGAGAAGCGCGTCGTTTCCGTCCACCTTGAGACCTTGGCAGGTCATCAGGTCGCCGAGCTTCAACGAGCCTCCACTGACACGCCAGGCGCCGGTGCGTTTGAACATGCGGGAGGTAGGAATCTCGGCGGTGTAGCCATTTGAACGCACGGTCCCCGCGCCCTCGGCGTAGTAGAGGATGAAGCTCTTATCCTGCTTCAGATAGACAGTCGCGGCGAACAGGTTGATGCCATCCTGCTGAGCGGGGAACGCCACCGCCCCACCCGGGGCGCCAGCGTATTTTTCATAGGCGAACTGTGCGTAGTACTCGCTCGCGGGCCTGCCATTCACCATCGTTTCCGTGGGAGTCTGCTCCTCTCCATTCCCATCTCCGTTCCCATCTCCGTTCGGATTGGACGGCTCCGAGTCACCTCCACAAGCAACGAGAAGGACCCCGAGGGAGAGTCCAGCAAGCGCGCACGGCCAACGAATGAACGACGTATTCACAGGATGAGTCCTTTGATCCGAGGGTTTGCTCTCGCGAGCTGCGGCCCTGAACTCGCGGCCCCAACAGCGCGAGAATTCCGACGAGCACCCGCGAGCGCCGTCGGCCCCTCTGGGACCACGCATACGGCGAGTTAATTCACGCGAAACTCACCTCTTGGATGATTTCACACTTTGATAATCTGGAAGACGGAGGCAACTACCGCACGCGCACGATGCGGTGCTTGCGCCCCTTGATGCGCCCCTCGCTCAATCGAGGAAGGGCCATTTTCGCGACGCGCTTGGAGACCGCGACGAAGGCATGGCGGTCGTGGATCTCGCTCTTGCCCACGTCCGACGCCCCGGCCCGCCTGGTTTGACGACTACAACCGCTTCACATTGGGCCTGCCCGAGGGGGGATTTCCCTCGGGAACCGCTGGGGCCTAGAGGGAGATGACCAAGCCGGACTAGCATCCAGCGCCTCTCCTCCGCTGAAAGCCGACTCCGCTGAACGCCACCGAACCGCGCCACCTCGCCGGCCTGGACCTGCTCCGGTGCCTGGCCATCCTCGTCGTCGTCCTCTTCCACTACCCGCGCCCCGACGGCCACGAGACCTACCGGATGCTCGCCAACTTCGGATGGACGGGCGTGGAGCTGTTCTTCGTGCTGAGCGGCTTCCTCATCGGCTCGCAGGTTCTGGAGCCGGTGTCCCGGGGCGAGCCACCGTCCCTGAAGCGCTTCTACCTGCGGCGCTCGTTGCGCATCCTGCCGCCCTATCTCATCGTGGTGGCCCTGTACCTCTTCATCCCCGCGTGGAGTGAACGCCCCGTGGAGACGCCCGCGTGGCGCTTCCTCACCTTCACGCAGAACTTCGGACTGCGCCGGAACGGCTTCTCCCACGCGTGGTCGCTGTGCGTGGAGGAACACTTCTACCTGGTGCTGCCCCTCGTCGTACTCGCGCTGCGCGCACGCGTCCGGGCACCACACCTCCTCGCGGGCGCGACAGGGTTGATGGTGGCCGGCATGCTCCTGCGGGGCGGCCTGTGGCAGCGCCACTTCTCGATGCTCGGGCCGGGTGACACAGGGTGGCGGGGCTACGACACGCTCCTGTACTACCCGACGTACGCGCGGCTCGACGGGCTGACGTGCGGCGTCATGCTCGCGGCGCTGCGCGTCTTCCGACCCGCGGCATGGGAGCGCTGGACACGAGGTGCCCGCGCCGGAGGCCTGGCGTTGGTGGGACTCGTGTGCCTGGGTGGCACGCTCTGGCTGAACGAGGAACACTTCCGGTACCTGTCCCACACGGCGCTCGCGTTCCCCCTGACGTCGGCGGGCTATGCGGCGCTGCTCGTGGCCATGGCGGGCCCCACCGCCTCGCGAGTATGCGCCCGCGTCCCCGGCGCGAAGGCCTTCGCGGTGCTGAGTTTCACCGTCTACCTCACCCACAAGGCCGTGCAGCACGGAGTCCGGGCCGCGCTGGAGCCATATGGAATGGACGCCTTCCACCCCGTCACGCTGCTGGGAGGCGCCGTGGCGGTGCTGCTCGCGTCGCTCGCGCTGCACCACGGCGTGGAGCGGCCCGCGCTGAAGTGGCGCTCGCGGCTGGAGACGCGGCTCTTCCGCGAGCCTTCGCCCCAACCCGCCGCCTTGGTCGACACCAGCACCCTGGCGCGCTAGCTGGCGCGGGCGCTGCACCAGCCAGGCTTCAAATCTCACGAACAGCCAGCACCGAGCTCACTCGAGGAGTGCCAGATGGCGTGCAGGACCTCCTGGAAGAGTTCACCGAGAAAGGCTCGCACCTGCTCCTGGTGGATGGCCACCTGACGCTCCAGCAGGGCCGCTTCTTCCGCACCTCACCACTGCCTCGGAGCACGCGCCAGCCGAGCAGCTCGCTGTCGAGGCCGAGACTGGCCAACCGGAGTTCTCGTCCCAGGGACGAGCACCTCACCTCAGCGCGCGAGTCCCAGCACGAACCCGGTCGCAGGGGGCACGGGCGTCACCGGCCCACCGCCAAAGTCCGTAGCTCCCCAGAAGTTCCCCACGACCCGGCCCAGCCCCTGCTTGTCGATATCGACATCGGCGACCCAACTGCCGGTGGAGGGAAATCCTCGCGCCCAACGGAGTCGTCCATACTAACTCTCGAAGCTGGCAGCGAAGATGCTGTTGTCGCTCGCGCCCGGTGGCGCCGGTGGGAGCGGGACTCCGGCAATCGAGTCCCCGTCACGTACTCACCGACCACCACCTCGCCCTTCGACGACATGTCGATGGACCGGCCATCGCTCGCGAAGCCCCGCCCCCAGGACTCCGCGCCTGAAGTCGAGTAGGCCAAGACGAAGGCCCCCCCACCCGTGCGGTTTTGTCACGGTCTGCCCCCCGAAGAGGAAGGGATCGCGGAAGAAGCCAGTCAGCGCGACCCGGTTGCCATGCATGGCCAGACGCTTCACGTTGCCCAGGGGGCCCAAGACACACCGGCTCCAGACGAGGGTGCCTCCTGGAGTGAACCGCTTGAGAAAAAAGTCACCGTAGCAGCTGCCGTCGCCGCTGAAAGCGGTGGTGATGGTTTCGCCCAGATACAAGTTGTCGATGGACGGGCCAATCACCAACGCGCCACTCGTCGCGAAGGCCCGAGCCCATTTGACGGCTCCATTGGATTTGTAACCCACCAGCGCCATGCCACTCCCCCCCCGGCACCGAATCCCAACAGCGCGATACAACAGAAGGCCTCCAGGCCGAACCCACGATGCGCCATGACCTTCTCCTTTGGGCGAGCGCTCAAACACACAGGACTTGGGGACGTTTGACAATTGACCACAGGTGGCAATGTTTGTCGCAAGGAGAGGGCTTCGCTCCAAGACGCGTGCATGACGCGGAGAGCGAAACCGGAGCGACCCCAGCCGCCCACGTCCCCGCCCGGGGGCCGTGTCACCCACCACCGGTCTGGCGCTGCGGGGCGACAGGGTGCGCGCTCATCCAGGAGCGCTCCGGCAGCCGCATCCACGACGGGGTGCAGCGGCTCGCATGAATTGCCCACCCCCGCAGGCAGGCTACGCCGAAGCACGCCTCCTCTACCTGCAACACGTCCTCGCCCGTCCAAGAAGCCGAATCCCCGCGCGCGGTCGTCCAGGTGCAGACGAATGTTCCAGTGAAAAGCGCGACCTGCCTGCACCGATACCCACGCACACAGACTTCACGTTGCTCGCACACAGCGCGTGGCGTTAATGCCTGCTCGCTATTCCACACGCCTGAGGAGCTGTTCCATGCGAGTCGCGATGAAGTGGTGGTTGACGTGGACCTGGCTGGCCCTATTGGCCGCGTGTGGCGACAACGCCACCAAGGACGCATTCGGCAGCGGGCAAGACGCCATCCTCGCCAATGAGAAGACCCTGGCCTGCGCTACCCTCCAGTTCGAGCGCGGCGCCCTCCCCTCGGGCCAGAGCGTCCAGGCACTGAACACCGAGACGCTGTCCGGAACGCAGGACCGCTGGGCGGAGTACGTGGAGTTCGAGCCCAACAGCTCCGCCACGTGCACCTATCCGCTCCCCGAAGGCGTGAGCGCCGACACCGTGGTCGCGGCCGAGGTCGGCGTGAACTACCGGGGCCCGGCGCAGGCGCAGATGCGCTGGGTCTTCGAGGCGTGGGATTACACGACAAGCAGCTGGGTCGTGGTGGGCGACAACGCCTTCGCGCAGTCGTGGCGATGGACCGCCACCTCGCTGGCCTTGACCACCCCCGCCCGCTTCCTGTCCGGCGGCCCGGTGAAGCTGCGCTACCGCACGGACTCCTCGGCGGATGCCTCGCTCCTAGACCTGCTCGTCGTGCGCGTCCAGGTAGCCTCGACCGACGCGGGCACGCCCGCGGATGCCGGAACGCCCGTGCCCTGGGACAATGTGAGGAGCTTCACGTACCAGCTCACGAACTATCCCCAGGCGAAGCTCGACACGATTGCCGCGTCGAAGTTCGACCTCGCCATCATCGAATTGGTGCGCGACGGCTCCAGCGGCTACTTCACCGCCGCGGAAATCTCCGCGCTCAAGTCCCGAGGCAAGCAGGTGCTCGCCTACTTCGAAATTGGCGCCATCGAGGAGTACCGGCCCGAGTGGAGCCAGGTCCCCGATGACCTGAAGCTCGGCCCCGTGTCCGGCTGGCCCGACGAGCAATACGTGAAGTACTGGGACGAGCGCTGGTGGCCCATCGTCCAGGGCCGCATCGACCGCGCGCTCGCCGCGGGCTTCACCGGCTGCTACCTGGACATGATTGTCACGTACGAGGAAATTCCCGCCAACGCCGCCGGCACCAACCGCGCCGACCTCGCGAGGAAGATGGTGGCGCTCATCGCCCGCGTGAGCAACTACGCGAAGGCGCGCGACCCGGACTTCAAGGTGGTGCCACAGAACTCCCCGGAGCTCGTCGATGACCCGGCCTACCTGCCCGCCATCGACGGGCTGGGCATGGAGGACATGTACTGGTCCGACGACGTGGCCTGCGATGAGGGCTGGTGCGAGGAGAACCGCACCAACGCCGCGCGCGTGCGCGCCGCTGGCAAGCTGGTGCTTTCCACCGACTACGCCACGCAGTCCGCGCACGTCGCGGATGCATACACCCGCTCGCGCGCCGCGGGCTTCGTGCCCTACGTCACCGTGCGCGCTCTGGACCGGATGACGGTGAACGCCGGGTGGGACCCGCAGTAGCCATCCCCACCCAGATCAACGGCTCGTATCGGTGAAGCATCGCGCCTCGGATGCGACACGAGGCGCGGTGCCCGCCTTCAGCGCGGCCAGTGGAACACCGCCTCGAACGGATTGTCGAAGACCTCCGCGATGCGGAACGCGGTCTCCAGGCTCGGCGAGCGCTTGCCCGTCTCGGCGGCGGCAATCGTCTGGCGCGTGACGCCGCTCCTCTCGCCCAGCCCGACCAGGAGCATCCCGACCATCAGCACGTCATAGGCGGCGGACGCGGAGCGAGGCTCGATGGCCGGTCCCGCGCGTCCACGCCCGGAAGCTGGGCGACTCCTCCTGGACTTGACGCTCAACGGACTGCCTGGGGCCTCGCCTCTCACGAGCCTCCTGGCAACCACCATCTTCCGCGACGTGGTTTCCAGCCAGGAGGGCTCTCCGAGGCGCGCAGAGGGCCTTCTCCGGCCCCGCCCTTCCCCCCGTGCGCCTACTCCGCTTACGCAGGCTGTTCTCTTGCCCCAACCGCCTGAAGAGGTGAGTCCAGGCGGGCCCCCCAGTCCCCGGGCACTTCGGAGGCCGCTACTGCTTCGCGGCGCGCTGCTGCTCCACCCACTGCTTCCAGGCGCCTGGCTCCTCGCCCAGGTCCCGGCCCGCGAGCATCCCCAGAACCTTGCGTGCCGGTTCGCGGTCGACGTCCTGCCGCATGCCTGCCATCTCCAGGAGCGTGTCCCCCGCCTTGTCGAGAATCTGAGCCTGCCGCGCGCCCCCTTCCGTTTCGACGATGCGCACCAGCGCCCAGGCGGCCTTGTTGCGATCAGAGACGAGCGGAAAGCCGAGCGCATCCAGGACGGGCTCCAGCGGAATGAGGACCTGGGACTGCCCCTTCTGCGCCACCCCCAGCAGCCGCAGCGCTTCGTTGCGCACGCCCTCGAATGGATCGTGCACCGCCGGCACCAACAGGCGCACCAGCTCCTCTCGCGAACGTACGTAGGACAGCAAGATGGCCGCCGTCATTCGCTTCGTTCCCTCCCGGTCCTCGCGCAGTACCCGGACCAATGCGTCCTGGTTCCTGGGCACTCCTTCGATGAAGCGCGCCTCCAATGGTGCCAGCTCTGGAGCATCGAACCCGCCGTAGCATGTCAACGCCTTGCAGGTGCCGACGCCACTCTCCGGGAGCCGTCCCGCGTTGCGTAGCCTCCAGTACTCCTGTTGGTACGCCCCCCAAGCGGCGAGCAAGCCCTCGGGGTCCTCCACCGTCCCCGTCGGCTCCGGGGCGAAGCGCATCCGCCATTCGTCGCCCGGCTCCACCAGGTCCACCGTGACGCGGAACGTGTGCGTTGGCGGATAGGCCACCATCGAGTACCGGCAGAATGGAAACGGATGCGCCGCCAGCAGGCGCGCCTTGCTTTCTACGAGGTACGGCGTGAACTCGCCCGCCCCCAGGTTGAAGCGCCTTCCGGGCTCCGGCATCCCGATGAGCTTCAGCAGCTCCTCACGAGGCAGTTCACGGATGCCGAACACCTCCACGCCTTCGAAGACGTACAAGGGCTCGGGCGCCACGGCGGCGCCGGAAGTCGGCGTCGTTCCGACCGGAGGACCGGAGGTCGTTGCACAAGCAGCGGCAAGCCATAACAGCGCGGTGAGGAACCATTGGGAGCGGGCCATGGCTCCCAACATAACGGACCTCCTGTGCCAGCCCCAAATTCGGTCGCTGCGTCAGGCGTGCGACAAGGCGAGTGAGCGAGGCGCCAAGGCCGCCACGGACAACACACCCGTCACCGATGAACGGGACGACTCTTACAATGCCCACCTGCCGGAGTGGAAGCGCCGCCACATTCGCGCCAATGGGGACTGCAAAGCCGACGGGTGGAAGGGCTCCTGTTTCGCCTGCTTCGAGCTCTGCAAGAGCCAGCACGGATGGCCCACGGCCCCAAACGCCCGCCTGGGCCCCATCAATCACAGTAGTACATCGGCGCCAACTCCAAGACGCGCTGCTCGGCGATGGGGGAGAGCGCGCGCAGGCGTGAGAGGAAGAGGGGCGCCTTCATCCCCATTCCGATGAAGCCCCAGACATACGAACGCTCCTGGGACTCGGCCAGGTGCTTGTGTTCCTCCGGGGTGAACGTGCGCCCCACCGCCTTCTCCAGTGTCTGGAGATCCAGCGCAAGTTGGGCGTTCAACGTCCCCCGCAGCGCCTGAAGCAGCTCCGCGTACTCCGTGAGGGCCAGGTCCAGCGTATCGGGTTCCCGGGCGAGGATCTTCTGCGCCTCCAGGAAGTCCAGCCGGGTGTGCTGCGCCTCTTCGAGCCAGTGGTGCTTGAGCAGGTTGCAGAACAGCGGGTCCAGCGTCTCGGTCTTGTTTCCGCGGACCGTCTCCAGATAATGCTGCTGCGTCATCAGCTCAAGGTGCAGGTTGAAGATGAGCACCCCCAGGTTCGACTTCGCCATGATGGCCCGTGCCACCTCGACGTGGTTGTCGAGCAGGGCGGGGACGACCTTGAACCCCCGGGCGAACGCGCCGGTGAAGCGCGCGAAGAGCTGCTGGTGCTTCAGCTCCTCCTCCGTGAAGCGCAGGAGCGCGCGCATGTGCGTCGCATTCCCGTGCAGCTCCAGGCTGGCGCGATGGGCGGCCAGGGCAACGGCGTACTCCTCCAGGAACAGGAACAGGTGCGCATAGCTGTTGGAGCGGATGTGATTCAGCATCAGCCGCTCTTCAGCGTTCAGGAAGGGAATGGCTTCCGCGCCCGTCAGCGCATCCGACAGGAACCGGTGGCTGAAATCCAGGACGGCGTCCTTGGGCAGCAGGTCATCAAGACGCCAGGACACCTTCTCTGAGCTCTGGATGCAGGATTGATATTCCGGAGTTTGATTTAGCATATGAAAATAAAATGAGTCTTCCCGTGAAAAGTCAAGCACCGGCAACATGATACTGTTTGGCGCGAGGCGTCAGCATTTCCGTGTTCGAAGCACCCTTTCCACCCTCCAAGTGAGGAGGACGGACTCGACCGGCATGCGGGCTCATCCGTGTACCGCGGAGGCTGCCGCGCTTGCCCCATGGTGAAGAACGGGAGGTCCTCGAATGGGGACCGTCAGTCGGCGGGGCGCTCGCGCCAGCGGCGGAGGCAGGCGACGAGGTGGGACGCGCGGCTACGTGGTATCCGTCGCGCATTAGCCGCGCCGCACGCGGCTGTTGATTACGATCTGCGTCTCAATCCAACGAACGAACTCGGAGACGCGCGTATAGACACCTGGAAAGCCCGCCCTCGCGCAGCCGATGCCAAAGCTCGTGACGCCATGGAGCACGTAGCTTCCGTCGTTTGACTTCGCGACCAGCGGCCCTCCGCTGTCACCCTGGCAAGAATCCTTACCACCTTGGCTGTACCCAGCCCCGAACATCACATACGGATCAATGGTGATGCCTGCTTTCCTGTACGCATCTATCAAGTCCCTATCGCTCACTTTAGGGACCCCCACCTGCATCAGGACGCTGGACATATCATATCCCCCCTCTCGGGTCAGGCCCCATCCCGCGGCAATCATCTCCGTACCGACCGCGATCGACGCCCCGGCCGACGAATGCCCCACAGGCATGCTCAGGCTTTCAGGCAACGAGGGCTGAGAGACAAGGTTGGGGCGCATGGGAACAGAGCCCTTGCCACACGAAAGCCCGCCAGCCGAGAGCAACTCCCCCGCCGCCGGGAGACACACCGGCTGGACATTGGAGTTGAACTTGATGGGCTTATCGAGGACGACGACAGCGATATCGTTCATCGTCGTTCGCGGGTCGTACGCCGGATGGTATACGGTTCTTGTTGCAGAGACAGTCTGCTGCGTGGACGACGGGTAATCCAAATTATGGGCTCCAGCGGAGACAGTCAGCCTGGAGGTCCCGTCGTAGACGCAATGGGCTGCCGTGACCACAATGTCGGTCTCCTCCCGAGCGCCGACCCTGATAAGAGAACCACCACAGAAGTGATTGCCGTCTTGCTGCAGGCTGACAATCCATGGATGGCTGTTGGGACGTGCCTCGACCCCACCCACAATCGCCTGGTCCATGCGGCCCGTCGCCTCGACGCCCTCCCTCTCCAACTCCGCGCCACCACATCCCAGCAGGCTGACCGCGACAGCCACTCCACTTACGAAGCGCAATGCGCCCTCCTTCTTCATGTGACGCACGTCGGCAACAGCAAGCCACATGCCATGCCTAATCGACGGAAACCTCGCGCGTGTTCGGCTCGCGGATTTCGGCTGACATGTCAGCGTGCGCTGGGAGCGACAACCTGACGCGTCAGCCGTCCAGTCCCTTGCTCGATGACGCCCCCCTTGAACGGAGCCTACGAACAGGCGCCGCAATGGACCCTGCACCAGCAGGAATCCGGACAGCCTGCGGCGCCGTCGCTGAGTCCACCCAGGCCCCAAAGGTCCTACCTGCGATGCACATCTCGCTCAGGCAGGCGCCACGGGACTGAACCTCAGCGAGGTGGACCATGTGCTACTGGCGGCTCCGTGGTGGAACCCCTCCGTGGAGAATCAGGCCGCGGACCGCTCGCACCGAATCGGACAGCAGCACCCTGCCAGGATGTACCGGCGGGCGTCCCAGGACGCGGTGGCGGAGAAGCACCTCACGCTCCAGGACAAGAAGCACGCGCTGGTCGAGTCCATGCTGGGAGGCGGCTCGGGAGGTGCCGCCATCACCTACGCGGCCCTGATGTAGCTCCACGACTGGCGGGGGCCTCCTCAGCCGCAGGAGTCCTGCCCGGTGAGAGGCTTGCTCGTCGTCACGAAGCAGGCACAGCGAGCTCACCTTCCGGTAACCCAAGACGGGCATGCCGGACAGGCTCAAGTCCTAAAGGTAGAGCATGTCTCCCTTGACGGCGAAGGCATAGGTGAGCTTCGCCGTCACCCTCGTCTGAATCGCCGCACCCCACCGCGAGCACGGAGAAGAGCACCAGGAAACACGTCGGCCGTCTTCACATCGCCCTCACGAGAATCCACAGGAAAACCCAGCCCTATGGGGAGGAGACACGCCGGACGGCGGCGTTGAAGAGAAAGGTAGAGACCGTCGGCGTGCGCGTGGATGCCACCACGCTGGCGGCGGAACGACGCGGACCGCCATGTCCGCCAGAGTCGCTCCAATCCAAGGTCCGGCATCTGTTAGGGACCGAGGCCCGCGCGAGGCGAAGCGCCACACGCGGGCCCCAGGACGACAGGTCTCAGCAGAACCAGCCGTTCTGCACCTGACCCTCCACGTTGCAGTTGCCCCAAGCGTGGCCGGGAACCCACTCGCTGCCACCGCTATACACGGTGAAGGTCTGCCCGTAATACAGTGTACAAGTCGAGCCGTTGGAGCGGCGCACCGTCAGGTCGTTGGCACAGACCGTGAGCCGCTTCCCGTTGTCCCACGTCTGCGCGTAGTAATACGGGCCCGCCATCGCGGTCACCGAGCCCTCGCCATCGTTCTGCGGCGCGGCCGCCACCGGCGCCTCCTGCAGGGCCTCAGGGGCTTGCTCCTCGCCTCCACAGCCAACGAGAAGGGCGGTCGCGGCGAGCATGGATGCAATCAAACGCATGGGTGTACTCCAATTTTGGATATGCGCACTAAGCAGGACTATCCTGCTAATCCAGCTTACATAAGAGTTTGATTCTTGCCAATGCACCCCAAAATATTGATGGTTCCTGGAGCGATCTGCCTCTGACAATGCAATAGACGCCTTTCCTGACGCATTGCATTGAAGGATTTTCAGCGCCCGCGCTTTTCGGGTCGAGGAGATGCAAAATAATTCCTCTGTGCCTGCCGAAAGCAAGGCCGAGCGCGAGGACTCCAACGCCCCCCAATAGACTCTCCACACTGCTCGCTTCGCAGTTCCAAGCCATCTGGACGCTCGCAGCCTCTCTTCGTAGGACGGCACTGCCAGGAGCAGTTGCGTGGATATAGGCCGCACGCATGGGGCATCGGCGGAGCCTGACCTGGGAGAAGCTCCACCAGTAGGCAGGGCGAACACGGGAGGAGGGGCAGCAGGGCGCGTCGAAGCGAATCGCCTTCCTCGCTTCGAGCCCAGGAGCTTGCCCCGCCTGCCGGCTCCCTACCCGGACGCACTGTTCGAGGAGGAGGCTGTCACGCGCGACGTGCGAGTGAGCATGCCGCCGCTGCCCGCATGCTTCGAGGGCGTGGACCAGGTGCTCCCGCTCCTGGAGCGTGCGAACGCCATGGGTGAGTGGCGGCTGGTGCCGGCATGGGCCAACTGCATGCCCGAGGCCATGAGCTACCTGCGGCGACCGGGCGACCACGCGCTGCGCGCCTTCAAGCTCGACGTCCTGCATGTGAGCGACGGCCGCATTCACGAGAGCACCACATTCCAACCCACGCTGCTGGCCGCCTTCGGCCTGCCGGAGATGCTCGCGTGAGAGCGCTCCTTGCCGGCCTGTTCCTCCTCGCCGCCTCCTGCACCTCCACTCACGCTCCCCGAGGCTCCTTGCTCATGACCTCCCCCGCTGCCCCGACGAAGACCGGCTATGCCCACGTGAACGGCCTGCACCTCTATTTCGAAGTGCGCGGCCCTCTCGCCGACGGAGCTACACCGCTGGTGCTACTGCACGGCGGCCTTCACAACACCGCGCTGGATGCGCCGGTCGCGGCGCGCCTCGCGCAAGGGCGACGGGTGATCTCGGTCGACCTCCAGGGCCACGGCAGGACCGCCGACGTCGACCGACCGCTGCGCTACGAGCAGTTGGCGGACGACCTCGCGGCCCTGCTCGACGAGCTGCGGGTGCCGCAGGTGGACGTGCTGGGCTACTCGCTCGGCGGTGGCGTCGGCCTGCGCCTCGCCATTCAACATCCGTCGCGCGTGCGCAAGCTCGTCGTGGTGAGCGCGCCGTTCAGCAGTACCGGTTGGTACCCGGAGGTGACCGCGGCGTTCCAGCACCTGACCGGCGCACTCGCTGACATGATGAAGCCCGCGCCGGTGTACCAGACCTACGCCGCCATCGCGCCTGTTCCGGAGGCCTTCGCGGCCCTCATCGACAAGACCGGCGAGCTCCAGCGACGCCCCTACGACTGGTCCGTGGAGGTGTCGAAGCTCTCCATGCCCGTGCTCCTCGTGTTCGCCGACGCGGACAGCATGCCGCCCTCGTACATCGCGCAGTTCTACGGGCTGCTCGGCGGAGGCCAGCGCGACGGCGGCCTCGACGGCAGCGGCCGCCCCAAGTCGAGCCTCGCCATCCTGCCCGGCCGCACGCACTATGACTTGTTCGAGTCCCCGGCGATGGTCACAGCCGTCGAGCCCTTCCTCGGGCCCTGACCTGCCCTACCCCGCAGCGCCGGGCTCCCCAAGCAGGATTGAAACAGGGGGGCTTCACGCCCATCAGTGCAGGGTGCTCTGGAGGAGTTGGAAGCCCGTGCCAATATCATGCACGTTGGTCAGCCGCAGAAGGACCTCGCCCGAGGGGAGCTGCCAGTATACGTCCGCGCGTGCGTAGTCGTCCGGGAGGAGGCGGGGATAGGCCATGAACTCCTTCCAGGTACGGCCGTCCGCGCTCATGAAGACGTGGGCGGTCTCGTCCCCGGGCGCATACACGTCCCCGCCAGTCTCTCGTGTGGTGCCCATCAGATAGCCGCCACCGCGAAGCTGAAGCACGGAGTAGCTGGGCCCGGGCAGCCGTGTCATCTCTATCATCTCGTCGTTCGACTCCACGCGACGGATGCTGGGAAAGGCAGGCTGGTACAGGGTATCTGCACCGAAGAGCAGGCCAGGGGGGGTGATGATGCCGTCCACCGCGACGCCCCGAAGACCGTCCACCACGGCTCTCCACGTGACGCCGGCGTCCACCGAGCGCAGCAAACCTCCGCGGGCGTCGCCCATCATCGCCCACAAGACGCCCTGCTCCGCGTCCGCCACCAGCGAGTGGCAATGCCGGCGTCCAGTCAACGTGGCGCGCACCTTCCAGGTGGCGCCCCCGTCCGTGCTCGCCCAGATGCGGATGGGCGACTCGATGGTGAACACCTGGTATTCACCAAAGTAGACGGTACCGTGCAGCTCGCGGATGTTGCCTGGCTGAAGCATGCGAAACAGCCCCAGGGGCAGCACATCGCTCCAGGTGGCGCCGTGGTCCGTGGAGCGCGCGAGCGTGTGCATGCCATCCTGGGCCAGGGTGTCCGCGAGCAAGGTGCCGTCCTTCAGCGACGTCATCACCTGGAAGGAAGAGCCCTGAGGGTGGCTGCCGCGCGGCTGCCAGGAGCGCGCATTGTCCGTACTGGCCCACAGGAACTCACGGCCCATCCCACGCTTCACGGCGAACACGGTGCCAGCGCTGTCCACTGTGAGCACCTCATGGCTGGAGTTCGTCAGTGTCACCTTGAGGGTCATCTTCCTGGAGGGCTCATCGGGAGGCTCGCGTCCGAGCCGCCGTGCCACCTCGGCGCCCATCCACGCCTGGGCCCGCTCGGAGAAGCCCCCGGTGCCATCCTGCAGATGAGGTAGGCTTCTCTCGGGATTGCCTGGGTCTCGAAGCAGCACGTCGAAGTCCACGAGCTGGGCCGCTGGGAGCGCCGAGCGCAGCCAGTCATTCACCACATGCCGGGCGTCCCGGGACGGCTCCCCGTTGGATGGCGAGGTGCCCCGGGGCGGGAGCGTTCCAGCATAGACCTGACATCGTGAGCGCAGCTGCGACAGCAGCGCATCCAGCGTGGACGTATCGACGGAGGGCGCTTCGTCACCGCCCAGCAACACCAGGCAGTCCGTGACCCCCGCGAGCCGCAGCGTCCCCGCGTCAAGCGCCGCGGCCACAGAGGCGATGCTCTGGCCTTCCTGGCTGAGATTGAGCACCGGCTGGCCAAGCAGGCGCTCGGCCACGGCAGGCCAGCTCTCCCGAAAGTCGCCGGTCGGCGCGCCCTTGCCCGCGGCGAGCCCACCGCCGATGAGCGCGATGGTACGCGTCGCCTTGGCGTCCACCTCGATTCCGCCGAGCCCCACGAGTCGCTTCTGGGGCTTTCCGAATCGGACGGGCACGGAGGAGTGGCTCCCCTCTGCGGCGTAGCTCTGGGGGAAGAGGTCCATTTGCCCCTCGGCGATGGCGCCCTCGACCTCGAAGGAGATCGCCAGCTCTTCGCGGAAGCTCACGGGCAGTGCCACGGGGTCGCTGTGGACGGCATGGCGCGCTGCGAGCAGGGCGCCGGGTGCGCCCTGGAAGGTTAGCGGCAGGGGGACGGACGCGAGCACGCCATCGGCGTCCGCGCGGGCCACGGTGGCCGCATGGATTCTCAGCGCGTCATCCCCCGCGAAGAAGACGAAGCTCAGTCGCTCGCCGGCGCGCGCCACTGGGATGCGGAAGCGAAAGGTCGTGCGCGTCACCACGGCTCGCGAGCCCGGCAGCGCCTGCTGGAAGGCCAGGGGGAATACCTGCTGTCCGGAATCCCCCGGTGGCACTTCACTGGGCGGTGGCCCTTCTGGCCCTGGTGGGTGGCCGCCATCGGGAACCGGGGGCTCGGCGGGCCTGGGGGCAGGCGGCGGCGTGTCCATCCCTGGGGTCGAGTCGCATGCCAAGCCGATGCAGAGCACCCATGCGACTCGACATACCGCCCATGAATCCCATCGCAGCGCCATGAGTTCCCGTGCCTCCACGCAGCCGTCCGGCAAGCTGAGCAAGGGTGGAGTCGGAAGCCAGTGTCTCGCTGGGTCCTTGTCCGCGTCGGTGAGCACACAGCACACCTGTCTTGTCAGGCAGTGACGAACGGGGCCCTGGAGGCGACGTCACACGTGCGGCACGCTCGTGCGCGGCGTACCCGACGACTCGCGCCCCATGTCCCCTCGACTCTGCTCGTGATGGCCTTGGCGACCACGAGCCAGATCATCCAGAGAATGCCCGGCCGCTCACGGATGCTCTGGCTCCGCCGCCGGTGAGTTTGTCAGGGCGCCGGCGAGCGCAGCGATGTGCCGCTCGTCGGTGCCGCAACACCCGCCGAGCAGACGCGTGCCTAGTTCCTCATGGACGCGGGCCATCTCCCGCGCGAAAGCGTCCGGGGGCTCGCTGTCAATCTCCGCGCGTCCGTCGAGTTCCTCGGGCGAGAGGCGGGAGGTATTGGCCTGCAAGCCCACCACCCGCGTCCCCAGGGAGGGCGAGGCGGCCAACTGGCGCGACAGGCCCTCGCGGAAGACGGAGGGGTGGACGCAATTCACCATGTACGCTGTCGGGCGCGCGTCGGGCAGGGCGTCGATGCGCGCCACGGCTTCGCCCAGCGGCGTTCCATCGAGCAGCGTCCCGGTGGGACGGAGGACGAAGCTCAGCAGGAACGGCGCCCCAGTGCGCGCCATCGCCAAGGCGAGGCCCTCGGCCTCCGAGAGGGCCGGCAGCGCCTGGGCCACGAGGAAGTCCACCCCGGCGCGCACGAGCGCCTCCACATGGGGCGCGTGGAAGGCTGTCGCTTCCCTACGGGAGAGGGCCTCCTCAGGCTTGTACGCGTCCCCGCGGCACCCGACGAGCCCCCCGATAAAGATGCTCGCCCCGCGGTCGCCGACCTCCTCGCGAAGGCCCGCCAGCAGCCCCACCGCTTCCGTGAAGACGTCCCGGCCAGCGAGGCCCGCGCGCGCGAGTCGTTCCGCGTTCGCGCGCCAGGTGGGCGTGAGCAGGAGGATGGGCAGGTCGTGGCGCAAGCCGATGTCGCGGTAGTCGCGATAGATGCCAGCGAGCGCCTCGCGTCCCTCCCGACTGAAGAGGAGGCCCGCGTTGGCCACGTGCGGGTCCAGCAGTCCCGCAGGGTGGCGGCGCAGGCGCTCGACCACTGAGCCCTCGGCTAGCACCAGCGGCGCCTCGCGCAGGGTACGAAGGAAAGGTTCGTGGTTCATCAGGCCCACCGTCAGCGCGCCCCCGTCATCGACAGCACCAACCGGAACCTCGCCTCACCTGACCGCATCCGCCAGTTTGCCTCGCTCACCCTCCCAGGATGACGTCGCGCAGGCTCGCCAAGTCAAGCTTCGCCCGATTCGTTCCATCGTCCCCCTCCCAGGCCAGCAGGCAGATATGCCGGGTAAAGTAAGCGTCCAGCCAGTTACATGCCGAGGGGCATTGAGTGAGGAGTCGGCACCGTGGATGCTGGCGCGCACGCCGAAGCGGGTGGAGAAGCAGGAGTGGCTCCAGGTGGCGGAGCCCTTCGAAGCGAGCAGGCTGCGCAGAAGGCGTTCTCCGCGCAGCGAGGCGCGCGGCTGAGCGCGTTGAAGTCGGGGACGTACCGACGCCAGCGTAACTGCCAGACCGAACCGGAGCGTCTACTGCCGGTGGAAGCGGCTGGCTCAGGGGGCTGACGTGGCGTCGGGGCGGCTTCGTGCTGCTGTACAAGCGGCTGGAGACGGACCGCTTCCGGCTGCCTCCGGTGGACGCGAATGCGCAGTCGGCGCACGTGGACGTCACGCAACTGGCCATGCTGCTCGACGGCATTGACGTAGCGCAGAACAGACCCGAAAACCGGGTGGCAGACCACAGCCCCACAAGCCAGCCACATGGCTACCGGCCCAGGAGCGCGAGTCCCTACTCCCGCCCCTTCAGAGACCGCCCCCGCTCATTATAGACGGCTCCAACATTAACAAGCATTCCACCTCACCACCCAGAAACAAGCCGGCCATATCCATTAAAACCATAGACCCGGAACACCCCTGACCACTCCAATACAAAAGCCATCACATCGCACCCCACGTTGAGCCAGCCTTCTGGCTCAGAAAGAGCGACGGCCCCCACGACTCCTGCCCTCGCAGATTGGAGAACGTTCCCCCCAGGCTCAACACCTCCAGTTCCCCAGGTTCGGCGACATCAACAGGCACTGAGCAGGAACGCTCCGTTCCGTCTGTCCAACCGTCCAGGGGAGCGATGTAACTGATGAACCACTTCTCGCCATCCTCTGCCGAAATGAACGCAAGAACACAGTGCCCCAGCGACCTCTCATTTCTCATTGGGGCAGCATTGGCCATCATCTGCCTGCAAGGCGTCTGGACAAGCTCCTCCAAATCATCGTACGGGCCGGCCAAGCCCCCCGCGTGCCGGACGCGTCCGTTCGCGTCGTCGCGAGCCTGAATCAACAGATCTGCCCGCCGTATTCATACATATTCAGGAGAATGAAGCAGTGGTCAGAATCAACGTTGGACGCCATCGCATTGAAGCCGTTCCAAACCCTCATCGCACACCCATGATGCGCCCTTGATCATCAATCGCATAAATCGCCCCAAAATCGAGAAGAGATTCCCCTCCCTCACATCTCGACCACACAGGAAAAATGCTGACAAAATAGACACCCGCCTCATCTTTCACCACCACGGCATCATACGTTCCCCTAGATGAGAGGCACCGCCCCAACCGTTCGTCACCGTCGGACAGCTTCACCTTTGCCCCAGGAGGAAGGAAGTCGTTCATCGCCACGTCAACTGCGGAACGCACAGGGCCCTCCAAAAGAACGCCTTCTTCAAACGAAAGTGGGAACTGGATGTTCGCCGCCTCCTCCGGCGGTGCCCTCACCGCCCTTTCATGACGGTAATACCCAAATAGCGAGCATCCGCTCATCAGACCGCACAAGGCAATCACCCCCAACCGCACAGACCCCATCTCAATCTCCTTGATTCACTTCGAAGGAAACCAACTCTGCCCCTCGTACATCCTCAGCGACCCGTACTGTCCCTCAGCGATGCCGATTGCGACCCACTTCCCATTCCTCAACGCCGAAACCACGCGGGTAGAATAATTGTAGCTATACGCGTAACACTCCCTTCTTTCCTTGTATCCCCAGAAGAGCAGCAACTCTCGCTCCCAAATCTTCCCAGTAGCATTATCGAAGAACTTCGACACCCCGACTGGTGTTTCGCCCGTTCCCAGACCTGCGCGTGTTCCTCGTCCGGCACCCAGATCCTGGGGTGAAAACACAGGATTATGAGGGTGTGGATGGGCCGGCCCCACGATTATCGCATCCTGCCTCGCTGGGTCATAGATTACTCTTGGCACTTTACAATTCTTGAATCCTCCAGACTCAATGGCTCGGACATCGGAGAAGAAGCTCAGAAAATATGCTTCATCTTGCTTCGAATAATAGTATAGCGCACAGTACTCGACGCCCCTCTGACCATGCTCCGCGCTCGCCCCTGGCTGACCAATCATCAATTTGCAAGCTGTCTCCGCCAATTCCGCCTTGGTCTTGAACGGTCCAGCCGCTGGCCCCTCGACCCCGAGCACCCCATCTGGTGTGTAGACGACTCTCACCCAGGGATTTGGCGTCGAACACCCGACCACGCTCTGTCCTACCAGCACGATCAGCAATAAAACACAACCACGCCTTTTTCGCATGGACTCCTCGCATGCTCTACCCTGGATGAGCAGAGGACATTGATTCACCTTGCCGCCCTGACAATCTTACGGAGAGGCTGCGGTTTGGAGGAGTCCCGGACTCTAGCGCCCCTGCGCAGAATCGATGTGCCCCGTTTGAGCATGAATGTCCGTTGAGACGATCTGCATGGGCGTCCGGTCCTGCTGGTGATGCCACGTCATTCCCTTCCGTGTCCCTTGAAGCGCAATAGCCCGGTTTAAAGCAGCGAAGTCCCGGCTCTTGAGCCAGTATACGCAATTCTCACCTCGACCTTGAGGGTGGCCGCCTCGCTGGGAAGTTGATGCGCAAGAGGAGCCGCCTCTTCTCCTGATACTACCGGGTGCGCAACGGCTTTATGATGCGCGAGGACTTCGAGCAAAGGACGTTCGGAGCCAACCTCCTCTGGACTGCCGCCTGCCTTACGGCGCGCCGCGTCCACCGTCCTGGCCTCTGGCAGGTACAACTCCCGAGCCACCAGCAGGTGCCCATAGGCCGTGGCGTATGAAGCCTACCTTACTTGGAGCGGCGCCGCCCACGACGCCGCTGGTCCCAAGTCCACAAAAGAGGCGTACGCCCAGAGCATCCGCCTGCTGGCCCGGGAGGAGCAGTTCGATGGAACGGATGGGACGAAGCTTGACCTGACGGGCCCGCGCGGCGTCATTCGAAGAGGAGGACCCACCACCACACGAAGTATGGGAGCGCTACGGAACCGGTTCACGCTCCAGCAGCTCCTTGGCGCGCGTGATGGCGGACATCGCGTTGGGCCACCCGACATAGAAGGCCAGGTGAGTGATGAGCTCGACGAGCTCGCTCTGCGTCACTCCGTTTTCGATGGCACGCGGGAAGTGGAAGTTCATCTGCTCCGTCCTCCCGGTCGCGACGAGCGCGGCGCAAGTGACGAGGCTGCGGTCACGCTTGGACAGCTGCGGCCGCTCCCAGACGTCGGCGAAGAGGACTTCATCGGTGAGCTCAACCAGCTTCGGCGCGAAGGCCCCAAGGGCCTTCTGGGCAGCGGTCGGTTCAACTTTGGTATCCATGGTAGCTGCACCTCGTTGGCTGATCGTTGCACCTCTAACGTGGCTTCAGTGCCCCTCCTCGGCCAACTCGAAACGGACCGCGAAGCCGCCACGCCTGGCCGCCAGCTTCTCGATTCCCGAGTCGATGCGGCCCAACTTGATGAGCCCGCTCGAGTATCCGAAGTCACGATAGAAGATCGCCAGGTTTCCCCAAGGCGCGTAGTAGGCGAGGTCTCCAACCTCCGGGTCTGCGCCGTCCGGCGTGCCGTGGGTTGAGAGGCGCCTCGGCAAGTCGCTCACCTTCTCCTTGTTCGCGTAGTCCCGAAGGGTGAGGTCGAGGGGTAACAGCGAGACGAAGTCTCGGGCCGCCGCATTGTCATCCAAAATGGCGGTCAAGACGACGCCATCCGTGATCAGTCGAAGTTTCATGGTGACACCCCGTCGGGGTGAAGTGCTGGTACGGACTCGACAACTGCTACACGAGCTGCCGCGGCAGTGTCGCAGCTCGCCAACGCGAGAATCGTCAGCGGGAGCATCTGTCTCAATCGCCGATGCATGGGGCCTCCAAGCTCACGGCCGCAGGAGCGCTTTGATGGCGCGCCGCTCGTCCATCGCGCGGTAGCCCTCCGCGACCTGGTCGAGCGGCAGCGTGAGGTCGAAGACCTTGCCAGGATCGACCTTCCGGTTCCAAACGAGCTCGATGAGCTTCGGAAGGAAGCGGCGCACCGGCGCAGGACCGCCGTGCAGATGGACATGTGAGAAGAACAAACGCTGCCCATCGAGCGCCACGCCGTGCGGCACCCCCACGTAGCTCACGAAGCCCCCGGGCCGAGTGGCGCCGATCGCCTGCAGCATCGACTCCTGCGTTCCCACGCACTCGAGCACCGCGTCGGCCCCCACTCCCTGGGTGAGGTCCTTGATGCGCTCGACGCCCTCGGCACCGCGCTCGGTCACGATGTCCGTCGCGCCGTACTCACGCGCGAGCTGCTGCCGGGGAGCGTGTCGGCTCATCGCGATGATGCGTTCGGCGCCCATCCACTTCGCGGAGAGGACGGCGAGGAGGCCCACCGCGCCGTCGCCCACGACTGCGACCGTCATACCGGGCTTGACGTTGGCGGCATCGGCTGCGAACCAGCCGGTCCCGAACACGTCGGACGCCGCAAGCAAGCTCGGTACGAGGTCGTCGGGCGGCAATTCGGGAGTCGCGACGAGCGTCCCGTCAGCCAAGGGCACGCGAAGCCGCGGGGCCTGCGCGCCGCCCACCTGCTCACGGTGCTGACAGGACGTCTGGTAGCCCGCCTTGCAGTGAGGGCACGTGTTGTCGGAAGCGAAGAAGGAGCCAATAACGAACTGTCCTGGCTTGACCGAGGTGACGGCGCTGCCCACCTCCTCGACGATGCCGCAGTACTCATGCCCCATCGGCGTCGGCTCGGCCACCGCCTGCACGCCCCGGTAGGGCCAGAGGTCCGAACCGCAGACGCACGTGGCAGCCAGGCGGATGACCGCATCGGTCGGCGCGAGGATTTTGGGATCGGCACGCTCCTCGAAGCGGACGTCGCCGGGCTTGTGAAGGATGGTGACTCGCATGGCGGTTCCTTTCGTCACGGTTCCCGCGAACGATATGCAGCCCGGCGCGTGTCTGGAGAAGGCCCCCCTGGCGAACGGGCCGTCAAGCTGCCATTGACAATGCTCACCCCACAGGCGGATGTAGGTTGCAGGTGCAACCCATGAGTACGACTCCGTTTCCTCAGCTCCAGGCGTTCCTTGCCGTCGCTCGTTCGCTCAGCTTTAGCGGCGCCGCCCGGGACCTCGGGGTATCGCGCTCGGCCGTGAGCCAGAGCGTGCGCCAGCTCGAGGAGGAGCTCCAGGTGACGCTCGTCGCACGCACGACGCGCAGTGTGTCCCTCACCGATGCAGGAAGACGCCTCGTCGAGTCCGCCGGCCCGGCCGTGGCCCAGGTTCGGGCGGCGCTCACGGAGGTCACCGCGAAGCCGGGAGATGTCGTCGGACGTCTCCGACTGACCGTGCCCCGGGCTGGGTTTGACTTCGTGCTCAAGCCATTCCTGCCCAGGTTCCGTGAGCGTCACCCCAGCATCGAGCTCGAACTCATCTTCGAGGATCGGCGCGTCGACATCGTCAGGGAGGGGTTCGACGCCGGCATTCGGCTGAGCGAATTCGTCGAGCGCGACATGGTCAGCCTGCGGCTGACGAGCCCCCTCCGCTTCATCGTCGTCGGCGCACCGGAGTACCTCGAGAAGCACGGGACTCCAGCGCGGCCCGAGGACCTCCTCCATCACCAGTGCCTGACGTTTCGCTCGGAGACGACAGGCTCACTCTACGCGTGGGAGTTCGAACGAGGTCGCAGGACCTGGCGCGTGCCGGTCCACGGGAGCGTGGTCACGAACAACGGCCACCTCTGCCTGGAATGGGCGCTCCAGGGGCTGGGGCTTGCCTACGCGTTCGAGCCCCTGGCGAGGGAGCACCTCCACGCGGGGCGCCTCGTCTGCGTGCTGGAGGCATATGCCGCGAGCGTGCCCGGCTTCTACTTGTACTACCCCAGCCGGTCTCAGCGCTCTCCTGCACTCGGGCTGTTCGTCGAGGCGCTCCGCGAGTTCACAGCAGCGCATTTGTCATCGACGAATTCCGGGAAGGCAAAGCCCACCCGTTGAGGCGGTGCGACTGCCCGCCCCCCGGTGTCGAGCACGGCGCACTGTCCAGCGCTGCTTAACAGCCCATCCATCGACCGATGCCTAGTCGGGCGTCGACGTCGGCCGCAATGTAGTCGCGCCCGACAGCTCAGGAGCGGGCAGCGGCGAACGCCGCAGGGGATGCCCATGACCGACACGCCAACGACGACGAGATCCATCAAGGGAGTGGAGCGCACTCCCGTATCCCCCCACCGCCGCTGGCGCTGGGGGCTCCTGCTCGGTTCAGCCTCCGCACTGTCGGCCTGCACCGCACCGTCAGCATCCGTGGCTCATCCGACGCCGAACCTTGCGTCCGGTTCTACACGAGCGACCGAGTCACCGTTCAGCGGGTCATCTTCCGGAACCAGTAGACGACGCATCCGACGCTGACAAGCAACGTCAAGTTCATGAACTTCTACCCGCCCGTGGACATCGAGACGCTCTCTCCGCGCCCGATGCTGTTCATCACAGGCGAGAATGCCCACTCCAGGGAGTTCAGCGAAGAGGCCTACCGGCTCGCGGGTGAGCCCAAGGAGCTCCTCGTCGTGCCCGGCGCCGGTCACGTGGATCTCTACGACCGCACAGGCTTCATTCCCTTCGACAAGCGGACCACCTTCTTCCGCAGCAGCCTGCGGTGAACGAGAGCGCGCCATGAAGCCCTACGTCATCGTTCACATGTCGACGAGCATCGACGGGCGCACACTCCCCAGTCGGTGGCGGCCCGAGAACGCGAACGCGACACCTGACTACGACCGTGTGCACGACCAGCTCGGCGGTGACGCGTGGCTCGTCGGTCGCACGACCGGTGCGGAGTTCGCGAAAGGGGACGCCTACTCCCGCCAGACGAGCCTGAGCTACCCGCGCGAGCCTTGGTTCGCGCGACGCGATGCGAAGGCGTACGGCGTCGTGCTCGACGGGCACGGCAAGATCGCGTGGGGCCGAGCGGACATCGGCGGCGACCCCATCGTCGCGGTCCTCACGGAGGAGGTCTCCGATGCCCACCTCGCGGGCCTGCGCGCAGACGGTGTGTCCTATGTCTTTGCCGGCAAGCGCGAGTTGGACCTGCCTCTCATGCTCGAGACGCTGAACCGCGAGCTTGGCGTGAAGCGACTGCTCCTCGAAGGCGGGGGAATCACGAACGGCGCGATGCTGCGCGCCGGGCTCGTCGACGAGGTGAGCTTGCTCACCTGTCCGTTCGTCGACGGCGCGCCCGGTGCGCCGAGCCTCTTCGACGCAGCACGTGACGGGGAAGCGCTGCGAGCCCCCGTCCAGCGCATCGAGCTGATGAGCAGCGAAGTCCTGGACGGCGGCGCCGTCTGGTTACGGTATCGATTCCGCGAATCGTGAAGCGTGGAGAAGCACGTCGCCAGGGAAGCAGCGACGTAAGGGAGGATGCAATGGAGAACGAGAACCGACGACGCTACGCGGGCAAGGCAGTGTTCGTGACTGGAGCCGCGAACGGCATCGGCCGCGCCACGGCGCTGGCCTTCGCTCGCGAGGGAGCCAAGGTCGTACTCGCCGACATCTCGGAGCACGGGAATCAGGAGACAGCCCGGATGCTCCAGTCGATCGGCGCAGAGACGCTGACCGTCACGTGTGACGTCACACGTACGGAGGATGTGAAGGCGGCGCTCGACAGGTCGATTGAGGTGTTCGGACGCCTCGACGCCGCCTTCAACAACGCAGGCGTCGAGCAGCCTCTCGCAAAGACTGCCGACATCACCGAAGCCGAGTGGGACCGGATCATCCAGGTCAATCTCCGCAGCGTATTCGTATGCATGAAGTACGAAATCGAGCTGATGCTCCGGCAAGGTGGCGGCTCAATCGTGAACACGTCGTCCGGAGCCGGCATCATGGCGGTCCGAGGGCAAGCGGCATACACGGCGGCCAAGCACGGTGTGGTCGGCCTGACGAAGGTGGCGGCGCTGGACTACGCCCCGTCGAACATCCGGATCAACGCCATCTGTCCGGGAATCATCGAGACTCCCATGATGGACCGCTTCAGCGGGGGGACGCACGAGGGCAGAGCGCGCGTGATTGCGCAGGAGCCGATCGGCCGCATGGGGAAGCCGGAGGAGATCGCCGCAGCCGCCCTCTGGTTGTGTTCGGACGAGGCGGCCTTCGTCGTCGGACATGCGATGGTCATCGACGGCGGCCAAACAGTCGGGATCTGACTCCCCAAAGGGGGCTCCTCGGACCACTGAGGCGTGGTGGTTTGTACGTATGCCAAGCACCGGACCGTCCGCGCGGCTGTCAGGGGCGCGTCGTATGACCTCCGCTCGCGCGGGCATGCCGGGCATGGACACGCACCAACGCCGTGCTCCAGTGTGCGCGGCACCAACACGCCTGCTTCGAGGAGGAAGACATGAGGACGAAGCTCGCCACGGTGACCCTGGTTGCCTCCCTGCTCGCGTCGTCCGCCGCGTGGGCCGCGGTGACAGTGCGCTACAACAACCGCGATTTGCGCGGGTACACGTGGCCCGTGGTGTGTAGCGGCGTGAAGACATCGGTGACGTTCGGCAAGGGCCAGACGGCCTCCGTCACCATCCAGGGCTCCGGGCCCTGCTCCGTGAAGACGGAGGCGGGCACCGTGGTCCTCAAGGGCGGAGAGGACCTGGAGATCAAGGACGGCCACATCCTGGTGAAATGAACCACCGGCCGGCCAACGCCTGGGCCGCCCGCCAGCCCATGGGGAACCCACGCGCTAGACCAGGTCCGAACAGAATTAGCCTATCCGCACTCGAAATAAGCACATGCGGCATTGAATCCAGGCCAGGGCCGCCACAGGTTCCATTTCGTCAGTCTTCCAGGTGGAGGCGCGATGACGAAGTGGTTGGCGATGGCCCTTCTGGTGGGAGTGGGCGTAGCGGGGGTGCTGGTGGAGCCTGCGGAGCAGTTGAAGCGAGGGGGCCCCATCAACACGGCGGACACGGCATGGCTCCTCACCGCGACGGCGCTGGTGTTGCTGATGACGCCGGGACTGTCGTTCTTCTACGGCGGCATGGTGCGGTTGAAGAACGTGGTGTCCACGCTGCTTCAGAGCTTCATCGCCATGGCGGTCGTCAGCCTGCTCTGGGTGGTGGTGGGCTTCAGCCTGAGCTTCGGGCACAGCTTCCACGGGCTCATCGGCGACCCACGAACCTTCTTCCTGTTCAGCGGCGTGGGAGGTGAGGCGCACCCAGACCTGGCGCCCACCATCCCGCTGATGCTGTTCGCGCTGTTCCAGCTCAAGTTCGCCATCATCACCCCGGCGCTCATCACCGGCGCGTTCGCCGAGCGCGTGCGCTTCAAGGCCTACGTGCTCTTCATGGCGCTCTTCACGCTCATCATCTACGCGCCGCTGGCGCACTGGACGTGGCACCCCGAGGGCTTCCTGCGGCGATGGGGCGTGCTCGACTTCGCGGGCGGCACCGTGGTGCACATGTCAGCGGGCTTCGCGGCGCTGGCGGGCGCGCTGGTGCTGGGCCGCCGTCAGGTGCACGTGGCGCACGCTGCGCACACGCCAGCCAACGTGCCCTTCGTCATGCTGGGCACGGGCATGCTGTGGTTCGGCTGGTTCGGATTCAACGCGGGCTCGGCGATGTCGGCCTCGCCGCTGGCGGCGCTGGCGTTCGCCACCACCAACACGGCCTCCGCCGCTGCGATGCTGGGGTGGATTGCCTTCGACTGGCTGCGTGGCCGCAAGCCGAGCGCCCTGGGCGCCTGCATTGGCGCGGTGGTGGGCCTGGTGGCGGTGACGCCCGCGGCTGGCTTCATCACCGTGGGCCAGAGCATCGCCGTAGGCCTCGTCGCCAGCTTCGTGAGCAACGCGGCGGTGCACCTCAAGAACCGCACCTCCGTCGACGACACGCTGGACGTCTTCCCCTGCCACGGGCTGGGCGGCGTGGTGGGCATGGTGCTGACGGGCGTGCTGGCCAAGGACGTGGGCCTCATCCACGGCGAGACGCGCACGTTCATGATGCACCTGCTCGCGCTGGCGCTGGTGTCCGTGTTCTCCTTCGTCGGCTCGTTCGTGCTCTACAAGGTGGTGGACCGCATCGTCCCGCTGCGCGTCACCCGCGAGCACGAGGCAGCGGGCCTGGACCTGAGTCAGCACGGCGAGACCGTGGGCGAATCCATCATCGCCCCCGTGCCCCAGCCCTCGCCCGCCGCGGCGGGCGTCGCGCGCGAGCCGTCGCGGGGTGACAGCCTGCCGCAGCCGGCTTGAGCCAGGGGACGAGGCCCCTCGGCGCCGCCGCCGCTCGGGAGCCC
>JAFAAN010000157.1 GCA_023426545.1 Pseudomonadota bacterium
ACAACGAGCACTGGCTACTTGAGCGCCACGACTTCCTTTCGCCGAGTCAGGCCCAGCGGGAGCTGACGCTGAAGCAAGCGGCCTGATTACGACCAACCTGGTGTCTCAACAACCTGGTGCGGTACACAGGCTCCAAATACGTGGCGCCGACTTTTCAACGATGAGGCGGTCGGTCACCGTCCACAAAGCACCGTCGCTGTCGCAATCTCCAACGCTGCTTCAGCGGGGGAGCACCCAGTTCCGCGAGTGGTCGACGTTAGCGCTTTGCCAGAGCTTCATCCTGACGAGATTACCCATATCGTCTTGACTCACTTTTGACCCTCTTGTATCCCTGACGAGAAGTGTCGTCTCCCGGAACAATCCGTTCAATCCATTGGAATTGGGTGCGAATATGAGCAGCGCGACCAAGGATTGGTTTATCACGGGGGGCTAGCCGGGGACTCGGACGGGCCTTCGCTCAGGCGGCGCTCGATGCGGGAGATCGCGTGGTGGCCACGGCCCGCGAGCCGGGTCAGCTCGATGCCTGGGTCGCGAGTCATCCTGGACGCTGTATTGCGCTGCCGCTGGACGTCACGCGGCGAGACGCAGTGTTCTCCGCTGTCGAGCGCGCTATCTCCGCGTTCGGTCAGCTCGACGTCATCGTCAATAACGCGGGGTATGGCTTGGTTGGCGCCATCGAGGAGCTCTCCGAGCCCGAGGTTCGCGCGCAACTCGAGACGAACTTCTTCGGTGCGCTGTGGGGCACCCAGGCGGTGCTCCCTCATCTGCGAGCGCGGCGGACGGGACACCTCGTGCAGATTTCGAGCGTGGGCGGGGTCGGCAGTATGGCGACCTTCGGCGCGTATAACGCCAGTAAATGGGCGCTTGAGGGATTCAGCGAGGCGCTTGCTGCGGAGGTCGCGCCCTTCGGCATTCGCGTCACCATCGTAGAGCCCGGCGGCTTCGCGACAGACTGGAGTTGGGGGAGCATGCGCTTTTCCACGGCGTTGCCCGCCTATGATGGCCTGCGCGAGTCTATCTTTGGAATACCTCGGCTGCCGTGGGACCTGAGCCAGCAATCACAAGACACGTCCGCGCCCCCTGAGGTCGCTGCCAAGGCCTTGCTCGCCCATGTCAACGCACCGACTGGCCCCCTGTGCCTCCTCCTGGGAGACGACGCGCCGCTCCAAGTGCGCACCGTGATGGAACGACGTCGCGATGACTACCTTCGTGATCCGCGTTTCACCTGGACGGAGTCGCCCCGCGGCTCGGAGTGAACCTTCTCCCCCTCCTTCTTTGTCGACACAGCTCCGGGACAAGCCGACGCGGTCCTCACTTGGGGCGGCTCTGTAGAGCCTGTGCAACACCCATCACAGGGGCCGTTTCGCGATGATGCCCGCGCCAGCGCGCGTCAGCAGTGCGTTCCCAACCCTCGACAGCGATTGGCGGACACAGTCTATTGGGGGGCGGACGAGGAACGCAGCTCGGGAGGACGCGCCCCCTGCTGAGGTGGTTTCTGGCTCGCCACCGCCAAGCTCGATGCGCGAGGGGGCACGGACGTTCTCCGCGGAGTCTCGGGTCTGGGACGCCTCTGGAGCCGAATGTGAAGGGGCTGGCCAGGCACTTGCCCACCGCTTCGACCTCTACCAGCGCCAGCCCCCAGCCCGCGCCTCCCAGGTTGCCTCAGAAGGAAGACGGGAGGCGGGGTGGTGGGGGAAAGTCGCATGTGCCCTCAGGTTCAAGGGCGAATTCCTGCCCATGAGGCGCCGTGGCCCATCTCGGCCGGTCCGGCCCGCGTCCGCGGCCTCCGCGTTTTGTGTCGAGCCGGCCGTTCGTCGAGGCAGCTTGGTATGTCCCGAGGCCGCCTCCCCATTGCTCCGCTTCCCCTCTTCGTCGCTACAGGCGCTCGGTAGCCCCGTGCGCGCTGTGCTCACCCGCCTTTGACGTACGCATGACGCAGCGGCCGGATTCTGGGTCGATACATCCCCATCGACGGTATTCTTACGTCATGCGACCCCTTCGGTACTCCATCAACGTCACATTGGACGGGTGCTGCGATCATCGTGAGATAATCGCGGACCAAGACCTGCATCGTCACGCGCGCGAGAATCTCGAGCAGGCGGATGCCCTCCTTTTTGGGCGGGTGACCTACGAAATGATGGAGGCAGCATTTCGACCGCCAACGCGAACGGAGGCGATGCCTGACTGGATGGAACCCTTCGCTCGAACGATTGACGCGGCAAAGAAGTACGTCGTGTCGAGCACCCTGGAGCGGGTCGATTGGAACGCGGAGCTCGTGCGCGGGGAGCTGGAGAAGGCCGTTCAGCAGCTCAAGCAGGAGCCGGGTAAGGGATTGTTGGTGGGGGGCGTGAAGCTCCCTCTTGCGTTGGCGGAGCTGGGATTGATCGATGAGTACGAGTTCGTGGTGCATCCCAGGCTGGTGGGCCATGGGCCGACCTTGTTCGCGGGGCTATCGAAGTGTGTCGACTTGAAGCTCGTGAGCCGGCTGGAGTTCGACTCGGGGGCGGTGGCGATGCGGTATGAGCCGAGAAGGTAGCCATCGGGCTTGTGGGCCCGCCGGGAGTCGTGCCCAACCAGAGGGAGGGACGGGTTGCACCATGTCCCCGGGCTTCACCAGGGAGAAGCACCGCCAGACACAGAGGGATGCGCCCACCTGCGCATTCTCGGCTCTGCCCGCAGTGCCGGTGTGCTGGCGCACCCCCATCCTGTTCTTTCAACAAGGGGAAGGCTGCGGCTTCTTTCAAACTAAAACTGTAAGGTTAACAGCCGCGTTCTCTGTCAGTTGAGCCACGAAGGAGTGGTGTCTGGGTGGCAGGATTTGAACCTGCGGCCTCACGGATCCGAACCGTGCGCTCTGGCCAGCCTTAGCTACACCCAGGGATGTCATGTGTCTGTGTTTGGTGGCGCTGGGAGTCGAACCCAGCGGGCCCTGGCGGGCTCCTGCTCTACAGGCAGGTGCGTCTTCCGTAACGCCCTACGTCCCCGGATTGCGGTGGCCCGGAAAGTCGGAAGGCCGGGTTCCTGTGGGGATGGCCGAGCTCAAGTTCACCAGTGTGTCTCGTTGGACGCGGTGCTTCAGGAAGTCCTGGACCGCGCGGGCCAGTGTGGCGGCGAGCAGGCCCAGGAGGGGAAGGTGGGCTCCGCCTTCACAGGTGGCCTGTCCTGGCGAGTCCTCCATGTCCGGGACGAAGCGCGCGTCCCATCGCACCAGGCCGAAGGTGCCGTCAGCGCTGACCGCGCCATGGACCAACGGCTTTCCCTCTCGGCGTGCGTAGTCGCTGAGCAGCTGGCGGCTGGCGCGGTTGTCCATGCAGTCCACCAGCAGGTCGGCGCCGCCGCAGAGTGCATCGACGTTGTCCTGGGTGAGGCGCACGCCGTGAGCCTCGGCCTTCACGCCGTGCAGGTTGAGGAGCTGAAGCCTCAGGGCCTCGGCCTTGTTCTTTCCCACCGAGGGTTTCACATAGGCCTGGGCGAGCAGGTTCTTGGACTCGACCCGGTCGAAGTCGACGAAGGCCAGGGTGGCCTCGAGGTTGCGGCACAGCACCGCCGCAGCGGAGCCGATGGCGCCCACGCCACAAAAGAGGATGCGCATGGGGCTTCCTCAGTGGGCGCCGAAGGGGACCTTGGGGCGCAGGTAGATGCGCTCCTCGCCCCGGGCGCCCCGGAACCGGTCCACGACGAAGTGGGTGAAGGCGTCGTCGCTCAGCTGGCTCAGGTGCAGGCCCGGCACGCCGCCGGAGCGGACAAGCTCCGTGGCGATGCGGCGGATGTCGGCGTCGCGTACAGGGCCGTCGAGCTCCACGGGCACGTCCGCGGACATGCCATCGTAGGTGATGTTGAGCGTTGCCATGGTCGTGTGCGCCTCCTCGTGCGCCCGGCGGGACTTCACGCCGGGACGGAGGAGGCGCTGGCGCCTGACGCCGTTTCATCGCATCCCGTGGGGCGGGGCGCTGCTCGCGGAGGGACTACCGCGGTTCGCTGCTGCTGACGACGGCGGGCTTGGGCAGGAAGTCCTTGAGCTGCACCACGGGCAGCCCCGGGAGCGCGGTGATGAAGCCCGAGTACGCCATCCGGTTGGGCGAGCACCAGCCCGGGTTGGACACCGTGTCAGGCGTGGCGTTGCTGAAAACCGCATGGGCCACCGCCTCGGGTTTCGCCGTGGGATTCGCCTCGAGGAAGAGTGCTGCCAGTCCCGTCACGTGCGGGGTGGCCATGGAGGTGCCGCTCAGCTCCCGGGTCTCCTTGTCGCCGTAGTGCCAGGACGACTTGATCTTGTTCCCGGGCGCGAAGACGTCCACGCAGTCACCCCAGTTGGAGAAGGTGGCGCGCTTGTCACTGTTGTCGGTGGCGGCCACGGTGATGGCCTCCGGCATGCGGGCCGGAGAGTGCTTGCAGGCGTCGTTGTCCTCGTTACCCGCGGCGACGACGTAGGTGACGCCCGCGGCGATGGAGCGGCGGACGGCCTCGTCGAGCGCCGGGTCCACGTCGCTGCCCAGGCTCATGTTGGCGACGGCGGGCGCCACATGGTTCTTCGTCACCCAGTCGACCCCCGCGATGACGCCAGAGGTGGCGCCCGAGCCGTCGCAGCCCAGCACGCGGACGGAGTGGACAGTCGCATTGCGGGCCAGTCCATAGGTGGCGCCCGCGGCCGTGCCCGCGACGTGCGTGCCGTGGCCGTTGCAGTCGTTACCCCGCATGCTGTCGCCAATGGCGTCGAAGCCGACGGAGGCTCGGCCACCGAACTCCCGGTGCGAGAAGCGGACCCCGGTGTCCAGGATGTAGATGTGTACGCCCTGGCCCGTCGCGGAGAAGGTGTAGAGCCGGTCCAGCGGGAGCTTGCGCTGGTCCATCCGGTCGATGCCCCAGGTGGGCCCCTGCTGACTCTCGGCGATGGTCACCACGCCGTTCTCCTGCACGAAGTCCACGGCGGGGTCGTTGGCCATGGCGCGCGCCTGTGCCTCGGTCATCCGGCTCGCGAAACCACGCAACGCATTCTCATACATCGCGAAAGCGGTGCCGCCGTAGGCCGTGGTGAGGTTCAGGGTGGCTTGCCGGACCTCGGCCTGCTCCAGGCTCTGCGCTGGAGATTTCAGGACGACAATGTATTCACCCGGGATCTTCTTGCGTACCGTGATGAATTTGCCGGCCCGTTTCTGCTCGATGGTGGGCCTGCTGACCGTGCGGTCCTTGCAGGGGACCTGCTGCGACGCGCATGCCCCCATCAGCAACATCATGGTCACGGAGGCGAACGGCTTCAGTGTGTGTCGATTCATGTCTTACCCAGAGGAATTGGTTGTGATGGGTAAAACGGGTGTACATCAAAATCGGTTTTTTCCTGAATAAGGCCCAAGGGATGAGACAGCGGTTCGTGATTGAACACGCCATCGCGCGATGAGGCGCAATGGCTTCGCTACGCCCTACCAAGGACGAATGGTGATGCCCCACCAGTAGAGAGTGGCTTCCAGTGGACGCTTCCCGGGACGCGCGAGGATGTCTCCAATGCCCATCTCCCGGGCGGCGTTCAGCAGATGGGCGTGCCATGTCCGCTGCGGCTTGGAGAGCCGGGTGGCGGCGATGGCGAGCGCGCTCGCGCCGACGGAGTAGCCTCCGAAGACAAGCGGACCGCTGGCGGCGTCTTCGCGGCCCTTCATCCCGCGAGGCCACTCCCGGCAGGCCGCCATGGGCACGAGCGCTCCCGCGGGGCGGCCGCAGTAGTCCTTCACCAGGGTGTTCGTGAACGTGTCCGCGGCAGGGTGTGCCGCCATGGCGAGAAACGCCCCGGTCCAGGCGAGCGTGGTGGCCCGCTGGGTGGGCTCCACGAGGCGTCCCCTGGCGTCGACCTGCGTGGGAAAGCCCGTGGGGAGCGCGGCGAGCTCCACGAGCCGTGCGATGAGCCGTTCCCCCGCGGCTCGCGATGTTTGGTTGCCGCGCAGCCGGCCGTGGAGGAGCAGCGCCGAGGCGGCGGGTGCGCTGTCACAGGGCCAGATGGAGGTGCTGAAGCTGGGGAGCAGCAACTGTGCTTCGAGCGCCTCAACGAGCTGTCCGGCCAGGGCGTCGAAGAGCGCGGAGGACGCCGCGTCCGCCATGTCCACGCGCTCCATGCCCGCGAGCATCAACAGTACGTAGCCGCGGTAGAGGATGCTGCGTGGCAGGGCCCGGCCCTCGACCAGGGTTGTTCCTCCTCGCATGAAGGGCTCCCGGGCGCGTCCCAGGGCATCCTCCAGCAGCGCATGCAGCCGCTGTTTCGTGTCCGGCAGCGGGCGTCCGTCCAGCGCCGCCTGGACCAGGATGAAGGACAGATGGCCATCGCACAGGAGCTGGGACTCGCTGAACTGGCGCTTCGCGTCGCCGAGCAGCTTGGGCTCGCATCCCTTGCCGAGGATGCGTTGCTCCACGGCCGCCAGGGCCTGTGGGGAGACTGACCACGCGGTTTCCGCTCCCGGTGTGCGTAGAGGGCCGCTCGCGCCAAGCGGAGGGGCCGGCGCTCCGACGCTGGCCGCCAGGGACAGGCTCAGCGCAAGGAGGAGGGGGGCCTTCCGGTGGCCTCGGGGTGGGACGATGGGGTCTGACATGCACGGGAGCTGAGCACGCGCGGGCCTGGGAAGTGGCTCCCAAGCCCCCCGCCGGTCGTGTCCTCGTGGTCAGCGGTCCTCATCGTGGCCTGGACGGCTCGGGGGACTTTCGTGACCCTGAGCATCACGGGGTGGCCTGGGGCCGCACATCCATGCATTCAGTTCACCAGCCCACGGAGGGGTGGCTTCGTCGGGAGGCTGCGGGTTGCCCTCGCGGTCCGCCTCTTCAGATTGGGTGTGGAGGCGCGCTCGCATGGAACGACAGCCGGAGGTGAATCGCTGGGACGTCACACCCAAGGAGGCGGTGGCGCTGCAGCGCCAGTTGAGGGAACAGCTGGTGCTGCGTCCCCCTCCCGGCTTGAAGGTTGAACGCATCGCCGGCGCGGACATCTCCACGGAGAAGGGAAAGGACACCGGCTTCGGAGGCTTCGTCGTGCTGGACCTGGCGACGCTCGCGCCGGTGGCCCAGTCGGGCGCGGCGGTGACGTTGCGCTTCCCCTACGTGCCGGGCCTGCTGTCCTTTCGCGAGCTGCCCGTCCTCGTCGCCGCGTGGGAGCGCCTCACGGTCCGCCCCGACGTGGTCATCTTCGACGGACATGGCACCGCGCATCCCCGTCGCATGGGCATCGCGTGTCATGGAGGATTGTTGTTCGGCATTCCTTCCATTGGCTGCGCCAAGTCATTGCTGGTGGGAACACATGGGCCGTTGGGCGAGGCGCGAGGCTCCACCGCGCCCATCATGCACCGGGGCGAGAGGGTGGGCATGGCGGTGCGCACGCGCAAGGCGGTGCAGCCCGTCTATGTGTCTCCGGGGCATTTGATTGACCTGCCCACGGCGGTGGAGCTTGTGCTCGCGGTGAGCCCGAAGTTCCGCGAGCCGGAGACCACCCGGCACGCGCACCGGCTCGTCAACGCGCTTCGGCGCGCGGACGGCGAGGCCGCCGAACTGGAGGAGGAGGGCGCTCGCCCCTGATTTTGACCACCGTCCGAAGCGCCTCTATGTCCAGACGGGTTGCGGAGAAGCCTGGAGCCAGGGTGGGAGCTGTCATTGGGAGCGCCGATGCGGAGGTTGTCGTCACCGTGGAGTGAGCTGGCGTCGCACTACGCCGTGGTGGTGGTGGGCTCGGGGTACGGAGGGGCCATCTCCGCCAGTCGGCTGGCGCGTGCGGGCCAGCAGGTGTGCCTGCTGGAGCGGGGCCGGGAGCTGCTGCCCGGTGAGTACCCGCGCACGGACGCGGAGTTCATGTCCGAGCTCCAGGTTCACTTCGACCCCGAGGCCGCGGCCGACGTGGGCAGTCCCACGGCCCTGTTCGAGCTTCACCGGGGTGGGGATGTCTCCGTCGTCACCGGCTGCGGCCTGGGCGGTACCTCGCTCATCAACGCCAACGTGGCCATGCGGCCGGACCCGCGCGTGTTCCTCGACCCCCGCTGGCCGGCGGCGTTCCGGGCGGACGTGGACGGTTTGCTGGAGGATGGCTTCGCCTGGGCCGAGCACATGCTGCGGCCGTTGCCCTATCCGGAGTCGGCGCCTCCGCTGGCGACGTTGGAGGCGCTGGCGCGCTCCGCGGAGAAGCTGGGCGGCACCTTCCGCCGGCCCCCGTTGACCGTCGCCTTCGAGGAGGGCGTCAACGCCGCGGGTGTGCGTCAGCGGGCCTGCACGTTGTGCGGCGACTGCATGACGGGCTGCAACTTCGGCGCGAAGAGCTCCGTGCTGATGAACTACCTGCCGGACGCGCACCGCCACGGAGCGAAGCTCTTCACCGAGGTGGGCGTGCGTTACGTGGCGCGCGACGGAGCCCGGTGGCGCGTGTACTACCGGCCGATGAATGCTGGCCGCGAGCGCTTCGACGCGCCGGACCCGTGGCTGACCGCCGACCGGGTCATCCTCGCGGCGGGGACCCTGGGGACGGCGGAAATCCTGCTGCGCTCGAAGTCGCTGGGGCTCTCGCTCTCGGGGCGCCTGGGTCAGCGTTTCAGCAACAATGGGGATGTGATGGCCTTCGGCTACAACACGGACGTCCCCGTCCATGGTGTGGGCCTGGGCGAGGCGCCCTCGGTCGGGCGCGCGCCGGTGGGGCCCACCATCAGCGGCATCATCGATGACCGGGCCACGCTGCGTCAGGAAGACGGGATGGTCATCGAGAACGGCGCCATCCCCGCGGCGCTCGCGCGCCCCGTGACGGCGCTGCTCGCGGCGGCCTCGGCTCTCTCCGGGCAGGACACGGACCGGGGTGTCATGGACCGCGTGGAGGAACTGGCGCGCATGGCGGACAGCGTCGTGCGAGGGCCGTACCATGGCGCCATGCGCAACACGCAGACGTTCCTCGTCATGTCCCATGATGACGGCGCGGGCGAGCTGCGGCTCTCCGGCGACCGGGTGCGCGTCCACTGGCCTGGGGTGGGCCGGCAGGCCGTCTTCACCCGGGTGGACGAGCGCCTGCGCCGCGCCACGGAGGCGCTCGGCGGCACCTTCGTCCGCAACCCGCTCTGGAACAAGTTCACGGGCCATGAGCTGCTGTGCACCCACCCGCTGGGCGGGTGTGCCATGGGGGAACGCGCGGAGGAGGGCGTGGTGGACCACGAGGGGCGTGTCTTCGCGGGCCCGGAGGGCGCCGAGGTCCATGAAGGGCTCTACGTCAGTGATGGCTCCGTGATTCCCAGGCCGCTGGGCATCAACCCGCTGCTCACCATCTCCGCGGTGGCGGAGCGAACCGTGTCCTTGATGGCTCGGCGGAACGGCTGGGACGTGGACTATTCGCCCGTTCCGGAGGCTCCCACGCCGCCGCCCGCGCAGCCCCTGGCCGTGCAGTTCACCGAGACGATGTACGGGTACATCTCCCTGGGGAGCGACGAGGACTACCTGCGAGCCGGTGATCCGGCGCGTCGGGAGACCTCGCCCTTCCGCTTCATCGTCACCGTGGAGTCGCGGGACCTGGAGGCGACGCTCGACCATCCGCTGCACCCCATGCAGCTGTCGGGCACCGTGGTGGCGCCGGTGCTGTCCTCGCGCCCGATGACGGTGGAGCGTGGCGTGCTGCACCTGATGACCCAAGAAGGGGCGCGTCCCGGTGGGCGGCGCATGCGTTATCAGCTCCCGCTGGTCTGCGAGACGGGCGAGCGCTTCTTCGTTGATGGCTACAAGGATGTCCACGACGACGAGGGGCCGGACCTGTGGGTGGACACCACCCGGCTGCTGGTCTCCATCTTCCAAGGAGAGGACGCCAGGGGGCCCTGTATCGCCCGGGGCTACCTGCGGTTGAACGCCAAGGACTTCGCCGTGCAACTGTCCACCCTGCGGGTGCTCCATGCGCAGGGGGCGATGCAGCGGCTGGCGGCGCTCGCCCGCTTCGGGCGCTTCTTCTTCGGCCAGCTCTTCGAGACGTACGTGCGCAGCAAGGCCGCGTAGCGGGCGGGGAGGCGGCGGAGCGGTCCGCGCTCCGCTGTGTCGTGCTCCTTCCGGAAGCCGTGGGCACTGTGAGGCCGAACGACTTTCTTCTCTTCATGGAAGGACAGCCCATGCCCGATGACCGTGAGCAGGGAAAGGGCGCTCCGCAGGAGGGCGAGCGACCTCTCAGCCGCCGGGATACGCCCATCGAAGTCCGCCGGAAGTTGAGGCATGAGTCGCGCACGAGTCAGACGTACGCGGCCTTCCTCCGGCACCTGTGTGAGCGGGGCGGGATGTCACCGGCCGTGGCCGAGAGGGCCGCCGTGTCCGTCCTCTGCGCCCTGGAGCAGCGAATCCTCAGCGAGGAGTCGAGCGACCTGGAGGACCAGTTGCCCCAGAAGCTGACGCTCCTCCTGCACCGCTGTGAGAAGCACGAGGACGAACTCCCGCCCAAGTTCCACCGCGAGCACCTCCTGCGCCGAGTGGGCGAGGACCTGAGCCTCAACCCGGACGCGGTGGAGCCGGTGGTTCGCGCGGTGATGGCCGCGGTCCGCGACCAGATTACCGAAGGGGAATCGGAGGACGTCATGGGCCAGCTCCCCCAGGACATTCGCGACCTCTGGACGCGAACCGTCTGAGCGGCTCAGGCGAGGGCGCTCGGCGTGTGACGGATGCCGGAGGCGCTGCGCAGCGCCTCGGCCCCCCCGGGCTCGTCCGCCACCAGGACGTCCCGGCCATTGCGCCGCGACACCATGCCCTCGGGGGACACGACGGAGAAGCGCAGGGGCTTGCCGAGCGCCGAGGTGAGCGCGGACATGGTGCTCTCGTCCTCGGCGGAGAAGCCGAGTGGACCATCGGGATGGCTGTGCGCCACCTCTTCGAGCACGTCGCGCAGGCGCCAGATGGCTTCCCAGCGGGCGCGTGAGTCCGGCATTCGAAGCGGGCTGTCGGACTCGTCGCACCACAGCACCTCGTCCCCCTGACCGATGAGCAGACAGACCTCACGCGTGGACATGGCTTCCTCCTTAGCCATACCGGGTCACCACCAGGACGCCGGTCTCGATGGCCTCTCGAATGACGGACGGCAGGCTCTCCAGTGTGAGCTCACGGTCTGCCCCAGCCAGGCAGATGCCTGCATCGAGGACCTGGAGGGAGTCGCTGGTGACGACGGAGATGAAGCGCTCGCCCATGAAGGCGTAGGTCACCTCCAGCTCGCTGCCAGAGAGCCGCCGCAGGTCCAGTGGCCGCGCGCCCGCGTTCAACAGGGCCTCCGCGGCGCGTTGCTCGGCGTCTACCCGTTGCCCACGCGTTCGAGAGCTTCGTGCCGTCTGGACGGCCGTTCGCTGACCGGCCTCCGTGAGCAGGGCCGTTGACGCGGCGCCCTGGCGCGCAACCCGAGCACGTGCCGCCTGGAGCTCACGCTCGTGACGCAGGTGCCTCAGGCATTCCTCTGCCGGAGCGCGGCCTCCCTCCGCCACGGCGAGGATATGGCCACGGACCTCCGCGGGAACGAAGCGGATGCCCAGCTCCCGGGACACCACGTCCAGAAGGGCATAGCCGAACGCGGCGCGGAGGGGAGCCCCCACACTCCGGATGCCGGTGAGGGGGTGGCCCTCTTCCAGCGCGCGGCGTGCCGCGGCCTCGGCCTCCGTCTCGAACTCCACGCACTCGAACAGCAGCGAGCCGTCATGCCAGCGCCGGGCGCTCACCGGCGCCAGCCGAGGCGGCTCCTCCTCCGGCATCAGCTCCAGTCGCTCGGCCACCGCGCCCTCACGCACCAGGCGGCTTCCCCATACATGGCCCCGCACGCGCGGCAGTGCCTCCAGGCGCTCGGGGTCGGCAGGCTCGCGCGGCGTGGCGTCCCGTCCCTTCACCTCGAAGCGCCACCACCCCTGGGCAACCGGGGTGGTGACACGGAGGCGCCGCGAGGCGGAATCCACGGTGTCGCCGCCCAGATACGGCAGCACCACGGACTCCACCTTCCCGAGGAACTTCCGGTAGTCCACGACGCCTCCTTCGTCCTCACCGCATTGGCATCACGCCACCTTCAGCAGCGGCGTGCGCATCACCCGCTCCACCCAGCCGGACTGGCTGGTTCCGGGCAGCGAGGGCGCATCCAGCAGCGCCTTGAGCACCCGGGGGACCTGGTAAGGGTCCTCGAACTGGTCCACGTTCACCTCGCTGAAGGGCACGCGCAGCTGCGCGGCGCAGGTGCGGACCGTCGAGCCCCGCGCGTGTGCCACCGACACCAGCATGGCCATCGCCGACACCGGGATGCGGAGGTCGCGGAAGGCCCGAGCGAACTGGTCACCTGCCTCTCCGGCCTCGTCTCCCACCACGATGACCACCAGCCTGGCGTCCTCCGGCACGCGGACGCCTTCACGGTGCAGCGCGTACAGCGCGGACGCGTGTGTCGTTCCACCCGACGCCCGCAGCCCCGCCAGCATGTGCTGGACGGCGACCCGGCTGGCTGCCTTCGGGCGCAGCACCGTGCCCATCGTGTCGAATGCCGCGATGTGCAGCTTCTCCAACGGGAAGCCCGCGAGGATGCGAGACAGCGCCTCCTTCGAGCTCTCGATGGCCCCGTCCATGGAGCCCGACTTGTCGATGAGGAACATCACTCGCACGTCGGTCTCCGCCGTTGCCTCCGCTACCGCCTGCCGTGCCGCGTTGTCGCTGGCCTCCTCCAGCTTCCGCCGCAGCGCCTCGCTGCGGACGTTCTTCGCGATGTTCAGCGCACGCTGGTCCGTGGCCGTCTGAACGGCCTTGTCCCACCGCGCCCGGATGGCCGGGTCCACCAGCAGCCCCAGCTCCTCGAGGGTGGGGGTCATCAGCCGGAGGTCACGGTCCGACAGCGAGGGCAGCAGCGCCGCCATGATGGCCGGCGTGAGGCCCACGTCCTTGGGAAGCCGGCCCACGACCTCCTTGTAGGAGAGGCGTTCCAGCTCGATCCACTCGCAGATCTCCGCCTCCGACAGGCCGTCGAAGCGCTCGCGCTTGACCAACGTCAGCCCGTTCAGGCCCACCGAGCGGTGGCCCTGCGCGGACTGCTTCTGCTTCCAGCCGAGCACTTCGAAGAAGCCCTGCGTTCGCGGCTTGTACCCGGCCTTGCGCGCCAGCTTCTTCAGCGTCTCCTTGTAGCCCGTCTTCACCAGCCCCTGGAGCATGGGCAGGTTGGCCTCGCGCGCCGCCAGCCACTTCGACGCCACGCGCTTCCAGCGGCCCAGCGGCGCCTTCCTGGACGCCGGGTCACCGAAGCCCGCCTCGCGGTTGAGCCGGGCGATGTCCGGGTGCTCCAGCAGCTCCGCCACGCGCAGCACCGCCTTGGGCGTGAGCATGCGCGTCGACTTGCGCTCGTAGTGGAGCACCATGGCCTCGCCAATGGCCCGCCAGTCGTCGTCGTGGAAGGCGACGCCGCCCTGCTCGTCGCGCACGGGCTGGCCCGCGTGCGCCTGCACCAGCATGAGCGCGCACGTCGCGACCTTCAGGTCGCGCCAGTCCGTCTGCGTCAGCGCATACGAGGCGAAGTGCGCCATCAGCTCGGCGTTGAGCTTGTAGATGTCCAGGAGCTGTCCGTAGAGCTTCACCGCGGCCGGCGCGAAGAGGCCAGGCTTCACCGGACGCCCTCGCGCGCGCTGGTCCGCCGTGGCGTGCGCCGCCGCGTACCAGGTTCCATTCACATCCAGGCCGAGCCGGTTGTGCCACAGGTGGGCGGAGCCTCCGAGCACCAGGTCCAGCAGGCGCTCGGCGGGACCGCGCTGCGACTCGGGCAGCAGCGCGCTCGGGTTCTGCGTCTGGGGCGTCATGGTGTCCCCCTTGGGACGTGCCGCGGGTCAGGCGCGGGGCGGACCGCTCGCGACGAGGCGAGCGGAGTGCGCCGCGCGTGGACGCACGGGCCACCTCCGCTTCCGCGGAGGCGGCCCGTGCGAAGTGAGGATGTGGAAGAAAGGGTGCGCCCGAGTGACGAGGCCGTCATTGGATTAACGGTCCAGTGCTCTACCGCTGAGCTACGGAGCCGCGTATGGCTCCGGCGGGATTCGAACCCGCGACAGCTGTATGCGTGTGAGACCCCGTCGGCCGGGCGCGAAAGCGATTACGAGAACACGGACACGTCTCCGTGCACCGGGTACCGGGCCACGTCCTTGCCACCCCGGTAGGTACTCCGGGCCGGCACCGAGACGAGCTCCCAGGTGGGGAGCACCACCGCCGTCAGCGACCGCCCGTAGACGCATCCGGTGTCGATGCCCACCGCGTACTCGGTGACGAGCGGCGCGTCGAAGACGGTGTGGCCGAAGATGATGCGCTCCGGGCCCTTCCAGTGGTGTGTCCAGAAGGTCCAGCCAGCCGGTGCCTTGGATGGCCAGTAGCTCTTGGCCGCGGGAGGCCGGATGCACTGGGCATGGAGCAGGTGATACGGGGCCTGTCGCTCGACGGGCAGGTGCGGCAGCAGCCCCGCGTGCACCACGATGGCGTTGTGCTCCGGCAGCCGCAGGAAGTGGGGCAGCCCGGCCATCCACGCGTAGTGCTCGGGTTCGAGCACCCGGCGCGTCTCGAGGTGATCGGGGTGCAGCCGCTCATCCGTCCGGTGGCGCTGCTGGAGGTGCTTCTCCTCGTGGTTGCCCAGGATGGCCTCGTGCCGCATGGCCAGCTCCACGCACTCGCGGCGCTTCGGGCCGCGGTCCACCAGGTCACCCGCGAAGATGACGCGGTCGCTGGAGGTCGCGCCCACCTTGTCGAGCAGCTCCACGGCTTCGTCGTAGCAGCCGTGCAGGTCTCCGATGACGATGGTGCGGCGCGACATGACAAGAATCCTCAGGAAGGGAAGAAAGTGAGCGCCCGAGTGAAGAAGCCGGTTGGCTGATTTCGAATCAGTGACGGACCCTCCGTCGGAACACGCCCCTGGGGCATGCGTGGAATCGAACCACGGCTTGTTCGGCCGCTTCGGCCGGGCGCTCGAAAGCAATGCGGCCGAAGACGCGGCCCTCCGCTGTTCCTGACAAGCGGATTTCCGGGGCCTGATTCCGGGCAGCTACTCTATAAATCCGGTCAGGAACGCCGCGCGGCTTTCGTCCAACGCCGTGGGTGCCAATTCTCCGGTGATTCCGCTGGGTTGGCGTCCCCTGCTTGTGCCGGAGGCTGCCTGCGGATGCCAACGTGGTACCTTGCCGCGCCACATCCCCGAAACCCAACATCCCGGGGCGACTCCCCCGGCGCAGCCCCCAGGTCCTTCCGGTGTACGAGCAGCTCACGGATGACGAATTGTTCGCGGAGGTGGTCCGCCGCCGCGCCACTGGCGAGCCCGTTGGAGGCCCGCTCGGGGCGTTGGTGCAGCGGTGGGCCCGTCCGTCTCGCTACGTCATCAGCAAGATTCAGGCGAGCTACGGCCGTGGTTCCCCCGCGGACTCGGACGAGCTCTTCCAGGACGCGGTGGGGAAGTTCATCGACCGCGGCCTCGACCAGTTCCGCGGCGTATCGGAGCAGATGCCCGGGCGGAGCGCGTCTCCCAAGACGTTCTTCCTGCGCATCGTCAAGCACGTGGCCATCGACTTCTACCGGAAGCACCGCGAGGAGCTCGCGGCGCCTCCGTCGGACCCCGATGAGGCCATGGAGGAGCCGCCCTCCGAGGTGGCTCGCGCCGTCGAGCTCGGGAAGCGGCGTGAGGAGCGCGCCGAGGCCCAGGAACTGTATTGGGCTGCATTTGCCCGGCTCCAGCAGGAGCACCCGAAGGAAGCCTCGGCTTGGGACCTGTACCACCACGAGGACGTCGAGGATCACGAAGAATGTGCCCGGCGCCTGAACATCACCGTGGTGAACAGCTACAAGCGCGTCAGCCGTGCCCAGGCCTACCTCAAGCTCTACCTGCTGGACCTTCAGCGCGAGTCGCATGGGGAGGGAGCGTGAGCCGCCTCCTTCCCCGCAACACCCGGGGTACCCAGGAGGAATGAACCCATGATTGTTGGAGAGACGCTGTCACGCTATGCCGCCCGCCGCTCACTGCTCCTGGCGGGCACGGCTTCCCCCGGTGAAGTGCTCGAGGCTGCGGGCGACCTGCTGCGCCGCCGCTCCCGGTTGGAGACCGAAGGTGTGGACGCTGCCCTTCGGGGCCTGGGGCGACCCCAGGTGGAAGGTTGGCTGAAGGCGCAGAAGCCACAGTCGCTGCAACCCTTGCTGCTGAGGGCCGCGGAAGAAGCGATGGAGGTGGCGCTGGGGGCCGGTGAGGAAGCGGACCTGTGGCGGGCCTCCGCGCTGGAGGGACTTTCCGCCCGCGACCGGGCCGCCTCCGCCGCTCACGCCCTGGCCGTCTGGGAGGGCCTTCATGGGGCCCTCGACGGCGAGGCCGCGCAGCTTCGAGACCGATTTCTCGGCGCGCTTCAGAGTCTGGACTCGTCGCTGCGTCCCCGCGCGCGCTGGTTCATCCCTCTCAATCCGCAGCGCCGGCAGGAGCTCGACCTCCTCGAGCCCGCGGAGCAGGACGCCGCCTGGTGGTTCTCCGCGCGCGCCGGCTGCGATGACCTGGTGGCCACCTGGACGGCCCCCTCCCCGACGCTGACCTCCCACCTTCAGCGCTGCGACGCGTGCCGTGCGGACATGGCGGACGCCGCGCCCGTGGACGCGCCCCCACGCCGGCACCTCACCGCGGATGACCTCTGGCGCCTCGACATGGGGCTGCTGTCCGAGGACGAGCGGGCCCGTCTGGACGCGCACACGGCGCGCTGTGGCGAGTGTGCCCAGGCCGTGCTGGCGCTGGACGAGGGCGAAGAGGCCATCGACGAGGCGCTGGACATGGAGGAGGGGGGCGCGGTGGCCCGCGCGGCACGCACCTCTCGCGCGCCCGTGTCCCATCGCCCGCACGCCGCGCGCTTCCCCGAGCAGCGGGAGGTGCTGGAGGAGCGCCGGGACTTCCGCGTGGTGTTGGTGCGCGAGCGTCAGCGGGTGCGCCTGCTGGTGCAACCCCTCTCCGGACGGGCGGTGACGGCGGCGGTGTTCCTCAGCCCCGGCCGGCCCTCGCTCAAGCCGGCCCAGGGGCCGGAGGGCCTTTCCTTCGACTTGACGACCGCGTCATCCACGGGCGCGCGCTCTGCCCACCTGTCCGTGCAGGCGGGGAGCGAAACGCTGGAGCGCGACTTCGCCTTCTGACGGGAGGCGCCGCGTTCGAAATCGGGCCCGCTGTCACGGGCCCTCTCTCGCTCACGGGGAAATCACGGCGCCGCTGGCGGCCCGCTCGGTGTCGAGCGCCTGGCGGCTGCGCACGGGCGGCTGCGGAATGGGCAGGCTTCGGGCTGGCAACGTGGGGCTGAAGCCATTCACCAGGAAGGACATCACGAGCTGCGCGCTCGGTGGCCGCGTCCCCAGCGACGCGCCGCAGACATCCAGCTGGTCCATCACCCGCGGCCCGCTGGTGCGCTGGTAGCGGTTGCACGTGGAGTCCACCTGGGCATCCAGGACGCGCGTCAGCTCGCGCGTGTGCCGGCCCCAGCGCATGGTGAGCTTCTCCGGCGTGAGCTGGATGTTGACGGGCTCGCCGCCCCAGGTGCCCTCGATGAGGGTGCGCCGTCCGCCGGCCTTCAGCTTCAGGTCCAGGGCGCGCTGCCCCAGGGTGCCCGTCACCGCGATGCCGTGCTCGTAGACTTCCTCGCCGAGGATGCTCACCCAGACGCCGTCGTGGCGCCGGGTGTACGGCTTGTCCGCCGCGATGCGGCCATGGTTGAACCAGACGTCCCCGACGCGGCCCAGCGGCAGTTGATCGCTCGTCGATACGGAGACGGGCGCGTCTTCCAGGCCCGCGGGGCCGCTGGACGCCACCACCGGCCGCGAGGCCAGCAGGTCCGTCACGGGCACGGACCCATCCACGACGTCGAAGCGCACGCCGTCGAGCCAGGCCTGGCCGGTGCCGCTCATGATGAGGCCGGCCATGATGGTGGTGGCTTCCTTCGGGACGTCGAGCACCACCTCGTAGCGCTTGCAGCCCACGGTGCCGACGAGGGCGCGCGACTGCATGTTGTCGAAGGCCAGGGGCTGCTTCGGGTCGGGGCCCTCCACGCGCATCCACAGCCCGGCCCAGCCCTCCACGTCCTTGATGCGCAGCGAGGCGGAGAAGCGCAGCCGCTTGCCGCGGAAGTCTTGCGCGCCGAAGGCCTGCATGAAGGTGCCGTAGCCGTTCTCGTCGGGCGTCAGCGAGCGGAGGAAGGCGCTGCGGGAGCCCTCGCACGTGGAGGCGTTGTCCACGCCGGCCTCGTAGCGCTTGGGGGCGCTCTCCGTCACATACCAGCCGATGGGCAGCTTCTGGGCGCCATCCGATGACTGCGCGCCGGCCCCGGTGGAGGCCAGCGCGAGCAGCAGGGCGGCGAGTTTCTTCCGGAAGTCCATGAAGGGAATCCTCACAGCGACACGGGGCGGCGCGCGCTCAGCGCGCCCTCGGGGAGGCCGGTGCGGGCCTCATAGCGCGGGACTTCACCCGTGCCCCAGGGATACTGGACGAGGAGCCCTCGCTCCTCGGCCGCTTGGGTACACGACGCCTGCGTCGCCAGGTCCGGGCAGGCCACGACGACGGCTCGCGGCTCCGCGACCTCCATCTCCAACTTCTCCAGGGCCACGGTGGGCGGCGCCATCTCCAGGGTGAGGGGGCTGGAAGCAGGTGGAGGCCGTTCGCCGGAGAGCAGCACGAAGGCCAGCGAGGCGGCGGTGGCCAGGGCCGCGCCGGCCGTTCCCAGCCCCATGCGCCGCGTGTCCCAGCGGGCCGGGCGGAGGACGTGGGCGTCCCGGGGGACGGTGCTGGCCACTTCGTGGAGCTGTTCCGACAGCAGGGCTTCTTCCTGGAGCAGCCGGGCGCACGGTTCGCATTCCAGCGTGTGCGCTTCCAGGCTCGCGGCCTTCTCCGGTGCCAGCGCCCCCAGGATGTATTGCTCCGCGGCGTCGCGGGTGAGGTGGGGCTTAAGCATGGGTTTCCTCCTCGAGCGCGGTGCGCAGCTTCTTGCGGACCTCGCACAGGATCTGCCGCACACGCTGGACCGAGAGGCCAACGCGCGAGGCGACTTCGGCATGGGGGAGCTCCTGTCCGTCACAGGCCAGGAGAAAGACGTTTCGCGCGCTGGGCGATATCTGCGCCAGCGCGGCATGGGCGCGGGACAGCTGCTCTTCGGAGAGCAGGCGCCGCTCCGCGGACACGGCGGGGTCCACCGGGTGGTGACGCTCCGGCAGCTCGTCCACCGCGCTCGCGACGGACTCGCGGCGTGCACGTCGTGCATCGTCCGCGGCCAGGAAGGCCGCCTGGGTGAGGGCGAGGTTGGGCAGACGCAGCTCCGTCAGCAGCCCGCGCTGCTGTTGCTGGATGAGCCGCGCCCAGGTCTCCTGTGCCAGCTCCTGCGCCCGGTCCACCCGGACGCCTCGTGCGAGCAGCGATACCACGACCCGCCGGTGATGGCGTGCCACCAGTGCGTCCCAGGCGGCCCGGTCACCCGCCAGTGCTCGCCGCGCGAGGAGGGCTTCATCCCCTCCCGGCGCGGTCGCTTCGGCTGGCTCGTCGGCTTCCTTTGACAGTCGCAGCGTCGTCATCCGCAGGCCCTGCACGGCTGCACTCATGCCGTCTTCCCGTCGCTCAGAGGCTTCTGAGGGGCACGCCTGCTCCCCAGTGCTCCCAGAACGTGTGTCCGGCCCGGATATATCGACGGGGGCTGGGAGGATGTGGGGTAGGGTGGGCAAGGGTCAGTTGACGGCGGGGCTGTCTCCGGAGGCCCAGCGGAGGTTGGAGAGCTTCACCACGCCCTGGCAGCGGGCGCACAGACGGCCCTCGGCGTCGTACAGCCGTGCGGTGGCGAAGAGCAGGGACACGGTGTGGCTGTCGATTTCGGACTCCACGCGCAGGCTGTCGCCCGTGACGGGGCGCTCGAAGCTCATGGACAGCTGCACGGTGGCGCAGCGCCGGCCCGGGTCCACCAGGGCGCCGGTGCAGCCGATGGCGTAGTCGAAGAGGGCCGCGAGGATGCCGCCGTTGACGGCGCTGGCGGTGCCGGCGCCCCCCCGGTGCTCGGGGCGCAGCTCCGGGATGCTGACGACCACCTTGCGGCCCTCCGGGAAGCTGAGGTTCGCGCCGAACAGGCGCAGGGTGAGGCTCTGGGAAAACTGTTCGGCGTAGCGGTCCAGGTCGGCCTGGGAAGGCCTCGAAGGGACGCCGGTCGGGGAGTCGGACATGGAGGCGCACCATTATATAAGCGCGCCGCATGCATGGGGGGCCGGGCAGCCGGACAGGGGTGCCGGAAGGACGCCCATTGGTGGGGGAAAGACGTTAGAAGCATGGGTTCCCTTCCGAATGTCTCCCGCGAACCCACACGAATCCGCCCTCCTCGAAGACCTCAATGCGCCCCAGCGCGAGGCCGTGCTGCACGGTGACGGCCCCCTGCTCGTCCTGTCCGGCGCGGGCAGCGGCAAGACGCGTGTCATCACCCGGCGCGTGGCGCATCTGGTGAAGGTCCGCCACGTCTACCCGTGGCGCATCCTGGCCGTCACCTTCACCAACAAGGCCGCGCGGGAGATGCGCGAGCGCCTGACGCAGCTCCTGGGCGCCCAGGCGAACGAGCTGGTGGTGAGCACGTTCCACTCCGCGGCGGCGCAGATTCTGCGACGCGAGGCGGAGCACGTGGGGCTCACGCGCTCGTTCGTCATCTATGACGACTCGGACCAGCTCAACGTGGTGAAGCGCGCCATGCGTGAAGCGGGGATCGAGTCCATGCAGCCGCGCGAAATCCTCCACCGCATCGACCAGGAGAAGAACGCGGCCCGGCTGCCGGAGCAGATGCAGGTGGCGCCCGGTGACGAGCGCGGCCAGCTGGTGCGGAAGGTGTACGCGGCCTACCAGGAGCGCTTGCGCGCGGCCAACGCGGTGGACTTCGGAGACCTGCTGCTGCTGCTGGTGAGCTTGTTCCGTACCCGGCCAGATGTGCTGGAGAACTACCGGCGCCGCTTCCACCACGTGCTGGTGGACGAGTTCCAGGACACCAACCCGGTGCAGTACGCGCTGCTCAAGCAGCTGGCGCCGCCGCCTTCCGCGAACCTGGTGGTGGTGGGAGACGACGATCAGTCCATCTACCGCTGGCGCGGCGCGGACGTGGACAACATCCTCGGCTTCCCGAAGCAGTACCCCGGCGCCAAGGTGGTGAAGCTGGAGCAGAACTACCGCTCCGACCAGAACATCCTGGACGCGGCGCACGAGGTCATCCGGAAGAACACGCGGCGCATGGAGAAGAAGCTGTGGTCCGAGCGCCCGCGGGGCCAGACGCTCAACCTGCTGCTCAACCGCGACGAGCGGGCCGAGGCGCAGGAGGTGGCGCGGCAGGTCCTGGCGCTCCAGCGGGAGGGCTTCATCAAGCTCTCCAGCATGGCGGTGTTCTACCGGGCGAACGCGCAGAGCCGCGTGCTGGAAGAGGCCCTCCGCCTGGCGCGCATCCCGTACACCCTGGTGAGCGGACGCAGCTTCTATGACCGGGCGGAGGTGCGGGACGCCTCCGCGTACCTCCGGCTGATGGTGAACCCGCGCTCGGACGCGGACCTGCTGCGCATCATCAACATCCCGGCGCGCGGCATTGGCGATACCACGGTGGAGCGGCTGACGGACTTCGCCAACACGCAGGGCGTGAGCCTCTATGAGGCGCTCACCCAGCCGGAGCAGATTCCCGCCCTCAACAGCGCCGCGGTGAAGCGGCTCAAGGGCTTCCGCAACCTGCTGGAGTCGCTGACGACGTTCGCCCAGGAGACCGAGGACGCCGCGGGCGCGGTGGACCAGATGCTTCGCGAGACGAAGCTGGTGGAGACGCTCCTGGCCGAGGGCAGCGACGAGGCGCAGACGCGCGCGGAGAACCTCCGCGAGTTCCTGGGCGCGGCGCAGGAGTTCGACCTGAACCGGGCCGCGGCGGCGGTCGCGGCCGCGGCGAATCCCCCCAGCGACGTCCCTCCCGAGGTGGACGCGGCGCCGCTGACGGCGGATGTGCCGGCGCTGCAGGCCTTCCTGGAGCAGATTTCGCTGGTGGGCGAGGCGGACGCGGAGGTGGGCGAGGGCCGGGTGGCGCTGATGACGCTGCACGCGGCCAAGGGCCTGGAGTTCGACGCCGTCTTCCTCACCGGCATGGAGGAGAACGTCTTCCCGCACGCGCGCTCGGTCAAGTCGGAGTCCATGTACCTGAACGAGGACATGCCGACAGAGGGAGAGCCCTCGGAGGAGATGGCCGAGGAGCGGCGCCTCTGCTACGTGGGCTTCACGCGCGCGCGCAAGCGGCTCTTCGTGAGCCTGGCGCAGTGCCGCTCGCTGTTCGGTGAGCTGCGCTACAACGCGCCCAGCCGCTTCCTGCGGGACGTGCCTCCGGCGCTGTTCGGCATCAGCGAGCAGGAGGTCCCCGAGGCGCCCCGGCCCATGGTGCCCTCGACGCAGCGCAAGCGGACGTGGGACGAGGACGATGGTCCCCGCATCGACCGCTCCTACTCGCAGGCGTCGGACATGGACGGCGTCGGCGGAGACGTGCGCGGCATGCGCGTGCGCCACGAGCAGTTCGGCGTTGGGCGCGTCGTGTCCGCGGACGGCAATGGCCCCAACGCGAAGGTGACGGTGGAGTTCGGCGGGGGCGTGGGCCTCAAGCGCATCATCGCCCGCTTCCTGATGCCGAGCTGAGACGAGTGGGCGCGGAGGCGCGCCTCTCCCTCCTCACGGAGGAGGAGCCGGCGGAGCGCCTGACAGCCGGTGGTGGCTGGTGGCAGAGTCGGGGGCGTGCGATTCGCTCCGCTGACCTGGTGTCTCCTGCTGTGGTGCGTCGTGGGCTGCTCTCGAAGTTTCTCTTCGCCAGAGCTCGGCGTGCAGTACGAGCCGCCCTCCGGCATGGGCCTGCGCGCGGTGGAGGCCGGGCCCCCTGCGCGCGCTCTCTTCGACGGAGGGCTGGAGCTGCGCTCGGTGAGGGGCGCGCCTCCCGCGCTCGGGGCCGGGCACGAGGCGGTGCTGGGGGCGGCCGGTTTGCCCGTGCCTGGGAAGCTGCTCCATGACTCCTCGGGCACGCTCCCCGCGGGGCCGGTGGCGCGCTACGAGTTCTCCCAGGCGGGTGGCGCGCGGACGCTGGTGTATTTCGTGCGGGGGAAGGAGGGCTTCGTGCTCGTCCTCTTCACAGCTCCCGAGCGGGACTACGGCGCCCTGTCCGCCCGGGTGGAGCGCTCGCTCTCCACGCTGCGGCTGCTGTGAGGCCCGCCGCGGGGCTCAGTGCTCGGGAGGCCGCAGGCGCCACGCCAGCACCCGGCCATCCAGGCCCAGCACGATGACCTGGTCGTCCAGCACCACCGGCGGGGTGCGCAGGGGCGTGTCCGCGCGGACGGAGAAGGCCTGCTCCCACGAGGTGGCCTTCAAGGCAGTGAGTCGTCCCTGCCGCCCGCTGGTGGGCACCAGCAGCAGCTCCTCCCGGACGGGCACCACCTCGGTGACGAGCGCGTCGGGCAGGGGCACCCGCGCGACCTCCCTGCCCTCGGTGGGGGAGAGCCCGACCAGCGCGGGCGCGTCTCCGCCCGTGCCCACCCACAGGACTCCCAGGGCCAGGGCGGGCGGACCCGTCGGGTGCTCCGCGGGCGATTGCTCCCAGCGGGGGGCGCCGTCCTCGACGCTCAACGCCATGACGCGCCCCTGGCGGGTGCTCACGTAGAGCGTGTCGCGCCACAGCGTCATCCCCAGAACATCTGGAAGCTCTCTGTGCCAGCGCTTCGCTCCGTCCCCGGTGGCCAGCGCCATCAGCCCCGCGTCTCCGAGCGCCACCACCAGCAGGGGGCCATCGACCACCGGGGTAGGGAAGCCACGGGACGCCACCGGGCCGGGCTTGCCGGGTGGGGGACGCTCCCAGTCCGTCTTCCCCGTGTCTGCCGCGAGGCGTCGAACCGCCCCGTCAGGTGCGACCAGGAAGATGGATTTTCCCTCCGCATCCACGATGGGTGCGGTAAACACCGGGGGCTCTCCGGTGAGGCGCCATCGCTCCGCGCCATCCGCGAGCGCCAGCCGGACCAGGTCTCCCCCTACGGTGCCGGCGATGACGCTGTCCCCGAGCAGGGCCGGCCGGGTGGCCACCTCCCTGTCCAGGGGCACGCGCCAGCGCACGTGCCCGCGGCGGTCGAGCCGGAGGACGGCGCCGGCCTCGTTGGCCGTCAGCACGCCGTCCGTCAGGGGCACCAGCCCTGCGCGCGACGAGGCATCCGTGGAGTAGCGGAAGTCGCTCCTGGCGGGTTCCCGGCACCCCATGACCGCCACCAGTGTCAGCGCGAGGGCGGGCAACACGTGCGTGCATGGACAGGCGCGGGACGACATGGTTTGGAGGATGGCGCAAGGAAGGAACTTGGACCATGCCTACCATTCGTGATGATGAGATTCCCAGCGCCACCGGCATTCCTTCGTCCGCCCGGCGGACGGACTTCGTGCCGCCGCCCACGCTGGCGGTGACGGAAGAGCTGCTGCGCGCGCTGCCCAAGACGGACCTCCACTGCCACCTGGACGGTTCCATGCGCCTGAAGACCATCCTCGAGCTGGCCGAGCAGCAGAAAATCAAGCTGCTCGCCGACACCGAGGACGGGTTGGCCAAGGCCATCCACATGGGCGAGGTCTGCGAGAGCCTGGAGGAGTACCTCGTCGCCTTCGACGTGACGTTGTCCGTGCTCCAGACGGCCGAGGCGCTCTACCGCGCCGCCTACGAGCTGGCCGTGGACGCCGCCGCGGAGAACGTGCGCTGGCTGGAGGTCCGTTACTCGCCCGCGCTGCACCTGCAGAAGGGCCTGAAGATGACCACGGTCATCGACTCGGTGCTCGAGGGCTTGCGCGCCGCGAAGCGCGAGACGGGCATCAAGTGCGGCGTCATCGTCTGCGGCATCCGCCACATCAACCCGCAGACGTCCATGCGGCTGGCGGAGCTGGCGGTGGCCTACAAGAACCGCGGCGTCATCGGCTTCGACCTGGCTGGCGCAGAGGCGAGCTTCCCGGCGAAGGACCACCGGGACGCCTTCCAACTCATCCTCAAGAACAACGTCAACTGCACCGCGCACGCGGGCGAGGCCTACGGGCCGGAGTCCATCTCCCAGGCCATCCACAACCTGGGCGCGCACCGCATCGGACACGGCACGCGGCTCCGCGAGGACGGTGACCTGCTCAACTACGTCAACGACCACCGGATTCCGCTCGAGGTGTGCCCCACCTCCAACGTGCAGACGGGCGCCGTGCCCAGCCTGGCGGCGCACCCGCTGAAGTTCTACTTCGACTACGGCCTGCGGGTGACCATCAACACCGACAACCGGCTCATCACCGACACCACGGTGACGAAGGAGCTGTGGACGGCGCACTCCCAGCTGGGCCTGTCGCTGGAGGACCTGACCACCATCCTCGTCTCCGGCTTCAAGAGCGCCTTCCTCCCGTTCCGGGAGAAGCAGGACATGCTGCGCGCGGTGAACGAGGAGATTGCCCAGACGCTGGCGGCCTTCGACCAGAAGCGGATCGTGGTGAAGCAGCCGGCGTGAGGACGTGACGTCCAGCGCATGGCTCCCCGCGAGACGCATGCGCCTCGCGGGGCCTGTGCTGGCTGAGAGGAGCGGGCACATGGACCTGGAGCTGGGCGGCAAGGTGGTACTGGTGACGGGAGGCTCGGATGGCCTGGGGGCGGCGGTGGCCCGCTCGCTCGTCCGGGAGGGCGCGAAGGTGGCGCTCTGTGCCCGCGGCGTGGAGCGGCTAGAGGCCACCGCCGCGGCCCTCCGTGCCGAGGGCGGTGATGTGCTGACCGTCCAGGCCGACGTGTCTCGTGCCTGGGAGGTGGAGCACTTCGTCGACGCCGCGCACGCGCGCTGGGGGCGCATCGACGCGCTGGTGAACAACGCGGGCACCGCCGCGGCGCGGCCCTTCGCCTCCGTGAGCGACGCGGAGTGGGAGGCCGACCTCCAGCTCAAGGTCTTCGCGGCGATTCGCGCCTCCCGGCAGGCGCTCCCGTTCCTGAAGGAGGCGGGGAGCGGCGCCATCGTCAACGTGCTGTCCATCGGGGCGAAGACGCCGGGGGCCAACTCCACGCCCTCGTCGGTGTCCCGGGCGGCGGGGCTCGCGCTGACGAAGGCGCTCTCGAAGGAGCTGGGCCCGTACGGCATCCGGGTGAACGCGGTGCTGGTGGGCAGCATCGAGAGCGGCCAGTGGGTGCGTCGTGCCCTGGCGGCGGGCAAACCCATGGAGCCCTTCCTGCAGGAGGCGGCCCGTCGCACGGGCATTCCGCTGGGGCGGGTGGGGCGGGCGGAGGAGTTCGCGGACACCGTGGCCTTCCTGCTGTCGCCGCGCGGTGGCTACATCAGCGGCGCGGCCATCAACGTGGACGGCGGCCTGTCCGCAGCCGTGTAGCACCCCGTCAGGAAGAGCCCTCGTGCCCGTGTGTGCATGGTGAGGACGGCTTCGCGCCGTCTGGCGACCGCGGCTGCTGACCCAAGGTCCCTCATCTCTCCGTCACGTCCCCCTGGCTGTGCCCTCATCGGGCCCCGGGGCATTCCTGAGCTGGGTCATGCAGCCGAAACTGAACCGGCTTCTCCGGGCGCTCGCCCGCGAGGGGCTCGATGTGGCCTACGACGGCCACCTCTACTCCGTGCGCCTCCAGAGCGATGCGCATTCGCCGCCCGCCGAGGTGCTCCTTCCGCCGGACCTGCCCGTGGAGGCCAAGGCCTTCCGGCAGCTCGCCCACCTCGCCGCCTTGAAGCACCCTGCTGGCGGGGAGGTGCTGCGCGTGCGCGCCACCCCGGACTTCCATCCGGGGGACTCGGGCGTGGCCATTGGCTCGGTGCTCCACACACGGGGGCTGGTGGTCCCCGGCGCCATCGGCACCGACATCAACTGTGGCATGCGCCTGCACGTCGCGGACATTCCGGTGGAGGACTTCCTGGCGAAGCGCGGTGCTTTCGTCGAGCGGATGAAGGGCCACTACTTCTTCGGCACCCGGGATGTGGCCATGTCCTCGCGGGCCTCCGAGGCGCTGCTGCGGGACGGCATCCAGGGCTGGCTGGTGGAGACGCTGGAGCGGCCCCTGGGCTGTGCGGGGCGGGCTGACCTGGAGCAGCTCGACGCGGAGGTGGCGCGCATCCACCTGGGGGGCGGGCTGAAGGGGCACCCCGCCTGGGCGCCCGAGTCCCTCACGCGCGAGGGCGTGGTGCGGGACGCGGGGCTGGCCACCATTGGCGGCGGCAACCACTTCGTGGAGGTGCAGCGCGTGGAGGCGGTGGAGGACCGGGCGAGCGCGTGGCGGTGGGGTGTGCGCGAAGGGCAGCTCGCGTTCATGATTCACTCCGGCAGCCGTGACGTGGGCAAGCACGTGGGCGTGGCCTGGCAGACGCGGGCGCGACGGGCCTGGCCGCGGGGCTCGCCGCTGCCGGACAGCGGCATCCTCCCGCTGGCGGACGCGGGGCTCGTCTCCGAGTACCTGGAGGCGGAGGCGACGGCGGCCAACTACGCCTTCCTCAACCGGCTGCTCCTGGCGGAGTTACTGCGCCAGACGCTCCGCGAGCTCTTCGGGGATGTGGAGGCGCCGCTCGTCTATGACGTTCCCCACAACCTGACCCTGCCCCATGACGGGGGCTGGTTGGCGCGCAAGGGAGCATGCCCGGCCGGGGCGGAGCAGCCCGTCATCATCCCCGGCTCCATGGGGGCCACGTCCTTCCTCATGGTGGGGCGTGGTGATGCGCGGGCGCTGGAGTCCGCGTCCCATGGGGCGGGCCGCGCGCGCTCGCGCTTCTCCCTGTCCCGAGGGGGCGCGGACCACGGTGAGGCGGCCCTGGGGCTGACGGGGGTGGACTGCATCACCCTGCGCGCGGAGCGCCGCATCGAGGAGGCGCCCGCGGCCTACAAGCCCATCCGCCCGGTGGTGGACGCCCAGGTGGAGGCCGGAATCGTCCAAGAGGTGGCCCGCCTCGCCCCGCTGCTCACCTTCAAGGCCTGAGCGGGGCAGGGGAGGGCGCACGTCATTTCCCTTGGCGCGCTCACCTGACTCCGAGTGGAATGGCCGCGCGCGGGACAGTCGCCCGCACACCATTCACGCGGCACAGAGGGGAACTGGGGACCATGGAGAACACCTACGGAACGATGAATTCTCCCGGCGGCGCGGGTGCGAAGGAAGCCGTGTCGCTGCCGGCCATCCTGCTGATGGTCCTGTCCGCCATCTCCGTGCTGCTGGGGCTCATCAATGTGCTCCAGGCCTTCGGCGGGGCGGACCCCGCGGTCGAGCAGCTGCTCGAGGACCCCAACCTTCCCGAGGGCGCCCGGCAGGTGCTCGCCGGCGTGAGCGCCACGGGGAGCAAGGTGCTCTTCGCGCTGCTCTCGGTCGTGCTCAACGGCATTGTCTTCTTCGGCGCCCTGAAGATGAAGAACCTGCAGAGCCACGGGCTGGCGATGGCTGCCGCCATCATCGCCGTCATCCCCTGCTGTGGCCCCTGTGTGTGTCTGGGCATCCCCGTGGGCATCTGGGCCCTGGTGGTGCTCAACAAGCCCGAGGTGAAGGCCGCCTTCACCTAGTCCCAGCGGGGGCCTGCCGCTGCTTCTGCATCCGCACGCACGCCAGCTGCACGTCGGGCGTGAGTGGACGCAGCGCCAGGTGCACGGAGGCATAGCCGTGCCGCTGGTAGAAGCGCTCCGCGTTCAGGCTGGCATCCAGCCCGAGCACCGCCGCGCCGCCGCGCCAGGCGGTGGCCTCCAGCGCCGACAGCAGGGTGGCGCCCACGCCGTGTCCCGTCTCGTCCGGCAGGACGTAGAGCGCCTCCAGCTCGCCCAGGCCCACGTCCACCTGCCCGAAGCCCACCGCGCGCCGGCCTCGCTCCGCCACCAGCACCGTGCGTGGGTGGTCCGGCCGCAGATAGCCCTCTGGCCTCAGCAGGCGCACCCACGTCCTCACCTCGTGGGGCGCGTAGGCCCGCTGGCACAGCGCCTCCACGGCCTGGGTGTGGATGCGCCACAGCGTGCGCCGGTCGGACTCCCTCGCGGGTCGCAGGTGGAGCCCGTCGGTGCGCATGGCGGCTCACGTCACCTTCATGCCCTTGGGAATCACCACCACGCCCGCGGGCGTGACGTGGAAGCGCCGCTTGTCCTCCACCGGGTCGAACCCGATGGTCATCCCCGGCGGAATCTCCACGTTCTTGTCGATGATGGCCCGGCGGATGCGGCAGCGCCGGCCAATGGTGACGTTCTCGAAGAGGATGGAGTCCTCCACGTCCGAGTACGAGTTGACGCGCACCTTGGGAGACAGCACCGAGCGCCGCACGCTGCCGCCGGAGATGATGCAGCCCTCCGCGACCAGCGAGTCCATGGCGTGGCCCACGCGGTGGTTCTGCTCGTCCGCGAAGACGAACTTCGCCGGTGGGTAGTTGTTGGTCTGGGTGTGGATGGGCCAGCGGTCGTTGTAGAGGTTGAACGTCGGGTCCACCTCCACCAGGTCCATGTTGGACTGGTAGTAGACGTCGATGTTCCCCACGTCCCGCCAGTAGCCGCGCTCCTTGGCCTCCTGGCCGGCGACCTCGTTCTGGGCGAAGTCGTACACGTACACCGGCGCGCGCTTATACAGCTCGCTGATGATGGACTTGCCGAAGTCGTGCGCGCTCGCCTCGTCCGCCGCGTCCCGCACCACCTCCTGCACCAGCACATCGGTGGAGAAGAGGTAGTTGCCCATGGACGCCAGGCACATCTTCGGGTTGCCCGGCATGGGGGGCGGATCCCTGGGCTTCTCCAGGAACTGCCGCATCCGCCCGTCCGGCCCCACGTCGATGATGCCGAACTCGCGCCCCTGCTCAATCGGGACGGGAATCGCGGCCACCGTGCACGCCGCCTTCTTCGCGCAGTGGAAGTCCAGCATCTGCTGCGTGTCCATCCGGTACACGTGGTCCGCGCCGAAGACGAAGATGTAGTCCGGCTCCTCGTCGGTGATGATGTTGAGGTTCTGATAGATGGCGTCCGCGCTGCCCTTGTACCAATCCAGCCCCGTCCGCATTTGCGCGGGGACGGCTTCCACGTAGTGCCCCAGGAACGCCGTCATCCGCCACGCGCGGGACAGGTGGTTGTTGAGCGAGTCGCTCTTGTACTGCGTCAACACCTTCATCCGGTACACGCCGGAGTTGGCGAAGTTCGAGAGGACGAAATCGATGATGCGGTAGCGGCCGCCGAAGGGGACGGCGGGCTTCGCGCGCTCACGCGTCAGGGGCTCCAGGCGCGTGCCCGCGCCTCCGGCCAGAATCATCGCCAGGACTTTGGACATAGGTGTTCCGGACGTTAGCCGCCCCCAGGGGGCCGGCAAGGGCACGCGCGCCCACCCGCCCCCCTTCGTTGAGTGCCGAACCGCCTGTTCAGGTGCCCTGCCCGGCGCAGGACGTCCGACGCCCCGGGGAGTCCCCCCGCCACGCCCCCCCGGCGGCTCCGGGTTCGATGTGGGAGAAACGCCGCCAAGGGCCGATGAATCGGCTCCAGTGGCGTTGCATGGCGCCTGCCGAGGCTGTCGTGCTAGCCTCGTTTCCGATGGCCGGCGACGAAACCCGCGTCACCAAGATTTCAACGCTCAACGTGCATGCCCACCGCAGCACGGAGTGTTGTCTCGTGCAGATTCACGGTCCCGAGCTGGGCAAGAAGTACCTCATCGAGGATGCCGAGCTCACCATTGGCCGGGATCAGCACAACCACGTCGTGGTGGACCTGGACAACGTGTCCCGCCGCCATGCCCGCATCCTGGGGCGTGGTGGGAAGATGCTCGTCGAGGACCTGGGCTCCACCAACGGCACCTTCCTCAACGCCCAGGAGGTGCTTCCGGCCCCGCCGCTGCGCAGCGGCGACCTGGGCAAGGTGGGAGGCTCCATCTTCAAGTTCCTCGATGGCGACAACATCGAGACCCAGTACCACGAGACCATCTACACGCTGACCATCGCGGACGGCCTCACCGGCATCAACAACAAGAGGTACTTCCTGGAGTACCTCGAGAAGGAGATGGGCCGGTCCACGCGTTATCAGCGCTCGCTGACGCTGATGATGTTCGACATCGACCACTTCAAGCAGATCAACGACGTCCACGGCCACCTCGCCGGGGACTACGTGCTGCGCGAGCTGGCCCAGTCCATCAAGCGCCTGGTGCGCCGCGAGCAGTGCTTCGCCCGCTACGGCGGTGAGGAGTTCGCCATCGTCCTGCCCGAGGACGGGCCGGAGAAGGCGAGCCTGTTCGCGGAGAAGATTCGCCGGCTCATCGAAGGGAAGTCCTTCGTCTACGACGACAAGGAAATCCCCGTCACCATCTCCATCGGCGTGGCCGAGCAGACGCCGGACATGCTGGAGCCCACGCACTTCATCAAGGTGGCGGACGCCAACCTGTACAAGGCGAAGAAGTCGGGCCGCAACCGCGTGGTGGGCTAGGCCGTGGCCACCAGCGCAAGCGACGCGGGGCCGTCCTTCCTCGCGCGGCTGGTGCTCGTGCTCCTCGGCTGCGCCTTCCTGGGCGCGGCCTGGGTGTGGAGCCACCGCTCGGAGCCGTGGGCCGCGCAGCTCGTGGGCAAGGCCCAGCGCACCGTCGGCATGCCGCAGCGCTAGCGGTGGGCCGGAGGGCGCCGCGCCGTCAGGGCAGGTGAGGGCGCTCGGTGGCCCCAGGCACGCGCGGCGACTCGGCACGTGCTGGGGCCAGCACCCCGGGGCCACGGGGCGGGAGTCCGGGGGCCGGAGGCTCCCGCCAGGGCCGCGGCTCAGGTGTTCTCGCGCAGCTCCGCCAGCCGGCCCTTGGTGCCCGGCAGGCTCTGGGGCGGCATCTTCCCGTAGATGTGCTGCACCGTCTCGGCGAGCGTCTCCTGGACGTCTCGCGCGCGGAAGCCGAGCTGGGCCTCCGCCTTGGACGCATCCAGCCAGAACCAGTGCTCGCCGATGTCGATCTCCTGCGGGTCCAGCGTGGGCGTGGTGCCGCGCACCTTGGCCCAGCGCTCCAGCAGCTTTCCGCCGAGCACGTTGACCTGGGCGGGCAGCTTCAGCCGCGGCGCGGGCACGCCGGACAGGCGCTCCAGCCGCTGGAAGAAGTCCTTCATGGACATGTTCACGCCCATGAGGTGACGGCCGTACACCTCGCCCCGGGTGAGCGCCTGGACGAAGGCGTCCGCCGCGTCGCGCGCGTCCACGAAGGAGATGCCGCCGCCGGGCATGGCCGGAATCTCGCGGTTGAGGAACTTCACCACCGTCCAGGTGGAGGACAGCCGGTCATCCCCCGGCCCCATCAGCAGGCTGGGGTTGAGCACCACCAGGGGAATGGCGTGCTTGCGGCAGTACTCGAGGGCCAGCTTCTCCTCGTAGATTTTCGACAGGTAGTAGGGCCACTGGCCCACCACCGTAATCGGGTAGTCGGCGCTCTCGTCGCGGACCTGCGCCTCCTTCGACACCGCGATGGTGCCGGAGGTGGAGGCCAGCACCACGCGCTTCACGCCGGCCTCGCGCACGTCGCGCAGCAGCTCGCGGGTGCTGTCCACGTGCAGCTCGAACATCTTCCGCGCGTCCTTCGGCTGGAAGGAGACGAGCCCCGCCAGGTGGTAGACGGCGTCCACGCCTTCCAGCGCGCGGCGCACCGCGTCCCGGTGCTTCAAGTCGCCGGGGACGTACTCCGTCCCCGCGTAGGCCGCGCCCGTGGGCTGCGAGCGGCCGATGAGCCGCACCGCGTGGCCCGCGGCCACCAGCTTGGGCACCAGGTGCGTGCCCAGAAAGCCCGTGCCTCCCGTCACCAGCAGCTTCACGAGTCCTTCCCTTCCGTGGACATGGACGTGGACTTGCGGGTGGCAGCGCCGGCCGGGGGCAGGTCCACCCGCTCCAGGTTCAGCACCCGCCCGTCACGCAGCGCCCGCATGGCGTCCTCCGCGATGCGGGTGGAGTAGCGGTAGCCCTCCGAGCGCGCCATGCCCTGCACGCGCACGCGCAGCTCCGAGTGGCTCAGCGCGGGGCCGATGTTCACGCGCAGCGGCGTGTTCGTCTTCGGGAACACGCTGCCCTTGGGCAGCGCGTCGAAGGCGCCGTCGATGTAGAGCGGCAGCACGTCCACCTGGAAGGTGAGCGCCAGGTAGCCCAGCGTGGACTTGAACTCCATCAGCTCGCCGGTGGTCGAGCGCGTGCCCTCCGGGAAGATGAGGACGTTGTAGCCCTGCCGCAGCGCCTCGCCCGCCATCCGCAGCGACTCTCGCAGCGAGCCCTGCCGCTCGATGGGCACCAGGTTGGTGAAGTTCTCGAACCACGCGCGCTTGAGGGGCGTGTTGAAGAAGTAGTCGCGCGCCGCCAGGGACACCAGCCGCTCGCCCTGGTCCCCCAGCGCCACGCGGACCAGCCCCGCGTCCAGGTGGCTGGCGTGGTTGGCGATGACGAGGAAGTTGCGGTTCTGAGGGATGAAGGACTTGCCCGTCACCTTCACGTCGAACACGCCGCCGTAGAGCACCTTCTGTCCGAAGGACAGGAGCTGCCGGCCCACGTCCGCCACCACGTCGGGTACCGGAATCTCCACCTCCTCGGCCCGCTCGTTCTCCTTGGAGATCTCCTTCGCCCGCGTCTCCACGGCGGGGCGCTTGCCGGAGGAGGCCACCAGCTTGCGCAGGTCCTCCACCGTCTGCACCTGCGTCAGGTCCTCCACCGCGGGCAGGGGCACGCCGGCCGCCTCCAGCGCGGAGGACAGCTCGGTGAGCATCAGCGAGTCGAAGCCGAGGTCCCCGCTGAGCAGCGCGTCCGGCCGCACGTCCGCCACCGCGCGGTGGCTGACCTCCGCGATGAGCGGGTAGAGCCAGTCCGCGATGCCGCCCGTGCTGGGGTTGGCCACCTTCTCGCGCGCCTTGCTGGCGCTGGCGGCCATGCGCTCCTGCCGCTTGAGCTCCTCCACCACCTGCTTGCGCTTCACGCTGCGCTTGGCGGTGCGGGGCAGCTCGCCATCCCACAGGCGCAGCACCTTCACGCGCCGGTAGAAGGGCATGCCCGCGCTCACCTTGCGGAAGTGCTCCTCCAGCTCGCGGCGGACCTCCTCGCGCGGGCGGTCGCCGTAGTCGGGCACGCACAGGCACGCCACCTTCTCGCCGCCCGCCTCGTCCGGCAGGCCGACGATGGACAGCTCCTTGACGTGCGCGTGGTCCTGGTACAGCTCCTCCAGCTCGTCCGGGTAGATGTTCTTCCCGTTGTGGTCGATGATGACGTCCTTGGCGCGGCCCACCAGGTACAGGCGGCCCTCCGCGTCCAGACGCCCCAGGTCGCCCGTGTGGAGCCAGCCTTCCTTGAGCACCGCCTCGGTGGCCTCGCGGTCCCCGAAGTAGCCGGGCATGACGTTGGGGCCCTTGGCCAGCACCTCGCCCAGCCCGTCGTTGTCCGGGTTGAGGATGCGCAGCTCGATGCCGGGCAGCGCGCGGCCCACCGTGCCGGGCTGGCGCTTGTTGCCGGGCTTCGTCACCGCCAGCACCGGCGCGGCCTCCGTCAGGCCGTAGCCCTCCGTGATGTTGAAGCCCAGCTCGTGGAAGGCCTTGTGCACGTCGTCCGGCAGCGCCGAGCCACCCGACACGATGACCTTGATGCGCCCGCCGAACTTGCGGTGCACCGGCCAGAACAGCAGCTTGCCCAGGTTGACGTTGTTGCGGTTGCGCAGCTCGCCGTGGGTGGCCATCAGCGCCTTGAGCGCCTGCTCGATGAAGGGCGGGCGGCTGGCGAACTCCTGCGTAATCTTCCGGTGCAGGAGCTGCCACAGCGCCGGCACGCCCACCATGGCGGTGATGCGGCCCGTCTCGAAGACCTCGCCCAGCCGGTCCGACGTCAGCTCGTCGATGTACGTGATTTCCGCCCCACGCCAGAACGGGGTGAGGAAGCCGGAGGCGAACTCGAAGGTGTGGTGCAGCGGCAGCACGGACAGCACGCCGTCGCCCACGCCCACGTCGAAGGCCCCCGCCAGCTTCGCCACCAGCGAGGCGAAGTTGCGGTGGGTGAGCATGACGCCCTTGGGCGTGCCCGTGGTGCCGGAGGTGAAGATGATGCTGGCCAGGTCGTCGGCGGCGGCGGACTTGCGCACCGGCCCGATGCGGTCCGGGTGGTCCGGGTCGCCCGTCATCGCCTCGGCGAGGCTGGCGACGGTGACGCCCTCACCCAGCCCGCTGAGGAGGCCGGGGAAGTCCCGGGCCGCGTCCTCGGACACCAGGCACGCGCGCGCGTTCGCGCGGCGGGCGATGTTGAGCAGCTCCGCCTCGCTGAGGCCCGGATCCACCGGGACGGCGGTGGCGCCGGAGCGGAGGATGCCGAAGTAGCTGATGCCCCACTCGGGCCGGTTCTCGGACACCAGCAGCACGCGGTCGCCGTGCTGGATGCCCGCGCGGAGGAGGTAGCTGCCCACGCGCGCGGCGTAGCGGTGCACCTCGCCGTAGGTGAAGCGCTCCTCCTTCTCGCCCTCCACCATGCGGAAGGCCACCCGGTGCCGGTAGGCGTGCACCGTGGCCTCCAGCAGCTCCAGCAGGTCGCGGTGCGCGGGGATGACGGTGCGCTTCTCGCGCTCCTCCTCCATGCCCGGGAACACCCACTTCTCCAGGCCGGGGAGGTGCGTCTCCATGAAGTAGTCGCGCCAGTTGATGGTCTCCGGGTCCCAGGGGACCTTCAACCGGTCCGCGTGCGCCATGCGCGCATAGACGGAGCGCGTGTTGTCGCAGCGGAAGACGTAGCGGTTCTCGTAGAGGAAGGGGAGGAACAGCTGCGTCAGGGCGATGATGCCCTGGGCGTTGTCGTCCACCTCGTCCAGCGACACCTTCGCCTTGTCCAGCATGGCCTGGACGGCCGGCGCGCCCCAGGCGGGACGCACCTCGTCGATGGCCTTCTTCAACAAGCGCGCGCCGCGCGACAGCATGGGCGCGCTGAACAGCTCGAACTCCTTCTTGCTGACCGGCTGCGGCTCCAGGCGCGAGCGCAGCTTGTTCATCAGCTTGTTGCCCGACTCGCGGTTCCGGTAGAAGCGCCGCCGGTAGAGGCCCACCAGCTCCACGGAGCGGCTGGCGTAGAAGGGGTTCTCGTCGCCGGACGCCAGCTGGTAGGCGCGGCGCTCCTCCACCTCCATGGCGTGCGCGGTGATGCCGATGGTGGCGCCGGCCACCTGGTCCACCGGGATGATGTCCAGGATGGTGTTCTCACCGGCGGGGATGCCGCCGGGGCCCTTGATGCCGGCGAAGGCCAGCGGCGCGGAGGTGGTGAAGCCCTCGTTCCACCCGGGGAAGGGGAAGTGCCGCGCGCTCTCCACGATGGAGGGCCGCACGATGGAGTAGCGCAGCCCGGGGGTGGCCGCGAGCACCTGCTCACCCAGGGACTTGGTGTACGTGTACGTGTTGGGCCAGCCCCAGTGGGCGGCGCGCTCCATGCCGGCGCGCACCAGCTCACCGCTGAGCCACAGCTTGCGCTCGCGGCCCACCGCCAGGCGCAGCGTCTTCTCGTCGGTGGCGTCGCGGCCTTCCTCGGACAGGCGGTCCAGCGCCCGCTTGCGGAAGGTGGACGTGAGGGCCCGGTCCTCGGCCTGCTCGCGCAGCCGCGCGACGATGCGCGCGGCGTCCTGCAGCTCCTGCTCCAGGCTGAAGTCGCGGCCGTCCAGCTCGTCCCGCTTGGGGAAGTAGCCGCGAATCTCCTCGTCCTCGAAGACGAGCCCGCTGCGGTTGCCCGCCACGAAGGCCGTGGACATGTGCACCAGCGGCACCGACCAGCGCACGGCCAGCTCGGCGGCGAACTTCAGGCCGTGGGTGTTGACGTTGAGGCCCACCTCCAGCGACGGGTTGAAGGACACCAGGCCCGCGCAGTTGATGAAGGCGTGCACCTGGCCGGTCAGCGCGGCCACGCGGGCCTCTTCCAGGCCCATCCACGGGTCGGTGATGTCGCCGTCGAGCACCTCCACCTTCCGGCGGATGAACTCGAGCGCGCCCTCCTCACCCAGGCTGTCACGCAGCGGCTGGAAGGGCTCGCTGGTGGCCACCTTGTCGAAGAAGCGGCGCTCGGCGGAGGCGGCGCTGCCCTTGCGGACCAGCACGTACACCTTGTCCAGCTCCTGCCCGTAGCGGGTCAGCAGCATGGACAGCGTCACCTTGCCCACGAAGCCGGTGGCGCCCGCGAAGAGCAGGCGCTTGCCGGTGAAGACCTGGGCGACGTTCAGCTCGGGAAGCGATGACATGGGCGTCCTCACTTCACGTCCACCATCACCGTGGGCGCGATGCGCAGCAGGCTGATGGTGGCCGAACGGCCCATGAACCCGCGGGCCTCCTCGATGGCCTCGGTGAGCGTGTCGGTGCGGTCCCAGCCGAGCAGGGCGGGGACGTGGTTGTTCTCGGCGCCCGCCACGATGACCTTGCCCACGTGCTGGCGGCCGTTCTCGCCCCAGTACCACATGTAGAAGGGGTGCACGCCGTGGTAGGCGTTGCCCTTGCGGTACAGGTGCACGTAGCTGGGGTTCTCCGCGAACTCGCGCTCGTACTTGTGCTCCAGCTTCATGGAGTCGCGCGTCTCCGGCAGCAGCCGGTGGAAGAACTCGATGTAGCTGGGGTGGTGCTCGGGGTCGAACTCGTCGTAGGCCGGGTGCAGGAGGATGAGCACGCCGCCCTTCTTCACCAGGGGCACGCCGCGGTTCAGGTTGTAGAAGTAGCCCAGCCCCATCACCTGCACGAGCAGCGGGTTGAGGATGGAGTTGACGCTGTACGGGGAGATGAACGGGATGGGGAAGATGACGATGTCGCTCTGTCCCTCCACCGGCACCACGTACTGCTTCCAGCTGGTCTCCAGCGTCTTCTGGTGCGTGGGCTCCGTCGCTCCGGCGTAGACGCCCGTGACGTCATAGGGCGCGGGCACGGAGTTGAGCACCTTGCGCGCCGCCGCGCGGGGCAGCTTGGACAGCGCGAAGCGCATGGCCTGGAACTTCAGCCGGTCCGCCTCCGTGTAGTCCTCCTCCTTCTTGGCGAGGAAGTCGGTGGGGCCGCCGAACATGCGGTTGTTCAGCGCCGTCTCGATGTGGAAGACCTTCAGGTGCTTGTCGATGTTGCGCCCGATGCGCTCGTTGCTCTTGTAGAGCGCGCTGGCCTTCGGCTCCATGTAGCTGTCCGAGGCGCGGATGGTCTTCGGGTTGTGGTGGTGGCGCAGCGACGCGTAGTTGGACACCCCGGTGCCCATGGACTTGTGCCCGCCGTTCATGGGCACGAAGTTCACGTTCACGTAGACGATGAGGTCGCTCTCCGCCACGCGGCGGTTCACGGACACCTCTTCCCCGTGGGACGTGCGCTCCAGCGCGACCATCCCGTCCGGGTCCTCGGCGTCGTGGTTGTAGTAGCGGTCCGGGTAGTAGGCGTTGAAGATCTTCTCGCCCACCATGCGCCGCATCTCGCCCTCCGTCATGCGGCGGTGCAGGGCGTTGGCGATGACCAGGTGGACGTCGTCCACGCCGCTGTCGGCGGCCAGCTCCAGGACGATTTCCAGGATGGTCTGCCGCACGTCCGGCGTCACCATGGGCGGCAGCGGCACGCTGATGTCGTCGATGACGCACGTCAGGCGCATGCCCGGCTTGAGCAGGGCGTGCAGCGGCTCCATGCCCTCCGGGTTGTTGATGGCGTAGCGGATGGCGGCCTTGACGTTGGGCACGCCGGCCAGCGGAGGCCGCGGGAAGATGACTCGGGTGCCGACGGGCAGGTCTTCCTGCAGGAAGTTCTCACCATGGAACAGCACACGCGGGGGGCTGCCCTTCTCGGTGATGACGACCTGGCTTTCCTCGTCGTACAGCTTCTGGAGCGTCTTGAACGGGCGCATGGAGATGGGGCTCTTACTTGAGGTCGAGGATGGGCCAGTTGTAGGCGCGCGCGATGGAGCGCAGCCGCAGGTCCGGGTTCACCGCGGTGGGACGGCCCACCACCGCGAGCATGGCGTAGTCAGAGGCGCTGTCGGAGTAGCCGTGGCACTTGTCCAGCGACAAGCCCTCCCTGGTGCAGTAGGCGCGGATGGCGTTGGCCTTGTTCGCGCCCTCGATGATGGGCGGAATCACCTTGCCCGTCGCCTTGCCGCCCACGAACTGCATCTTGTTGGCGATCATGTCGTCGGCGCCCAGGTGGCGGGCCAGCGGGCGCATGGTGAAGTCCAGCGCGCCCGTGACGAGCACGATGCGGCAGCCGCTGCGGCGGGCCTGGTCGATGAGGTCCTGGGTCTGTTCGTAGAGGGCGGGCTGGAGCACGTCCTCGAACATGTCCTCGGCGATGGTGACCAGGCGGTCTTCGCTGAGGCCGGCGTAATAACGGTAGAAGAACTCGTTGAACGTCTTGCGGTCCAGCGCATCCATGACGCCGAACAGCGGCACGCTGAGCGCGGTGCTCAGCGTCCGCCCGGCGATACCCAGCACGGAGCCGCGGTTCATCGCGTAGTACGCGTAGACGTGGACGACGTTCGTCTTCACGAGCGTCCCGTCAACATCGAAGAATGCAGCTTTCGAGGGCATGTGACTGCGGGCTTCCTGACACTCCGAGGGGGGTAAGGTCAATGTTGCCGGGGGGAGGGGGGCCTAGAGCCAGCCCTGCTCCCGATACCACTGGGCGCTGCGTCGGATGGAGTCCGCCAGGTCGCGCCGGGGGTGAAAGCCGAGCAGCCGCTCGGCCTTGGCCCCGGAGCACGTCCATGCGGGCGCGAGCAGCTGCCGCGCCAGCTTCCGGTTGAGGGGCAGCTTGCGGCCCGTCAGCCGCGACACGCCGTCCGCCGCCGTGGCCAGGGCCTGGAGCATGCCCGGGCGCAGGCGCACCGTGCGCGGGTGCAACCCCAGCGCCCGCGCGCCCAGGTCCTGGACGGCCTCCAGGGACAGGGGCTCACCCGGGCCCGCGCAAAAGAAGGCCTCACCCAGCGCCGCGGGGTGGGTTGCCTGGAGCACGAGCAGGTCCACCACGTCTTCCACGTCCACCATGGTCAGCGGGCGGGGGCCGCCCGTCAACTCCAGCCGGAAGCCGCGCTGGGCCAGCTTGAAGAACGTGAGGTTCTCCTTGTCGCCGGGGCCGAGGATGCGCGGGGGGCGCGACACCGTCACCGGCAGCCGGTCCGCGTAGGAGAAGGCGATGCGCTCCGCCTCCGCCTTGCTCTCCCCATACCATTCGTGGGGATGGAAGGCGTCCTCCTCCACGTGGGGCCGGGTGGGCGTGGACGGCCCGCAGGCGGCCAGCGAGCCCGCAAGCACGAGCCGGGGCCGGTGGCCCGCGGCCACCATGGCCTCGCAGAGGTTGCGTGTGCCCTCCGCGTTGACGCGCATGAAGTCGTCCCGTGTCGCGCCGCGGCGGACGCCGGCGAGGTGGAAGACGACGTCCTGGCCCGCCACCGCGGCCGCCAGCGTCGAGGGGACCGTCACGTCGCCGTCCACCCGCGTGTACGCCACGCCGGAGAGCCCGGAGGCGTCGCCGCCCGGGCGTAACAGGCATGTGACGGCGTCTCCGCGAGCGGCCAGGGCCTTGGCCAACCACGTCCCCAGGAAACCGCCGGCACCGGTGATGAGGGCTCTCATGACGGCTTTTCATCCGAAAAAACACACCACGTCCGCAAGGAGAATCCGGTACCCGACCCGGTGGCGGGCCGCTCCGATAAGGGGTTTCCCGAGGGAAGATAGCGCTCCAACGCCTGATTTTCGGGCTGTTGACGCGCCCCGGAGCCTGGGCGCGGGGTGGGGCGCGCGCGCTGGAGCCTGATTCTCGGGCCCCAGCGGCGTTCGATGAGCGGCGCTCAGAGGGAAAAACGCAGGAGAGGGCTGTTTTTCGGGCTTGGGCGTGCTACTTCTACGCCGCATCGGCTGTCGCTTCACGTAAGCAACGCCGTTCAACGTCCCCTTCGGAGGGGAGGAGACTCAAGACAAATGGCCGCCAAGAAAGCTGCTGCGAAGAAGGCTCCCGCTGCCAAAAAGACCGCTGCCAAGAAGCGCACGCCGAACGCGTCGTTCATGAAGGAGATGACGCCTTCCCCCGCGCTCGCGGAGATTGTCGGCGCCAAGCCGCTGCCGCGCACCGAGGTTGTCAAGAAGCTCTGGGCCTACATCAAGAAGCAGGGCCTGCAGGACGCGAAGAACAAGCGGCAGATCAACGCCGACGACAAGCTCAAGCCCATCTTCGGTGGCAAGAAGAACGTCACCATGTTCGAGATGACGGCGCTGGTGAACAAGCAGCTGAGCTGAGCACGGCCGGGGTCTCCCGGTGGCCGTACCTGGGGCTCGCCGCGAGACGCGGCGGGCCCCTTGTGTTTCCAGGGGTTGGGGCATGGCGCGGAGCGTTGGATAGAGGGCGGACCGCGTACTGCGTGCTGGCGGCTCGGGCGGTGGCGGCCTACCTCTGGGCCACATGTTGCTCGACGCCTTGGAAGAAGAGGGCTCCGCCTCGAACGGGGCGGGTGGCGCCACGATGTCGGCGGAGGCCCTGGCCGAGGGGCTCTATCTCCGCGTCCGGGACGAGCTGGAGGCGCGGCCTCACACCCCCCTGTCCACGTACCGGGTCCAGTTCCACAAGGGCTTCACCTTCGATGACGCGCGCCAGGTGGTGCCGTACCTGGCCCGCCTGGGCGTGAGCGACCTCTATGCCTCGCCCTACCTGAAGGCCACGCCTGGCAGCACGCACGGCTACGATTGTGTGGACCACCAACAATTGAACCCGGAGGTGGGCACGCCCGAGTCCCACGCGGCGCTCTGCGCGGCGCTGCGCGAGCGGGGCATGGGGCAGGTGCTGGACGTGGTGCCCAACCACATGGGCATCGAGCGGGACAACCCCCTCTGGTTCGACGTGCTGGAGAACGGCCCGTCCTCCGTCTACGCGAAGTTCTTCGATATCGACTGGGCGCCGGTGAAGGAGGAGCTGCACGACCGGGTGCTGCTGCCGATTCTCGGGGACCAGTACGGCATCGTCCTGGAGCGCGGGGAGCTGAAGCTGTCCTACCGAGAGGGCTCCTTCTACCTCCACTACTACGAGCACACGCTGCCGGTGGCGCCGCGCCAGTACGGGCGCATCCTCCGGCATGGGCTGGAGCGGCTGGAGTCCCAGCTGGGCACGGAGCACCCGTGCATGGTGGAGGTGCTGTCCATCCTCACGGCCATCGAGCACCTGCCCGCGCGGACCGAGGTGGCGCGGGCCCGGGTGGTGGAGCGCCACCGGGAGAAGGAGGTCATCAAGCGCAGGCTGGCGGCGGTGACGGCGGAGTGCCCGGAGCTGCTGACCTATATCGAGGACAACATCCGCGTCTTCAACGGTGAGCCGGGCAATGCCCGCTCGTTCGACCTGCTGGACTCGGTGCTGGCGGCGTGCAGCTACCGGCTGGCGCACTGGCGGGTGGCGGGCGAGGAGATCAACTACCGGCGCTTCTTCGACATCAACGGGCTGGCGGCCCTGCGCGAGGAGGACCCGGACGTCTTCCAGGAGGCCCACGCGCTCATCTTCCGCTGGCTGCGCGAGGGGCTCGTCACCGGGCTGCGTATCGACCATCCCGACGGGCTCTTCGACCCGACGGCGTACTTCCTGGACCTGCAGGAAGGTTACTTCGTGGAGCGGGCCCATGCGCTGTTCCTCCAGTCCCACGCGGAGGACGACACGCGCTGGCCCGCCCTGGAGGCCACGCTGCGCGAGCGCTGGCGCGCGGAGGTGACGCAGCATCCGGACAGCCCGCTGCGCAAGCCGCTGTTCGTGGTGGTGGAGAAGATCCAGGGCGGGCGCGAGCGCATGCCCGAGTCCTGGGCCGTGCACGGCACCACGGGCTATCGCTTCGCCAACGCGGTGAGCGGCATCTTCGTCCAGCCCGACGCGGAGCGGCCGTTGACGGAGACGTACGAGCGCTTCGTGGGAGCGCAGGCGGACTTCGCCGAGCTCGTCTACCAGAAGAAGCTGCTCATCATGCGCGTGTCCATGGCCAGCGAAATCAACGTGCTGGCGCACGAGCTCAACCGCATCTCGGAGATGAACCGGCGCACGCGCGACTTCACGCTCAACTCGCTGCGGCGGGCGCTGGTGGAGTTCATCGCCTTGTTCCCCGTCTACCGCACCTACGTGGACGGCTGGCGCCCGGAGCTGGACGCGCGCGACGTGCAGTACATCGAATGGACCCTTCAGCGCGCCAAGGAGCGCAACGCCACCACCAACGCCTCCATCTTCGACTTCCTGCGCGACATCCTCCTGCGCCGCTATCCCGAGCACCTGGACGCGCGGGAGCGCGCCGTCATGCTGCGCTTCGCCATGAAGCTGCAGCAGGTGACGGGGCCCGTCATGGCCAAGGGCCTGGAGGACACCGTCTTCTACATCTACAACCGGCTGGTGAGCCTCAACGAGGTGGGGGGCGAGCCGGAGCGCTTCGGCGTCCACGCCAACACCTTCCACCTGCGCAACCAGGAGCGCGCGGAGCGGTGGCCGGCCAGCCTGCTCACCTCCAGCACCCACGATACCAAGCGCAGCGAGGACGTGCGCGCGCGCATCAACGTGCTGTCCGAGGTGCCGGACGCGTGGCGCAAGCGCGTGAAGAAGTGGGCCCGCCAGACGGAGCCCGCGGTGTCGCTGCTGCCCTCCGGTCCGGCGCCCACCGCCAATGATTCGTACCTCTTCTTCCAGACGATGGTGGGCGCCTGGCCCATGGGCGCGTCGCACTCCCCCGAGGAGCTGGGGGACTTCCAGCGCCGGGTGCGCGAGTACATGGGCAAGGCCATCAAGGAAGCCAAGGTCCGCACCTCGTGGACCAACCCGGACCCGGCCTACGACGATGCGGTGGCGCGCTTCGTGGACGCCTGCTTCGACCCCGAGGTGACCGGCGGCTTCCTGGAGGACGTGCGGGACTTCAAGCGCTCCATCGAGCGGGCGGGGCAGCACAACGCGCTGGGGCAGTTGCTGCTGAAGCTGGCCTCGCCGGGCGTGGCGGACACGTACCAGGGCTGCGAGCTGTGGGACCTGTCGCTGGTGGACCCGGACAACCGGCGGCCGGTGGACTTCGAGCGGCGCGCGCGGCTGCTGGAGGCGCTGGACGCCGAGGCCGCCGAGGACAGGGCCGCGCTGAGCGCGCGGCTGGCCGCGGACATGGACGATGGACGGGTGAAGCTCTACGTCCTGGCCGAGTCCCTGCGCCTGCGCCAGCGGCAGGCGGCGCTCTTCCGGGGAGGGGGCTACCGGGCGCTCGAGCTGACGGGCCCCCGGGCGCGGGCCGCCGTCGCCTTCGCGCGTGGGCGCGGGGACGCGGTGGTGGTGGCCTGTGCGCCGCGCTACACCCAGGCCGCGCTGGAGTCTCCCGAGGGGCTGGCGGGGGCCTACGGCCACACGTTCCTGGACCTCCCGGAGGCATATGCGGGCATGATGTTCCGCCATGTGTTCACCGGACGTCAGGTTCGGCCTGAGCGTGGACCGGGCGGCGCGGTGCTGCCCCTCGGGCCGCTCCTGGCGGAGTTTCCGGTGGTGTTGCTGGAGAGGAGCGCCGGATGAGGAGGGCCGAGGTGCTTCCAGGGAAGCCGTATCCCCTGGGCGCCACGTTCGATGGGCAGGGTGTCAACTTCGCCGTCTTCAGCGAGCACGCGAAGAAGGTCGAGGTCTGTCTCTACGATGCGGCGGACCCGGCGAAGGAGACGCGCCGCTTCCCCCTGCTGGAGACCACCCATCAGGTGTGGCACGGCTACGTGCCCGGACTCCAGGCCGGAACCCTCTACGGGCTGCGCGTCCACGGGCCCTATGAGCCGAAGAAGGGGCTGCGCTTCAACCCGCACAAGCTGCTGGTGGACCCCTATGCCCGGGCCATCCACGGGGAGGTGGACTACCAGGCGCCCATCTACGCCTACACACCAGGGGCGAAGGAGGAGGACCTCGCCTTCGACACGCGCGACGACGCGGCGGCCGTGCCCAAGGGCGTGGTGCTGGGGCAGGACACCTTCGACTGGGAGGGCGACGCGCCGCCCAACGTGCCGTGGCACGACACCCTCATCTATGAAGTCCACGTGAAGGGCTTCACCCGGCTGCACCCGCGCGTGCCGGAGGCCCTCCAGGGCACCTACGCGGGGCTCGCCCACCCGGCCAGCATCGAGCACCTGAAGAAGGTGGGGGTCACCGCGGTGGAGCTGCTGCCCATCCAGCACATCGTCGACGAGCCCTTCCTCATCCAGCGCGAGAAGGTCAATTACTGGGGCTACAACACGCTGGGCTACTTCGCGCCGGACGCGCGCTATAGCAGCTCGGGCTCGCTGGGCGGGCAGGTGGACGAGTTCAAGCACATGGTGAAGCAGCTGCACCGCGCTGGCATCGAGGTGCTGCTGGACGTCGTCTACAACCACACCTGCGAGGGCAACCACCTGGGCCCCACGCTGTCCTTCAAGGGCCTGGACAACGCGGCCTACTACCGGCTCACGGAGAAGGACCCGCGCTACTACCTGGACGTCACCGGGTGCGGGAACTCGTGGAACGTCACGCACCCCTACGCGCTGAAGCTCATCGCGGACTCCCTGCGCTACTGGGTGCAGGAGATGCACGTGGACGGGTTCCGCTTCGACCTGGCCACCACGCTGGGAAGGGACCGGCACGGCTATGACACCCGCGCGGCCTTCTTCCAGGTCATCCACCAGGACCCGGTGCTCAGCCGGGTGAAGCTCATCTCCGAGCCCTGGGACGTGGGCGACTTCGGCTACCAGGTGGGCAACTTCCCGGTGCTGTGGAGCGAGTGGAACGGCAAGTACCGCGACACCATCCGCCGCTACTGGAAGGGCGACGACCGGCAGGCGGCGGAGATTGGCTACCGCCTGACGGGCAGCTCGGACCTGTTCTCCCTGTCGGGGCGCAAGCCCACCGCGAGCGTGAACTTCGTCACCGCGCACGACGGCTTCACGCTGCACGACCTGGTCACCTACAACGAGAAGCACAACGAGGCGAACGGCGAGGAGAACCGGGACGGCGCCAACGACAACCACTCCTGGAACTGCGGCGTGGAGGGCGAGACGGAGGACCCCGCCATCAACGCCCTGCGCGAACAGCAGAAGCGCAACTTCCTGGCCACGCTCTTCCTGTCCCAGGGCGTGCCCATGCTGGTGGCCGGCGACGAGATGGGCCGCACCCAGAAGGGCAACAACAACGCCTACTGCCAGGACAACGCGCTGTCCTGGGTGAACTGGGAGCTGAGCGACGCGCAGCGCGCGCTGCTGGACTTCACGTGCGCCCTGACCAAGCTGCGGCGCGAGCAGCCGGTGCTCCACAAGCGGCGCTTCTTCCGGGGCGCCCACATGTGGGACAGCGAGCTGAAGGACCTGGCGTGGTTCCGGCCGGACGGCAAGGAGATGTGCAAGGACGACTGGGAGAAGCCCTACGTACGCTCCCTGGCATTCCTGCTGGGCGGCGACGCCATCGCCACGCCGGACGACGAAGGGAACCGGATTGTGGGGGATACGGTGCTGGTGCTGATGAACGCGCACCACGAGCCCATCACCTTCATGCTGCCCGCCGTCGAGTGGGGGGCGGACTGGGAGCTGGTGGTGAACACGGCGGTGAGCGGTGAGTCGCCGCGCACGCACACGCCGGCGGGAGGGAACGTCCAGGTGACGGGCCGCTCCCTGGTGGTGCTGCGCCGCCCGGCGACGGAGTAGCCTCCCCCGGCTCGGCGCAAAGGGTCGACGCCCGGGCGCCCTGCCGGTAGGGTGCGCCCCGCCGTACCCTGCAACAGGATTTCTACGTGAACACGCAAGTCGCGCTCTGGCTGGGTTTCAACGTCGTCGTCCTCGCGCTGCTCGCGCTGGACCTTGGGCTGTTCCATCGCAAGGACCACGCGGTGACGCCGAAGGAGGCCGGCCTCTGGACGTTGGTGTGGATTACCCTCAGCCTGATTTTCTGCGCGGGCATCTGGCGCTTCCAGGGGCCCACGGTGGGGCTCCAGTGGCTGACGGCGTACGTGGTGGAGTACGCGCTCTCCGTCGACAACCTGTTCGTCTTCCTGATGGTGTTCAGCTACTTCCGGGTGGCGCCGGAGCACCAGCACCGGGTGCTCTTCTGGGGCATCATGGGCGCGTTCGTCATGCGCGCCAGCCTCATCCTCGCCGGCACGGCGCTGGTGAAGCAGTTCCACTGGCTCATGTACCTGTTCGGCGCGTTCCTCGTCTTCACCGCGGTGAAGATGCTGGTGTCGAAGGACGAGGAGATCGACCCGGAGCAGAAGGGCATCGTGAAGTTCGCGCGGCGGGTGCTGCCCGTGGCGCGGCTGGGTGAGGGAAGCCGCTTCACCGTGAAGGAGGACGGCCGGCGCAAGTTCACGCCGCTGTTCATCGTGCTGGTGGTGGTGGAGGCCACGGACCTGCTCTTCGCGCTGGACTCCATCCCGGCGGTGCTGGGCATCAGCCAGGACGCCTTCATCATCTACACGTCCAACGTGTGCGCGATTCTGGGCCTGCGCTCGCTGTTCTTCGTCGTGGCCAGCCTGATGGACAAGTTCCACTTCCTGAAGGTGGGCCTGAGCGCCATCCTGGGCTTCGTGGGCGTGAAGATGCTCATCACCTTCTTCGACATCCACGTGCCCATCGGCCTCTCCCTGGGCGTGATTGCCGGCATCCTGGTGGCGTCCATCGTCGCCTCGCTGGTGTGGCCCAAGCAGCCGGAGCCCGGAGAGGAGCGCGAGAGCGCCAAGACGTGAGGGGGCCGCCTCCAGGCCGTCCAACCCGGTGTTTTCCTTGCAAGTGGGTGGCATTGCCGCCAAATCTGGGGACATGTCCTCCAGCGCCACCACCGAAGGCATCCGCATCACCGTGAAGCCCGCCTACTGGCCGGAGCGCAGCGCTCCGGAGTCCGGGCAGTTCGCATTCATGTACACGGTGGAGATTGCCAACGAGGGCTCCGTCCCGGCGCAGCTCAAGGCCCGGCACTGGGTCATCACCGATGCGACGGGCAAGGTGGAGGAGGTGCGCGGGGAGGGCGTGGTGGGCCGCCAGCCCCACCTGGGGCCTGGAGAGCGCTTCGAGTACACGAGCTGGGCCATGCTGCGCACGCCCTTCGGCACCATGCGCGGCAGCTATGACATGGTCCGGCCGGACGGCACGCACTTCGACGCGCGCATCGCCGAGTTCGCGCTCACCCTCCCCAACTCCCTGCACTGATGCCGACGCCGACCACGAAGCGAGGGCTGCTGCTCATCAACCTGGGCACGCCGGACGCCCCCGAGACGGCACCGGTGCGCCGCTACCTGCGCGAGTTCCTCAACGACCCGCGCGTCATCGACATCCACCCGGTGGCCCGCTGGGCGCTGCTCAACTTCGTCATCCTGCCGGTGCGGCCGGCGAAGAGCGCGGAGGCGTACCGTAAAATCTGGATGAAGGAGGGCTCGCCGCTGCTCGTGTACAGCCAGGCCCTGACGGCCCAGGTGGCCGAGCGGCTGGCGGGGGAGTACGAGGTGGCCCTGGGGATGCGCTACGGCTCCCCGTCCATCGCCGACGCGGTGGCGTCCCTGCGGGCGCGGGGCGTGTCGGAGTTCACCGTGCTGCCGCTGTACCCGCAGGAGGCCGCGTCCTCCACGGCGTCCTCGCTGGCGCGCACCTACGAGGTGCTGGCGGCGTCCTGGGACGTGCCCTTCGTGCGCGCCGTGCCGGCCTTCTTCGAGCACCCGGGCTTCCTGGACGCCTTCACCGCCGTGGCGCGGCCGGTGATTGACGAGGCGCGCGCCGACTACGTCCTCTTCAGCTTCCACGGGCTGCCGGAGCGGCACATGCGCAAGAGCGACCCCACGGGGGCGCACTGCCTGTCCACCACCGCGTGCTGCGACGCCCTGACGGCCGCGAACCGGCACTGCTACCGCGCGCAGAGCTACGCGACGGCGCGGGGGCTGGCCGAGCGGCTGGGGCTGCCGGCGGACGGGTGGAGTGTGTCCTTCCAGTCGCGCCTGGGCCGCACGCCGTGGGTGAAGCCCTACACGGACGTGGTGCTGCCGGAGCTGGCGCGGAAGGGCGTGAAGCGCCTGGCGGTGATGTGCCCGGCCTTCGTCGCGGACTGCCTGGAGACGCTGGAGGAGATTGGCCTCCGCGCGCGGGAGCAGTTCCTGGAGGCGGGAGGGGAGTCCCTGACGCTTGTCCCCTCCCTCAACGCCCACCCGGCCTGGGTGGACGCCGTGGTGCGGCTGGTGCGCGAGTCGGACGGACCGCCTACTGCTGCGGCTGGGCCGTCGGCGTCCGAGCCGGCACGGGCGCTGACTCAACCGCGGTGAGGCGCAGCTTCAGGGCCCCGGCGGGCACCTGGAGCGCGAGGGAGGGGAAGGCGCCCTTCGACACCGAGGTGATGGTGCCCTCCCAGGAGCGCCACCGCCCGGCCTTCACCAGGAACTCACCCCGGCCGGTGATGTTCACCTCGGCGCTGGCGCTCATCTCCGGCGCGGGCTTGCTCCGGGGGCTCTCCTCGTCCGCCTCTTCCTCCGCGGCGCGCGCGGGGGAGGTGGGGGGCGCGTCCTTGGGGCGGACCTTGCCGGCCAGCTTCTCGGAGATGTCGTACTCCAGCGTGGCTACCTGCTCGCCGCCGTCGGCGGGCGTCAGGCTGACGAGCGTCACGCGGTTGCGCCGCTCGGGCTGGCCGGGCTGGAACTGCGGGCCGAGCGCCTCCATGCGAATCAGCTCGGTGCCGAGCGACCACGCGTCACCGGTGCCCACCGGGTCCCTGGGGAGCTCCAGCACCAGCGTGGCGGTGTTCCGGGTGACGCCCTGCAGGCCGTCGAGCACGAAGCCGCGCTCGCTGAGGGTGCCGATGTCGGCCTCGGCCTTGCTCCCCTCGGGCATGACGCGGAGGCGATAGTCCCCCGAGTCGGTCCGCTCCAGGGTGTAGGTGATGGCGCCGGGCAGCTTCGCGGTGGCGGGCGCGGCGACGGGCTGGGGCTTCTCCTTGCCCTTGCCCTTGCCGCCCTTGGCGGGCGCCGCGTCCTCGGTGCTGGCGGACGCGCCGCCGGTGCGCTCGATGTCGAGCCGGTAGGCCGTGGGCGCGCCCTGGGCGAGCTTCCAGCGGAGGACCACCTTCGACGGGTCCACGGGCGGCTCCGCGGCCACCGCAGGGGCTTCCGCGGGCGGCGGGGCCTCGTTCATCCCCGGTGGGCGGGGAATGGGTTCCATCTGCCCGCGAGGTTCCTCCTTGCAGGCGGTCAGTGAGAAGGCGACGACCAGGCCAAACACGCTTCGCTTCACGCGGGGACGCTCCTTGGCAGCCCTGGCGGGATATCGAAGCGAGCCATGTCATTCAAGTACGTCACCCGGCCGATGCTGCGGCGTCCGGGCGAGGTATATGTCGACCTGCGTCTTGACGCGTCCGGCGAACTCTGGGTCGAGGCGCTCCATGATGGCCCATTCGAGCTCGAGGTCCCGGCGGATGTCGGGTCTGGCGGAGCGCACCAGCACGGGCTCCGCGGAGAGCAGGACCGTGGGCATGATGTTCTGCTTCTCCTCGGGGGCCGTCATGGTCGTCGTCTCGGGCACTGGCAACGACTGCGTCCGGGCGGGCATGTTGGCGGCCATCTGGTACGCGCGCACGGTGAACCGGCCGTCGGGACGCTTGTGCCCTTCCACGTAGATGCGGGACCAGTGGGTGAAGACGTCGTAGTTACCGGAGACCTTCCACGGCGTGATGAGGAACAGCGGGTCCGTGCTGGGCAGCAGGGCATAGCCGCGCTCGCTCAGCACGGCCTCGGCGGCCTTCATGACCTGTCGTGTGGGCATGTCGTACACCGCGTAGCTGCTCGTGCGCTCCAGCAGCGTCTGGCGTTGGCTCGTACATCCAGACACCGCAAGCAATGGCAGGGCGACCGCGAGCCCGCAGCTCAGCCTCATCATGGACATGCCTCCAGGTCATGGACCCGGGAGTGCGGACCTTCCCGCGACTCCCGTGCTGTGCGCGTGACAACGCCATGGCGGGGGGGCGCATATCGGGCAAGGCATATCGAAATGGAGCAGGCCCCCGCGAAGCGGCTGGCTGGCGAGGGGCCCGCGCGCCGCGGCCCTGCTTGCGTTTCGTATCTGCTCTGCGATGAAGCGGGGGCATGTCCGCCCCGCTCGAGAAGCCGGTGCCTCCCTCCTTCGATACGGCCGGTGACGTGCTGGCGTGGCTTCGGGCGCACGGGCTCGAGCACCTGTCGCGGCTGAGCCTGGCGGTGTTGATGCCGCTGGTGGAGGCCGCCTACCTGCCCCAGGCGCGCCCCGTCCTCGCCCGCCGCCGGCTGGTGGAGCTGATGAGCGCGGACTCCCTGGCGCGCTGGATGACGGAGGCGATGCCGTCTCCGCGGATGAAGGAGCTGCTGCCCGCGCTCGCTTGGCGCTTCGTGGAGGTGGAGCGTGCGGGGGTGGAGCTGTCACGGGCCACGCTTCCGGAGCGGTTGGCGGCGCCCGCGGAGCCCCGCACGCACCGCGTCCATGGCCTGCTGCTGGCGCTGCGTGCCCGCGTGCCCGACGCGGTGGCCCCACGGCCGATGTCGGCGCTGGTGCCGGACCTGATGCAGTATGACGCGGCGCTCCCCGGCTTTCGCCTGCGTGAGACGCGAATCTCGGAGCTGCCGGTGGGCGCGCAGGCGGGCTTCATCCTTCCCGAGGCCCGGCTGAGCTTCTCTCCCGACGAGGTGAGGGGGGACTGCTCCTGTGGCGCGGCGTTCTGCGTCCACCTGCTGGCGGTCATCGACACGGCGTTGCTGTGGCTGCGCCAGCCCTGGACGGAGGCTTTCGGAGAGGAGCTGGAGGAGCTGGTCCGTCCGGGTTGGGAGCGCGCGCTGCGGGCGCTGGAGCGGGCCGTCGATGACAGCCCCGGCGGGCCCGGGGGCGGGGAGGTCTCCTGGCGGCTGGACGTCATCAACGGGTACGGCGTGGAGCTGGCGCCGTACGTGCACAAGCGCAACAAGAAGGGGCAGCGCAGCACGGGCGCGAAGGTGAGCCGGCGCAAGCTGCTCCAGGAGCATGGCTCACAGTTGTCGGCGGCGGATGCGCGCCTGGCGGCGTTGCTGCCGGAGTCGGAGGCCCCCGCGTCGCGAGCGCTGCTCTTCGAGCTGGTGGGGCACCCTCGCATCCACCTGGATGAGAACCCGGACCTGCTGGTGCGCATCGAGCGCGCGAAGGTCGGGCTCGTCGCCGAGGACCGGGACGGGGTGGTCATCGTGAGCGCGGGCGTGGATGGCGCGATGCTGCCCGCGGCCATGCTGGAGCGGGTGCGCAGGGCGCCGCCGGAGGAGGGGCTCTACATCTGGGATGATGGACAGCGGGTGCTCACCGTGCTGGATGCGGGCCCTGAGGTCCGCGCGCTGCTGACGGCGCTGAACCGGCACGGCAATGCGTTCCCGCCGGAGAGCCACGTCGCGCTGCTGGACCAACTGTCGAAGCTGTCCCTGCGCGTGCCGGTGGCGCTGCCCCGGAGCGTCATGGGGGAGTCGGTGCCGCTGCGCTATGGCTCCGTGGTGCGCATGGAGGCGCATGCGAGCGGAGCGGTCCGCGTGGAGCTGCGCATGCGCCCGCTGCCTGACAGCCCCACGTTCATTCCGGGCGAAGGGGTGCGTGATGTCCATGTCCGGCGAGGCACCGGCGCGGTGCACGCGGTGCGTGACTTCGTCCAGGAGTGTGCGGCGGCGGAGCTGCTCCAGGCCCGGTTGCCGCTGGACACGGCGGAGCCCGAGGAGCTGCCCTTCACGTTCCGCTTCGCCAGCGCGCAGGGCGGACTCGCGGTGCTCGCGGCCTGTGCGGACGTGGAGCCTCGGCCGGAGCTGGAGTGGGTGGGGACGCCGGTGCGGTTGTTCCACGCTCCCGCGCCGCAGGCGCTGAAGGTCATCCTGGAGCGGAAGCGGGACTGGTTCGGCGTGCTGGGCGGCCTGTCCGTGGAAGGTGAGCGCGTGGAGCTGGCGCGGCTGCTGGATGCGGCGCGGCGCAAGGAGCGCTGGGTCCAGGTGGACGCGACGTCCTACGTGGAGATTGAAGGGGCGCTGCGGGAGCACCTGGAGCGGCTGGCGGACCACACCCATGCCACGCGTCATGGGCTGGAGGTGGGGCCTTCCGCGGTGGAGTCGCTCACCGCGCTTCAGGATGCCGGTGCGGACGTCGAGGCGGACAAGACGTGGCAGTCGCTGGTGGAGCGCATCTTCGCGGCGAAGGAGCTGAAGCCGCGGGTTCCAGCGGGGCTGAAGACGGCGCTGCGGGACTACCAACAGGAGGGCTTCCGCTGGCTGACGCGGTTGGCGTCCTGGGGCGCGGGTGGGGTGCTCGCGGACGACATGGGCCTGGGCAAGACGGTGCAGGCGCTGACGGTGCTCCTGGACCGGAGCAAGTTGGGGCCCGCGCTGGTGCTGGCGCCGACGTCCGTGGCCTTCAACTGGATGGACGAGGCGAAGCGCTTCGCGCCGTCGCTGCGGATGACGCTGTTCTCGGACGCGGCGGACCGGGGCCAGACGTTGGAGCGGCTGGGGCCCAAGGACGTGCTGGTGCTGAGCTATGGCCTGCTCACGCGGGACATCGAGCGGCTGTCGAAGCTGCGCTTCGCCACCATCGTCTTCGACGAGGCGCAGACGCTGAAGAACGCGACGACGCACCGCTTCCGGGCGGCGCGGGCGCTTCAGGGGGACTTCAAGTTCGCGCTCTCCGGCACGCCGCTGGAGAACCACCTGGGCGAGCTGTGGAGCCTCTTCACCGTGGTCTTCCCGGGGTTGCTCGGGAGCTGGGAGGCGTTTCGCTCGCGCTTCGCCGCGCCGATTGAGCGGGGCGTGGACCCGACGGCCGCGCCCGCGCTGGCTCGGGTGCTCCAACCCTTCCTGCTCCGCCGGACGAAGGTGCAGGTGGAGGCGCAGTTGCCGCCGCGCACGGACATCCGGGTGCCCATCGTCCTGTCCTCCGAGGAGTGGTCGCTCTACGAAGACGCGCGGCTGGCCGCGCTCTCTGATTTGGAGACGCGCAAGCCGAAGATGAAGGAGCAGGAGCGGCGCATCGAAATCCTGGCGGCGCTCACGCGGCTGCGGCTTCTGGCTTCACATCCGCGGTTGTACGACGCGGGCTCGAAGCTGGAGTCGGCCAAGCTGGAGCGGTTCATGGAATTGGTGCGGGAGCTCCGCGCGGAGGGGCATCGCGCGCTCGTGTTCAGCCAGTTCACGTCCCATCTGGCGCTGGTGCGCGAGGTCCTGGACGCGGAGGGGATTGATTACGAGTACCTGGATGGGCAGACGCCCGCGGGGGCTCGGGCCGAGCGGGTGCGCGCGTTCCAGGAGGGAGACGTTCCGCTGTTCTTGATTTCGCTCAAGGCCGGTGGCTTCGGGCTCAACCTCACTGCGGCGACGACGGTGATTCACCTGGACCCGTGGTGGAACCCCGCCGTGGAGGACCAGGCCTCCGACCGCGCGCACCGGATTGGGCAGGAGCGGCCGGTGACGGTGTACCGGCTGGTGACGCGGGGGACCATCGAGGAGCAGATGCTGTCGCTGCACGAGCACAAGCGCGCGCTGGTGGCGGGAGTGCTGGAAGGGAAGGACGCGGCGGGACGGCTGTCGACACAGGAGTTGTTGGGGCTGCTATCCCAGCGGCTGGCTCCGCCTGGGGAGGAAGAGGGGCCTCGGACTCGGCACTGAATCTGGTCGTCGGGTCGGGGCTCTCGCAGTGTAGGTAGAGAGCCCAGTTGCTCAAGAGGCCTCGATTCGGGGAGACATATTGGATGCCCGAGTCAGATGGATTGCCACCCGGAGCCTGTACGTGGTTCTCATGAGCGATATGCAAGGGCAGGCTGCGATATGTGCTTTGGCTGTTCTGGCGCTTGGGTGCTCCGGTAGTACGAACAGCCAGCGCACTGCTGACGGACGTCGTATGTATGCCCAGGCGTCCTGCGCTGACAGCATGTCATGCTGCGTCCTGCGAAATCCTGGCGTGCCAGAGGCGTGTGGGCTCTCCGCAGCGGAAGCCACCGTGCTCATGGGGGGGATGGAGGTCGCTGCGAAGCATGCTGCCAAGGACGACAGCGCAGATGATGGTTGGAAGCAGCACTGCATTGATACTTATGTCAAGTGCAGGGACCAGAAGAAGCCGTACTGGGTTGGAGACTGCTACGCATGCTTTCGCAACTGCGAAGGGCAACGCGAATGGCCGTTCGACCTTTGTTACCAGCGATAGGGGCGCCTCGTGGACGGCTTGAACTGGAATGACGTTCGTGACCTCGCCCGTCGTGTTGCGCAAGGAGAGCCCTTAGCGCTTACAGAGGAGACTCGTTCGATACTGCGCAGGACGGCCCCTCAGGTAGGCATCGCACTCGGTGATGCCGAGCGAGCGCTCCAGTCTGAGTCCAGCGCGGCGGAGTTGTTGGAGGAGATATCGCGACGTATCAGCAGTGGCTCGCGGCGTCTGTCTCGAACGCTGTCAGAGGTGGAGCGCTACCGGGACTTGGGGAATACCGATGGTGCCCGCCAGTTGCTGAGCAACGTGCTCGAAGTGGAGGTGGTGCCGCACTATCAGGACATCCTGCGCGTGAACCTTGCCAGCCTGGATGATGAGTCCCGATGAGGCGACGGCGGCATCGATGCCGAACGGCTTTGTGATTGTCATTGAAGCGTAGGTTCTGGCCGGGGGCGCTATCAGCGCGGCGCGGCGGCCCGCGACAGCCGGTCCCGGACCGCGATACCCAGACCGCTCTCCGCCGGGAGGCATGCCACCAGCACGTCGTGCCCCTGCGCGTCCGCTTCACGCAGCCGCGCGTACAGCACGCGCGCCGCCCCAGCGGGCTCATCCGGCACATCGAAGCGCGGCACGTCGGGTGGCAATGCAAGGCTCTCCGGACCCAGCACGCCCACGCGCAAGCCCTGGCCGCGCAGCTCCTGCACGCGCGCTACGGCCTGCCCGGCCTCCGCGAGCACCACGCCGGCTCGCGGAGCGTAGTGCGACTCCAACGAGCCCGACACCCGCACCTTGGACGAAGTGCGCACCGGCACCTTCCGCCCCAGCACCCGCTCCACGTCTTCCGCCGCCAGTCCACCCGGCCGCAGAATCGCGGGCTCCTCCGAGCTCAGGTCCACGATGGTCGATTCCACGCCCACCGTACACGGGCCCCCATCCAGGATGAGGTCCACGTCGCCGCCCAGGTCCTCCCGCACGTGCTCCGCCGTGGTGGGGCTCACCTTTCCGAACCGGTTCGCGCTCGGCGCGGCCAGGCCTCCGCCCAGCTTCTGGAGCACCGCGAGCGCCACCGGGTGGTTCGGCACGCGCAGCGCCACCGTGTCCTGGCCTCCCGTGACGGCATCCGTGGCGCGGGCCGTGCGCGGCAGCACCAGGGTCAGCGGCCCGGGCCAGAAGGCCTCGGCCAGCTTCCGTGCTGCCTCCGGTACTTCGCGAGCCCATGTGCCCAGGTGCTCCACGCTGGGAATGTGGACGATGAGCGGGTGCGTGGCGGGGCGGCCCTTGATGGCGAAGACGCGGCGCACGGCCAGCTCGTCCTCCGCATTGGCGGACAGCCCGTAGACGGTTTCCGTCGGAAGGGCGACGACACCACCATGCCGGAGCAATTCCACCGCGCGTTCGAGGGACTCTGGAGCAATCATGCGCGGCCGCACTGTCGCCCCAGGAGAGAACATGGGCAAGTCGCACGTTTTCGATGCACGCAGCCGGATGCCGGTTTCCGCAAGTGACCTCTTCGCCTGGCATGCCCGGGAAGGGGCGTTCGAGCGCCTGGCGCCTCCCTGGGAGCGGATGGAGGTCGTGGAGCGCTCGGGGGATGGCATCCGTCCAGGAGCCCGCGTCACTGTCCGAATGCGGGTGGGCCCCGTCCCCCAACGCATGGTGGCCGAGCACACCGCCTACGCCGAAGGTGCGATGTTCCAGGACACACAGGTGTCCGGTCCCTTCGCGAAGTGGGTCCACACCCACAAGATGTGGCCGGAGCCAGCCACCAGCTCCTCCATCCTGGAGGACGCGGTGGACTACATCCTCCCCGTGGGCCCGCTGGGCAGCCTCTTCGGCGGAGGCTTCGCCCGGCACACCCTGGAGCGGATGTTCGCGTACCGGCACCGCATCACTCGTGAGGACCTCAAGCGCCACATCGCCTTCGCGGACCGGGGGCCGCTCACCATCGCCGTCACCGGGGCCTCGGGGCTGGTTGGCTCGTCGCTGGTGCCCTTCCTCACCACGGGAGGCCACACCGTGAAGCGGATGGTGCGCGGCAAGGCGGACCCCCAGCGGAACGAGGTCGCCTGGGCGCCCGACAAGGGCGAGGTGGACGTCGACGCGCTCGAAGGCGTGGACGCGGTGGTGCACCTCGCCGGCGTCAACGTGGCCGGCCAGCGCTGGACCCCCGAGTACAAGGACGCCATCCTCAAGAGCCGCACCCAGGGCACGCGCACGCTGGCCGAGGCCCTCGCGCGGATGAAGCGCAAGCCGAAGGTGCTGGTGTCGGCGGGAGGCAGCAGCATCTACGGTGACCGTGGCGACGAAGTCCTCACGGAGGAGAGCAGCACGGACGGGAAGGGGTTCCTCTCCCAGGTGGCGCGCGAGTGGGAAGCGGCCGCCGCGCCCGCCGAGGCCGCGGGCATCCGCGTGGTGCACCTGCGCATCGGCCCCGTGCTGGATGCGCGCGCGGGCGCCCTGGCGAAGATGGTGCCCGCGTTCCTCGCGGGTGGTGGTGGCCCCATTGGTTCGGGCCAGCAGTGGATGAGCTGGGTGTCGCTGGAGGACGTGCTCGGCCTCATCCACTTCTCCGTCTTCACCGAGGCGGCGACCGGGGCCATCAATGCGGTGGCGCCAGGGGCGGTGCGACAGGAGGACTTCGCCCGGACCCTGGGCAGGGTGCTGCGGCGTCCGGCCGTCTTCCCGCTTCCCGCCGCGGTGGTGCGCACGCTCTTCGGGCAGATGGGGCAGGAGGCCCTGCTGGACGGCGCGCGCATCGCGCCCCAGGTGGCCCAGCGGCTGGGGTTCGCCTTCCTCCTCCCCGACCTGGAAGGCGCGCTCCGGTTCACGCTTGGTCGCACGACGGAGGGTCCGGAATACCACCACTCCTAGCGAGGCCGGCGCTTGACAATCCCTTCTGCTGCGCCAGAAGAAACGACGCATTCGAGGGAGAGAGGACTCCTGATGATTCAGGTCGAACGGCTGACCAAATACTACGGTGAGCACGCGGCGATCCGGGACCTGGCCTTCACCATCAGCCAGGGAGAAGTGATTGGCTTCCTGGGCCTCAACGGCGCTGGAAAATCGACGACGCTGAAGGTGCTGGGATGCGTGCTGCTTCCCACGTCGGGGCGGGTCGTCATCGACGGACATGACGTGGTGAGCAACGCCCACGAGGTCCGCCAGCGCATCGGCTACCTGCCGGACGTGCCCCCGCTCTACGACGAGATGACCGTGGGCGAGTACCTGGCCTATGTCGCGCAGCTTCGTGGCGTCACGTCCCGGGATACCGCGAGACGCGTGGGCGAGGCGGAGGAGAAGACCGGCCTTCGTGACGTCCACGGCGAGCTCATCTCCACGCTGAGCCATGGCTACCGCCAGCGCGTGGGCGTGGCGCAGGCGCTGGTGCACAAGCCCGCGCTGCTCATCCTCGACGAGCCCACCAGCGGCCTGGACCCGCGGCAGATTGTCGAGATGCGCGACGTCATCCGTGGGTTGAAGGGCGCGCACACGGTGCTCGTCTCCAGCCACATCCTCCCGGAAATCTCCCAGACGTGTGACCGGCTGCTCATCATCCACAAGGGGATGCTGGTGGCGCAGGGCACTGAGGAGGAGCTGGCGGCGAAGATGGGGGGCCAGGGCTCCATCGAGCTGGAGGTGCGCGGCGACAAGGCGCGCGCGGTGGAGGTGCTCCAGGGCTTCGGCGCGGTGGCGGTGGACCGCGTGGCGGATGGCGTGGTGGCGCTGACCGTCCGCGCGTCTCCGGACCAGCGTCCCCGGGTGGCGCAGGCGGTCGTGGGGGCGGGGCTGGAGCTCCTGCGGCTGGACCAGGGCGCCGGGCAGCTCGAATCCATCTTCCTGCGGCTGACGCACGGCCAGGAGGTGCGCGCGTGAAGGCGCTGCTCATCGCCCGCCGCGAGCTGGCCGCGTATCTGCGCACGCTCAGCGGCTACGTCATCATCGCGGTCATCCTCGCGTTGAACGGGCTGTTCTTCAACGCGTATGCCCTGGGGGGCGCGAGCAAGCGCTCCGCCGAGGTGCTGTCCCAGTTCTTCTACTACTCGAGCGGCTTCACCATCGTCGCCTCGGTGTTCATCTCCATGCGCCTGCTGGCCGAGGAGCGGCAGACAGGCACGCTGTCCCTGCTGTACTCGTCACCGCTGCGCGACCGGGACATCGTCCTGGGCAAGTTCCTCGCAGGGCTGGCCTTCCTCGCGCTGTACGTCCTGTGCACCGTCTACATGCCGCTGCTGGTGATGGTGAACGGCAAGGTGTCCTTCGGGCACGTGGCGGCGGGCTACTTCGGCCTGCTGCTGCTGGGCAGCGCGTCGCTGGCGGTGGGGACGTTCGGCTCGGCGCTGGCGCGCAACCAGTTGCTCGCGGCGATTACCTCCGCGGTGATGCTGGTGGCCCTCATCCTGTGCTGGCTGCTGGCGCGCATCACCGAGCAACCGCTGGCGGATGTCTTCAGCGCGATGTCGCTGTGGAATCAGCACTTCCCGCCGTTCCAGGCGGGGCTCATCCACGTGCGTGATGTCGTGTACTACCTCGTGGTGACCTACGTGGCGCTGTTCGCGGCCACGCGGGTGCTCGAGGCGCGGAGGTGGCGATGAGCGCGCGTCCTTCGAGCGGGGGACTCCCCGTGACGCTGGCCTTCGTCTCGGGCCTGCTGGCCGTCTTCATCGGGGAGCGCATCTTCGGCATCGGCACCGGCCGTACCGTCCTGTCGGGACTGGGCGTGGCGGTGGCGGTGGGCGCGCTGGTGTGGCGCTTCGTGCGCCTGCGCGCGGCCAGCGGGGGCCGGCGCGCGGTCGAGGCGTGGGTGCTCGGGCTGTACGCCGTGGGCCTGGGGGCCCTGGCGCTCTACTTCCTCCAGTCGGACGTGGGCACGGGGCTCTTCGGTGGGCCGCTGTCGCAGAGGGCGCCACGGCTGGCGGTGTCGCTGGCGGCGCTCTTCCCCGCGCTGCTCGCGTGCTGCCTGCTGCCGCTGGCCCTGGTGGAGGTGGCCGCCGCGGCGATGACGCGCGCGCCGGTGCTGGAGACGGGGCGCGTGCGCAGCGCGCTGTACTCGGGGCTGGGGCTGGCCTTCGTGCTCGTCTTCGCCTTCGCGTCCATGTTCGTGGCCACCCAGGCCGACGTGACGTGGGACTTGTCCTACTTCCGCACCGCGAAGCCCGGAGACAGCACCCGCAAGGTGATTCGTGGCCTCAACGAGCCGCTCCAGGTAACGCTCTTCTTCCCGCCCGCGAACGAGGTGGGCGAGGCGGTGGGACAGTACTTCCGGGACCTCGCGGTGGAGAGCCCGGGGCTCCTCAAGCTGGAGCGGTTGGACCAGGCGGTGGAGCCGACCCGTGCACGGACGCTGGGCGTCCACAACAACGGCACCATCGTCCTGGCGCGCGGTGACCGGAAGGAGCCCCTCACGGTGGGGCTGGAGGTTGAGCGGGCGCGGGGGCAGCTCCAGCGGCTGGACCAGGAGGTGCAGCGCCGCCTGCTGGCGGTCGCGCGGCCTCGCCGCGTCATCTACTTCACCTCCGGCCATGGCGAGCGCGCCGAGTCCCGCGCGGTGCCGGGAGAAGTGCCCCGCCCGTCGGTGGAGAAGCTGAAGGAGGTGCTGCGCGCGCAGAACGTCGAGGTGCGGCCGCTCGGTGTCGCCGAGGGGCTGGGCACCGAGGTGCCCCGGGATGCGTCCGTGGTGGTGGTGGCGGGCCCGACGCAGGCGTTCCTCGCCGAGGAGCTGAATGCCCTGCGCGAATACGCGGAGCGCGGCGGCCGGCTGTGGCTGGCGCTGGAGCCGGAGGGGCCGGACTTCCAGCCGCTGCTGGAGCCCCTGGGCCTGAAGTACCTCAAGACGCCGCTGGCCAATGACCAGGTGTACTTCCGGGTGACGCGGCAGCAGAGCGACCGGGGGAACCTGGGGACGGCGACCTTCTCCTCACACCCGTCCGTCACGTCGCTGTCGGCGCTGGCGGGACAGGCGCCGGCTGTCTTCATGGGGGCGGGCGCGCTGGACCAGCTACAGCCGTTGCCGGGCGGTGTGGTGCATGACATCTCCGTGCGCGCGCACGGCGCCACCTTCGCGGATGCCAACGGCAACTTCACCCTGGACGCGGGTGAGACGCGGCGGCCCTGGCCCCTGGTCATCGCCGTGGAGAAGCCCGCGCCCGCCGGCCGGGAGGCGATGCGCGCCGTGGTCATGGCGGACGCCGACGCGGTGAGTGACCTGCTGCTGGGCAGCATGGGCAACGCGTACCTGGCGGTGGACACGCTGCGGTGGCTCACGGGCGAGGAGTCCATCGCCGGCGCCGTGTCCACGGAGGAGGACACCCCCATCCAGCACACGCGGGAGCAGGACGTCATCTGGTTCTACGCGACCGTCTTCCTGGGGCCGGCCCTGGTGCTGGCGGTGGGCTTCGTGACGACGCGCCGGCGGGGACGCCGCGCGCCTCGCGCCGCGGTGGTGGGAGGTGAGCGATGAAGGTTCGGGACCTGGCCCTCCAGGGGGCGCTCGCGGCGGCCGCGCTGGTGGCCGCGTTCGCCGTGTGGCAGCGCGAGCCCTCCGCAGGCCCTGGTGAGGTGACGGTGGTGGATGCCCCGGCGCGGGCGCTCGACAGCATCCGCTACGAGGACGACACCCGCATCGTGGACGTCTTCCGCGAGCCGAGCGCACGGGACCAGCTCTGGGTGCGTCTGGGCCACAAGGCCTCCAAGACGGGCCCGGGCGTGGCCGGCGCGCAGGAGGCAGACGCGGGGACCGTGGCCGCGCTGGACGCGAGCTCCGATGCGGGGACGGTCGCCGCGGCGGAGCCGACCATGGCGGCACGCGAGGAGCCACCGCCGCCGCGCGAGCTGCGCGCCAACGAGGTCGCGGAGAAGCTGTTCACCCGCTTCGCGCCCCTGCGCGCCATGCGCTCCCTGGGGGCGCTGGACGCGAAGAAGCTGGAGGAGGTCGGCCTCTCCACCTCGGCGCGCAAGCTGACGGTGACGGTGGGGGGCAAGGCGCGCGCGTTCACCCTGGCGTCACCGGCGGGCGGTTGGGGGACGCCGTACCTGCGCAGCGAGGAGGACGGGCGCGTGTACCTGCTGGGCCCGGCGCTGCTGCCGGACCTGGAGAACGCCAGCAGCCGCCTGGTGGACCGCCGCCTGCACACCTTCGACCTCGGGGACTTCGACGCCGTGGTCGTCACGGCGGGAGGCAGCTCCCGGTCCTTCGCGGCCACGGGCAAGGCGCCGGGGCCGGTGTCCCTGGCGCCGGAGGAGGCGCCGGAGCGCGCGGATGAGTTCGCGCGCAACTGGCATGACCGCGTGTGGCGGCTGATGCCCATCGACTTCCTCGGCCGCGACGAGCTGCCTCCTGGCGGCGAGCCGCAAGAGGCCTTCCGCGTGGAGTACCGCCGCGCCGGCCGACCCGTGGGGCAGGTGGCGGTGGCGAAGGGCGAGGGGGGCTTCTTCGTCCGCACCGAGCACACGACCGGCTGGGCCCGGCTGCATGCCGGCGTGGAGGCGCTGGCGGAGGAAGCGGCGCGGGTTGCGGCGCCAGTGTCCACCGCGTCCGGCAAGTGACGCGGGTGGGGGCCTGGGCTCAGGTCTCCTCCGCGCCCGCGTCGCGAAGCCCCAGCCGCATGTCCACGAAGCTGTAGGGCGCCCAGGGGCCGGTGAATCGGAACGCGTAGGTGTTCGAGCGCGCGGCGAGGGAGCGGACCTTCTCCTCGAAGGACTCCAGCGCCTCGCGCTCGACGAGGAACGCGGCGTTGAGCAGCATCCGCTCGCCCACGGGCGGGTGTTCACGGGTGGCGGCGGCGCGCGGGCGCAGTCCGTCCATCAGCGCGTGCATGTCGCGCCGGGCGCGGTCCTCCACTGCGGCATCCATCCGCCGCGCGTGCTCGGTCTCCGATTCGTCCGGGCGGCGGGTCAGCAGGCTGTCCTCCAGCATCAGGCGCTGGAGGAGGTGCTCGCGGTGGTAGAGCACCTTGACGCCCAGCTCCACCTTGCCCTCCAGCGTGTCCAGCACGCGCGACAGGGCGGCGTGGCCCGTGCGCAGCAGCTCATGGACCTGGGCCTCGGACGTCAGCACCGTGCCGAAGGCCACCGGGAGCAGGGTGTGCTCACGCAGGATGGCCTCGGTGACGCGCTGATGGCCGAGCAGGTTCGCCCGCGTCGGGTCCACCACCCAGCCCGGCGCCACGGAGACCAGCGCCGCGAGGCCCGCGTCCCTCACCGCGTAGACGTCCGCCGTGGGAACGCCCAGTCCGATGTAGCCGAAGGCGAGGTTCTCCGCGTCCCGGACGATGCCGTAGAGGTACCGGAGGTCATCGGCGGGCGGGGCCTCCGGCGTTCGTGCTGGAGGCTGGGGGGAGGGAGAGGGGGGCCGCTCCGCGGAGGTGCGCCTGGCGCCGCGAGCCGTCCCCTTCCGGGGCCGTGTCGTCCGGGGCATGGTGCGCTTCACCTCGATGGAGCGCCTCCGTGGAGGGCGAGCACGCGGCGGACTTCTTCCACCAGCGCGTCCGGCAGGCAGGGCTTCGTGACGAAGGCGTCGCAGCCGGCTCCCTTTGCTTCGTCGGACTGCCCCGTCATCGCATGGCCGGTGAGGGCCACCACGGGGATGGTGCGCGTGCGGTCGTCGTTCTTCAGCCGCCGGGTCGCCTCCCAGCCGTCGATGACGGGCAGCGACAGGTCCATGAGGATGATGTCGGGGCGCAGCTCGAAGGCCTTGTCCAGCGCCTCCTGGCCGTTCTTCGCCTCGGCGACGTGGAAGCCGGAGTACTCGAGATACTCGGCGTACATCTCCCGGGCATCCTGGTAGTCGTCGACGACCAGCACGAGGGGCTTCGGGGTCTCACGTGGGTTCGTCATGCGCGCCTCGCGCGTCGTGGGAAGTGCAAGGTGAAGGTGGAGCCCTCGCCCTGGATGCTCTGGAGGGTGACGCGTCCCCCCAGCATGGTGGCCAGGCGACGGCAGATGGACAGCCCCAACCCCGTGCCTCCATAGGCCCGGGTGGGCGAGCTGTCGACTTGCTGGAAGTCCTCGAAGATTTTCTCCTGATGCGCCGGAGCAATGCCGATGCCCGTGTCCGTCACGGAGATGGTGACGGTGGACGTCGCCGCCACGTATTCGGCTCGCACCTCCACTGTGCCCTCATGGGTGAACTTCAACGCGTTGGACAGGAGGTTGAGGACGATTTGCTTCACCTTCTGCCGGTCGCTGTACACGGCGGGGACGCGGGGGCCCAGCTGCGTGGTCACCAGCAGCTTGCTCCGCGCGATGATGGGGTCCACCTCCGCCACCACCTCCTGGAGCAGCTCCGGGAGGCCGAAGTCGGACAGGTTCAGCGGCATGCGCCCCGCTTCGATGCGGGTGATGTCCAGAATCTCGTTGATGACCTCCAGCAGGTGCCTCCCATTGGAGTCGATGCGCGTGAGGTTCCGCTTCTGGGCGGGGGTCAGCTCGCCCGACACGCCCTGGAGCAGCATGTTCGTATAGCCGAGGATGGCGTTGAGCGGCGTGCGGAACTCATGGGACATGTTGGCCAGGAACTGGGACTTGGCCGCGCTGGCCTGCTCCACCTGGATGGCCTGGCGGCGCAGCATCTCGTTCTGCTCGGCCAGCTCCGCGGTGGCGGCCTGCACGCGCGCCTCCAGGTGGATGGAGCCCTCCTTCACCCGCTCCAGCAGCCGTGCCTTCTCCAGGGCCTCGCTGCGGTCATGGAAGAGGGTGACGATGCCGGTCAGCTCTCCCGAGTCGCCCAGCACCTTGCTGGCCACCGCCTCCATGGGCAGCGTGGCGCCCGTGGCCGGGTCCACCAGCGAGAGCTGCCCGCGCCAGCGCGGCTGACCGCCCGCGTCCAGCATGTTGGCCAGGAAGGACGAGAAGGCCGCGTTGTTGGAGCGCAGCCGGCGCAGCGCGGCCTCGCCGCTGTCCGGGTGCGTGGCGAAGAGCTTCTCCGCCGGTCCGTTCATCATCACCATGCCGCCCGATGGGTCGGAGAGGATGATGGGGTCCGGCACCGAGTCCAGCACGCGGTCCAGCCGGTGTCGCTCGCTGCGCGCCTCCCGCTCGGTGGCGCGCAGGCGGCGGTAGCTCTCTCCCAGCGCCTGGGTGGCGCGGCCCAGGTCCGTCACGTTGCGCAGCACGCTCACCAGCAGCTCCCGGCCGTCCGGCTCGACGACGGGCGTGCTGACGACCTCGAAGAGCAGGTCGATTCCCTCGACCGGGTCCACCAGGGGCACTTCCCGGCGGCGCACGCCGGACGCGACGCCGCTCGCGAAGCTGGCCAGCGCGGCGGAGAACACCTGCTGGTTGAGCTCCGTGGCCCGGCGGCGGCCCTCGCTCGCGTCCGGGCCCGCCACCAGCAGCACCTCCGCGCGCGCGTTGACGATGCGCGGATGGCCCTCCAGGTCGGTCAGCAGGACGGGGTCCGCCACGGTGTCGAGGGTGCGGCGGAGCAGCTCGCCGCCTGCCCAGTCGCGCGGCGCCGCGGGCAGCAGCGCCGCCAGCCGCGGCCCGAAGCAGGCGCTCACCCAGGCGACGTCCGGGGGCAGCACGGCGCTGGGCGCGGAGAGGAGGAGAAGGCCCACCATGGACGCGCCCTCGCGGCCCAGCGGCACCGCGAGGCATCCCACGCCCGGGAGCGGCGTCCGTGGCGGCGCGAAGAAGCGCGGCGCGGCTTGTTGGAGCACCTCGGCCAGGGGAGGCGTTGCTGCATCCGGTGGGAGCTCCAGCGTGGCGCGGCCGGCGTCGGAGAGTCCCCGGGCCGCGAGGCACACCAGCCGCCCCGTCCCGGGCTCGCGCGCGAGGCAGGCGACCACCTCCGGCTGGCCCTGCCGCGCGAGCCACACCACCACCCGCTCCGCGCACTGGCGGGGCTCGTCGCAGGCGCGCAACTGCTCGGCCAGCGCGCGCCGCGCCTCGACCTCCGGCGTGGACGTGGGAGGGGACAGTGCGACGGGAGAGGCCACGGGGTCAGCCGCCCCGGACAGGG
>JAFAAN010000048.1 GCA_023426545.1 Pseudomonadota bacterium
GGGGGGGGGGGGCTCACCCCGGGCCCCCCCCCCCGGGCCCCGCCGTCACTGCACGGTGAAGAGGTGATGGTGCCGCGGCACTGCGTCAGCCGGTCGACGGCGGCGGCGAGACACCGACGGGGAATGACGCGGCAAGGCATGGCTCCGGGTTGAGAGGGGACGGCATTGCGGATACGCACACCGGGACGACCCTCGGCTGTGACAGTCCGCGAGTGGACCCACACCGGTTTGTGCCGCTCAATCGCTGGACTCCTCTACAGTCAGGCTCCTCACTCCCTACGCTCCGCGCCATGGCCGACTTCCTCCCAAGCTTCTTCCGACTCGCCGTCCGCGTGGACGCCCAGTACGACGCGCTGAGCCGTAAGCTTCGTCAGAAGCTGGGAATCGCTCCGCCGCTGCGCATCCTTCCCTACCGGGGCTACGGCACGCCCGAGCGCGCCGTCGTCAAGGCCCGCGTGCTGGAGGACCGGCACGTGCGCCCGCCGCAGCGGCGGCACACGCTGGTGGGCAGCGCGGTGGCCTCCTACAAGCGCTACATGACGCGCGAGGTGCCGGGCGCGCGCGTCGCGGTGCGCTGGGGTGACAAGCGCTGGGAGGGCACCACCGACGAGGAGGGCTTCCTGGAGCTGTGGGTGCCGCCGCCGGAGGGCGTCCGCTCGGGCTGGCACATGGTGGAGCTGGAGCTGCTCTCCCCGGACCCGGAGGGCGTGTCCCGCGTGGCCGCGCCGGTGCGCATGGCCGGGCCCGGCGCGGAGTTCGGCGTCATCAGCGACATCGACGACACCGTCATCGTCACCGGCGTCACGGACCTGCTCAAGCGCGCCTGGGCGCTCTTCCTCACCGAGCACCGGGTGCGGCTGCCCTTCCCGGGCGTGGACGCCTTCTACGCCGCGCTCCAGCACGGCCGGGGCGTCAACGCGGACAACCCCATCTTCTACGTGTCCAGCAGCCCGTGGAACCTCTACGAGCACCTGGACGAGTTCCTCTCCCTGCACCACATCCCCACCGGGCCGCTGCTGCTGCGCGACTGGGGGTTGTCCAGCCAGGGCTTCGCGCCCGGCGGGGGACACGGCCACAAGCTGGAGAAGATTCGCGCGGTGCTCGGCACGCTGTCGCACCTGCCCTTCATCCTCATCGGTGACAGCGGCCAGGAGGACGCGGAGCACTACCGCACCATCGTCCACGAGTTCCCCGGGCGCATCCTCTGCGTGTACATCCGCAACGTGCCCGGCCACGCGCGCCGGGCCCAGGAGCTGGCCCTCATCGCGGAGGACATCCGCGCCGCGGGCAGCAAGATGATTGCCGTGGATGACACCACCGAGGCGGCCCGCCACGCGGCCCGCGAGGGGTGGATTCACTGGCGCGAGGTCCGCGAGGTGGAGGCCCACCGCCGTCTCTATTAGACCTTCAACAGTTTCAGTGGGTTATAAGGAAGAGGACTCCAGCCCAGGGGCTGCGGTGGTGGGACGAAGTGTTCCGGCCTATGCGGTCGAGCGTTGGCCCTGGTTTCCCTCTGGGAGCGTAAAGGGAGCTTACAAATTCGGCCCCTTGTATTCACTTTTAGACCTGACAAGTCGTTCAACTCGGCATGGGCTGGCGGTACCTTGAGTTTGCCTTTGCGCGAATCCCACTCGCGCGGGCACTCGGAGCATCCTGCCCATGTCCAGTCCGTCTGACTCTCGGCCTGCCGGGAGCGCTGTCCTATTCACCAACGGCGACACCTCTTACGAGTTCTTCCGAGACTTGGGGGAGGGGCGCGTGGGTGAGCGAATCCTCCTCGCGCGGACCCGCACGCCCAAGGGCCTCGGTGACTGAGTGGTGCTCAAGTGCTTGCCGGTGCCGAAGTCCACGGACGCGACGGAGAAGTACCCCTTCCGCTCCGCTGACGTGGAGCAGGCCGCGCAAGGGCTCTCCGTTCCCCTTCGAGACATCCTCCACACGATGCTGCGCAGAAGCCCCGCCGAACGTTTCGGGACGGCCGCTGAGTTGGAAGTCGTCCTGCGTGCCCAGTTGGCGCGGCTGGGGCCCTCCGCGCGCGAAGATGCGTTGAGGGAGATTCAGCGGGCGCTCGCGGACGCCAGTGAAGGGCTCTGGGACTTCGAGGTGCCCAGCGATGAGGGCGGAATCACGCCCCCTGTCCCCTACGGGCGTAGCGGCTACGAAGCGACAACGGAGACGCCATCACCTGGCGCGGGCGCGCGCCGCACGTCGGCGGGTTCTCTCCACGCGGACGACATGCCAACGGAGCCCGGCGCAGGCCCCCGCCGTGCGTTGACGAAGCAGCCGACCGTCTAACGGCGGCCTCAATTCCTCTCACCACTGCCGATTCACCACCGGCCCGACTCAAGTCGCTGAGCCGACCGGGAGACGTGTGTTTCTCGTGCCTCATGCCGGGGCACGCACAGGAGGCGTGTATGCACAGGAAGCGAAGGTGTCTGCCCGCGCTGTTGCTGCTTGGCTTCTTGCTCCCCTTGCCAGGGTGGGCCTCGGAGCCTCCCTTTCCCGAGGAAGAGGCGCCGTCCACCGCACCGGCCTCGCCCGCGCGCAGGTGGTACTACCTGACGCGCCTGGAGGCGACGACGTTTGCGTTGCTCCCTCGCGCGGGCGCTGGTGGTGACGACGGCTTCATCCAGGTGGAGCCGACCTTCATCCTCGATGGGGCCCCGAGTTCGGCTTCAACCTGGGAGCACCCGTGCGCGTCCGCCTGTGGGGTGGTGGCAAGGGGGCGGGCCTCGTGCGGCGGGAGGATTGGGACTCACTCTCGGACTGGGGGCAACTCGTCCGCGGCCTCAAGTTGGGTTCGGACAACGCGCCCATGGGCATCTGGTTTGGCGCTCTGGAGGAATACCGACTCCTCTCTGGCCATCTCGTCCGTCGCTACTCCAACCGCACGAATCCCGACTACCACCCGGCAGGGGGCATTTTCACTGGCGAGTCTGGCCCGCTCTACACCGAAGCCTTCGCCTCGGACGTGCTGGGTGCGCGGTTGATGGGGGCCGAGTTGTCCCTGGACATGGAACACATCCTCTTCGGCCAGCCCAAGCAGCGGGGCCGTTACACGCTCGCGCTCTCCGCCGTGCATGACTGGGGACGAGCGGGTGGACACGCGGCCTCGGTGACACTGGCCCACGTGGACGCAACGGCGGGAGTCGTGTTGCGGCCTGACCATGAGGTCCACGTGATTGCCGGGTGGGGCGGTCGTCCGGGTGATGGGGGCGCGTGGGGGGCTGTTGTGGGGGCTGGGGTGGACGTTCTCCGGGAGAAGCTCAACCTGCGGTTGCGGCTGGAAGCGCGGCGCCAGCAAGGCGGCTTCCGGCAAGGCTTCTTCGGGGCGGACTACGAGTTGGCGCGCTTCCAGGCGGCGGGCCCGGATGGCGTGCCGCTCGCGGATGCTGGCTTCCCGGATGGCTACTCCGCTTTCGGAGAGGCAGAGGTGGGCTGGGATGCGGTCAGCTACGGGGGCCTCTACAAGCACCTCAAGCTGTCGCTGGGCGCGGAAGCCTTCTCCTGGGGGCGCTTCGATGTGGATGGGCGCGTGGCGGTGCAGCTCTTCGAGCGCAGCTTGGAAGTGGTGTTGAAGGGGCTGGGGGTGGGCATGGGACAGCCCGGAGCGCGCTACCTGGGGGCGGCAGAAGTGCGCTGGCGATTCCTGCGAGGGAAGCTCTACGCAATGGGGACAGGCGGCACGCTGCTCTTCCCCACAGCGGAAGGGACGCTGCGGCCGGGGGCCTTCGCGTCGGTGGGCCTGGGGGTGGACAATGCGCGCTAACGCCCTGGTGGTGGTGGCGGTGCTGGCCACGGGGGCTGCTTTGGTGGCGCATGCTTCCGCGCTTGGCGGAGCGCTGCACGATGCGCCGCGCATGGCCACGTCCCCCGCGCGGGTCGTCGCGTCGAGTAACGACCACCCACACGCGACCGTCTCTCCTCTGCCCGCCCTGGTAGGCCCCGAGGAGCAACGGAGATATTGGCGACACGTGGGGCCACGTCACGACGCAATGGGAGCTGGGCCTGGCACTGTGTCCGGAGCAGTCGGGGGTGGAGTGCAGAGCGCCGCAGCGGCGCGTCAGGCAGTCCTTGATGCCATCGACGAGGTGAAGCGCTCCATGGAGGGCATCGAAGCCGCGCGCGCTCAACTTGCATCGCGTCCCCCCTTTCTCGGTGGCCGTGGGCTGGATGGTGTGTTCACGCGCTATCTCGACAACGGCTCCAAGCAACTGATGTGGCTCCGAGGAACGCTAGGGAGCGCCACGGCACTGGCGGGAGTGGCTTCGGAGGTCGGGGATTCTGGAATGGAGCTGGCCATCCTCCGCATGTCGGGACCTCGAATCCAGGCCGCGATGTTCGGAACCCTGCTGCTGGCCACGTGGGTGGACTTCCTCCAACTCGCTGATGCAGTGCTTCGACAGTGTCCCATGTGCGGCGTCGAGACGCTGTTTACGGACTTGCATCGAGTTCAAGGCATGATGGCTCCCACGCTGGCCGACCTCGCATCGGGGGACCCGGAGCGGGTAGAGACGGCGGCGACCGCGATGCCCGTGCTGTTGGGGGAGCTGACCCGTGAGTTCGACGCGATTCAGCGAGACGCGCGCTCGGCCATGGAATTGGGCGGCAAGGTCATGGTGGCGGCGCAGGTGATGGAGATGCTTGCCCTGATTTCCACGCTGAAGATGTCACTACCCCGGCCACCCCCAGCCGCCCCCGCGACGCTTGGCGTGGGCCTCGTCATGAGTTCGGGGGGCGTCATGGCGGGCTCTCGAATCGTCGTCTCCGCCGAGTGGGTAGAGATGATGCGAAGGCTCGTGCAGGCGGGCGTCCTCTCCGTTCCGGTGGTGAGCGCAGCCGTCCGCATCCACGGTGGACAGGTGATGATGGCGCAGGCGCACCAGGACTTGCCCAAGGGCGTGCGTGATGCGCTGGGGGACAGCCCGGAGGTGCGAGGTATGCGCGTGACGGGCAAGGCGGGGGCCGGAATGTCCGAGGCGCCCAAGCACCACGTCCTACCGAAGGAGCACCGCGAGTGGTTCGAGGCGCGCGGCTTCAAGGGCGACATGGGCATCGACAACTTCTGTGTCCGCCTGGAGCGGTCCCACCACGAAGCGATTCACGGTGGGGGTAACTGGAAACTGGGGCGCATGTGGCCCGGCGAGTGGAACCAAATGATCATGGAGGCTCTCCGCGAGGCGGAAACCTTGGCCGGCCACCGGTTGACGAGACGTCAAGTCCTGAACATCGTCGCGGAGAACATGAAGGAGTACAGAGTCCCGATGAACTTCGTCACCGGGAGAAGTCGATGAGCGATGGGGATGCTTGGAGGGGAAACATCAAGGCGCGCCTGTACGAACGGGCACGCGAGCGGGGGTACGAGTCACTCACCGCCTTCGCGAGCGACCGTCCTACAGCCTCGTTAGTGGCGTTAGCCGAAGAGCTGGGCCGCGAGGACGTTGCAGGGGTGCAGGTTCTAAGTGCCTTGCTCTATGAGGCCGAGCAGCGCAGGCAGGTCACGCGCTTTGTTCGAGATGTCCTTGTGCGCATGTTGTCCCAGAGCCTTCCTGACGGTTGGCCCGCCGTGCAGGAAGGAGAGAATCGATTCTCCATTGCCAAGGCGCTTGGACGCTGGATCGCCTACACCCCAAATACCCACAAGGAGCGTGCTCGGAGGGTCGGAGATGCTCTGGTCGCCAACCCGCCCCCCTCCGGCTGGCGGCCGCTTGGTCCTGATGATGAGCTTCTCCGGACGCTCTTGCCGGACGACGAAACCTGACCGCGACCCGCAGTTGGTGAGTCAGCGATGAAGTCGCCATGTGCCCCCAGTGTGCCCCTCCAGCGTGGCTTGAGGTGGCACCTGGGGGAAGAGCGTGGGACGGGGCGGGATGACCAACCCGAGGAAGTTCAATGCGATAGCGCGTAACAGCGTGTCCTGCTTGGGGTTTTCTATCGCCTTGACCGCGGGGTGGAGGCCCACCGCCGCGAGGACGCCGAGCGCTGACGCCGCCGCTCCCCGCGTCCGGTGACAGTTCCTCTCCAGGAAGTGACGCGAGCCATGCACCCTGCGCGAGTGCGCCGCCGCCGTCAGGACAGCGGGCGTCCGCCCTGGAACTGGGCCAAGCGCTGGGCGCGCTCCATCATCTCGCCCTGGGCCCAGCGCTTCTCCTCTCCCGCGCGGGGCTGGCGGCGGCGCCAGGAGCCACCAGCCGTCAGCTCCCAGGCCGAGGTGTTGTCGGCCATGCAGCGCTCCAGCGAGTCCCGCACCTGGGCGGCCAGGTTGGCGTCCTCCACCGGCGCGAGGATTTCCACGCGGTGGTCCAGGTTGCGCGGCATGAGGTCCGCCGAGCCGATGTAGCAGCGCAGCTCCGTCCCGCGCTCGAAGATGTAGATGCGCGAGTGCTCCAGGAAGCGGCCCAGCACGGACACCACGCGGATGTTCTCCGACACGCCGGGCACACCCGGGCGCAGGCAGCAGATGCCGCGCACGTTCAGCTCCACCTTCACGCCCGCCCGGGACGCGTCGTAGAGCGCGTGGATGATGCCGGGGTCCACCAGCGCGTTCATCTTCATCTGGATGCGCGCGGGGCGCTCGGCGGTGTGCGCGGCGACGGTGCGCTTGATTTCCTCCAGCAGGCCCTGGCGCATGGTGAGCGGGGCCACCAGCAGCTTGCGGAAGGACTTCGGACGGCCGAAGCCGGTGAGGTAGTTGAAGACGTCCGCCACGTCCGCGCCGATGTCCGGGTCCGTGGTGAACAGGCCCATGTCCGTGTAGAGGCGCGCCGTCTTCGGGTTGTAGTTGCCGGTGCCGATATGGACGTAGTGCCGGACCTTGTCGCCCTCGCGCCGGACGATGAGGATGGCCTTGGCGTGCGTCTTGAGGGAGGGAATCCCGTAGACGACGTGCACGCCCGCCTCTTCCAGCGCGTTGGCCCAGCGGATGTTGGTGCGCTCGTCGAAGCGGGCCTTCAGCTCCACCATGCACACGGCCTGCTTGCCGCGCTCGGTGGCGGTGATCAGCGCGGGCACCAGCGGCGAGCTGTCCGACGTGCGGTACACCGTCTGCTTGATGGCCAGCACGTCCGGGTCCGCCACGGCCTCGGTGACGAAGCGCTCCACGGAGGTGGCGAAGGACTCGTAGGGGTGGTGGACCAGCAAGTCCCCCCGGCGCATGGCCGACATCACCGTGCCGCCCTCCGGCGCTTCCGCGTCCGGGCGCAGGCGGGGCTGGGTGACGGGTGTCCAGGGCGCGTCTCGCAGCTCCGGGAAGCCCGAGGAGAAGGCGATGGCCTGGAGGTCGTTGAGGCCCACCAGGCCGTGCTCCTCGTAGACCTGCCGCGCCTCCAGGCCCAGCGCCTCCACCAGCGGCTCAAGCAGCTTGGGGCTCATGCCGGCCTGGACCTCCAGGCGGATGACGTCGCCGAAGCGGCGCTCGCGCAGCTCCGTCTCCACGGCCTTGAGCAGGTCCTCGGCGTCCTCGGACACGGTGAAGTCCGCGTCGCGGGTGACGCGGAAGGTGCCCCAGCTCAGCACCTCCATGCCGGGGAACAGGTCCCCCAGGTGCTGGGCGATGACCTCCTCCAGTGGCACGAAGACGTTGCCCTTGAGGGGCAGGAAGCGCGGCAGCAGCTCCTTGGGCACCTTCACCCGGGCCACGCTCTCCTCATCCGCCTCCGGGTCCCTCAGCAGCACCGCGAGGCTGAGCGACAGGTTGGAGATGTAGGGAAAGTGGCGTCCCAGGCCGATGGCCAGCGGGGTGAGGACGGGGAATATCTGCTCCTTGAAGCGCTGGTCCACCTGGGCGCGCTGCTCGGCGTTCAGGTCCCTGGCGGAGAGGATGCGCAGGCCCTTCTCCGCGAGCGCGGGGCGCAGCACCTTCTCGAAGGCGTCGCCGTGGCGCCGCGCCTGCTTGAGGATGCCCTCGTGCAGCCTGTCCAGCGTGTCGCTGGGGGAGGCGCCGTCGGGGACCAGGCGCGCCACGCCGCCGCGAAGCTGCTCGTGCAGGCGGGCGACGCGAATCATGAAGAACTCGTCCAGGTTGCGCGCGTAGATGGAGACGAACTTCAGGCGCTCCAGGAGCGGCACTTCCGGGGATTCGGCGAGCTGGAGGACGCGGTCGTTGAAGGCCATCCAGGACAGCTCCCGGTTGAAGAAGAGCTCCGAGTCCTTCGACTCCGCGCCGGCCGGGAGGACATCCCGGTTGGATGGCTTCTGGGTGACGCCGCGACCGCCGCCGCCGCGCTTCGGCATGGTGACTTGACTCCTCGTTGACTCCCCTGAGAGGGGATGTAGCAGGCCGACCCCCTCTTCATTGTAAACTCGCGTGTGACCTGAGAGAGGGAGCCGTCAGGCGATGTAAGTCCTCCCAGGTGGGCGGGCAGGGGCAAAGGGCGGCAGGCGTGGACTTTGTTGTATCCGCGATATGAGGACTGCATGTCAGGCGACGTGAGCGCGATGGAGACGAACCCCCAGGCGGACGCGGCCAGCGGCCTCTTCACGGCCTTCCAGAAGGACAGGAAGGTGCCTCGGGGACGGTGGGTGGGCGCCCTGCTGATGGCCCTGATACCGGTGGTGCTGGGCGTGGGCTTCTGGGCACTCGCGAAGGGTGAGGAGCAGACGTTCCGCATCGTCACGCCCCATGGCTTCAAGTCCATGCGGGGAGGCATGACGACGGAGCAGGTGCGCGCCGTGCTCGGGCGGCCCATCACCCTGGAGCAGGACGCGAGCGGGGCGGACTGCTACCGCTACGGCCAGCCCAACCTGGTGAACCCGCAGTTCCTCATCTATTCGGTCTGCTACGAGGACGGGAGGCTGCGGGACGTGAAGACGCACAAGTACTCGGCCTGGAACGTGGACCCCGCAACGGGGACGTTCGAGGCGCCGGACGAAGAGGGCGCTCCCGCCGCGACTCCGCCGTCGCAGGAAGGCTGAGCCGAGCGGGCGTGCCCGGTTCACCAGGCCGCCTCTCGCCAACGGCAGTCCAGTTCCTCCGCGCAGCGGTCCGTCTCCGTCGCGGCGTCCTCGCTGATGTGGAGCGTGTAGTGGATGGGCGTGTCCTGGTCGGGGTTGGCCATGCCGTCCACCACCACCAGCACCGACTGCCCCTGCGCCAGCGTCACCTTCACGGCGGGCGAGTCATGGGGCCCCGGGGTCGGGTTGGCCGAGCAGCCCAGCTCCTTGCCCCGGCAGCCGGTGAGCACGTAGAGCGCGTTGCCCCACTCATTCGGCGCGGTGCCGAAGACGTAGGTGCCCGCCCTGGGCGCCGTCCACAGGTGCGCGCGGTCCTGCTGGAGCAGCGCGCCGCACGTGCCCTGGAAGCCATCTCCGGAGCCCGTGGTCTCGCCGTGGAACGTCACCGGCAGCGCGCTGCCCAGGTCATGGTGCGCGCAGCCGGGGCCGGCGCAGCCCGGCGCGTCGTGGCAGTCCGTGTCCGCGCAGTCCACCCACCGGTCACCGTCGTTGTCCATGCCGTCGAAGCAGGAGCCCGACTCGCTCGCCCGTTGCTCGTCGATGTGCAGCTCGAAGTACCCCGCGCTGAAGCGGTCGGTGCTCGTCGAGTCCACCACCACCAGCACCGTCTGCCCCTGCACCAGCGGCACCGAGATGCGCGCGCCGCCGCCGTAGCTGATGCCGTCCGTCGCGCACGCCAGCTCCGCGCCGCCGCAGCCCCCGCTGCGCACGGAGATGAGCGAGCGCATCGCCGACTTCGCCGTGTCGAAGGTGAAGACAGCGCTCCTGGGCGCCGTCCACAGGAAGCCCCGGTCCGGAGCGCCACTCCCGCCGCACGAAGACTGGTGGTCATCCCCCGCGTGCGCCGTGGAGCCCTTCAGCATCACCGGCAGCGCGCTGCCCAGGTCGTGGTCCACGCACATGGACGCGCTCACCTCGCAGACGTTGGGGACACCCGTGGCGCCGCACGACCCGGGCGCCGTGCAGGTGCCGCACTCCAGGAAGCCGCCACACCCGTCTGGCACCGTGCCGCAGTTCTTCCCCAGTGACTCGCACGTGGCCGGCGTGCAGGGGGACTGGCCGCAGACGTTGGGCGTTCCACCGCCGCCACAGGACTCGGGCGCCGCGCAGTCGCCGCAGTCGAGGACGCCTCCGCATCCGTCCGGGACCTGGCCACAATCGTGCCCCAGGGTCTCGCAGGTGGTGGGCTCGCAGGGCGCCGGTCCACAGACGTTGTGCCGGCCGCCGCCGCCGCACACCTGCCCCGGTCCGCACGGTCCACAGTCGAGCGTGCCGCCACAGCCGTCGATGGCGATGCCGCAGTCCATCCCCTGCGAGGCGCAGGTCATCGGCCGGCACGCGGAGGAGGGCCCCCAGGGGTCCGCCGCCTCGTCGGGCCACGCAGGGCTGCACGCGGCCCACAGCGTCAGGCCACACACCCAGAACCACGCTCCCCCTCGCCCCTCTCCGCGCATTCGCTCCCGTCCCGCCCTGACCACTCCGCCCAACGTGGGGCGGATGCCTGCTCGCGCACAGCCACGGTGCGGCCGGAGGTTGGACGGTGCACACACGGCGGCGCGGTGGTGCGGGCGTCATCGGCGCGGCCGCACGGTTCCCGACGCTCACGTACCCGGCGAGCCCCCTGGAACCCGGGGGGCGGGCAGTTCACCCTGCCATGCTGTGGGCGGGAAACGTCTGGGGAGGAGGGGAGGTGGCACGTCCGTGGACGTTCGCGCAGCGGGCGGGCGCCGGCTTCATCGTGTCGCTGCTGGTGGCGCTCGTGCTGGCCGGAACGTCCGTGCTGGCGCTGCTCTCCGTGCGGGCCAACCACAAGGCACGCATTCTGGAGCTGTCCCGGAACGTGCTGGACATCAAGCACCTGGAGCGGACCTTCAATGACAAGGTGGTGAGCGGCCGGGCCTTCGCCTTGTCGGGAGAGCCGTTCTTCTCCCAGGACATGTCCGTCGCGCGCGAGCGCTTCATCTCCACCTACGAGTCCCTGAAGAGCCGGCTCACCGAGGAGCCCCTGGCCACGCTGCTGGAGGCCGTCTCCCACGCGGAGCTGGAGCACGAGGAGGCCATGCAGGCGCTCATCATGGAGCGCGAGGATGGGGCGCCGCGCCAGCGCCTGAGGCAGCTGCTCGACGGGCACGTCGCGGAGACCCGGCGCCGCACCCTGGACGACCTCCAGTCGCTCCACCAGCAGGCCGAGGCCCGGCTGGCCCGGGGCATCCACGAGGGACTGGCGGCGGACCGGGGCGCGCTCTCGCTGTCCCTGTTCGCCGGGAGCCTGGGGCTGGCGGGCGCGACGATGCTGGCGTGGACGCTGACGCGCAAGCTGCGGCCCATCCAGCAGGAGGCGGAGGCCAGCGTCGAGCGTTTCCAGCTCCTCGTGGAGGGCGTGCGCGACTACGCCCTCTTCCTGCTGGACGCGCAGGGACGGGTGGAGAGCTGGAACCCGGGGGCGGAGCGCATCATGGGCTACCACGAGGAGGAAATCCTGGGACAGCCAGCCAGCGTGTTCTACCCCCCGGAGGCGGTGGCGGCGGGCCTGCCCGGCAAGGAGCTGGAGCGGGCGCGGCGCGACGGGCGGTTGCAGACGGAGGGCTGGCGCGTGCGGAAGGATGGCTCGCGCTACCTGGCGGAGGTCATCGTCACCGTGCTGTACGACCGCGACGGGCGGCCGCGCGGCTTCGCGAAGGTGACGCGCGACATCACCGAGCGGCGGCGGGCCGAGCGCACCCAGCGGCTGCTGGCGGAGGCGGGGGGCCTCTTCCACCAGTTCCAGGACCCGGACCAGACGGTGGCCGAGCTGGCGCGGATGATGGTGCCGGAGGTGGCGGACGCCTGCATGTTGTACCTGGTGGCGCCCGGCGGGGACCTCTGGGTCCGCGCCGTGGCCCACGCGGTGCCGGAGAAGGAGCAGTGGCTGTGGAGCATGGCGCGGCGCTTTCCTCCGGCGCGCGAGATGCCGAGCGGCCCCTGGCAGGTGCTGCGCACGGGGCGCTCCGAGCTGGACAGCAACGTGACGCCCGAGGACCTGTCCCGCGCGATGCGGGGGCCCGAGCACCTGGCGTTGATGGAGAAGGTGGGCGTGCGCTCCTACCTGGCGGTGCCGCTGCGGGTGGGGCCGCAGCCGCTGGGCGTGTTCGTCCTGCTGACCTCCACGCCGGAGCGCCGGCTGACGGTGGCGGACCAGGTGCTGGTGGAGGAGGTGGCGGGGCGGGCCGCGCTCGCGCTGGACAACGCGCGGCTGTGGGCCGAGGCGCAGGACGCGCTGGAGCTCGTCGGCGTGGCCGCGCACGACCTGGGCAACCCGCTGAACACGTTGCAGCTGTTGCTGAGCAGGCTCCAGACGCTGGAGCTGTCGGGCGGCCAGAAGGCGCGCGAGGGGCTGGCGGCGGCGCTGAAGCAGACGCAGCGGCTGGGGCAACTGCTGCACAACCTGCTGGACCTGTCGCGGTTGTCGGCGGGGAAGCTGATGCTGGACGTGGCGCCGGTGGACCTGTCGGAGCTGGTGGGTGAGGTGGTGGGGCGCTTCTCCGAGCAGGCGGCCGAGGCGGGCTGCAAGCTGGAGCTCGACGCGGAGCTGGGGTTGGTGGGCCGGTGGGACCGGCTCCGCCTGGACCGGGTGGTGACGAACCTGCTGTCGAACGCGCTGAAGTTCGGCAAGGGCCATCCGGTGGAGGTCCGGGTGGAGCGCGCGGGGGGCGCGCGGGCGCGGCTGGTGGTGAGGGACCACGGCGTGGGCATCGCGCCGGAGTCGCAGCGGCGCATCTTCGAGCGCTTCGAGCGGGAGCTGTCCGGGCGACAGCACGCGGGCTTCGGCCTGGGGCTCTACATCGTCCGGCAGCTGGTGGAGGCCCACGGCGGCACCATCCGCGTGGAGAGCGTCCAGGGCGAGGGCGCCACCTTCACGGTGGAGCTGCCGCTGATGCTGCTGAGCCCGGAGCTGCTCGACCCCCCGGGCGCGCCGATGCACCCGTGAGCCGGCCGGCGCGTGTCACACATGCTGCGACGGCTGCGTGTCCACGAAGGCCCGCAGGGGAGACGCCTCCGGCAGCTTCTTCTCCTGCCCCTCCAGCAGCTCGAACTCCAGCGAGTCGTGCGCGCAGAACACCGTGACGTCCTGTCCGTGCCGCCGCACCAGCTCGCGCAGGCGGCGCAGGTTGTGCCAGCGCAGGTAGCCGTCCTTCTGCATCAGCTTCTGGTAGGCGCGCAGGACGGGCGTGCACCGGTACCGGTCCGGGGCCATCTCCCCGTGGTAGAAGTACGCGTCTCCGGCGTGCAGCAGCCACCCGCCGCCGTGGCGGATGGCCACCCCGGCGTGGCCCAGCGTGTGGCCCGGGAGCGGCACCAGCAGGATTTCCGGCGGCAGGCCCGTCAGGTCCCGCACGCACTCGAAGCCGAACCAGCGCTCACCCTCGCCACCGGAGAGGTACGTCATCCAGTGCGTCTCGTGCATCCACTGCTGCGGCCGGTACCGGCGCCGGTCCAGCGGCGTCTGCTGCGCCACGGCGCTCTGGTACTCGTCCGACAGCAGGTGGACGCGGGCATGCGGGAAGTCGTCCAGGCCGCCCGCGTGGTCGAAGTCCAGGTGCGTGAGGACGATGTCGCGCACGTCCTCGGCCCGGAAGCCCATGCGCTCGAGCTGCCGGATGGCCGTGGACCCTTCATTGAGCTGGGGCCGAATCAAGTAGTCGAGGAACAGCGGAGCCAGCCGGGGGCGCGGGTACTTCACGTCCTCCAGGCCGAAGCCGGTGTCGACCAGGATGAGCCCCCGCGGGCCTTCCACCAGCAGGCAGTGGCACGTCAGCGCCGAGGGCCCCGTGAAGCCCCTCCGCCCGTCCGCCAGGCGGCCGCCCGGCGGGCACAGGGTGGTGCAGTTCAGGTGGTGGATGCGCATCGCTTCCGCTCCTCGGCAGGGAGCCGCCCCAGCGGCCCGGGTCCGGAGCTGAAGGTGCGCCGCATGCCGCCGCGAAGGAATCCGCGCGGGCGAGGTGGCACGAGGCCCGCCCGCCCGGCCGGGGCCGGGGCGTCCGCCTCAGAGGTGCTGAAGCTGCTCGGCGGTGCGGGCCTCGCGCACGTCGCCGGTGTTGAGCGTGCTGGCGGGCTCGAAGAGGAGGACGTGGACCTCCTCCTCCGCCACCGGCCGGTGCTCGACGCCGCGAGGGATGATGATGAACTCACCGGGCCCCACGTCCACCGTGCGCTCCCGGAGCTCCATGCGCAGGTGGCCGTGCAGCACCAGGAACAGCTCGTCCTCGGCTTCGTGCCGGTGCCAGACGAAGGGGCCGTGCAGCCGCGCCAGCCGCACGTGCTGTCCATTCAACTCCCCCACCACCTTCGGGGACCAGACCTCGGAGAACAGCGCCAGCTTCTGCGCGAGGTTGACCTTGTCCACCTCGGGAGAGGGCACGTCGAGGGGCAGCGTGGAGGCGGTGGCCTCCACCGCCCGGGCCGGGCCCGCGCGGCGGCGGGAGTCCCACCGTGGGGGGCGTCCGGTGAGGACTGTCGGACTTCGATGGGGCGCGCTCATGCGGGTGTGGCCTCCTTCCGCGGCGCCGCTCGGATGGCTCGCGCCATGTTCTCGTCTTCGGATTGTCTGTCTTCTGAAGAGGATAATCCCGCCTGTCAGCGCGCGGGAGTGGCCGCGAGGTCGATTACCCGACGGATAGCGTGAAACAGCGCGGCCGCGTGTCGCGAAACCGTCTCAAGCTCAGTCTGGGAAGAACATCGGGTCACGCGTGGTGACGAACGAGGCGATGGCGCTGGCCACCTCCGGTGGCAGCCCGGTGAACTGCACGCCCACGCCCGGCATCAGCTCCGGTGTGCGCGGATTGGCCTCGCGCACCCAGCGCACCACGCCCGTCACCTTCATGGGCCGCCCGCCCGGCAGCGTGAAGTCCAGCTCCACCTGCGTGCCGCGTGGCACCGCGTCCACCGTGGCGATGAAGACGCCGCCCTCGCTGATGTCCAGTGAGAAGCCGGTGAAGAAGTTCGAGTCGCTGCGCATGTCGATGGACGTGTGCATCCGTACCCGACCGTTGCGGCGCGCGTCGTTCCCGTCCATCGGCGTGGGGGGCCGCGCCGCGGCCACGGGGACGGGGGCGTGCCCCTGGGCCCTCGCCGCCGCCGCGGCCCGGGCCAGCTCGGCCTGCCGGGCCTTCGCCGCCTCCTGCTG
>JAFAAN010000056.1 GCA_023426545.1 Pseudomonadota bacterium
CTGCGTCAGTTGTGTATAAGAGACCGGGCCAGGGCTGGAGCCCCGCGGGGCGCCGCCGCCGGACAGGGGCCTCGCGCGGCCCTGGGACGCCTCGGTGGCCCCCGTCTGCCACGCGGCGAGCTGCTCCTGGAAGGCGGGGGACAGCTCCACCTTGCGGCCCTCGGCGGCCAGCTCCTCGGCGAAGAGGTGGGCCATCAGCTGCGACAGCAGGGTGGGGGTGAAGCGCGGGTTGTCGCGGTACAGCAGCTCCACCAGCGACTCGCTGAGGTCCTTCGCCGTCGGGTAGCGCGCCTCGCGGTCCAGCGCCATGGCGTGGGAGAGGAGGGTCTCCAGCTCCGCGCTGAGGGTGGGGTTGAGCGCGGACGGCGGTTGGTGGTCCCCCACGAGGATGCGGGGCAGGACGGTGACGAACTCCCCTTCGTAGGGCCGCTTGCCACACACCATCTCGTAGAGGACGACGCCCGCGGCGTACACGTCCGTGCGCGCGTCCAGGTCCTGCCGGCCCTGCGCCTGCTCGGGGGAGAAGTACGGGTACTTGCCCTTCAGCGTGCCGGGAGACGTCTTCGCCTCCACCGCGCTCGTCGCCTTGGCGATGCCGAAGTCGATGACCTTGACCTCGCCCTCGTAGGAGATGAGGACGTTGTCCGGGGACACGTCGCGGTGCACCAGCCCCAGCGGCTGGCCGTCCTCGCCGATGTGGCGGTGCGCGTAGTCCAGGCCGTCACACAGCTTGCTGGCCACGTGGAGCGCCAGGGGCTCCGGGAAGGAGCCCATGCCCATCCGCTGGGCGCGGCGCAGCACCTTGGACAGGGGCTGGCCGTGCACCAGCTCCATGGCGATGAAGTACTGCCCGTCCACCTCTCCGAAGTCGAAGACCTGCGCGATGTTGCTGTGGCTCATGCTGGCCACGACGCGCGCCTCCCCGATGAACATCTCGACGAAGTCCGTGTCGTCGACGAAGTGCGGGAGAATCTGCTTGATGACGCAGGGCTTGGTGACGCCCGCCGCTCCAGTCATCCGGGCGCGGTAGGTGACTGCCATACCTCCCGCCGCAATCTTCGAGAGGAGGACATATTTACCGAAGTGCTGGGGGCTGTTTTCCGCCACGGCGGGACAGCATACCTTCATTCCTGAGAAAATCCCGATTCCGGATTGCACTCCATGCAAAGTTTTTCAGGTGTAAGCGGGGTTGGGCCTTCGCATAACGACGTCGAGAGAGAGGCAGCGCCGATGCTGTTCGAGCCCCCCCCGCGCTCGCGGTGGGCCTCCCTGTCCTTGATGGCGGTCCTGCTGACCTCGACGCCGGGGGTGGCCCGTGAGCGGGCTTCCGGCGCGGAGGGACGCTCCGAGGATGCCCCCCTCCAGGCGCCCGCCGCCGTCGCCTCCCCGCCGCCGTCGCGCCCCGGCTTCCAGCCGCTGGCGGTGCCGGTGGCGCTGGTGCCCGGGCTGCTGTTCCACGGGCTGGGGCCCCTGGTGGCGGGGGACACGCACACGGCGAAGCGGCTCTTTGCGATGGAGGGCGCGGGCCTGGGGCTCATCGCGCTGGGCGGGGTGCCCATTGCTCTCACGGGGGCGTCGCGGCGCACCATCGCTCCGCTGTACGCGGTGACGCTGGCGGGCTTCAGCGTGCTGGGCATCTCCGCGCTGGCCAACCTCTATTCGGTGACGGCGACGGCGTTCGAGCCGGGGGTGGCGCCGCCCGTGCTGCCTCCGCTGGAGCTGGAGGTGGGCTACCAGTACGTGAATGACGCGGTCTTCGACTACCGCCACTTCGTCTCGGTGGGGGCGCAGGCCCGCTTCGAATCCCTGCGCCTGCTGGGCGGCGTGCGGGTGGAGCCATCCGAGGGCAACACCCAGGTTCGTCTGGGCGGCGCGTGGCGGCTGCTGGGGGCGCCGGAGCGCTCGCTGGTGGGGACGGATGGCAGCGCGCTGGACGCGGAGGCTTTCGGCCAGTTCCACCGCTACCCCACGGAGGGCTTCGCCGTCGTCAGCGGCGAGGTGGCCCTGCGGGGCCGCCTGGCCATGGCGCGCGTCAGCCCGGCGATGGCCGGTTCCTTCGCGGAGGTCAGCCTGGGCACGTCGCTGGAGACCTATACCTACCCGGGCGCGGTGAGCGACGGGAACCTGCACGAGCAGCTCCTCTTCACGTTCGGCTACGGCGTGTGGCTGGGCCGGGGCGGACCGTTCCGGGGCGAGGCGATGCTCTACTACGACCACCGGAAGGACTCCTTCGCGGGCGGCATCCGCTCCCGGGGCGGCGGCGTCGTCGGGGCCTTCGGCCTGCGGGGCCGGGCGCTGCTGACGGAGACGTGGGGTGTCGCCGCCGAGGCGCAGGTGGGCGGCGCGCTCGTGGGCCGGCTGTCGTTGCTCCATGCCTTGGGAGGTGCGCGGTGATGCGCCGGGGTGCGAAGGGCTGGGTGCTGGCGGCGCTGGTGACGGCGGGCTGCGGGATGCGGCCCGCGGAGAATCGCGCCATCGTGGACTCGAAGGTGGGGCAGGCGCAGCAGGGCGGCCTGACGCTGGTGGTGGAGGACGGGCTGGCCTCGGTGCGCGAGCTGACGCCGGGCACGCTGGTGCTGTGGGGCAACGCGCCGGCCTTCTCCGCCCGCATCGACGTGGGCGCGGAGGCGCCCTCGGACTGGCTGGTGATGGTCCGCAACGCGATGCCGGACGCGGTGCTGGTGGCCGAGGACGCGGCCGGTGGGCCGCTGGCGCAGGAGTCCCTGCCCCAGGCGCTGCCCACGGTGAAGGTGTGGCGCGTGGCGCTGCGCGCGGGGACGTCGGTGCGGCTGTCCGTGGCGCCCCCGGACGCCGAGTCCCATGAGCCCTTCCGCTTCCTCGCGCTGGCGGACGTGCAGGAGGCCCTGCCGCGCGTCGGGGACATCTACGCGCGCATGCGGCGCGACGACGCGGCGCGCTTCATCCTCTTCGCGGGGGACCTCACGTCGTCGGGCACGCGCGAGGAGCTGCTGGAGTTCCAGGAGCGGCTGGAGGCCGGCTCGCGGGTGCCGCTGTACGCCACGCTGGGCAACCACGAGACGTTCACCCGCGACGCGGCCGAGTACCACGCGCTGGTGGGCCGCGGCAGCCAGAGCTTCGTCTTCAAGGGCGTGCGCTTCTCGGTGGTGGACTCCAGCAACGGCACGCTGGATCCGGCGGTGGAGGAGCAGCTCGAAGGCTGGCTGGCGTCCAGCCGCGACGGCACGCACGTGGTGGCCATGCACGTGCCGCCGCAGGACCCGGTGGGCCTGCGCGGCGGAGGCTTCGCGAGCCGGGGCGAGGCGGCGGGGCTGGTGGGGAAGATGGCGCGCGCGGGCGTGGACCTCACGCTCTACGGGCACATCCACTCCTACTATTCGTTCACCAACGCGGGCATCCCCGCCTTCATCTCCGGCGGTGGCGGCGCGATTCCGGAGACGTTCGACGGGGTGGGCCGGCACTACCTGTCCGTGGACGTGGGCGCGGACGAGGGGCTGCGGCAGGTGGCGCTGGTGCGCGTGGATTGATCACACAGAGGCTGTTCGAGCATACCCTCTTGATCTGACACTGAACATCTGGGCAGATAGGGGCCACCTTCCCGCAAGGAGCCAGGAGGCCCGCCCATGTTCGACTCGAACGAGAACGACCCCATTTCCCCGGCGCTGCGCGCGCTGCTCGAGCTGTTCGCCACGGAGCTGGCGGAGGTTCGCTTTCCGGACATGAACGGCGACGTGCTGGACGCCGCGGCCGAGCAGGTGCGGGAGAAGGCAGAGGCCCTGGCGCGCGCCCAGGCGGCGCTGGAGGCCGCGCGGCAGGCGCTGCAGGAGAGCCAGGAGGCGCTGCTCCAGAAGGGGCAGCGGGCGCTGGCGTACGCGCGCGTCTTCTCCGAGGAGAACCCGGAGCTGAGCGCGCGCCTGGACGGCATCCAGCTCCCGCGGCCGGCGCGCAAGGGCGCCCGGGCGGACGACGCGGCCAGCGCTGCGCAGGGGAACGAGGAGAACGCGCCCCGCCGCCGGGGACGGCCGCCCAAGGCCCGCGCCGCCGCGGGCGCGTCGCTGTTCGCGGACGGCGCCACGCCGGAGGCGCTCGCCGCCGCGGCGCACCAGACGGGCAACGGCATGTTGTCCGAGGCCTGAGCGGCCCGCGTCAGTTGGGCAGGAACACCGCCCGGACGCAGCCGTCCTGCTTCTTCTTGAAGAGCTCGTAAGCCCTGGGCGCGTCCTCCAGGGAGAACCGGTGGGTGGCGAGGAAGGACGGGTCCAGCTCGCCCTTCACCACGTGCTCCATCAGGCGCGGCAGGTACTTCTGGCCGTGCTGCTGCGCGGAGCGGACGGTGAGGCCCTTGTTCATGATGGCGCCCATGGGGAACGCATCCATGAGGCCGTAGACGCCCAGCACGGACAGCGTGCCGCCCTTGCGGCACGCGAGGACGGCCTGCCGCAGCGCCTGGCCCCGGTCCGTATGGAGGCGCAGCGCCTGCTTTGCGCGCTCATACGCGTAGCCCACGCCCGTGCCGTGCGCCTCCATGCCCACCGCGTCGATGCACGCGTCCGGGCCGCGTCCGCCGGTCAGCTCCTTCAGCACGTCGAGGACGCTGTCCACTTCCTCGTAGCTGATGGTCTCCGCGCCCACCTTCTCCCGCGCCAGCTTCAGGCGCTCGGGGAAGCGGTCGATGCCAATCACCCGCTCGGCGCCGAGGAGGAAGGCGGCCTTCTGCGCCATCAGCCCCACGCCGCCGCAGCCCCACACGGCCACCGTCTGGCCCGGCTGGATGTCACAGAAGTCCGCGCCCATGTAGCCGGTGGGCGCGGCGTCCGAGAGGAACAGGGCCTGCTCGTCCCTCACGCCGTCGGGCACCTTGAAGCAGTCGGTGTCCGCGTGGGGCACGCGGACGTACTGCGCATGCGCGCCCGCATAGCCGCCGAAGGCGTGGGTGTAGCCGTAGATGCCAGCCGTCTGGTAGCCCAGCAGCGGCTCCTGCAGCTCGCCCTTGGGGTTGGTGTTGTCGCAGAGGGACCAGAGGTCGTGCTCGCAGTACCAGCAGCTGCCGCAGCAGATGAAGGACGGGACGACGACGCGGTCGCCCACGCGGACCTCCTTCACCGCGGGGCCCGTCTCGACGACCTCGCCCATGAACTCGTGGCCGATGACGTCGCCCTTGCGCATCGTCGGGATGTAGCCGTCGATGAAGTGCAGGTCGGAGCCGCAGGTGGTGGACATCGTCACGTGGAGGATGGCGTCGTGGGGGTTGACGATGCGCGGGTCGCCCACCGTCTCCACGCCCAGGTCGTTGATTCCGTTCCAGCAGAGTGCGCGCATGGACAGGTCCCTCAGGAGGCGTAGCCGCCCTCGCGAGCGGCGGGGTTGGGCCGGGTGGTGGGAATCTCGCCCGTCTCGACGAGGCTCTTGAAGCGCTTGAGGGCCTTGAGCGCGAGCGCGGCGGGCACCGCGCCCAGCAGCTTCACGGCCTTCTCGCCCACGACGCCGCCCGGCGGGTCGAACACGAAGCGCAGCGTCACCTCCGTGCCCCAGTCCCGGGGGGCGCGGCGGAAGCGCACCCAGCCTTCGTTGGGCAGCTCCGTGTCGCCCATGGACTCCCAGCGCAGCAGCTCACCGGGGTGCTCCTCCACCACCTTCGCGTCCCATTCCAGGGCCTTGCCGAACACGCCCGGCACCTTCCAGTGTTGCTGCCCGGCGCGGGGAGACGTCACGTCGGCGAAGTGCCCCATGACCTGATTCAGCGTCTCCGCGTCCAGCCAGCGGCGGTAGAGCGCGTCCGGCGCGCCGTTGATGGTGAGGGAGCGCTGGAGCACCGTCAGCTCGACCTGGGCGCCCTGGCCACGCTGACGGCGGAGCGTGCGGACGGTGATGCCGTGCTTGCGGACCTGGGGCTCTGGCTCGGACCGGGTGCCGCGGAAGAGCAGCCCGCCCCCGGCGAGCGCCATGGCCACGCCTCCCAGCCTGCCGCGGCGGAGGCCCAGCGTGAGGAGCGCGCCACCCACCAGCGCGGAGGCGAGCTGCGGGAGGCGGTCATCCGGGGAGAGGCGCCCGTCCCGGCGCCCCGGGAGGACGCGCCGCGGTGGCGCGGTGGGGGAGAGGGCTCCCGGCTGCGGAATCGTGTCGCTCATGGCGCTGGCTCCTCCAGGGCGGGCAGGAGTCGGACCCGCCCCCGGAAACGTTGGGGGAGCCTGGGGGGATGACAACCCCGAGGGCCCGGGCCGCGCGAGGCGGGGTGCCCAGGGGCCGCCAGGAGGAAAGGCCACGGCCCGGCCGGGTGTCGTCGCCGGAGCCCCCCTCCGCGCGCCGCACTCGACCGGGCCATGGGACCGGGACCTCCGCTCGCGTCACGCGGAGGCGCCCGGCTCAGCTCGGCGAAGGAGCCTCAGTTCTCAGGGAAGGCCGTCCAGCCGGCCAGCCAGTTGGTGGGGCCCACCGCGCCCACGAAGCGAGCGGAGGTGTCGAAGCCCGCCGGCGGCGTGGCGGCGGCGTCCGGGTTCAGCGCGGGCGAGCCGGCCACCGGCGTGAAGTCCGGCGCCGTCAGGTTGAGCGCGTCCGCGAGCAGCGGGTCCACCACGCGGTTGTTCAGGCCGGAGGCGAGCACGCGCTCGGGCTCGTTGAAGTTGGACACGTCCGGGTTGGTGATGTTGCCGCCCGCGTCGACCGTCGGGTTCGGCGCCGCGGGGATGGAGACCTGGTCGCCGCGGTTGTTCCAGAAGAACGTGTTGCGCAGGTACAGCTCCGGCGTGGCCGCGTTCCACAGGGCCGCGGAGGCGGTGCCGTCCACGTCCACCGCCAGGTCGGCGAAGTGCGCGACGATGACGTTGTTCAGCTTGCCGCCCGCGCCGGTGTTGAACACCAGGCCCTGCTGCGCGGGGCTGGTGCCCGGGGGGCGGCCCGAGCCGATGAAGGTCGCGTTCCAGATTTCCGGCGCGGACAGCGGCGTGGCCGCGTTGTTGTTCTTGTTGCCGGAGGCTTCGATGCCGCGGTTGCCCACCACGGCGTTCTGCTGGGCGATGAAGAACTGGATCTTCCCGTTGTAGCCCAGGTCGTAGTCCAGCGAGTCGTCGTCCGCCTGGGTGACGACCGCGTGCTTCAGGGGCGCGGAGCCGCCGAAGAACTCCACGCCGTCATCCGCGCCCTTGTGGACCTGGATGTAGTCCAGGTCGGTGTCGCTGCCGCAGCCGGCCACGGTGAGGCCGTTGAGCTCGTTGTCCTCGGACAGCTCGAAGCCGGCGAACTCGATGCGCACGTAGTTCAGCTTGCCGCAGTCGTGCGCGTCGTTCGGGTTGGCGCCGCCGCCGTACGTGGTCAGCGGGTTGTTGCCGGAGGAGAAGAAGCCCTCCACGGTGTTCTCGCCGCCGCTCACGTTGATGCGGCCCTTGCCGAGCAGCACCACGCCGCCCCAGTCTCCCGCCGCGCGGCTGCCCTCGGGCTGCGAGCTAGTGAAGACGATGGGCGCCTGCGCGGTGCCCACGGCGTGAATCTTCGCGTTGCGGGTGACGATGAGCGCGCTGCCCTGGTCGCCCAGGATGCGGGTGCCCGGCTCGATGGTGAGCGTGCCGCTCTCCACGAAGATGTACTTCTTCAGCGTGTAGGTGACGCCCGCCTTCCAGGTGGTGTCCTGGGTGATGTTGGAGGACACGTCCGCCTGGGTATCGGATGGGTTCGGGTTCGGGTCGACCGGCGGGTTGCCCTTGTCGCCGTCGCCGCCGCAAGCGGGGGCCAGGGAGAGGGCGGAGAGCGTCAGGAGGGAGGCAAAGAGGCGCTTCATGGAGGGGCTTCCTTCTGCGGGTTAGAGGGTCCAGCCCAGCGACGCGCTGAAGGACACGCCGGGCTTGTATGTCTGGACGGTCACCGACTCCTGACGGAGCGTGACGGACGAATCGAGGAGGTTGGCCGCGGTGAGCTTGAGCTGCGCGGCGCCGAGCTGCTGGGTCAGCGAGATGTCCACGCGGTGGAAGGGCTGCTCGTAGATGTCCGGCAGGCCCTGGACGCCCACCTCGCTGATGCGGCGGCCGTAGACGTTGTAGAGGACGGTGAGCTCGGTGCCGCTCTCCGGGCGCGAGTAGCCGAGGTTGAGGTTGACCACGTACGGAGACTGCCCCTGGAGGGGGCGGTTGCGGTTCGTCTGCGCGCCCACCACGCTGGGGTCGCCCAGGTCCACGTCGGACCGGATGAGCGTGAGATTGGCGCCCACGCGGAGGGACTTCAGCGACTCGGTGAGCCGGGCGAGCGACGCGCGGGCCTCCAGCTCCACGCCGTAGGTGTTGGCGCCCGCGGCGTTCTCGAAGCCGAGGTCGCCGGACTCGGGGTTGCGGATGACGCGCTCGATGGGGTCCTGGAAGCGCTTGTAGAAGGCGCTGGCGGCCAGCACCTCGCTCTCACCCGCGAACCACTCGACGCGCGCATCGATGTTGTGGATGCGCGTCTGGAGCAGGTCCGGGTTGCCGGACACGTTCCGGCGGCGCACGAAGTCGAAGTAGATGAAGGGCGCCAGCTCGCGGAAGGTGGGCCGCGCCAGCGTGTAGCTGTAGCCGGCGCGCAGGTTCACGGTGGGCGTCAGCGCGTAGATGGCGTTGAGGGCCGGCAGCAGGTTCGTGTACTCGGCGCGGTTCTCCGTGCCGGCGGCGCCGGTGTACGGGTCCTTGAGCGTGAGCTGCTGGGTGGAGGACTCCACGCGCACGCCGCCCACCAGACGGAGGGCGGCCAGCGGCTGGGCGTCCGCGGACACGTAGCCGGAGAAGATGCCCAGGTACGCGTCATACGCGTCGTCCGGACGGGTGTTCTCGCGCACGCGGATGGCGCTGCCCAGGTTCTCCGGGGCGAAGAGCTGCTCGGGCGCCAGGGTGCGGTCCACCGGCGTGGTGCCCAGCAGGTAGCGGAAGCGGCGGGCGCCGAAGTCGCGGAAGGACACCTGGGTGAGGCCACCGACCTTCAGCCGGACGGCGGAGAAGGGGACGGTGATGTTGAGGCTCCCGCCGGTGGACGTCTCGCCCAGCTCCGCGAAGAAGCGCTCACCGCTGTTGGGCTGGTTGGGGAAGGTGGGCGTGCCCGACGGCGTGGAGAGGCTGTCGCTGTAGAGGGTGTCGCGGGTGTCCGGCTCGTCGCGGTCCACGCGGGACACGTTGGCCTGCCAGTCCAACTCCGCGTCCGCCAGCAGGCCCAGGCGGTGGAAGCCCCGGAGCTGGTTGAAGAAGAGCTGCCGGCTGACGAACTGGAGGCGCGTGCTCTCGTAGCGCTCGCCGCGGACGATGTTGCTGCCGCGCGCGGTGAAGGTGCGGGTGTCGGTGCCGCGGGTATAGAGGCCGAACCAGGTCAGCTCGTTGTCCCGGTCCAGCTGGAAGCCCACGCTGCCCAGGCCGCTGAGGCTGGCCGTCTCGAAGCCCTGCGTGCTGCGCGCCGCGTCGCGGGCGTTGAGGGCCCCCGTCTCGTCCCGGTCCGCGCGAGCGAAGGAGCCTTCCTGCACGCCGTCGCGGTGGCCGTAGCTGGCGCTGGCCAGGTAGCCCAGGCGGCTGTTGCCGAAGCGCAGCGTGTCACCCACGGACACGCCCAGGCCCATGTTGGGGAGCGCCGTGGCGCGGCGCGCCTGCCAGATGTTGGGGAAGCTGCGGTACTGCTGGGTCAGCACCTCGCTGGACTCACCGGAGCTGCCCAGCCCCGCGTCGCGCGGGATGGCGTTGGGGAGCTGGCGGCTGCTGCTGGGGAAGCCCAGGTCCTCGAAGAAGCCGCCCTGGGCCTGGGTGTTGCGCTCGCGGAACGTCGTCACGGAGTCGCCGCCCAGCGTGAGGCGCGGCTTGACCTCGAACTCGCTCGGGTAGGAGTGGGTCTCGATGAGCAGCGTGCCGCCGCCGAAGGTGCCGGGCAGGTCCGGGGTGTAGCTCTTCACCACGTTGAGGTTGGCCAGCAGGCTGGTGGGGAAGATGTCCAGCGGGACGCTGGGCTCGTCTGGCTCCGGGCTGGGCAGCAGCGCGCCGTTGAGCAGCGTGGTGCTGTAGCGGCCCCCCAGGCCGCGCAGCAGCACGTAGCGGCCGTCCACCACGGTGGCGCTCACCACGCGCTTCACGGCGTCGGAGGCGCTGGAGTCCGGCGTGCGGGCAATCTCCTGCGCGCTGATGGCGTCGGACACGGCGGCGGCCTTCTTGCGCTCCTGGAGCAGCGCGCCCTCGGCCCGGCGGTCCGCGCGGGCCTCGACGACGACCTCCTGCACCGCGCCTTCATCCGCGCTGAGCGCGACGTCCAGCTTCGTCGCCTTGCCTTGCGTCACCACGACGCCGGTGATTCGGCGGCCCTGGTACACGTCATAGAAGACGCGCAGGTCGTATTTCCCGGGCGGCAGCGGCACCCGGTAGAAGCCGTCCAGGTCGGTGAGCACCTGCTTCTGCGCGCCCGCCACGACCTTCACCGTGGCCTCGATGAGGCCCTCGCCGTTCGTCGCGTCCGTCACGCGGCCATGGATGCCGGTGAAGCCCGGGGGCGGGACGGAGGACTCCGCGAGCATCTCGTCGTCGCCCATGCCCTCGGCGCTCACGGCACCGTCATCGGCGGGCACGGTGGGCTGCTGCGCGGTGGGCGCCGGCACGACATCGGGCTGCTGCGCGGAAGGAACAGCGGCGGTGGGCGGAGCGGTAATCTCAGACAGCTGCGCGGCGGGCGCCGCGATGTCATCCGGAGACGACGGTTGGGTTTCCTCGGGTTCGGGGAGCGGTTGCGTGACGGGGTCGACCGCGGGAGCGGGAGCCGAGCCCGGAACGTCGGGCGCCTGAGCAAGAACAGGCGTAGCTGTCATGACAAGCGCGGCCAGGAAGGCGCGCAGGGGGGCAGTGCGAGACAACACGACACTCCTTGCCGAGGTGCGCGTAGAGAACGCGACACGCATGGCATCTGGATGAAGGGGCTGTGACGATTCAGGCGGCGGACCGAAAACTCCGCGTCACGGTCCGCCGCGGCGCTGCATCAATTCGCGAGCTTGTCCGGCAGCACGCCGACCGTGATGTCCCCGCCTCGCGCGAGGTCCAGCACGTCCATGGCGGCGCCGTACGGCACGTCATCACCGGCGTCGAAGAACACAATCTTGTCCGGGCGCGCGTTGAGCATGCGCTGGAGCCGGGCCACGACCTGGTCGCGGGGCACTTCTTCCCGGTTGATGCGCAGCACGCCGGACCTGTCCACCGTGAGGACCACCGGTGGCAGTGCATCGGGTGGAGGCGGAGGGGCCTCCTGGTCGTCGCCCTTGGCGGGCACCGTCATCCACATCTGCTTCGTCATCAGCGGCGTGACGACCATGAAGATGATGAGGAGGACGAGCACCACGTCCACCAGGGGCGTCACGTTCATTGCCGGGCGGATGCCGCCCTTTGCGCCTCCGAGGTCGAATGCCATGGCGTCGCGCTCCTAGTTCTTCTTCTTGTCGACGACCTGCAGGTTGATGCCGGGGAAGCCCAGCTCCTGCATCGCCTTGAAGAGGCCGCGCACCTCGGAGTAGCGCACGCCTCGGTCCGCCTTGAGCACCACGGGCGAGTCCGGGGCCTTCGCGCGCACGGCCTTCAGCTCGGCCATGAGCGCGTCGCGCTCGAGCTCCTTGCGGTCCAGGTAGAAGGCCCCCGTGGCGGACAGGCTCACGGTGGTGGGCGTCAGCTCCTTGTTCTCCTGGTCCGGGTTCGTCGCGGTGGGCAGGTCCACCGCGGCGCCGGACTCGATCTGGGGCGTGACGACCATGAAGATGATGAGGAGGACGAGCACGACGTCCACCAGGGGCGTCACGTTCATCTCCGGCGTCAGGTTCCTACGCGGGGTGGACATCGCGGGATTCCTTGCGAGCGGCGAGCTCCGGCCCGGTGGCCACCGCGGCGCCGTTGGCGGCGACGGGCTTCTGCGGGCTCAGGTCCTCCAGGTAGTCCATGAACTCGCTGCGCGCGGCGTCCAGCGAGAGCTGGAGCGCATCGGCGCGCGTGGAGAGGAAGTTGAACATCAGCACCGCGGGGATGGCGACGAGCAGGCCCAGCGCGGTGACGACGAGCGCCTCGGCGATACCGGCGGACACCGCGCCCAGGCCGCCGGAGCCCTCCTTGGCGATGCCGGAGAAGGCCTCGATGATGCCCACCACCGTGCCGAGCAGCCCGACGAAGGGCGCCACCGAGCCGACGGTGGCGAGCACGGACATGCCGCGGCGGACGTCCGCGCTGACGCGCTCGTTGATGCGCACCAGCTCGCGGCGGGTGAGCTCCACCGGGCCCAGCTTTCCGGCTGGGGCGCGGGACTTCACGAGGAAGTGCTTCATGCCGCCGCCCAGCAGCATGGCCAGGTGGCTGCCCTGGGTCGTCTCCGCCTCCTTCACCAGGTCGTCGTGCTGGTGCTGGGAGAGGAGCGGGCCCGCGCGGGACGCGAAGCGCTTGGAGATGGCGCGCGAGCGGAAGAAGACGAAGAGGCGCTCGAAGAACACCGCGAGGGACGCGACGGCGAAGAGGATGAGCGTCCACGCGATGCCCAGCGCGAACACACCCATGTGGTTGTAGATGTCCCTGAGATTGAAGTTCATGACGGCTTGCTCCTGGGGGGCAGGTGCGGGGGAGGCGTGACGGCCTACGACTTGAGGCGGAACGGAACCTTGAAGATGCGGAACACGGCGGTGGGCTGACCGGCGACGATTGCGGGCTTGAAGCGCCACGTCTTCGCGGCGGCCAGGGCCGCGCTGGCGAAGGGTTCGTCGCCGCGCATCACCTTCAGCTGGCTGACGCGGCCATCCACGTCCACCACGCCCTTGAGGATGACCATGCCCTCCAGGCCCTTGGAGCGGGCCTCGGCGGGGTATTCGGGCGTGAGGTTGGAGGCCAGCGGCTCCGGCGGCGTGCCGGACTCCGGCAGGTTGATGGGCGCGGCGCGTCCGCCGCCACCCGCGAGGGTGTCACCGCCCGGGACGCCCCCCACCACGCCGCCGGGCACGAGCGCCCCGGTGCCACCCACGGCGATGGGCGCGGCGGCCACCGTCTCCGTCGCGGCCTCGGGCGGCTTCTCCAGCGGTACTTCCTGGGGGACGACGATGGGGGCGGGCGCCACCGTGGGCGCGGCGGGGGGCGGCGCCTTCGCCATGGCCGGAGGCGTGGGCCTGGGCGCGAGCTTCGCCTTGGGAGGCGGCGGGGGTGGTGGCGGCTTCGCCTCGACGACGGGAGGTGGCGGAGGCGGGGGCGGCGGACGGAACACCACGTCCATGCCCTTCTTCTCCTTGATGACTTCCGTCACCTTGCCAGCCGCGGTGACGGCGGCGATGCCCATCAGCGCGAACACGGCGACGGACGCCGTGGTGGAGAGCGCGAACCGCCGCGCCGAGTGGAGGGCGTCCGGGCCGCTGTCGAAGGTCTCGAACATGTCTGGACGCGCATATAGCGACACCATGTGTCGGCGCTGTCCGGGACCCGTGACACTTTGCCTTCATCAGAATCACGGGCGCGTCACGGCGCGAGCCTGCCTGCGAAGCAGCGTGGCAGGCGTGACACGGCGGCGTCCGTCACCGCCGCGCGAGGCGCGCCCGTGTGCCGCATCCGCGACAGCAGGGCGATCAGCAGCGCGGTGTAGACGAGCGCGAAGGGCCGCCACAGGAGGACGTGGCGGCTCAGCTCCGCGCCCAGCGCCGAGTCGGAGACCCCGACGCCGGTGAGGGCGATGAGCCCCACCAGCACGAGGTGGGACGGGTGCCGGCTCTCCACCGCCGCGCGGATCAACGGCCAGGCCAGCACGTAGTTCGCGCGCCACGCCAGCGGTGACAGCAGCGTGACGCCCAGGCAACACACGGCGATGAAGTCCGCGGGCCCGGGCCGCGCCCAGGCCACGGCGGCGACGAAGAGCACCAGGGACACGGCCTGCGCCAGCGATATCGCCCCCGGCGCCACCATGGCCTCGGGTGGGTACACCAGCGACAGCAACAAGGTGGGCAGGCCCTGGGGGTTGGCTTGCAACGCCCAGGGCGGCGTGGTGCGCGCGAGCGTGTCGCTCCAGAGCTGGAACTGGACGAGCGTGCCGTCCCAGCCATAGCGCACCAGCGTGGGGAGGGTGAGCGCCACGCCCACCACGGCGGTGGCGCCGATGACGCGCCAGTGGCGGCGCCAGAGGAAGAAGAGGCCGATGAGGGCGGCGGGCGGCTTGAGCAGGAAGGCGACGGCGAAGGCGACCCCCGGGCGCCACACCTGCCCGCGCTCGGCGCCGAGCGTGGACAGCAGGATGAGCAGGAGGATGACGGCGTCCACCTGTCCATAGAACAGCTCGAAGGTGAAGGCCGGGAGCAGGGCCAGCGTGGTCAGCGCGGGGGCCCAGGCCCAGGGCGTGGCCTCTCCCGGCCCGGGCGCGGCCCGCGTGGTGAGCCGCGCCACGGCGGCGAGCGCGGCGATGGAGGCCAGGTTCCACAGCGCGACGGCGGCGCGCGCGGGCAGCAGGGTGAAGGGGAGGAAGAGGGGCGCGGTGATGGGCGCGTACTTGAACGGCATGGTGCCGTCGGACAAGCGGTAGATGTCCGTGCCCTCGAGGAAGCGCTCCGCGGCCATGAGGTAGACGCGGAAGTCCACGCCCCGGCGGGGGTGCTGGCCCACGGCGACGGCGGCCACGGCGAGCACGAGCAGCACGAGCCACCAGGCCCAGCGCGCCCAGGGCGCGTGGCTGTCGGCGGAGGTTCCGCCATCCGAGGCGGCCGGCGGAGACGGGGCGGGGCCCGAGGGGCCCGGGGCGGCAGCGGTCATCGGAGGGCGGGGGAGGGTGGGGTGCGGCACCATTCCACGGCCCCATCACGAGTGCAACGGAGCGTCCTGGTGGGTGCTACAGACCGTAAGCCTCCAGCAGGTGCAGCCACACCTCGCTCACGGTGGGGAAGGACGGTACGGCGTGCCAGAGCGTGTCGAGCGGGACCTCCCCCGCGACGGCGATGGTGGCCGCATGGAGCATCTCTCCCACCTCCGGCCCCGTGAAGGTGGCCCCGACGAGGACCCGACGCTTCTCGTCCACCACCAGCTTCACGGTGCCGGTGAGGCCCGTGCCCACCAGCGACGTGCCGGTCACGTCCTGGAGCCGCACCTCCACCGCCCGGATGGGCAGCCCCGCCTCGCGGGCCCTGGCCTCGGTGAGGCCCACGCTGGCCACCTGGGGATGGGTGAAGATGACCTGGGGCGTGGCCTTCGCGTCCGCCCAGGCCTTCGCCGGCCTCCCCGCGATGACGTCGCCCACCTGCCGGGCCTGGTACTTGCCCATGTGCGTGAGGAGGTTGCGGCCGTTGACGTCGCCGCAGGCGTAGAGCCAGCCGCCCTCCACGCCCCGGGCGCGGAGCTGGTCATCCACTTCCACGGGACCTCCGCCTTGGAGGCCCACCGTCTCCAGCCCCAGGCCCTCCGTGCGGGGGATGCGGCCCATGGCCACCAGGACTTCGTCCGCGACGACCTGCTCGCCATTCGAGAGCGTCACCGTCACCTCGCCCTTGCCGCCGGGCCGCTGGACGCGCGAGGCCTCCGTGGCCAGCAGCACGCGGACGCCCGCGCTGCGCAGCGCCTGGGCCACCTGCTCGGAGGCGAAGGGCTCCATGCGGGACAGCAGCCGCTTCCCGCGCTGTACCAGCGTCACCTCCGCGCCCAGCGCGCGCCAGGCCTGCGTCAGCTCCACCCCCACCGCGCCGCCGCCCAGCACCATCAGCCGCCGGGGCACGTCCTTGGCCCCGGTGCCCTGGCGGTTGTTCCAGGGCTGGGCGTCCTTCAGCCCGGGGATGTCCGGGAGGCGGGGGTGGCTGCCGGTGGCCAGCACCACGGCCTTGCGCGCCTCCAACTCCCGCACGGCGCCGTCCTTGCCCTCCACGCGCACCTTGCGCGGGCCGGTGAGCTTGCCCGTGCCCCGCATCACCTTCAGCTTCGCGCCCTCGGCCCACTTCACCTGGGAGTCATCCTGGTAGTGGCTCACCATGGCGTCCCGTTGGGCCAGCACCGCGCGCGCGTCGATGCCGCCTTGCAGCTTCTCGCGGACGCCAGCGGCATGCTCCGCCTGCCACCGGACATCTCCCGGGCGCAGCAGGGCCTTGCTGGGGATGCAGGCCCAGTAGGAGCACTCGCCGCCGAGCAGCTCGCGCTCCACCAGCGCCACCGCCAGACCGGCCTCCGCGGCGCGCGCACCGGCGATTTCGCCCGCGGGCCCCGCCCCAATCACCACCACGTCGAACACTTCCGCCATGTGCCTTCACCTCGTGCCCGTTGCGTAGCGCGGACGCGGGCCTCGCCCACGGACGTGTCGAGATGCACGTCCGCTGTTGGAAAGAGAGGTTGGCCACCCGCCGGCACCCGACACAGGGCTTGGGCCCCAGGGACGGTTGGCTGTCAGGACTGCCCCCGTCCCGCCGTCCCGGGCCGTTGCTTGACGCGGGCGGGGAGCGGTCGCACCTTGTCCGCGCAGCATGACGGTCCGCGCGGGAGTCTCGTACGCGGCGGGAGGTGTGCCATGGGACGTGTCATGAATGGAGTCTCGGGTCGCTCCGCGCTGAACGTGCTGGACCGGGTGGGCCGCCTCCCTCGCTGAGCGGGACGGACGCGCGTTTCCTGAAGCCCTGGGTACGGCATGCGCGCGGAGCCTGTGTCTCCGTGCAATGGGCCGGCGTGTGTCTGGTGCGTCGCTCACGGCTTGAAGCCGGGAGCGCGCGAGGAGCACGCGCGGCCTTCTGGGAACCGTTCGTCCTCTCATGGCCTCTTCCAGGAATCGCCGTACCCCGTCGTCACGCCATCTGCGCGTGCAGTCCCATCTGTCCCAAGAAGTCTCCCGGACCTTCCGGGGTGAGCTGTCCGACCCGAGGCTCGAAGGCGTCGCGCTGACGTCCTTCGAGCTGTCGCCGGATGGCCGCCTCGTTCGCATCGGCTACACCGTCACGCCCGAAGCCGCGGCGGCCGGTCTTCGTTCCCTGCAGGTGGCGCTCGAAGGCGCCAGCGGCTACCTGCGCTCACAGCTCGCGGAGCACCTGGACCTCAAGCGGGTTCCGCAGCTGCGCTTCATCTACATCGGCGTCTCGGAGCACACGCTGGGCACGGAGGAGGAGGGCGAGCCATGAGGCCCCATCTCCTTCCACCCGCGCCGGGCGGCCGGCCCATCCTCGTCTGGGCCCGCACGCTGCCTCCTGGCGCGGAGAAGCAACTCCGTCACATCGCCAGCCAGCCCTATGTCGTGGAGCACGTGGCCGCCATGCCAGACCTCCACGTCGCCTCCGGCATCGCGGTGGGCACCGTCTTCGCCACCGAGCACCATGTCGTGCCCGGAGCGCTGGGTGGGGACCTGGGCTGCGGAGTGAGTGCCTGGCGCTTCCCGCTCACCTCGGGCCTTCCCGGACGGGACGTCCTGGAGCGCGTGTTGTCCCGGCTGGCCGAGCGCATCCCCGTGGGAGACGCCGTCCACCGGGGCCGGGGGCTGCCCTTGCCCGAGGCACTGGCGTCACCGCCCCTGTCCACCCGGAAGCTGGTCCATGCCTGGGAGCGGTTGGCGCCCAGGCACCTGGGCACGCTCGGGGGAGGCAACCACTTCCTCGAGCTGGACCGGGACGCGGACGGTGCGCTCTGGCTGCTGCTGCACACCGGCTCGCGGGGCGTCGGCGCCGCTATCTCCGACCACCACGTGCGGGTGGCCCGGGCGCTCGGCGAAGGCAGTCTACCGGGCCTGAGCACGCGCACCGCCGAGGGTGCCGCCTGCCTCGCGGACACGCAGTGGGCCTGCCGCTTCGCGCTCGCCAACCGGGAGGCCATCGCCGCTCGCGCGCTGGACGCCCTGGAGGAGGCCCTGGGCGTGGCCGCTGACGCCGCATCCGCCGTGGACGTGCATCACAACCACGTCGCCCAGGAGGAACACGGAGGCCGCATGCTCTGGGTCCACCGCAAGGGCGCCGTGGGGCTCCAGGCTGGCCAGCGCGGGCTCATCCCCGGCTCCATGGGGACGGCGTCCTATGTCGTGGAGGGACTGGGCGAGCCGCAGGCCTTCCACTCCTGCTCACATGGGGCGGGCCGCGTCCTCACCCGCTCGGAGGCGCGGGCGCGTATCCGTCCGGCCGCGCTGGAGCACGTCCTGCGCCGTGTGGTGTACGACCGCGGGCGCATCGCCGCGCTGGTGGAGGAGGCGCCCGCCGCCTACCGCGACATCACCGAAGTGCTGGAGGAACAGGCCGACCTCGTCCGGCCGCTCCAGCGCCTCACGCCGCTCGCCGTCCTCAAGGGCTGACCGGAAGGAGGCCGCCCCCAGCCGAATCCGGGGGCGGCTTTACTCTGGGTGTAAAGAGAGAGCGACAATGCGCCCGGCTCCGGCCCCCGGAGGGGCCCGGCGAGGGGTCCAGTGCCTGACATGTGCTCGGAACCGCGTCAGGGGAGTTCCCCGCACCCATCGGGATGCCGTACACTCGGACGCCAGAAGTACACGAGAGAACCTGCTGGGGCGTCGTCTAATGGCAGGACATCAGACTTTGACTCTGAGTATCAAGGTTCGAATCCTTGCGCCCCAGCCACTCCGCTCCGGGGGGACGCGGTAGCCAAGCGTCTGTCCCGTGCATTGAAGGACGGTGGGCCGATGCCGCAGAAGACACTCCTTCTGGTCGCCGTGGGAAGCCCGCCTGTCTCTCTCCTGAGGGATATGCAGGACCCGCTGGCGGCGCAAATGGGTGTCTCCGCCGTGGTGTCGAAGACGGTGCTCCAGACGCCGACCTACGCCTTCAACAAGGACCGCGGTCAGTACCACTGCAACGCCATCATGCGGCGGCTCACGCCCATGCTGGAGTCCGGCCAGTTCGCGGTGCTGGGCGTCTCCGACGTGGACCTCTTCGTGCCGGACTCTCCCTTCGTCTTCGGGGAGGCGGACCGCGAGTCGAAGACGGCGGTGATGAGCCTCCACCGGCTGGCCCACGGCGCCACCAGCGATACGCTCCGGCGCCGCGCGCAGGTGGAGGTGGTGCACCAGACGGGGCACCTGCTCGGGTTGTCCTACTGCGAGGACCCGCGGTGCGTGATGTTCTTCGCCCAGACGCCGCAGGACTGCGACCGCAAGCAGCTCTCGCTCTGCAACCTCTGCCGAAACGAGCTCCAGAAGCTCAACCGCTGACCTCCGCCACGCCGCCTTGAATCACCCTGCGCGCGTTGACGTCGGAGCCGGTGCGCCCTGTAGTACGGGGCTCTTCTCGGCCGGGATGCGGAGTGACGACGATGACGGGCAAGCGGCGGTTTCTCGGGGCGGTCTTGGTGGTGGGGATGCTGGGGGGATGCGAGCCCCTGGACGACGGCGGCGGCGGCACCATCGGGGACGTCCAGTTCACCCGGGGCTTCGCCTTCGTGCGCGAGGATGACCGCAACGTCTTCGTGGTGGACGACGGGGGCGACGCCAACAGCCCCCAGCGGCTGACCCACGTCGGGGGGGCCTACTGGCCCTCCGTGTCGCGAGACGGCCGCAGCGTGGTGTTCGTCCAGCGCAGCGGCGGCTCCACCGCGCTCCTCACGGTGCCCACCTCGGGCGGCACGCCGTCCACGCTGTTCCGGGCGAACGACGCGGCGTGCGCGCGCGGCTGCTCCAACTTCCGCACGCCCACCTTCAGCCCGGACGGGCGCAGCGTCGTCTTCGTCTTCTCGCCGGGCAACAGCTCGCAGACGGCGCTGGCGCGCATCAACACGGATGGCAGCGGCTTCCAGGAGCTCACGCCCAACAACGTCATCGCGTATGGCGCGCCGTCCTTCGTTCCCAACGGCAGCGCGGTGGTGGTGGGCTCGGGCAGTGGCCTGAACCAGCTCGACCAGATTGCCTATGTGCCGCTCAATGGCGGCTTCATCACCTACAGCAGCCTGAGCATGGGTGTGCAGTTCGTGGAGAACCGCGTAGCGGTGTCTCCGAACGGCGCCCAGGTGGCGCTGGATGGCCGGCTGTCCTCGGGCGGCACGCGCATCTTCGTCGCGCCGCTCTCGGGCACCAACCTCGGGGCGCTCCAGCGCGTCACCGGCAGCGGCACGGGCACCGAGGAGTCGTGGCCGAGCTGGACGGGCGCCAGCCAGCTGGGCTTCCTCATCAGCTCGGGGGGAAGCGACCCTGGCATCTACCGCGCGAGCGTGGGCGCGGGCGCCACGGGCTCGGTGTCGCTCGCGGTGCCCAGCGCGGCGGAGCCGTCCTACGGGCCCATCTGACCCGGGCACCAGCGCCCCGCGCATCCGGGGGAGGCGTCCGGGCCTGATTCGCGCCGTGGGGGGGGCCTGCGGTAGCCTGACGTATGGAGATGCCGGCATGAGCGTGTCACCCGAAAGCAAGTCACTCGACTCCGGCGCGCGGTCCGAGGAGCCCATCCTGGGGAGCCGCGCCGGCCACCTCACCGGCTTCGATGCCCAGGGCGCCGTGCTGGTGGACTTCCCGGGGAATGGCGCGGGCCCGGTGCCCGCGCGGCTCGCGGTCGTCGTGGAGCCCCAGGCGCTCCAGGCCGCCGTCGCCCAGCGGCAGAAGGTCGTGCTCCTCTTCGAGAATGGCGACCCTCGGTTGCCCTTCGTCATGGGGCTCATCCAGGAGCCCAGCGCCACGCCCCTGCTGGACGCGCTGCTGGAGTCCCCGCCCCCGGCTGCCGCGCAGCGCCCGACGGAGGCGCGTGTGGACGGCAAGCGCGTCGTCATCGAGGGCCAGGACGAGGTGGTGCTCAAGTGCGGCGAGGCCAGCATCACCTTGCGCCGCAACGGGAAGGTCATCGTGAAGGGCACCTACCTGGAGTCGCGCGCCACGGGCACCCACCGCATCAAGGGCGGCACCGTCGAAATCAACTGAGGGCCCGCTTTCGCCGGGGTGGGCTCGCGGCGGGCAGGCGGCCGGGGCCCGCTGGCGTCCCGGTGCGCGAGGCGCGATGCTGCCGCGCGGAGGTGGAGGATGTCCCTCTTCGATGCCGTGCTGGCGGGCGATGGCGCCGCCGTGGAGTCCCACCTGTCCGCCGGGGCGGACCCGAATCCCTTCGACGCGGAGGGCCGCACGCCGCTGATGGCCGCCGCCCGCGCGGGGCGGGCGGACCTGGTGCAGCGCCTCCTGGAGGCGGGCGCGGACCCGGAGCTGACGGACCACATCGGCGAGTCCGCGCTCATCATGGCCGCCGCGCATGGCCACGCGGAGGTCTGCCAGTGGCTGATGCCCCACGCGCGCGACGATGACCGCGACCTCGCCCGCACGTTGCTGTCGGGCCTGGGCATCACCGACCTGCGCCTGGACACGGCCCCACCGCCGGACAAGGGCTTCCGCCGCAAGCTGGCGTCGGCCGGGGCCTATGTTTCCGGCAAGCTGGGAGATGACGGCGCCGCGCAGCGCCTGGCGCGTGTCCTGCGCTCGGAGAAGCAGCGCAAGCCCTGAGACGGCGAAGGCCCGGGGCTTCACGGTGGAAGCCTCCGGGCCCTCGTTGACGGGGGCGGGCCACGCAGCGGCCCGCCGCCTTCCCCGCGTGGGGGCTACTCCGGCTTCGCGCTCACCGTCGCGCCGGGCGCCACGGTGCCCACCGCGCCGCTCCGGGACTCCAGCGCGTCGGCCACCAGCTCGGTGATGTCCTTGACCTTGATGTTCTCCTCGCGGCCGGTGTCGTTCACCGCGTCGGAGAGCATCGTGGAGCAGAACGGGCACGCCACCGCGACGATGCCGGTGCCACCCTTGTCCTTGTAGTCGCCCACCTGGCCCGGCTTCTTCTTGTCCGCGGCGTCGGGGTAGGGCGTGGTCGGGTCCTCGGCGTGCTTCAGCGTCAGCGCGGCCTCGTTCAACCGGTTGTGGTTGATGCGCGTGCCAATGTGCTCCTCCATCCACATGCGGCCGCCGCCGGCGCCGCAGCAGAAGCCCTCGCGCTTGCTGCGCTGCATCTCCACCACCTCGAGCCCGGGGATGGCGTTGAGCACCTCGCGGGGGGCGTCGTAGACGCCGTTGTGGCGGCCCAGGTAGCAGGGGTCGTGGTAGGTGAGCTTGCTGTTCATCACCGCGGAGAGCTTGATGCGCTTCTCCTTCAGCAGCTCGTTGATGAGCTGCGTGTGGTTGATGACGCGGTACTCGCCGCCGAACTCCGGGTACTCGTTCTTGATGGTGTTGAAGCAGTGCGGGCACTGGGTGATGACGGCCTTCACGCCCATCGAGTTCCACGTCTCGACGTTCGTCTTCGCCATCGTCTGGAAGAGGTACTCGTTGCCCATGCGGCGCGCCGAGTCGCCGTTGCACATCTCCTGCTTCGACAGCGTGGCGAAGCTCACGCCGGCCTCGCGCAGAATCTTCACCAGCGCGCGGCTGACCTTCTTCTGCTTGTCGTCGTAGCTGCCCGCGCAGCCCACGAAGAAGAGGTACTCGTAGGGGCCGCCGTCGTCACCCCACGTGGGGAGCGCCAGGTCCTCCGCCCACTCGTCGCGCCGGTCCTGGCCCAGGCCCCAGGGGTTGCCCTGGCGCTCGATGCCCTCGAACACGCGCTGGATTTCCGGCGGGAACTCCGCCTTCACCTGCACCTGGTAGCGGCGCATGTCGATGAGGCGCGGCACGTTCTCGATGAACACCGGGCAGGCCTGCTCGCACCAGCCGCAGCTCGTGCACGCCCACACCGTCTCCGCCTTCAGCGCGCTGCCGATGATTTCGGGCAGCGGCTCCTTCACATGGTTCGGGCCGTAGCCTTCCTCCACCCACTGCTCGTTCTCCCAGAGCCAGTGCTTCAGGTCCTGGTTGACGCCCTTGTGCGTGAGCGGCTTGCCGGTGATGTACGTCGGACAGTGCGTCTGGCAGCGGCCACACTCCGTACAGGAGTAGAGGTCCATGCCCTGCTTCCACGTCAGGTCCTTCACCGTGGCGGTGCCGAACTCCTCCTTCTCCAGGTCCGGCGTGGGCAGCTTGCCGGTGGAGTGTGTGCGCTGGAAGAAGACGGTCGGCAGGCCGGTGATGATGTGGAAGTGCTTGCCGCGGGGCAGGAAGTTCAGGAACGCCAGGATGATGACCAGGTGGACCCAGAAGCCGGCCGCGCCCACGAGGTGCGCGGCGGTGGGGCCCAGGGACATCATCGCCAGGCCGGCCAGGCTGGTGAACGGCTCCCACCACACCAGCGCGGCGGGCGACTGGGGCACCTGCGTGGCGCCCACCTGCGCCTGCGCGGCGGCGCCGGCCACCATGTGGCTGCCGCCGAAGAGGAACTCGGAGATCATCAGCCCGGCGATGAAGGCCAGGATGAGGTAGGCCTCCCAGGACGGCGTCATCCGGTCCGGCTTCACCTTCCAGCGGACCCAGACGTAGTAGGCCACGCCCAGCAGGGCCAGCGCGGCGACCACGTCCTTGGCCAGCAGGTAGACCTTGTAGAGGCCCAGCAGCGCGGATTGATCCGCCCAGAACGGGTGGCTCAGGTCCGTCAGCACCTCCAGCGCCGTGGACGAGAAGCCCATGGCGAAGAGCATGACGGTCCGCAGCGCCAGCACCATGAACGCCGCGTAGATGAGCACGTGGAACAGGCCCGGCGTGAACTCCTCCGGGTCCACCAGTCGCTTCTGCCCGAGACCGAAGCGCACCAACTGCGCCACGCGGAAGGGAATGTTGTCGAGCCGGTTCTCCTTCTTCATCGCGAGCAGGACGCCCACGCGACCGGACATGGTCATGACGAAGATGGGAAGGGCTAGGGCTAGCAACAAGCCGGTGATGATGGGACTCATGGGACTCTGAGGACCTCGATGTCGCGGCGGATGGGGCCCGGGCTGCCGCGCCGCGGCAATTCTTGAGTGCACTTCAACCCTAACAGGGGTGATTTGCGAATCAAGCACCCTGCTGCCCCAGGTGTCCTTCACTGGCGAACCCGTCCCAGGCCCGCCGGGGAGTGAGCGGCCGGCACACGGATTTACCGGCGGCTCCCCGAGGTCAGAGGTCCCTTGAAAAGAGGGCGCGTAAACCGCCGTGGAGTTCCCATCCGCGCCCCCCGGGCCTACCTTGTGTGCTCATCGCGGTCAGTGTCCGACGCGTGACGCTCTCCAACTGCCTGGAATATCGAGGCTTCTTCTCTGGAGGGCGGGCAGGTAGGCGGGCAGGCGACATGGCGCCTGAAACTTTGAGACCCCAAGGGCTTTACAGCGCGGAGCGACATCATCAACATGGTCGGTAAATCGGTCAACGACTGATGGAGCGGGCCTCGCATGGGGCGGGCCCGGGTCGACCGAAGCGGGATGCCACCTTCACCAGGGTGGCCTCCAGGGGAGCCGGACATGGTGCACGACGACACCACGTACATGGATGATGAAGGGTTGCCTTATGTGGATCTGCGGCGGGACGGTGACTCGGAGTCCTTGAGTCCCGACGAGGGTGCGCCCGGTCGCCGCTGGGGCTACTCCGAGGAGTCGTGGGGCGGCTGGAGCGCGGCCGAGTAATACGCGGCCCCCGCGGCCGGTGGATGCGCGGGGGCAATTGCGGTCACCGGGGCGTTGGATGCCCGAGAGGTGGCTCCCCTCGAGGTGAGCCCCCGGGTGTTGTGCCCCGTGGCGTGGCGCCCAGGCAGGCGACCCGTCATCTTCTCTCCAGTGCTTGCGTCGATAGCCCCGGACCGGGCTGGCGGTGTGCGTGTGTCACATCCCGACCCGCCCCCTTGCTCCAAGGCACGACTCCCGACATTCTCAGACCCCGCAGCCTGCCCGTGGGCGTCCCCCGCTCCCGTGCGTTGTGGCCCATGAGACTTCCGGCGTCGGGGGTTGTCCGCCCTCGCAGATTGATTCGCGGCACAATGCCTCGTGCGACCACGGGGGAGTACGTATGAAGCAGACGGCCTGGGCAGTGGAGCGCGATGCCGAGCACGGCCGCGAGGTGCTCCTCCTCGTCACCCTGGAAGCCGCCGCTGACGCGCCCCGCGCCCCCGTGGCCATCAACCTGGCCCTGGACCGCAGCGCCTCCATGCGGGGCGTCCCGCTGCTCGCCGCCGTGCAGGCCGCCCAGGCCCTGGTCGAGCGCGCCAGCTCGCGCGACTACCTGGGCCTGCTCACCTTCGACGCCGAGCCCGAGCAGGTCCTCCCCATGCGGGCCATGGACGCCAGCGCCCGGGCGCAGTTCCTCCAGGTGCTCGCGCGCCTGGAGTCCGGCGAGGGCACCGCGCTGCACGAGGCCGTCGAGTGCGCCTCGGAGGTCGTCCGCCGCGTGCTCGTGCCCGGCGCCCGGCCGCAGGTGCTGCTGCTCACCGACGGAGAGCCCTCGGTGGGCCCGTCGCAACTGTCCGAGTTCAAGTCCCAGGGCGCCCGCGTCGCCGAGTCCGGCGTCATGCTCCACGCGCTGGGCCTGGGCCGGCACTACCTGCCCGACATCCTGGAGGCGCTCACCCACGCCTCCGGCACCGGCTTCGTGCACGTGGACGACCCCGAGGGGCTGCCCATGGCCGTGGGCCAGCTCGGCGCCGAGCTCTTCGGCGAGGTCGTGGCCGACGCGCGCGTACACGTGCTGCCCTCGGGCTTCGCTGACCTCCGCTGCCGCCACCGCTACCCGTCGCGCGTCGAGGGCGACGCCATGAGCGCGATGCTGGGCGCCGTCTCCCAGTGCTTCCCGCGCCGCGTCCTCTTCGCCGGCACGCTGGACCAGGCGGAGTGGAGCCTGGGGGTGACGACGTCCTTCTCCGAGCGCGGTGACACGCGGCGCATCTCCGTGCCGGTGACGCGCGTGCTGCCTGACAGCGACATGGGCCGCTTCGTGCGCGCGGTGTCCGCCGAGCTGGACCTGGTCGCCGCCGAGTCCGCCGCGTGGAAGGCCCTGGGCCGCCGTCACCAGGACGCCGCCGAGCGCGCGCTGGAGGCCGCGGACCTGGCGCTCTACAAGCTCGCGCGGCTCGGCGCGTCCGAGGTGCCCGCGCAGCGTCATGTGGAGCGGCTGGCCGACCTGCGCCGGGTGATGGAGCGCCGCGCGAACCAGCCCCACGCGCTGGTGATGCGCCGCGCGCACTCGGAGGTCTCCCGCATCACCATGAGCCGTGTGGGGCCCGCGGCCCCCGCGCAAGCGCTGGTGCCCTGGAAGACCGAGGATTGACGCCGCTCCCCTGGCTGCCCCCGCCGTGTGGGACCATGACGTCGCGTCTGTGACGCTGTAACCCTCGCGTCGCCGGCCGCCCGCCCAAGCACGGGCCGGGTGCGTCGACGAAGGGGAATGCCCGCCTGGCCGAATGGTTCAGTGTCCTCGGAGTCTCGCGCCTGCCGCTGGCGGGTCGGCCTCCTCTGGGTTAACGGGAGTCGCATGACGCATCGGCAGTCCAAGAGGCTTGGTTGGGTTGGTGGAATCGGACTGCTGCTGGCGGCGGCGGTCGCGTGGGCGGAGCTGCCCCATTCCGCCGTGGCATCGAGTGCACCGGACGAGGGTGACCCGCGCGTCGAAGGAGCGCTGCTGGTCGATGCGACCCAGGTGAAGCCGGGGGACACCTTCCGCGTGGGCGTGCGCTTCCGGCTGGACCCGGGCTGGCACATCTACTGGAAGAACCCGGGCGACTCGGGCCTGGAGACGGAGGTGGCGTGGGACACACCCGGCGCCACCGTGGGGCCGCTGCGGTGGCCCTTCCCGAACACCTTCCGCACGCCGGACGGCTTCATCACCACCCATGGCTATGACAACGAGGCCATCCTCGTCGCGGACGTGAAGGCCGTCGAGGGCGCCGCCACGGGCATGTTGACGCTGTCGGCCGCCGTCGAGGCGCTGGTGTGCGAGGTGCACTGCATCCCCGCGGAGATGATGCTGACGCGCTCCATTCCGCTGGGCCCCCAGACGCTGCGCGACGCGGAGACCGCGGCGCGCTTCGACGCGGAGGTGGCGAAGGTGCCCCGGCCCGCCGCGGACAGCGGCCACGCCGTGGCGCTGACGCTGGATGCCCCCCAGCTCACCGCGGGCCAGGAGTTCACCGGCGCCCTGACGCTGACGGGCGCGGGCGGCGCGGCGGTGCCCGCGGTGGAGGGGGACTTCTTCGTCGCCGACCGCATCCCCGGCGTCGCGCGCGCGGGGCTCACTGCGGACGGACCGGGCCGCTTCAAGCTGAAGGGCAAGGTGGAGCCGGGCGTGCAGGCGTCGGCGCCGGACCTGACGGGCGTGCTGCGCCTGGGCACGGCGGCCACGGGCTACCAGTTCCTCGAGGTGACGGCGCCGCTGGCCCCCGTGGTGGCCGCGGCGGGCACGGCGGCGGGTACGCCGGCCGCGGTGAAGCCGCCGTCGGTGAAGGACAGCATCGCCGCGGTGAAGCCGGTGGGGGCCGTGGCGCCGCCCGCCGCCGCGGAGTCGTCCGTGGGCCTGGGGCTGGCGCTGGTGTTCGCCTTCTTCGGCGGCGCGCTGCTCAACCTGATGCCGTGCGTGTTCCCCGTGCTGGCGCTGAAGGCCTACGGCTTCACGCGCATGGTGCAGCAGGAGAAGGGGCGCGTCGGGGCGCACGCGGGAGCCTACGCGGCGGGCATCATCGGCACCATGCTGCTGCTGGCGGGCGGCGTGCTGGCGGTGCGCGCGGGCGGAGCGAGCGTGGGCTGGGGCTTCCAGTTCCAGGAGCCGCTCTTCGTCGCCGGCGTGTGCGCGGTACTGGTGGCCTTCGCGCTCAACCTCTTCGGCGTCTTCAACGTGGGCATGGACGGCACGGCGCTGGCGGGCAAGGTGGACCAGAGCCACGGCCTGCTGCACAGCGCCGGCGAGGGCGTGCTGGCGGTGGTGCTGGCCACGCCGTGCTCGGCGCCGCTTCTTGGGACGGCGGTGGGCTTCGCCTTCGCGGCCGGCCCCGTCACGGTGCTGGCCGTCTTCACCGCGCTGGGCCTGGGGCTCGCGCTGCCCTTCTGTCTGCTGGTGCTGGTGCCGGGGCTGGCGAAGAAGCTGCCGAAGCCGGGCGCGTGGATGGAGCGCTTCAAGCAGGTGCTGGGCTTCGCGCTGCTGGCCACCACCGTCTGGCTGGTGTGGGTGATGGGCGGGCTGGCCGGCGTGGACGGCATGGCGCGGCTGCTGGCGTTCCTCGTCGCGGTGGGGCTCGTCACCTGGCTGTACGGCCAGGGCCAGGCGCAGGAGGGCTCGCGCAAGCTGGCCACGATGGCGGTGGCGGCCGTCGTGCTGGTGGCCTCGGGGCTGCTGACGCTGCGCTTCGACGCGCAGGACGCCGCGGCGCCCCGGCGGGGGGCCACCGTGGCCCAGGCGCAGCCGTGGGACGACGCGGCGGTGGAGGCGGCGCTCGCGGCCGGGCAGCCGGTGTTCATCGACTTCACGGCGGACTGGTGCCTCACCTGCAAGTTCAACGAGCGCACCGTCCTGTCCACCGACGAGGTGCGCGACGCCTTCACGCAGCACCACGTGGCCTTCTTCATCGCGGACTGGACGCGCCGGGACGCGCGCATCACCGCCAAGCTGGCCGAGCACGGCCGGGCGGGGGTGCCCATGTACCTGGTGCTGAGCCCGGGCGCCCCGGACACGCCGGCGGTGCTGCCGGAGCTGCTGACGCCGGGGCTCGTCGCGGACGCCGTGAAGCGCGCGGCGGAGTGCGCGCCCTCGAAGCTGGGCGGCGGCGCCAATGTCCTCTGCGCCGCGGGCTTCCCCGGCCGCTGAAGCATCGCTGTCTTCCGCTGTCCCCACATCAGGAGGAACGCCATGAAGCAGGTCGTCACCGCGCTCGCGCTCGGCACGTTGTTCGTAGGGGCCCCCGCGCTCGCGGACGCCGAGGTCGGCAAGCCCGCGCCGTCCTTCACGCTGAAGGACGAGTCTGGCAAGGAGCACTCGCTGGCGCAGTACAAGGGCCGGGTGGTCATCCTCGAGTGGACCAACCCCGAGTGTCCCTTCGTGCAGCGGCACTACAAGGCCGACACGATGGTCAACACGCTGAAGGGCTTCGACGCGAAGAAGGTGGTGTGGCTCGCGGTGGACTCCACCTCGCACAACACGCCGGAGAAGTCCGCCGCCTGGAAGAAGGAGGAGGGCTTCCCCTACCCGGTGCTCCAGGATGCCAGCGGCACGGTGGGCAAGGCCTACGGCGCGAAGACGACGCCGCACATGTACGTCATCGACGAGCAGGGCGTCGTCCGGTACGCAGGCGCCATCGACGATGACCCGCGCGGCAAGAGCGCCAGGCCGTCCAACCACGTGAAGGCGGCGGTGGACGCGGTCACCGGCGGCCAGCCCGTCCCGGCGGCGACCACGACGCCCTACGGCTGCTCGGTGAAGTACAAGGGCTAGCCGGCGCGCCCCCGGGATTTCCCCAGGCCCTCGTCCCTCCGTGGACGAGGGCCTTCTGTTTGGGCGGACAGGGCGCCCCAGGCTCGGGCGGCCAGCGGGCGGCGGCGCCATGGCAGGTGCCTTGCCCGGTGCGCAGCGGGTTCGGACCTTTCTGTCGGAAAGGGGAAACGACCATGGCCGACAACAAGGGCAGTCCGGTGAGGGGCGACGAGCGCATGGACACGACGCGCCCGGAGGAGCTGGAGCGTGAGGCGCGCCACCAGGCAGGCCCCGTGCGGGGCGACGTGACGGACGAGGACGTGGGCGAGGACCGCATCCTCCAGAAGGGAATCGGCGGCTACGGCGCGCAGAAGGGCACCGAGCCCGCGCGCGAGTCGCCTCCCTTGAGCGACGAGCACGGGCGCCGCTGAGCCGCGAAGGGCCGCTTCGCTTGCCTCAGCGCGCGGAGGGCGTGCGTCCGGCCTCGCGTGGAATCGTGAGCAGCGAGCACAACGCGCCCAGGGCGCACAGGCCCGCGGACACCCACAGCGCGCGCCGCGTCCCCACGAGGAAGTCCACGCCCGCGCCGCTGGCCAGTCCGCCCAGCAGTGGCAGCAGCGCCACCGCCAACAGGCCGGCGATTCGGGCCACGGCGTTGTTCACGCCGGAGGCGATGCCCGCGTAGCGGTCCTCGACGGCGCCGAGCACCACCGCCGTCAACGGGCCCACGGTGAGCGCCAGCCCCGCGCCCAGCACGAGGATTCCGGGCAGCACGGTGCTGACGTAGTCGCCTCCGCGCTGGATGCGCGTCAGCAGCGCCAGCCCCACGCCCGCGAGCAGCGGCCCCGCCGTCATCAGCGGCCGTGCGCCGATGTGCCCGGCGAGCCGGCCCACCGGAGGCGACAGCAGGAGCAGCAGCAGGGTGATGGGCAGCAGCGCCGCGCCCGCGGCCAGCGCCGAATAGCCGAGCTGCTGCTGCAGGGCGAGCACCACGAGGAAGGTGGCGCCGCCCAGCGCGAAGTACACCACCAGCGTGGTGAGGTTCGCGCCGGAGAAGGTGCGCGAGTGGAAGAGGGTGAGCGGCAGCATGGGCGCGCGCCGCCGGGCCTCCAGGAGGAGGAAGACGGCCAGCAAGGCGACGCCTCCGCAGGCCGCGAGCACGGCCGTCACGGGCCAGCCATGGCCGGGGCCCTCGATGAGCGCATAGATGAGGCCCCCCAGCCCGAGCGCGGCAGTCACCGCGCCCGCGATGTCCAGCCCGTGCTTGCCTCGCGCCGGCGCGATGTCCGGCACGTGCCGCAGCGCGGCCCACGCGGTGAGCGCGGCCAGCGGCACGTTGAGGAAGAAGACGAAGCGCCAGGAGCCCGCGTCCACGAGCCACCCGCCGAGCAATGGCCCCACGGCGGTGGTGACGCCGGACAGGCCGGCCCAGGCGGACACCGCGCGCTGCCGGTCCTGAGGGGGGAACGAGGTGCGCAGCAGGGCGAGGCTCGCGGGCACCAGCATCGCGGCCCCCACGCCCTGCGCGGCGCGGAAGAGGGCCAGCGCCCAGGCGCTCGGCGCCAGGCCGCACAGCACCGAGGTGACGGTGAAGGCGCTCATCCCCAGCAGGAAGACGCGACGCTGCCCCTTCGCGTCGCCGAGCGCGCCGCCCGTGAGGACGAGCGAGCCGAGCGTGAGGAGGTACGCGTCCACGGCCCATTGGAGCCCGGCCAGGCCCGTTTGCAGCTCCCTGCCCATGGCGGGCAGCGCGACGTTGACGGCCGTCGAGTCGAGGAAGGCCATGCCGCTGCCGAGCACGCTGGCGAGCAGCACGCCCCTGCCGCGCGGGCTGTCATAGGCGACATGGGTCTCGAGGGCGGTCGTGGCCATGTGCTTCAAGCGTGGGGTCCCCGCTGGAGCCGCGCCAACAGTCTTTGCCCGTTGGGGGGCGGGGCGCCGGTGGCTCGCTATCCCGGCAGGTGGCCGCTGATGGCCGTGCCTCCAGTGCCTACGGTGAGGTGGACGTTGGTTGTCCTGGGAGGTGTCACATGGAATCGATTTGCGAGCACATCGAGCGTGCGGGCGACCCGCCGCCTCGCGCGCGCGGCTGCGAGGAGTGTCTGGCCATGGGGGCGAGCTGGGTGCATCTGCGCCGCTGTCTGACCTGTGGCCACGTGGGGTGCTGCGACTCGTCCCCGAACCGGCACGCCACGAAGCACTTCCGGCAGACGGCCCACCCCGTCATCCAGTCCTTCGAGCCGGGGGAGGAGTGGGAGTGGTGCTACGAGGACGAGCTTTTCGCGGAGCATCGGCCCACGCCCTCCGACGCGCGGGTGTAGTGTCATCCGCTATCATCCCCAGGCCCGTTGCAGCTCGTGGGAAGAAAGGCGCGGCACCGCATTCATGGACGCGTGGACTCTCGAAGGCTCGCGCATCACCGACCCGGAGACGTTGAGCCGCCTGCGCGAGATGCTGGCGAACGAAAGCCCGCTCATCATCGAGCACCGCTTCTACCGGGAGACGCGCGCACCCCACCGGTTCATCTGCGACGACGCCGACGTGCTGGACGAGTACCTCCAGGAGTCACGTCCTGGAGACTCGTTCTGCGTGTGGTCCTACAAGAGCCTCTGCCGGGGCGACAACCTGCTGCTCCAGGGGAAGATGCCCGACGCGGAAGGGCGGACGCCGCGCGCGGTCGTGGCCTGAGTCAGGCGGCCATGGGCTCGGCTCGGGGGCGCGTCCGCACCTGGGCCCGCTTGCGGCCCGCGCCCTTGCGCAGCAGGTCCAGCGTCACCTCGTCGTCCGTGGCCAGCGCCATCAGCCGCTGAAGGTCGTCCACGCTGAGGACGGGCCGCTGGTTGATGGCGAGCAGCAGGTCCTCCTCCTGGAGGCCGGCCTCGTCGGCGGGGGTGCCCTCCTGGACGCGGAGCACCTTCACCGCGCGCGCCTGGCCATTCTCACGGGTGAGGCGCGCATCCAGGCTCACCGCCGTTGCCGCGATGCCCAGGAAGCGCCGCTCCACCTTGCCGCGCTGGATGAGCAGGCTGGCAATCCACGCCGCCGTGGTGGCGCTCACCGCGAAGCCGATGCCCTGGGCGTAGGGCAGCACCAGCGTGTTGAGGCCCACCACCTGACCGCGCATGTTGAGCAGCGGCCCGCCCGAGTTGCCTGGGTTGATGGCGGCGTCCGTCTGGAGCATGCCCTCCAGCATGACGCCGCTGGGCAGGGGGATGCTGCGGTTGATGGCGCTCACCACGCCCAGCGAGATGGACTGCTCCAGGCGGAAGGGGTTGCCGATGGCCATGACGAGCTGGCCCACGCGCACCGACTCGGGCTCGGCGAGGGGCAGGGTGGGGAAGCCGTTGCCCTCCGCGCGGACCACGGCGAGGTCCGTGGGCGCGTCGCTGCCCACCAGCGTTCCGCGCAGCTCCTCGCCGTTGGAGAGCTGCACGGTGAGCTTGCGTGCGCCGCGCCCCACCACGTGGCGGTTGGTGAGGACGTAGCCGTCGGGCGTGAGGAAGAGGCCGGTGCCGTGGCCGCGCGCGTGCTCCACGCCGACGACGGCGGGCGAGGCTCCCGCCACGAGGGACTCCAGGTCATCCGAGAACTGTTGCAGCAGCTTCATGGGGGCCTCCGGTTCACGCACGCTTGCCGACGGTGATGGGGACTTCCTGGACCGCTCCGGCGCGCAGCACGCGGACGGGGACGGTGGTGCCCACCTTCTCGTCGCTCAGGGCGCCGAGCAGGTCCTCCACGCCGTGGAGCGGCTGGCCGCCCAGGCTCACCAGGACGTCTCCCAGCAGCAGGCCGGCTTCTTGGGCGGGGCCGTTCGGGTCCACGGACAGGCAGATGAGGCCGTGCTCGCTCCCCAAGCCCAGATGTTGTGGCAGTCGGACGGGGTGGGCGCCTACGCCCAGGTAGCCGCGCCGGACGCCGCCGTGCTCCTTCAGTGAGGCAGTCACGCGGGTGAGCGTGTCCGTGGCGATGACGACGGCGGCGGTGCGCGAGAAGGCGGCGGTGAGGAGCCCGACGAGGCGTCCTTCAGTGTCCACCAGCGCGCCGCCGGAGAAGCCGGGGGGCAGGTCGGCGTCCGTTTCGAGGTAGCGCTCGACGCGGCCACCGGCGTGGGTGCGCCAGCCTTCGCCGTGGGTGCTGACCATGCCCAGCGTCGCGCGGGCGGTGCGGCCCGGCCGGGCCACCGCGACGACCAGGTGGCCGACCTTCACGTCATCCAGGTGCGCGGGAGTCAGCGGTGTGAGCCCGGGGGCCTCGGCCTTGAGCAAGGCGAGGTCGGTGCTGGCGTCGCGGCCCACGAGCTCGGCGGAGACGACGCTGCCGTCGGGGAGTCCCACCTGGAGCCGGCCTTCGTGCTCCACGGCGTGGCTGGTGGTGACGATGTGGCCGTCGGCATCCCAGACGATACCGGTGGCGCCACGTCGTCGCCGCGTCTCCACGCGGACGATGCTGGGGGCGGATTGCTCGACGACGGAGGCGAGGGAGTGGGACAGGGACTGGAGGGGGCGGGTCGACATGGTGCGTTCCTTTCGAGGCACAAGGTAAAGGCCGCGAAAACGCGCCACATCGTCGAACCAGTCAGGATGGGAACCCGCCCATTCGGGGAGGTCCCCTCCCCATCCGGTCAGCTTGCTTGGCGGAAGCGCTCGTAGCGCGCCTCCAGGTAGTCACGCCGAGGCCGCTGCGAAGGTGCATCCGGAAGGATGCCGAGCGCCTTTCCGGCGAAGCCCTTGAGTCCGTACTCCAGCGTGGGGCCGTCACGCTCGGCGAGCAGCCGGGGTGCAATCTCGATGATGCCGTCGGGCCGGATGCCCAGCAGGTCCGCGTCAAAGGCGCCGTGGTGGAGCTTGCAGAGCGAGAGGCCGTTGGGGACTTCAGGGCGGCCTCGCTCGTCACGGTCCGGGAGGATGTGCGCCGCGTCCAGCAGCTCCGGGCGCGGAAACCGGCACACCGCGCAGCGCTGTGAATAGGCCCGGAGCACGTGCTGGCGGAATGCGGCCTGGTGCAGGCGCTTCTTCATCTGGACCGTCGCATAGCGGCGCTCCAGGCTCAGCAGCCTCGGGTCCGCGGCGTGGAGGCCCGGTTGCAGCACCTGTGCGTCCTGCGGCGCCGTGACGACGGTGAAGCTCAGCTCGGAGCGGTTCACCTCGGAGATGTAGACGGGCCAGATAGGGCGGTAGGCGCCGGGCTCGATGCCGTAGAAGTAGATGAGGGGAACGTCCCACTCCATGCCACGCACGAGGCGCCGGTTGTCGCGCGATTCGACCTCCGTGCCCTGAAACCGATACTGGAAGCCCTCGTTCGAGCGCAGGTCATCGTAACGGGCCTCGCGGCCCTGGCGTGGGACGGTGGTCTTGATGGACAGCGCGGTCTCTCGCATCTGCCGAGGCCAGAAGATGCCGCGCGCGCGGTTCGCGAAGTGGAGCTTCTCACCTTGATATTCGAAGCCCGCGTCGATGAACTCCCAGGGCAGGACCTCGCCATATTGGCGCACCAGCCGTTGCAGTGCGTCCATGGCCGCGACACGGATGGGCCAGTCGATGTCCTCGTTCGTCACCTCGGCCAGGCTACCAGGTTCGTTCCTCGGTGTGGCTCGCCGCCCGCCTGGGGAGCCGGCCCACCTGACGAGCGGTCCGCGCGGCTCCAGCCCCACCGCTGCCACCCCGTCCGCGCATCCCTACGTTCACGTCGACACGTCACGACGGCGATCGAAAGGCCAGACCCATGGAAAAGGCAGGCGAGCACACGGTGAATCAGCCTCAGGATGTCCTCCAGGGAGACCGCCGGGAGTTCGAGGCGCTGCTGAAGGACTACGACACCGCGCTCCTCACCACGCGCGGCGAGGACGGGCACTTCCACACGCGGCCCATGGCGGTGGCGAAGAAACACAAGTCCGGCTCGGTGCTGTGGTTCGCCACCTGGGCGGACACGCGGAAGGTGCAGGACCTGGAGGTGGACCCGCACTGCTCGCTCGCCTTCCACGCATCGGAGGGCAGCGCGACCTACCTCTCCGTGTCAGGCGTGGCGGAAATCATCCGGGACCAGCGGACCATCCATGACTTGTGGGAGCCCGGCTGGAAGCCCTGGTTTCCCAAGGGGCCGGGCGAGCAGGACATCGTCCTGCTTCGCTTCATCCCCGAGCATGCCGAGTACGTCCACCCAGCGGGCGGAAAGCTGAAGGTGCTCTTCAGCACGGCCAGGGCACTGGTGACGAAGCAGCGGCCCGAGGTCGCTCCCAAGAAGGAGCTGGACCTCCACTGAAGCGGAGGCGCCGGGTCAGCGCGCCTCCAGCAGCGCGCCACCCGGGCCGAAGCCCAGCGTGAGACACAGCACGCGGGAGTGGCGGGCCAGTCGTGCGTCACCCCGAGCGGCCTCCGCGGCCAGCTCCGCGTCGTTGAGCACCACGGCCGTGCCACGTCCCTCGTCCCCCATCGCCGCCTGGAGGATGTCCGCCACCAGCGGCGCATGGCCTTCCCACCCATACGTGCAGCCTCCGGGCACGAGCGCCGCGTCCAGCGGACACGGCAGCGCGAGGCACAGCGCGTCCGGAGCCCGCGCGGAGAAGGCCCGCAAGGCACTGGAGATGAACGCCACCGCGGCCTTCATCTGCCGCCCGTCGGAGGGGCGCGCCATTCCGATGAAGTACCGGGGCAGCAAGGCGGGGTCGCGTTCGAAGATTCGGGGCGCCGCATCGAGGCGCATGCACTTGATGCCCGTCTGCCCCACGTCGAGCGCCACGGGATGGGCGGCACGGAGCGGCGCCAGCAGGCCCAGCCCGGCCTGGACGGGCGCGAAGAGCGGGTCCTCCGCCATATAGACGGGGCAGGGCAGTGACGCGGACGCCTCCGCGAGCACGCGGCCGAAGCCCTCCAGGCAGACCAGTCCTCCGCTGAGCCACACGGCATCCACGGCATGACGCTTCACCAGGACCGCCAGCGCCTCCTCGAGCGCCGGTCCCAGCCGCGCCGCGAGCGCCGGTCCGGAGAACCCCTCACGCCGGTCCGCCTCCACGCGGGGCGTCCCGAGCAGCTCCCAGAGCGCGTGGCCCTGCACCGGCAGGTTCCAGACCTCCAGCGGCGATACACCGGGCAGCACCTGCCGTCGAACATCCCAATCACGCATTGAATTCACTCACGCCACGAGCTGGATGATGCGCTCGGCGGCTTCCTTCGCGCCATCACGCGCCTGATACGACGCCGCGATGCGAGCCACCCGCTGCCGCAGCTCCGTGCCTGGCTCCAGCAATTGCTGGAGCACCGCGCGGCAGTCCTCCACGGTGAGCGTGCGCGGCTCCCGCACGAGCCCCGCCCCCGACTTCGTGAGGAAGTGCGCCTGGATGGGCTGGTCATTGCAGACAGGGAGGAGCAGCATCGGAACGCCCTCGGTCAGCGCCTCCATGACGGAGTTGGCGCCGCCGTGCGAAACGAGCGCGGAGGCTCGTGATAACACTTGTCGTTGAGGTGTGTATGGCACGGCGACCACGTCGCCGGGAAGGGTGTGAACAAATTTTGTATCAGCCAGCTCACCCGCGCTGAGCACCACGGTGACCCCGAGGGGCGCGGCGGCCTCGGTGAGCGTGTGAAACAGCTCGGGCTGCCATGAAATCTGGCTGCCGAAGGACACGTAGACCACGGGCTTCGAGCCCAGCCGCTCCCAGGGGAACTCCACCTCGTCACCGCGCGGCTCCGGAGGAATGGACGGCCCGACGAGGTGCGTGGCGGGAGGAAGGCCCGCGTCGGGGCCCAGGAAGGTCTCGGTGGCGAAGATGAGGTTGAGGTCTGGTGAGAGGCACTCGCAGTTGCGGAAGCGGGCCTCGAAGCCGTGCCGGGCGAACAGCGCCTGGCGTTCGCCGGCCAGCGCGCGCACGTTGCGGCGCAGGCCGTAGTCGATGGGCGGCTCCAGCAGCGACAGCGCGGAGGACACGCCGGCCCAGGGAATGTGCAGGGCGTGCGCGGCGAGCACCGCGGCATATTGCATGCCGTCCAGGGCCAGGACGTCCGGGCGGAAGCGCTCCACCGCCTCGCGAACCGGGGCCAGCAGCGAGGGCACGGCGTCAATCAACAGCCCGCGAATCCACGTCCCCAGCGCCGCCTCGTCGAGCACCAGCCGCGCCAGTGCCTCGCCTCCGGTCGCGATGTTGGGCACGGGCGTCTCGGTTCGGGGCAGCTCGAGCACCTCCACGCCCAGCCGCGCGAGCTGGGGCGTGGGCTCGGGGAGGCACAGCCAGCCCACGCGGTGACCCATGCGGAGCAGCCACTGGGCGACGCCGGCCATGGGGTTGAGGTGGCCCTTCTCGGGGGAGGTGGCAATCAGGACTCGGGACATGGCGGGCGTGCGCGGGCGCGGGCGTGGAGCATGGCGAGTGAGCACAGCCGCATCAACAGCCGGTCCACCGCGCCCGCCTCGGTGCTCTCGACGGGCAGGCGTGTGTATCGCTCCAGCAGCGCCCGCGCCGCGCCAGGGTCGATGACCTCCAGCGGGTCCAGCCGGGAGGGGGTGAGCCATTCCTGGTACAGCTCCAACCAGCGTTCGCGCACGGGGCTGGAGAGCGCGGTGTGCGCATAACGCGGCGTCTTCCGGGCGAGCCGCACCGCGTCCGGGACGAGCGCGCGCACCGCGTGCCGGAAGAGCCACTTGCCGGCCCCATGCCGCGCGAGCACATCCGCTGGCAGCGCCAGCGCCACCTCCGTGAAGCCCGCGTCCAGGTACGGCGTGCGCACGCTCACGCCCTGGGCGGCGGCGCTCCGCAGCTCGGGGGGCAGCACCAGCTCCCGCAGCACCCAGGCGGCGTAGCGGACCTCCTCGGGGTGATCCTCCTCGTCCTGTCCGGTCCTCGTGTCCCAGGGCAGGGCGAGCGCCCGGTGATCCATCCCCAAGTTCTCCACAGGGCCGCCACGCAGCACCTCGCAGGCCAGTCGCCGGTCCTCCGCCACCCGGGCCGCCGCGCCCGTGAGCGCCTCCGGGTTGCCCAGGAGCACTTCATCCGCCCCGGCGCCGCTCATCAGGAAGGTGGCCCCCTGCCTGCGGGCCTCCGCGTAGAAAGCGAAGCTGGCCACGGCGCGGGCGTTGAGGATGGCCGTCTCCTGGCTCAACACGGCGGGCTCGAAGAGCTCCGGGAGCACCCTGTCCGGAATGGCCACGTCCACCAACTGCACGCCAGCGGCGCTCGCCACTCGCCGGGCATTCTGGCGCTCCGTGGCGTCCGCGAAGTGGACGTCCATGGTCCACGCGCGAACGCAGCCGGGGGCCTGCCGCGCCGCCAGGGCGCACAGCGCGGCGCTGTCCACGCCGCCGCTCAGGCTCACGTCCAGGGCGCCTGCCGTCATGTGCTGGCTCACGGCGAGGGTCAGCGCGGCCAGCAACCGCTCGGCCAGGGCGTCCTCGTCCACGAAGTCCGCCCCCGGCCCGGTGCCGCGCCTCACGCGAGGCAGGCCGCCTGGCACACGGCGCACGCCCCGGAACACGCTCGCGCCAGGAGGCAGCGCATGGCACAGGAGCGCGGCGACGGCCCCAGGCTCCAGCCCCGGGGGCCCGAGCCGCCAGACGGAAGACTCCAGGCCTGCCGCGGAATGGTAGCGGGGCAAGGTGGCGAGCAGGCCGCCAGACGCATGAGACACGCGGGTACTGTGACAAGCGCCAGGGGCCCCGGGCAACCTCGCTATAGTCCCGCCGTGCGCTACGAGCTCCAAGACGGACGCATCCTCACCTGGTCCCTGGAGACGCACGTCGCCACGCACTGCAACCTGCGCTGTGTGCAGTGCTGCCCGCTGTCGCCCCACCTGCCGGCGTGGGCCGTGGAGCCCGCGGCCCTGGGCGAGGACCTGCGCCGACTGGCGAAGGCGCTCCGGCCCCAGGTCTTCAAGCTCACCGGCGGCGAGCCTTTCCTGCACCCCGACCTGCCGGCGGTGCTGGACGTGGTGCGCGCCTCCGGCATCTCCTCTCAGGTGTCCATCACCACCAACGGCTTCCTTGCCCAGAGCGCGCCTGACGCCGTCTACGAGCGCCTGGACCGGATGACGTTGTCTGTCTACACCTCCGCGCCGCTCCCGGAGCGCTCCATCGCCCGCATCACCGAGCGCTGCGAGCAGCACGGCGTCTACCTGACGGTGAAGCGCATCGACGCCTTCCAGCAGCTCACGCCCGAGGCACCCCATGCCACCGACGAGGCCGTGCGAGGCGTCCACGCGCGGTGCTGGCTGAAGGTCCGCTGCCACCTGGTCCACGCGGGCCGCTTCTATGCGTGTACGCGGCCGCCCCATGTGGCCACGGTGCTCAGCCGCGAGCACCCGGACATGCCCGCGCTAAGCGAGGTCGACGGCGTGCCGCTGGATACGCCGGACCTGCTGGGCCCGCTCCTGGGCTACCTCGAACGGGAGACGCCGCTGGCCACCTGCCGCTACTGCCTGGGCGGCGATGGCGCGTGGCTGCCGCACGCGCAGCTCCCCCGGAGCCGGAGCTGAGTGCTCCGGCTCCGGCGCCTTCCGCGCCGACTCACCGAGCGCGAGGCTGGGACGTCTTCGGCAGCACGGCCTGCATGGACGGCGGGTAGCGTTCGCCCGAGGCGACGCCCGGCGGCGCGATGGCGTTGATGGCCGCGAGGTCCTGCGCGGTGAGCGTCACCTCCAGCGCGCCCAGGTTCTCATCGAGGTACTTGCGGCGCTTGGTGCCCGGAATGGGCACCAGGTCCTGGCCCTGCGCCAGCACCCACGCGAGCGCGAGCTGCGCGGGCGTGCACCCCTTCTCCTTCGCCAGCCGCTCGATGTGCGCCACCAGCTCCAGGTTGCGGGTGAAGTTCTCGCCCTGGAAGCGCGGCGAGAAGCGGCGGTAGTCGTCCTGCGCCAGGTCCTCGAAGCGCTTGAGCTGCCCGGTGAGGAACCCGCGCCCCAGCGGGCTGTACGGGACGAAGCCCACGCCCAGCTCGCGGCAGGCCTGGAGCACACCGTCCTCCGGCTCGCGGCTCCACAGCGAGTACTCGCTTTGAAGCGCGGTGATGGGGTGGACGCTCGCGGCCCGGCGCAGCGTGTCCGCGTCCACCTCCGACAGGCCGAGGAAGCGCACCTTGCCCTCGCGCACGAGGTCCGCCATGGCGCCCACCGTGTCCTCGATGGGCGTCTGCGCGTCCAGCCGGTGCAGGTAGTACACGTCGATGACGTCCATGCCCAGCCGGCGCAGACTGGCCTCGCAAGCCTGCTTCACGTACTCCGGCCGCCCGTTGATGCTCCGCTTCTGCGGGTCCGCCGGGTCGCGGACGATGCCGAACTTCGTCGCCAGGACGACCTTCGAGCGGTGCGGCTTCAGCACCCGGCCCACCAGCTCCTCGTTGGTGCCGGAGCCGTACATGTCGGCGGTGTCGAAGAAGGTGATGCCCCGCTCGAGCGCGTGCAGCAGCGTGGCCTCCGACTCCGCGTCATCCCGTCCCGCATAGAAGTCGGACATCCCCATGCAGCCCAGCCCCAGCGCCGAAACCGTGGGGCCCTGCCTTCCCAGCGTCCGCGTCTCCATGTCCCTGCTCCTCTCTCGTGGTGTCGCCCCCTCTAACCTCCTGCTCCGGGCGGCGCATGGCCTTCGCGCCCGCAATCGTCAGGGCGCGTGCAGCGCCTGTTCCACGCCGAGGTTGCTGGGCAGGTCCACGGTAAATGTCGAGCCCTCCCCCAGCGTGCTCTCCACGTGGACCTGACCGCCCATGGCCTCCACCAGCGTGCGGGTGATGTAGAGGCCCAGGCCCAGGCCGCCGTAGTTGCGCTCGGACACGGCGCGCTCGAAGCGGCCGAAGAGGCGGGGCAGGTGCTCGGGCGCGATGCCGATGCCCTCGTCCCGGACCGTCAGCCGCGCCCCATCTCCAAGGGGCTCCAGGCGCACGTGGATGGGCTTGCCCTCTCCGTACTTCACGGCGTTGTCCACCAGGTTGGTGATGACCTGCTCCAGGCGCAGCCGGTCCCATCGGCCCCTGAGGCAGAGCGCCCCCATGTCCAGCAGCAGGGTGGACCCGGTGCGCGCGGCCTGGGGCTCATACCGGGCGACCACCTCCCGGACCAGCGGGCCCAGCTCCATCTCCTCCAGCGCCAGCGACAGCCGCCCCGCGGTGATGCGCGACACGTCGAGCAGGTCGCCCACGAGCTCCGCCAGCTTCTTCACCTGTCGGGCGCCAATCTCCACGTAGCTCTCCACCACGCTGCGCGGTATCGGCCCCGGGTGCCGCGCCAGCTCCCGCGTGAGCGCCTGGAGCTTGAGGCTCAGCGGGGTGAGCGGCGTCTTCAGCTCATGGCTGGCAATGGACATGAACTCGTCGCGCAGGCGGATGGCCTCCCGTGCCTCGGCGTAGAGCCGGGCGTTCTCCATGGAGAGCGCGGCCCGGTGCGCCAGCTCCTTGGCGAAGGCCAGGTCGGAGGTCGTGTAGTGCCGGCCGGAGTAGGACTGGATGAAGCTGAGCACCCCCAGCACCTGTCCACGCGCCATCAGGGGGACGGAGATGAGCGAGGCAGGCCCCAGGGCCCGAATCACCCGCGCATGGTCCGCGTCGTGTGCGAGCGCGGTGGCGCGCTCGCGCGTCACGTGCTCGATGTGAATGGCGTCCGCCCTGAGCAGCGCGGCGGTGGGCGGGTGAGAGGGATTGTCGCCCGGAAGGAGCTTGAACTGGAGGATGTCGTCGGCGAGCGCGTCGTCTTCGGGCCGGAAGTGGGCCGCCTCCAGCCGTCGGAAGGTCCCACCCGGCTCCGCCACGTCGACGACGCACCAGTCCGCGAAGGTGGGGACCACCAGCTTCGCCATGTTCCGCAGCGTGGTCACGTCGTCGAGCGACGAGGTGAGGACCGCGCCCGACTCCGCCAGCAGCCAGTCGCGGGCCTCCGCCTGCTGGATTTCCAGCGTCAGGGCTTCGGCCCGCTGGCGCGCCCGCACCAGGTCCGTCACGTCGAACCCGAACCCGGCGATGCCGTCCACCTCGCCCTTCTCGTTCCGGGTGGGCTGGTACACGACGTTGAGGTAGGTCTCTCGCGTCCCGCCGTCGGGCAGTGGCCGTGCGAAGAGCATGGCGTTTCCCGCGAAGGGCACGCCGGTGCGGTACACCTCGTCCAGGATGGTGATGAACCCCTGCCGCCCCGTCCAGGGCAGCGCCTTGGCCGCCTCCTGCCCGACCAGGTCGTCCCTCCCCAGCAACGCGTTGTTCATCGTGTTGGAGAAGACGTAGACGTGGCGGGGGCCTCGCAAGAGGATGATGCAGGCGGGCGCATCCGTGAAGAGGCTGTGGAGCCGGGCCTGGCCCGCCTCCGCTTCGCCCCGGGCCATCCGCTCCCGCTCCAGCAGCTGCGCCCGCTCCGCGTTGGCCTTGCGCAGCATGACGTTCAGCTTCGTTATCAGCAGGGACAGCAGACAGAAGACGCCCAGCGAGACGACCCCTCCCGCGCTCGGCGCGAGCTGACGAATGGGCTCGAAGAAGTAGAAGTCCACCACCAGCAGCGACAGGAGCGTCGTGGCCAGGGCCGGGCCCCATCCGCCCCACCAGCCGGACACCATCACCGCCCCGAAGAAGAACAGGAATGGCGTGGCGGGAACGAGCGCCGATACGCTGGCCTGGATGGCCCAGGCCGCGACGAACGAGAGTATCGCGACACCGTAGCGTCCGGCGCGTGAAGCCCAAGCGGGGGGATATCGTTCCGGACGGTGGAGCATGGTCAGGGGTGGGCTCCTGGCCGGCTGCTACCACCGGAGAGGAACCGTGCCCTTCTCAGGTAAGCACCGGGCCCCACTGCATGACACCCCGCCCGCCGCCCTGACGTACGAGGCGGCTCAGCCGAGCCGGCGGAACGGCTGGGGCTTGGCACCAGTGGACAGCGCGGAGACCTCCACGGCGAGCACGTCCAGTTGGACGTGCGTCCACCCCAGGTTCCGCAGCGCGGCCGTGAGCCGCTCGCGCAGTGGCCCCACGCTGGAGGGTGGCGCGCCCGCAAGCTCCAGCATGAAGCGCGAGCCGCCTGCTTGGGTCAGCCGGAAGACGCGCAGCGCATGGTGCTTGAACACCCAGGCCAGCGCCCAGGCGTCCACCTCCCGGCCTGATTGCGTGACGAAGTGGCAGGCGCCCCGTCCGCCGAAGTGTTCCAGCGTCCACCCGTGGAACCCGCACGCGCAGGCATCGCGCCGCACGGAGCCGGTGTCGCCCGGGCGGTAGCGCAGCAGCGGCAGCACGCTGGGGCGCAGCCGCGTCACCACCACCTCGTCCAGTCCGGGCTCCAGCCAGACGTCGGGCGCCAGGACGTGGAAGCGCCCCGGCGCCTCGTCTCGCAAGCACTCCCAGGCCAGCGGGCCCGTCTCCGTGGTGGCGTAGTAGTTGAGGAGGGGAACGGGCATCACGCTCGCGAGCTCCCGCCGCAAGCCCACCGGCAGGTGCTGTGCGGATGTCAGCACCAGCCGGGGGAGGGGAAGTCCCTCCTGGGCGGCCAGCCACCGCAGCCCCTCCGGGTCGGAGAAGAGCACAGCGGGGCGCACGCGGCGGAGGCGTTCGAGGGCGTCGGCCCGCAGCACGGAGATGCGGTGCAGCGCCCCGTCATGGAGGATGGGCAGCCGCACCGAGTACTCCAGCCCGCCGGGCAGCGCGTCCAGCAGCACCACCCGGGGACGCGGGGGCAGCGCCGCGCCCGCGCGTGCCACGAGGAACCGGAGCACGGCCCACATGTGCAGGCAATCGCGCCGGTCGCGCACCACGTTCACCGGCGCGCCCGTGGAGCCGGAGCTCTTCACCACGACGCAGTCGTCCGCGTCCGCCATCGGCGTGGGCACCGCGTCCCAGCGCGCCGCCAGGACCTCCCGGTCCAGGTACGGGAAGTGCCGCAGGTCCTCCAACGTCTGGAGGTCGCCTGGGTGGAACCCCGCCTCGCGCAGCGCCTGGGCGTGGTACGGCGAGCCGTGAAGCGCGGCGCGGAGGACGCCCAGGCGTTCCTCCAGCGCCACGCGGGCCGCGTCCTCGTCGCGTTCGGCGGCGAAGCGGTGGAGGCCGCCGGAGATGGACTCGGCCCAGGGGATGTGGGGGCGCTGTGTGGAGGTGTCCCGGCGGATGTTCGCGCGCGGTGCGACGCGCAGGTCCGCGGCAGGAAGTTCCGTCACTCGCGCCACCCGCGCGCGTCCGCGGCCCGCTGCTCCGCTTCACGGAGGGCCTGCTGTCGCTTGTCCGCCTCCCGCTTGCGCGCCTCCTCCGCGCGCCGCATCTCCGCCTCGGCCTTGCGGTAGTCGAGCTGCTCCAGCCGCGAGACGGAGCCCTTGGGCGACTCGCCCTGCCACTGCCCGCCCACGGCGCGCACCCACTTGCGCAGGAACTCCTCGCGACGGAAGGCGTTGGAGCGAACCATCTCCGCCGTCAGCGGCGCCACGTCCTGGAAGAAGCGCTGGAGCAGCGTGGTGGCGTCATCGCTGCGCTGGAGCGTAAGCGCCGTCTCCTGCCGCAGCGAGGAGGACGCGAGCACGTGCGCGAGCATCACCACCTGCTCCCGCCAGAGCGGAGAGCGGGCCCGCTGCTCCAGCTCCCCCCAGTCCGCCAGGGACGGAGGCCGCACCCGCGCGAGCCGAAAGGTGTCGCAGACGATGGCCAGCGACAGGTCATGGGAGTACGGCGACACGATGGGGGCCGCGTCGAGCTGCGTCTGGATTTCGCGAAGGTCGAAGGCCATGGGATTCAGTTCTCCAGCAACGCCTGGGCGAGGTCGCCAGCCGCCTTTCCGAAGTCGGAGGGCCACCGCACTATCACCAGCCGGAAGCGCCGCTCGCGCAGCAGCGGCGCCAGCGCCTCCCGGGCGCGTTGCTCGTTGGGAAGGGCGAGGAAGGCCACCACGAGGCGCGAGCGTCGAATCGACGCCAGCACTGGCTCCAGGTTCTTCTCCCTGGCGACGTTCGACAGGAAGTCGCTGTCGGAGATGAGGATGCGCAGCGCGTCGGGGCGCTCGCGTGACAGCTCGCCCATGACGTCGAAGGGGAACTGCGTGCCCCCGCCGATGTAGCTCAGCAGGAACTCGCGAGCCGTCTCTTCGTCATACATCCACGGCGACACCAGCGGATTGCCGTGGGAGTACACCACGCCGCGCACCGTGGCCTTCTTCCGCAGCGCGGAGGCGGACAGCACCTGAGCCGCCAGCGTCATCGCGTTGAGGCTCACCTCGGGGTTGGGCATGGAGCCGCTGGTGTCCAGGTAGATTTCCACCGACGGCACGCCCAGCTCGGAGGGCGGCGGCAGGTCCGCCTCCAGCTCGCGGCGCAGCGGCGACACCGCGGCCAGGTGGCCCTGGGACAGCACCGTCAACGTCCAGTCGATGCTGGACGGGTCATCGCCGTACTCCCACGCCTGGGGGATGGTGCGCAGGTAGGGCTCCGGCTGGGACGGTGCCGTGGGGAGCTGGAGGAGGTGCCGGTCCACCAGCCGCCGGTAGTGCTTCGCCACCAGCGCCTGCCGCAGCGTGCCGGCACCCACGCCGGGCAGGTGCTCGGTGACGCGGTAGATGGTGCTCAGGTCGTCCTGCTCCCGCGAGCGGGTGCTCATGGGCTCCAGCCAGCCTCGCTCCTCCGCCTCCTCCATCGCGTCGTCCCAGCGGCTGCTGCCGTGGATGGCGGCGTCCAGGTCATCGGCGTCCGGCACGGAGACGTCCCCGCCCAGCGGCAGGCAGAACTCGAGCTCCGCCGGGTGCTCGATGTAGCGGATGAAGGTGGCGCAGAAATAGAGGAACTGGAGCTTGCCGTTCGGCAGCGAATAGAAGGTCTGCGCGAACATGCGGGCCTCGGCCCGCACGCCAGGGAAGCGCGTCTCCATGGGCGCCAGCTGCGACTGCGGCACCAGCGCCCCGGGCGCCAGTCCCCACAGCTCCTCGTAGACGGCCAGGTAGAAGAAGAACAGCGGCGACATCACGCCGCCCTGCACGCGCTGGAAGCCGCGGTACACCGCGCACAGCGCCTCCGCGTGCGTCCGGCCCACCACCTCGTTGACCTGCAAATCGTAGAAGAGATTGGTGAGGGACTGCTTCAGGCCGGGAATGAGCCGCTGCTCCTGCACGCGCAGCTCCGCGTCCCAGCCCAGCGTGTGAGGGAAGCGCGCATGGTGTCCGATTTCGTGCGCCAGCACCGCCGTCAGGCTTCCGGTGGCCTCCATGGCCTCCAGGAGGTCGAAGTTCACGAAGACCTGGCGCTTCACCAGGTCGATGTACGCGAGCGGCTCCTGCGCATGGCTCGTGTCCGGCCGGAAGCGCTCGTGGGGCTCGGGAGGGCTGAGCTGCACGTGCACGTCCCACAGCGCCAGCGCGTCGCGCCAGCTCGCCGCCACGTCGTCCCGGGTGATGCGCGGCGGGCTCATTCCGGGAGGAACACCAGCACGTGCTGGGACGTGTGCAGCGTGGCCGCCGTCCGCCATTCATTGGCCAGGGTGGCGAACCACGCGTCCGCGCGCGGGTCCTCCCGCAGCGCCTCGCTCAGGTGGGGGCTGTCTACGCTCGCCGGCTCGGGCGTCTCACGGCAGCCCATGGCGCCCAGCGTGAGCGGAGTGTCCGCCAGCCAGAGGCCCTGCGTGGCCGCCTCGCGTCCCGCCACGGCGTGGCGGTGCCGGTCATGCACGCAGACCACGGTGGGCGCCAGGAAGTGCAGCGCGCCGGGCAGGAAGCGGCTGTCCTCCTGCGACAGGTCCACCCAGTGGCCCTGGGCGCGCGAGCCCAGCGGCCGGGCAGGGGGCTCCAGGGCGACTTCGGAAGTCCTTCGAAGCTGCGTCTCCAGGTCCGCCAGCGACGTCAGCCCCTGACCCACGCGCCAGAAGAGGCGCTGCACCCACGGGGGCGCGGACTCCAGGTTCTCTCCCAGGTTCCAGAGCTGGGCGAACACCCGCGAGCGCTCCTGCGCGGGCACGGAGGCCAGCAGGCGGGGAATCAGGTCCGTCCACGCGAGGGTGAAGAAGTTCTGCCGTCCCGCGCTCGCGGGGTACAGGTAGCCCAGGCCGACGGCCTCCGCGCCCAGTTGCAGGTAGGCGCGCAGCAGCTCCTCGCCCTCTTCGGCGGAGAGGCCCGCGGCCAGCAGGGACTGCCCCAACTGCTGCGCGGCGCCGCGGGTGAGCTCCTGCCACAGGGCCGAATCCCAGCGCACGAAGCGGGCGCGGGCGTTGGCCTCCAGCTCGTCGGTGAAGGTGCTCATCGGCGTCCGCCCGGGTTCTCCTTCAGCCACGTCGCGTAGTTGCGGTAGCGGCTGTACAGGGACTTGAGGTGGATGACGTCCTCGTAGACGGGGCCGGACAGCTCGTGCCGTGAGAGCAGCTCATTCATCAGCACCGTCACCTGGGCCATGCGCTTCTCGGTGGTGCGCAGGTCCACGCCGGACAGGCCCTTGTCCAGCTCATGGCGCAGCGCCGTCACCTTGCGGCGGATGGGCTGGTGCGTGCCGTAGTGGGCCATCGCCATGTCGAACATGTTCCGCAGCCAGGCGACGCGGTCCTGGAGGAGCATCCGGCGGCCCTTCACCTCGAAGAAGGCGCTGCGCGGGTTGGGGACCAGCTTCTCGTGCAGCACCCAGGGGGCAATCTGCCGGAAGTCCTCCAGCTCCACGGCGGCGTGGCCGCGGAAGAAGGCCATGGCCTTCGCGAAGTGGAGGATGGTCTGGTACGCGCGCACGCTGACGCCGTTCTCCGTCTGCGTGCAGAGGTGGACCTTCTTGTCGAGCGGGCACTGCTCGTTGCACACCGCGGCCACGGTCTGCCCGGCCAGCTTGAGCGTGTCCTTGTGCTTGAACTCGAAGCGCGGCGAGGCCATGCGGCAGAAGTCGAGCTGCCCCAGGAAGAAGGCGATGCGCTCCAGCACGTCCTTGGGCACCTCCACCTCCAGGATGGAGGCGTAGGCGCGCTCCAGCTCGCCGGGCGTGAAGACGATTTCCTTCGGCAGCAGCTCCTCGGGGGACCTGTCCGCCTCCAGGCGCTGGAGGAGCTGGTCCATGAAGCCCGAGTTGAAGGGCACCGCGCGCACCACCACGTCGATGCGGTCCTTCAGCGCCTCGATGACCTGGAAGGTGCCGCCGCCCTGGTCGTCGTTGGCGGTGAGGAACCAGGACGAGCGGCCCGCGTAGACGTACTGGTCCATCATCTCCGCGTAGCCCTCGGCCATGAGGGACAGGAGCGCGGACTGCGTCTTGGTGGGGATGCGGTTGTACTCGTCGATGATTTTGACGCGCTGGCCAATCCACTTGCGCCAGCTCACCTTCACGGCGGACAGGTCCTCCGCCTTGAGCATGTCGGAGGGCAGCGGCGCGCCGAGCAGGTCCGCGATGGACAGCTGTGGATGGCCGCGCTGGATGCCGCGGTGGACCTCGTCACGCTCCATGCCGGACAGCAGGGCCATGAGGATGGCGGACGTCGTCTTCCCGCGCCCGGGCCCGCCGACGAGCAGCGCGCGCCGGCAGGTGAACAGGGTGAGCAGGGGGATGAGGACGAACGAGCTGTAGCTGGTGTCCTCGGGGAGCTGCAGCTCGTCCCCCGCGGGCGTCGTGAGGGCCGCGGACGCGCCGAACTCGAGGTCGTAGTACGGACAGATGACGGCGTTGTTGGTGATCCACCAGTACGCCTGCCGCATCTTGTCGTGGAGGCTGCCGCCGTCGCGCTCGGAGAGGTGGACGTTGAGGTTCTTGTCCGTCTTCGCGCGACCGGTGAGCAGGCGCGTCACCCAATCCTGATTGGCCATTCGTGGCGGAGCCTAGCACCGCCCCGGCAGACGGGGGCACCCGGGCGCCTTGCGCCGCGTGGACGCCGTCCCCTCACAAGGTGACCAGGCCCAGCTTCGCCGCGCGGACCACGGCCTCCGTGCGCCGCTGGACGCCCAGCTTGGCGAGCACGGCGTTCACATGGAACTTGGCGGTGTGCTCGCTGATGGCGAGCCGGTCCGCGATGGCCTTGTTCGACAGGCCCTCCGCCAGCAGGCCGAGCACCTCGCGCTCGCGGGGCGTCAGCGGCTCCGGAGCGCGCGTGCGCGCGGAGAGCGGGGCGTCACGTGGCGCGGCGCGCAGCTCCGAGAGGGCGGGGTCGAACACGCTCAAGCCCCGGGCTACGGCGAGCAGCGCGGCGCTGAGCGCCGCCGGGTCCACGTCACGGAAGAGCAGCCCGCGGACGCCCGCGCCCAGCGCCGCCTCGCCCGCCGCTTCGTCCGCCACCAGCGCGAGCACCGGGGCGCCCAGGTCCGGCGTCTCCACGCGAGCCTCGGCGCCGGCCAGGCGCATCCCGGTGTCCCAGAGCACCACATCCGGAGGCTCGCCAGGCGCGGACTCCAGGTCGACCTGGGTGCCGGACGCCACCAGGAAGAGCATGTCTCCCTGGTCGCCCAGCGCTCGGGAGAGCGCGCCCCGGGCGAGCGGGTCCTCCGCGACGAGGGAAAGGCGAAGCGGGGATGTGGATGCACCCAGCACGAGGTGCCTCTATTAACCAGCATCCACGAGCGGCGCTGGCGCGAGCGGCCCGGCGTCGTAGGACTCAGGCTCGCCCCCTCCGCGCGGTCCGGCTCACGCGAGCGTGACACCGTGGCCCGGCGCATCCGCTGGAAGCTCCAGCTTCGCGCCTGCGTACCGGGCGCCTCCCTGGAAGGGGTGGCTCGCGATGAACAGCGGCGTATCCAGGTCCGCGTAGGTGAAGCCGCCCAGGCCCGCGGCCAGGTTCGCGGAGGCGGACATGGCGAGCACGCTCTCCACCATGCCGCCCACCATCAGCTCCAGCCCCGCGGTGCGCGCGAGGCTCCACATTTGAAGCGCCTCCACGATGCCGCACTTCATGGTCTTGATGTTGATGGCGTGCGCGGCGCCCTCCCGGATGAGCCGCAGGACGTCCTTTCCCGAGCGCGCCGATTCATCCGCGCACACGGGCACGCGCGACCGCCGCGTGAGCTCCGCCATGCCCGCCACGTCGTGCGCGGGGACGGGCTGCTCGAAGAGGGCCAGGGGGACATCCGCGCGCTCCAGCTCCTTCAGGAAGGCGAGCGCCTCGGCCACGTCGTAGCCGCCGTTGGCATCCGCGAAGAGCCGAGCCCCGGGCGCCACCTCGTGGATGGCCACCAGCCGCGCCGCGTCCTCGCCGGGAGAAAGCGCGCCGACCTTCACCTTCAGCGTGGAGATGCCCCGGGCCAGGATGGCCTGCGCGGACTGGCGTGCGTGGGCCACGTCTCCCGCCGTCACCGTCATATCGATGTCCAGCGTGCGCTGCGCACCGCCCAGAAAGACGTACAGCGGGACGCGGTAGTGCCGCGCCAGTGCATCGAGCAGCGCTGTCTCCACGGCGCATCGAGCGGAGGGGGCCAGCGCGAGCGAGTCCCCCAGGGCCTCGGACATCGGCCTCCAGGCGCGCGCGTCCTGACCCACTAGCACCGCGCGCACCAGCTCCAGCGCGCTCAGCGTGCTGGCCTGTGTCTCGCCGCTGACGGCGGGGAAGGGGGCGGCCTCGCCCAGACCCTGGGTGCCATCCGCCAGCGTCAGGCGCACCAGCACGTTCTCCGCGGCGTACTGGGCCCCGGTGGCGATGGCGAAGGGCTCCGTGAGGGGGAGGTGCAGCGGCTCGAAGTGGGCGGCGGTGATGAGGGTGGGCGTCATGGGGGCACGGAGCCTACTCTCCGTGACGTTCCCCGCGCCGCGGCGGTCCCGGACGGCCGACACATGTGACATGAAACTGATACACGAATGTCCGGCGTCCTTGTGATTGCCGCCTGTTCGTGGCGACATTGTCTTCATTCTGAAAGACAGGTTCCAGTCCGTGCCGGCTCCAGACATGGAGAGTTTGTTGGCAGCGCTCGAGGAGGCGGAGCGCCAGCAGCCCGACGGCTGCATGGTGCTGCACGCCGTCCGCGATACAGGGGGCGCGGTGGTGGACTTTCAGTGGGCCTGGGTGAATCCGGCGGGGGCCCGGACGCTGGGGCACGCGCCGGAGTCGCTGCGCGGCCGGCGGCTGCGAGAGCGGATGCCCGGCTCCGGGCTGGGTCAGAGGCTGGGGCTGCTGCGTGACGTGGTGGAGTCCGGCCGGCCCGCGGTGGACGACTTCCAGGAGGGGAGCACCTGGCTGCAGGGCACGGTGGTGCCGCTGCGGGACAGCGTGTTGGTGCGTCTGCGCGACATCACCAGCGCCGTGCGCTTGGAGGAAGGCGTCCGCGACACGCTGGACTGGGTGCGCAACGTGCTGGAGTCGACACCCGATGCGTTCTTCACCGTGGATGCGGACTGGCGTGTCACCTACGTGAATCACGAGGCCGCGGCCCTCAGTGGGCGCTCACAGGCGCAGCTCTTCCGTCAGATTCTGTGGCAGGCCTGCCCGGAGTTGGTGGGCACGCGCATGGAGCGGGAGCTGCGCCAGGTGGCGAGCGGCGGCGGCGCCACCATCTTCGAGTGGCGTGCCGCGCCCGGCCGTTGGCACGAAGTGCACGCCTGGGGCGCCCATGGAAAGCTGTCCATCTTCGGCCGGGACATCACCGCGCGGAAGCGCGCGGAGGCCGAACGGGACGCGCTCCTCTCCCGGGAGCAGTCCGGCCGGCGGGAGGCGGAGGCCCTGGTCCACGAGCGCACCCGCGAGCTGATGGCGGCGCGCGAGCGGCTGGTGCAGTCGGAGAAGCTGGCCATGGCGGGGCAGCTCGCGGCGGGCGTGGGGCACGAGGTCAACAACCCGCTCTCCTACGTCGTGGGGAACCTCCAGTTCGCGCTGGAGCAGCTCGAGCCCGTCGCGTCCGCCCCGGAGGCCCACGACGCGCGGGCCCGCGCACTGTGCGAGGCCATGGAGGCCCTGCGTGAGGCGAAGGAGGGCGCCGAGCGCATCCGCGCCACCGTGCGGGACTTGCAGACCTTCGCCCGCGCGGAAGCGCCGCGCCTGTCACCGGTGGACGTACACGCCGCGCTGGAGTTCGGGCTCTCCATGGTGATGCCGCACCTGCGCCACCGGGCCCGGCTGGAGAAGCGCCTCGGCGACGTGCCCACGGTGATGGCGCACGAGACGCGGCTGGGGCACGTGTTCCTCCAACTGTTCCTCAACGCCGCGCAGGCCATCCCCGAAGGTGACGTGGAGCGCTACGTGGTGACGCTCGCCACGAGGAGGGACGGCGCCTCGGTGGTGGTGGAGGTGGCGGACAATGGCCACGGCATGGCGCCCGAGGTGCTGGAGCGCGCCTTCGAGCCCTTCTTCACCACCCGCTCCCTGGGAGAGGGCGCCGGGCTGGGCCTGTCCACCTGCCTGGGGCTGGTGCGCAGCATGGGCGGCGAGCTGTCGGTGACGAGCGCCCCGGGCGCGGGGAGCACGTTTCAGGTGCGGCTGCCCGCCACGGAGGCCGTCGCGCCGGTCGCGCCTCGCGAGGAGGCGCCGGAGCGCCCCGGGCGCAAGCGGGTGCTGGTGGTGGATGACGAGCCCCTGCTCGCGGCGGTGCTGGGGCGCGTGCTCGGCACACGGCACGAGGTGGTGGTGGTCCACAGCGGGCGCGAGGCGCTGGACCTGCTAGCGCGCGACCCGGACTTCGACCGCGTCTTCTGCGATTTGATGATGGACGACCTGACGGGGATGGACGTGCACGACGCGCTGTCGTCACGTCAGCCGGAGCTGCTCTCGCGCTTCGTCTTCATGACGGGGGGCGCCTTCTCCGAGCGCGCGCGGACCTTCCTCCAGGCCGTGCCGCTGCCGCGAATCGAGAAGCCCTTCGAGCTGGCCGTCCTTCACGCGCTGGTGGAGGAGGCACCGCCGCGCGCCGGCGGCCAGGAGCGGCCGGCGCGCGAGCCTGAGTCGGTGTGACTACAGCTTCACTTCGTCGCGCTCGGGCCGGGTGATGTATCCCGAGCCCGCGGCGACCAGCCGCGCCATCAGCTTGTCCAGGCCGTTGGAGCGGGCGAAGGCCATCTCGTTGCGGGTGGCGCCCACCAGGGTGAGCAGCTGCACCTTGCCGCTGGGCAGCACGAAGTGGTCGGGGCGAGACGGGTCCCTGACGAACACGAAGCCACCCAGCTTGGACTCGCCGCCGTCCAGCGTGCCCTCTACGGGATAGCGGTGCCCCAGGGCGAAGGCGCGCAGGGACACGAGGTTGTAGGCCATCATGTCCAGCAGCCGGAACACCGGCCACTTCGCCTCCTCGGGCGTGTGGATGACCATCTCGTATCCCAGCCCACTGGGCGCGTCGTCGGGAATCTCCTCACCGGGCGCGACGGTGAAGGGGTTGGACAGGCCGCTGGTGACATAGGTCCAGTAGGGGTAGTTCTCGCTGGGCGGCGAGACACGCACGCCCATGGGGCCCCAGTTGGGGTCCGCTTCCTGGACCTGGGCCAGCTCACTCTCCATCCACGCCTGGATGGCATCGGTCTGGTCGAGGGTGAAGACGCCTTCGTCAATGGCGCCGAACATTTTCGGATACTCGACTTCGTCGCGGTCCGCCCAGCAGTCCTCGTACCACTGGATGAAATCTTCGTCCGTCTCCGGAGCTTTCATGGCCGTGACACTCTAGAGGCTCACCCCGGTTTCACAACTTCAAGTCGCGGGGGGCCTCTTCGGCCGGACAGTCCAGCGGGGCCTCAGCCGCCGGCGGCCCCGCCGGTGCCCGAGGGGGCGGCCAGGGGCCACGGCTTGAGTCCGCAGATGCGCCCGGCCTCTTCCACCGCCGGCGCCAGCCGGGCGTGTTCACGGCGGAGGAAGCCCCGTACCGCCCCGTCCAGGGTCTTGTCGAAGAGGAGGTGGGCGCTGTGCACGGCCGTCGGCTCGAAGCCGCGGGACACCTTGTGCTCGCCCCCGGCGCCGGGCTCGAACACCTTGCGGCCGGCCCGGATGCAGTCCTCCACGGAGTGATACAGGCAGACGTGGAAGTGGAGGAAGGGGTGCTCCTCGAGGGCGCCCCAGTAGCGGCCATAGAGGCGCTCCGGCGTGGCCAGGTTGAAGGCGCCGGCGATGACCTTCTCGCCACGGACCGCCTCCACCATCTCCACCGTCTCCGGCAGGTCGCGGAAGACCCGCGCGAAGAAGCCCGGGGTGAGCTGAATCTGCCCCCAGGCGTGGCGCTCACACGTGGAGGTGTAGAAGCCGTAGGCGCGCTTCGCGTGCGCGGGGGACAGCGCCTCGCCTCGCACGGTGCGCAGGGTGATGCCCTGGGTGGCCGCGGCGCCGCGCTCGCGCTTGAGCTGGTTGCGGCGCTTGGAGTCGAAGCGCGCCAGGTAATCGTCGTAGCTGCGGTAGCCCGGGTTCTTCCAATGGAACTGGAGGGTGATGCGGCGGGCGAGCCCCTCGGCCTCCAGGAAGTCCGCCTCCTCCCCCGTGGGATAGAGGACGTGGACGGAGGAGCAGCCCGCCTCCCGGGCGCTCTCGGCGGCAGCGGTGAGCAGGGCCCGGCGCAGGGCGGGAACGTCCTCTCCCGGGGCGATGAGGAAGCGGGGTACGGTCGCGGGAGACAGCGGCCCGCCCACGACGAGCTTCGGGTAGTACTCGACGCCGAGTCGGGCGGCGGCGTCCGCCCAGCCGAAGTCATAGATGTACTCCCCCATGCTGTGGAACTTGAGATACGCGGGCGCGGCGGCCACCAGCGTGGGGCCTCGCCACAGCGTGAGGTGATGCGGCGCCCAGCCCGTCTCCGGGGTGGCGCTCCCGCTCTCCTCCATGGCGGCCAGCCAGGCATGCCGCACGAAGGGAGGCGCGTCGGGGCCGGCCAGGGCGTCCCAGCCTTCGGCCGGGGCGTCGGTCACTGCTTCGAGGATGCGGAGACGGAGCGGGGTATCGGCGGGCACGGGGGCACTCTTAACGTGCCCCGCGCGCGCCCGCCGAGGGTTGCGCGCCCGGCGCTCAGGCGGCCCGGGCGGCGCCACCAGCCCGGGTGGCCTCCCGCGGCTCCGGCCACACGGCACGCTGCGGGGTGGCGATGCGGATGATGCGCAGCCACGCCAGCACGCGCATCACCTGCCACGTGGGGTCCAGCTCGAACTTCCGGGCCGCGAAGTCGGGGCTGCTGCCGTACTTGTGGTGGTTGTTCTGGAAGAGCTCGCCCATGCAGAGGACGTCCACGGGCAGCGTGTTGCGCGACTTGTCGGTGCTGTCGAAGTTCCGGTAGCCGTACTTGTGGCCGCACCAGTTGACGATGGCGCCGTGCACCGGGCCCATGAGGAAGTGCAGGGGCAGCAGCAGGAACTGCCAGGGCGAGGTGGCGAAGGCCACGTAGAAGGCGGAGTAGAGGGACACCCAGCCCAGCGTGGCGAGCCACGAGGTGCGCAGCGTGGTGTCGATGAGCGGCCACTCCGGGTAGCCACCGAGGAAGCGGGCCTCGGGCTGGCCGCGGCCGGAGGCGTAGTCGTTGTAGCGGGTCTTGGTGTGCCACATCATCCGCGCCACATCCTTGAAGAAGTGGGGCGAGTGCGGGTCCTTCTCGGTGTCGGAGAACGCGTGGTGCTCGCGGTGGAGGATGGCGTAGGCCTTGGGCGACAGGTACGACGAGCCCTGCACCAGGTAGGTGAGCAGGTGTATCACCCGCTCCGTCTTGGGCCCCATCGTGTACATGCGGTGGGCCGCGTACCGGTGCTGGAAGAAGCTCTGGAAGAACACACAGAGCAGCCAGTGCGAGACGAAGAAGATGAGGACGGCCATTCGAGTTCCCAGTTCAGTGACGAAATTGGGGTAACACCGGCCATGTCATGGCAGCGTCACGCGGGGCGGAAGAGCGGGGCAGCTGCCCTGCAGGGCCAGGAGGCCGGGCGGCGTGCTTCCAGCGCCCGTCGATAGGACGCGGCGCGGCGTGAGATGACGCGAGGCGCCGAGGTCCGCGCTTGCGGTCCGGAGGAGCGCGAGACACCCAGGAGAGGAGCACACGCGTGGAGCGGGCAGGCATCGTCAGGCTGGACAAGGCGCACGTCTGGCATCCCTACACGGCCATGGAGGCCTACATCGCGGAGACGGATCCGCTGGTGGTGGTGCGCTCGGAGGGCGTGCACCTCCATGACGCCGACGGCAGGCGCTACATCGACGCCAATGGCTCCTGGTGGGTGTCCACGCTCGGCCACCGCCACCCGCGCCTGCTCCGGGCGCTCACCGAGCAGGCCGCAGCGCTCCCACATGTCTCCTTGGCGGGCATCACCCACGCGCCCGCCGCCCTGCTGGCCTCGGAGCTCGCGGCCATCGCGCCCGGCGCCGAGCAGCCGGGCCTTCCCGCCGCCGAGCGCCTGGCCCGGGTGTTCTATTCGGACAACGGGAGCACGGCGGTGGAGGTGGCCATCAAGATGGCGGCCCAGTACTGGGCGCAGAACGGCCAGCCGCGCCGCACCCGCTTCATCACCCTGTCGGGCGCCTTCCATGGCGAGACGATTGGCGCCACCAGCGTGGGCGGCGTTCCCCTGTTCCGGGAGGTCTTCGGCCCGTTGCTCTTCGATGTGGTGCACGTCCCGTCGCCCGCGGAGGAGGGGGGCTGGGCGCGGGCCTTCGAGCAGGTGCGCGCCACCCTGCGCGCGCACCCGGGCGAGATTGCCGGCGTCATCCTGGAACCCGTGCTGCAGGGCGCGGCGGGCATGGTGATGTACTCGCCGGACTTCGTTCGAGCAGTGCGCGAGGCCACGCACGAGGTGGACACCTTCCTCATCGCGGACGAGGTCTTCACGGGCATGGGCCGCACGGGCGCACGCTTCGCGGTGGACCTGTCGGGCGTGGTGCCGGACATGCTGTGTCTGGCCAAGGCCGTCTCGGGCGGAATCCTGCCCTTCGGAGTGACGCTGGCTTCGGAGCGCGTCTTCTCGGGGTTCCTCGGGGCGCCGGACCGGGCGCTGTATTACGGGCACTCCTATTGCGGGAACCCGCTGGGCGCCGCCATCGCCAGGGAAGTCCTCGCCGTCTATCGGGACGAGGACATCCTGGGGCAGGTGGCGCGGAAGGCGCCGCGCGTGAAGGCCGCCTTCGAGCGGATGGCCGCCACGATTCCGGGCCTGGTTCGTCCCCGCGCGGTGGGCATGGTCGGGGCGGTGGACCTGGGGGGCGGCGGCTACCTCGCGCGTGGAGGCTGGCGGGTATACGAGGCCGCGCGCCGTCGAGGGCTCTACCTGCGGCCCATGGGGGACACCGTGTACATCGCGCCCGCCCTCAATATCTCTGATGTGGACCTCGACGAGCTGCTCGCCGGGGTGGAGGCGTCGCTCCGGGAAGTCGCGGGGCGCTGATCTCCCAGCAAGGGGGCCCGCGGAAATGTGCGGGAGCGAACGAAGCGGTGGTTGACAGGGCGCGAGTCGCGAGGATAGAAGCCGCGCCCCGCCCGACGCAGATCCGGCCGGGGAGCTGACAGCAGAATAAAAGGGTCGATGAAGATTGTTGACCCAGGACGCGGCGGTGGTACAAGCCGCGCCCCTCCGAACGGGCGGCTGATCTCAGCGGTTCGCCGGAGCAGCAGGAAGAAGGAGGGGATCCGCTCAAGAAGTTGATCCCAGGGGGCAGGATGGTAGAAGCCCCGGACCCACGAAGAAGCCCGCGCACTGGCGCGGAAGGTACTTCGAGTGGGGCAGTTGAAAAAACGGAATATGGCAGTCAACGCAGCGAGTTGACAGGAGACGCGGTGGTGGTAGAAGCCGCGGCCCCGACGAGGAAGCCCGAGAGGTAGGCGGGCAACGGAGTCGAGGGAGTCAACGAAGCAGGGTTGACAGGGAAGGCGGCAAAGCGGTAGAAGCCGCGCCCCTCTGGAGGAAAGCAGCGGAAGCCACTGGGCGGCGCTGAAGACTCCGGAAGCCAACGAGAAGGCGAAAACAGCAGTTGACAGTAGGCGCCGACTCAAATAGAAGCTGACGCCCCGCCGAACGAAAGAATGGCGAGGCAGCAACACGGAAGACGGTAGCAAAAAGTCGCAGGCAACACAAGTGACTCGGTCTTTGAAAACCAAATAGCAAGCCCAAGAAGAAGCTAGATTGCGGAAACCGCAGTCAATTTCTTGAAGCGGTGCCAGCCAGGTCGCGCTGCGAAGCGCAGCCGGCAGCACCGCCCGAATCAGCGAGTTTCAGGTTCCTTAGCCGGGCCTGGGACTGACGCCGGTTCAAATCTTCAAAATTCAATTGGAGAGTTTGATCCTGGCTCAGAACGAACGCTGGCGGCGTGCCTAACACATGCAAGTCGAGCGCGAATAGGGGCAACCCTTAGTAGAGCGGCGCACGGGTGCGTAACACGTGGATAATCTGCCTGAGTGCTCGGGATAACCAGTCGAAAGATTGGCTAATACCGAATAAGCCCACGGTTTCTTCGGAGACTGAGGGAAAAGGTGGCCTCTGTATACAAGCTATCACATTCAGATGAGTCCGCGGCCCATCAGCTAGTTGGCGGGGTAATGGCCCACCAAGGCAACGACGGGTAGCTGGTCTGAGAGGACGATCAGCCACACTGGAACTGAGACACGGTCCAGACTCCTACGGGAGGCAGCAGTGG
>JAFAAN010000057.1 GCA_023426545.1 Pseudomonadota bacterium
CGCCGTGATTGCGCGCGCGGACGGCTGAGCAATTTTCCCGTGTCCGTTCAACGGGTTGGGACGGCAGGGGGGCTGGCGAGGGCGCCTTGACGCGAGCGCGCGGCTCCCCTCTAATTCGCAATCAGGAACCGTGCCATGGGGTGTGGCTCACCCGGCATCGCTCCCGCGTCTTTGAGCTCGGAGGCGGGCCCCCGCCCGCTTCTTTCTTCTTCAAGGAAGAGGCATCAACGAATGTCCGGTCGACTCGGTGAACTGCTGGTTCGCGAGAACCTCATCTCCGTTCAGCAGCTGCGCAAGGCCCAGGAGGAACAGCAGAAGAACGGCACGCGTATCGGCACCGCGCTCGTCAAGACGGGAGCCATCGAGGAGTCGAAGCTGACCGACTTCCTCTCCAAGCAGTACGGCGTGCCGGCCATCAACCTGAAGGACTTCGACGTCGAGCCGGACATCATCAAGCTGGTTCCGAAGGAAGTGGCGGAGAAGCACCTGGTGGTGCCCGTCAACCGCGCCGGGCCGTCGCTCATCGTGGCCATGTGCGACCCGTCCAACATCTTCGCGGTGGACGACCTGAAGTTCCTCACCGGCTACAACATCGAGACGGTGGTCGCCTCCGAGGTCTCCATCCGCGAGGCCATCGAGCGCTACTACGCGGAGAAGGGCCCGTCGCTGGAGGACATCGTCGGCGACGTGGGTGACGACATCGAGGTCACCAAGGAAGAGGCGGAGAACATCGATGAGATGGCCCGGGCCGCGGACGACGCGCCCGTGGTCAAGCTGGTGAACCTCATCCTCATGGACGCCATCAAGAAGCGCGCGTCCGACATCCACGTCGAGCCCTACGAGAAGGACTTCCGCGTCCGCTTCCGCATCGACGGCGTGATGTACGAGGTGATGCGCCCGCCGATGAAGCTGCGCAACGCCATCACCTCGCGCTTGAAGATCATGGCCTCGCTGGACATCTCCGAGCGGCGCCTGCCGCAGGACGGCCGCATCAAGATCAAGATGGGCGGCGGCAAGGAGATGGACTTCCGCGTGAGCGTGTGCCCCACGCTCTTCGGCGAGAAGGTCGTGCTCCGTCTGCTCGACAAGAGCAATCTCCAACTGGACATGACGAAGCTGGGCTTCGACCCGGAGCCGCTGGCGTGGTTCAAGGAGGCCATCGAGCGGCCCTACGGCATGGTGCTGGTGACGGGCCCCACGGGCTCGGGCAAGACGACGACGCTGTACTCGGCGCTCTCCAGCCTCAACGGCGTGGACACCAACATCTCCACCGCCGAGGACCCGGTCGAGTTCAACTTCGCCGGTATCAACCAGGTGCAGATGCATGACGACATCGGCCTGAACTTCGCCGCGGCGCTGCGCTCCTTCCTCCGCCAGGACCCGGACATCATCATGATTGGTGAGATCCGCGACTTCGAGACGGCGGAGATCGGCGTCAAGGCGGCGCTCACGGGTCACCTGGTGCTCTCCACGCTGCACACCAACGACGCTCCGGGTACGGTGAGCCGCCTGCTCAACATGGGCATCGAGCCCTTCCTCGTGACGGCCTCGCTCAACCTCATCCTCGCCCAGCGTCTGGCGCGCCGCCTGTGTCCGGCTTGCAAGAAGCCGGCGGAGAACGTGGACGAGCAGGCGCTCATCGACGCGGGCGTGCCGCCGGACAAGATTGGCACCTTCACCATGTACGAGAAGGTCGGCTGCCGCGACTGCAACGACCGTGGCTACCGGGGCCGCGTGGCCATCTACGAGGTCATGCCGTTCTGGGACGGCCTCAAGGAGCTGGTCATCAACGGCGCCTCGGCCGCGGAGCTGAAGCAGGAGGCCATCCGCCTGGGCATGAGCAGCCTCCGCATGAGCGGTCTCAGGAAGATGATGGATGGCGCCACCACGCTGGAAGAGGTGGTGGGAAACACCGCTCCGGACCGCTTCTAGTCAACCTCCCCCCTCCCCCATCCTCCGAAGGACATCCCCCCGTGGCCAACCTGCACCAGCTCCTCAAGGCGATGGTCGAGAAGGGCGCTTCCGACCTCCACGTCACCACCGGCTCGCCGCCGCAGCTCCGCGTCGACGGCGAGCTCGTCCCCTTGAAGACGGCGCCGCTGACCCCGGTGGAGACGAAGCAGCTCTGCTACTCCATCCTCACGGACGCCCAGAAGCACAAGTTCGAGGAGGACAACGAGCTGGACCTGTCCTTCGGCGTGAAGGGCCTGTCGCGCTTCCGCGCCAACATCTTCATGCAGCGCGGCGCGGTCGCCGCGGCGTTCCGGACCATTCCCTTCAAGATCCTGACCTTCCAGGAGCTGGGCCTGCCTCCGGTAGTGGCGGAGCTGGTGAAGAAGCCGCGCGGCCTCATCCTGGTGACGGGCCCCACGGGCTCGGGCAAGTCGACCACGCTGGCCTCGATGATCGACAAGATCAACACAGAGCGTCATGAGCACATCATGACCATCGAGGACCCCATCGAGTACCTGCACCCGCACAAGAACTGCCTGGTGAACCAGCGCGAGGTGGGGGCGGACACGCGGAACTTCAAGACGGCCCTCAAGTACATCCTCCGCCAGGATCCGGACGTGGTGCTCGTCGGTGAGCTTCGCGACCTGGAGACCATCGAAGCGGCGCTCACCATCGCGGAGACGGGCCACGTCTGCTACGCGACGCTGCACACCAACAGCGCGGTGCAGACCATCAACCGCGTCCTGGACGTGTTCCCGCCGTACCAGCAGCCGCAGGTCCGCGCGCAGCTCTCGTTCGTGCTGGAGGGCGTGATGAGCCAGTCGCTGGTGGCGAAGGCGGGCGGCCCTGGCCGCGTACTGGCGCTGGAGGTGATGGTGCCGAACCCCGCAATCCGGAACCTCATCCGCGAGGACAAGGTCCACCAGATCTACTCGTCCATGCAGGTCGGTCAGGCGAAGTTCGGCATGCAGACCTTCAATCAGGCCCTGGCGGCGCTGCTGCTGCGGCGGATCATCACCCAGGATGAGGCCTTCGGACGCTCTAGCGACCCGGATGAGCTTCGCAACATTCTGGCCACGGGCGGCGGGACGCTGCCCGGAATGCAGCGGCCGGGCGGGGGAGCGGGTGGTCGTTAGTTCCGGGATTCGGAGATCAGCGGTTAGACTCGCGCGGCACCCGCGGAGGTCCAGCTCATGGCAGCCCCAGCAGTGAAGTCGGCATCAACTCCCAAGAAGGCCACCGCCCAGTTCCTCTGGGAGGCGAAGACCAAGAGCGGGGAGACCAAAAAGGGTGAGATGGAGGCGATGGACACCGAGGCCGTCAACGCGCGCCTCAAGTCCCTCGGGCTCAATCCCGTCAAGGTTCGCAAGAAGAGCATCCTGGACGGGGACATCGTCATCCCCGGCCTGGGCGGCGTCGAAGGCAAGGACATCCTGGTCTTCACGCGCCAGTTCGCCACGATGATCGACGCGGGTCTTCCGCTGGTGCAGTGCCTCGACATCCTGGCCAGCCAGATGGACAACCCGGCCTTCAAGAAGGTGCTGGTGGCCATCAAGGGCAAGGTCGAGCAGGGCAGCACCTTCGCGGATGCGCTGAAGGAGCACCCCAAGGTCTTCGACGAGCTGTACGTCCAGCTCTGCGCCGCGGGTGAAGTGGGCGGCATCCTCGACGCCATCCTCAACCGCCTCGCCGCGTACCGGGAGAAGAACGAGAAGCTCAAGTCGAAGGTGAAGAGCGCGATGACCTACCCGGTCATCGTCATCCTGGTGGCCATCGGCGTGACGGCGGTGCTGCTGCTGAAGGTGACGCCAGTGTTCGAGAAGATGTTCGCGGACTTCGGCTCGGAGCTGCCAGGACCCACGCAGATGATCGTGGACTTCTCACACATGGCGCAGGAGTACTTCTTCCATGTGGCTGGCTCGATTGCTGCGGTGGTGATGTCCTTCACGTGGAGCTACCGTCAGCCGCGTGGCCGGAAGTTCTGGGACAAGGTGTTCCTCTTCATGCCCGTCTTCGGCCCCGTGCTCCGCAAGGTGGCCGTGGCCCGGTTCACCCGCACGCTGGGGACCATGATTTCCTCGGGCGTGCCCATCCTGGACGCGCTGGACGTTACCGCGAAGACGGCCGGTAACCGCACGGTGGAAGACGCCATCATCTACGTCCGTGGGAAGATCGCCGAGGGCAAGAACATCGCGGGCCCCCTGGCCGAGACGAAGGTGTTCCCGTCGATGGTGGTGCAGATGATCGGCGTGGGTGAGGCGACGGGCGCGATGGACACCATGCTCAACAAGATCGCCGACTTCTACGATGACGAAGTGGACGCGGCCATCAACAGCCTCACTGCGATGATTGAGCCCGTGCTGATGGTGTTCCTCGGCGGCGTGGTGGGTGGCTTCCTCATCGGCATGTACCTCCCCATCTTCTCGCTTGCCGGCGCAATCCAGTAGCGCAGCCGTCGGAAGAGGGCGCCCCAACAAGGGAGGAGCCTTCCGTTCGAGGCTCGTGTGGCTGGTGCTGTTCCGCACGGTGGCCGCGAGCCTGTCGCTCGTCATCACCCTTGCGCGGCTCCTCCTGCAGCCCACTCAGGAGCTGAGCGGGGCTGACACCCTGTCGCTCGCAGTCATCGTCAGCGCGTACGTCTCTACGGTGGTGGTGGGGCTGAGGCTGCGGCGCGGGCGTGGTGGGCTGCTCGATGCCTGGGTGCAGGTCGTTGGCGACGTTGTCATCGCCACTGGGCTGGTCTACCTCAGCGGCGGCGCGGACTCGCCCCTGACGTTCCTCTACAGCCTGTCGGTCATTGGTGCGGCCGTCGTCTTGGACCGGCGCGGTGCGTTGTGGGCCGCCGCGGCGTCCGTGTTGTGCTTCGCAACGTTGGTCATGGGAGCCCGGTTCCTTGGGAGTGTGCCTGGGGGGCTGATGCCTCCGACCCGGGTGATGTTCGTCCTGGGGAGCAACGCACTGGCACTGGTGCTCATTGCCGTGTTGGCAGGCTATTTGTCTCGCCAGCTCTCGGTGGCCGGTGGAGCCCTTTCCGCTCGCGAGGCGGATCTCCAGAAGCTGGGGCGACTGCAGCAGCAGATTCTGTCGTCCATGCCGTCAGGGCTCGTGACGTGTGATGCGCGGCGACGCATCACCTACGTGAATCCCGCGGGCTGTTTGATTCTCCAGGTGGATGCCACCCAGGTTGTGGGGACGGACTTGGAGACGCTCCTGCCGGGTGTTCTCGGGTTGGCCCCCCGCTCACCTCGGAGTGAGCTGGTGGTGGGCAAGGGGCTGAAGCGGCGCATTCTGGGCCTGTCCGTCACGCCACTGGATGGAGAGCCTGCTGCCTTGCTCATGGTGTTCCAGGACCTCACTCAGCTCCGGCGGATGGAGGATGACCTCAAGCGCGCGGACCGGTTGGCAAGCCTGGGCGCACTCTCTGCGCAGCTCGCGCACGAATTGCGCAACCCGCTCGCGTCCATGCGTGGCTCAGCGCAGTTGTTGGCGCAGGACGCACAGGACGCCATGGCGCAGAAGCTCACCAACATCCTGATTCGTGAGGCGGACCGACTCGCGCGGCTGGTGGAGGACTTTCTGCGCTTCGCGCGGCCTCCGACGCCAGTGCTACAGCACGTGGCGCTGGCGTCCTTGCTGACGGAGACGGTGGACATGCTCCGCGTGGACCCATTGGCGCGGGACGTGCGGGTCGAAGTTGCCGCACCTGAGCCCATGGCGGTCTCCGTGGACCCGGATCAGGTCCGCCAGGTGCTCATCAATCTGGTGCGCAACGGCTTCCAGGCCGCAGGGCCGCGGGGCCACGTAAAAGTGGCACTGGCGCGGGCCGAGAAGGAGGCGAGAATCCGCATCTGGGACTCGGGGGGGAGCATTACGGAGGAGATGATGGGACACTTGTTCGAGCCGTTCTTCACGACGCGGGATGGCGGCACGGGGCTGGGGTTGTCCACGGCGCACTCCATCATTCGGGCACATGGCGGTTCCATTCGTGTGCGCTCCAACCCTGAAGAGGGGACCGAATTCGTGGTGGGGCTCCCGCTGTGACGGCGGTACAGGGAGGGGAGGCGGGCGCGCGCGGCCACATCCTCGTGGTCGATGATGAGCTGTCCATGCGCGAGTACCTTGAGTTGCTGCTCCAACGGGAGGGTTACGCCGTAACGAGCGTGGCAGGGGTGAAGGCCGCGTGCGATGCGCTCGCCTTGGACGGGGTTGACCTGGTCATCTCCGATTTGAAGCTCGGGGCCGGAAGCGGGCTCGACGTGCTGCGCGCGGCGCGCGCGCGTCCCGCATCGCCGGAGGTGGTGCTCATCACCGCCTACGGAACGCCCGCGGCCGCCGTGGAGGCGATGCGCGAGGGCGCGTACGACTACATCTGCAAGCCCTTCGATAATGAAGAGTTGCGCCTCCTCGTCCAGAAGGCGCTTGAGAAGCGCTCGTTGCGAGAGGAGAACACCGGACTTCGTGCGCGCCTCTTTCCGGGGCTGGATGGGGCGGTGGGGCAGAGCGCCCGGATGCAGGCCGTATGGTCCCTGGTGGAGAAAGTGGCTTCCGGGCGCAGCACCGTGCTGGTGACGGGGGAGAGCGGTACGGGCAAGGAACTCGTTGCGCGTGCCATCCACATGCGCGGCAGCCGGGCCGCCAGACCCTTCCTCCCTTTCAACTGTGCCGCGCTGAATGAGGGGACGCTGGAGAGCGAACTCTTTGGCCATGTGAAGGGTGCCTTCACGGGAGCCACTCATGACCGCTCGGGCCTGTTGGTCGCGGCGGGTGACGGAACGGTGATGCTGGATGAAGTCGGTGAGATGCCGCTGGCCACCCAGGTGAAGCTGCTGCGCGTGCTTCAGGAGCGGAAGGTAAAGCCGGTGGGGAGCGCGGCGGAGATTCCCTTTCATGCACGGGTCATCGCGGCCACGAACCGGCGGCTTGAGACGGAGGTGAAGGCGGGGCGGTTCCGGGAAGACCTCTTCTACCGACTCAATGTGATTACGGTGGAACTTCCCCCCCTGCGCGAGCGGGCTGGCGACATCTCCCTCTTGGCGGGCTACTTCCTGTCGAGGATGGCGGAGGAGTTGGGGAGGCCCGGCCTGCGGTTCGCGCCTGAGACGCTGGCGCTGCTGGAGCGCTATCCGTTCCCTGGCAACGTGCGGCAGTTGCAGAACATGGTGGAGCGGGCTGCCACCCTGTCCGACTCTGATCTGCTGGGAATGGCCACCCTCCCTCCCGCGGTGCGGGGCGAGTTGGAACCCACCGTGCGCCCCTCGGAGGGGAGCGAGCCAGGGCTTGGCGCGGGTTTCAATCTGGAGCGCCACCTGGATGACAGCGAGCGGCGCTACCTGCTGGCCGCGATGAAACAGGCGGGAGGCGTGAAAACACGGGCGGCAGAGCTCCTCGGCCTCTCGTTCCGTTCCTTCCGCTATCGGCTGGCGAAGCACGGCTTGACGGACGATCTGGAGCCTGGGGGACCCTCCGATGCGTAGGCTGATCGACAGTTCTCGTCAGCGTCACTGCCGATTTTTGTCAGCCTTGGACTTGAACTTTGGAACTGGATTCTTTTCGTTTAGGAAATTCGCAGGGTTGGCTCGGATGCTAGTAGTGGCACGCCACCTGCTAACACTCGTCACGGGCGCACTGCCCCCCTGTTGCAACCTTCCATGAGGACCCCCATGCGCGTCTCGCGATTCACCCCCCGCAACCGTGGCTTCACGCTCATCGAGCTCATGATCGTGGTCGCCATCATCGGCATCCTGGCCGCCATCGCCATCCCGAACTTCATCAAGTTCCAGGCCCGCTCGAAGCAGTCCGAGGCGAAGACGAACCTCAAGGCGCTCTTCACGGCTCAGAAGGCGTTCTTCTCCGAGAAGGACCGCTACTCCAACTTTGCCTCCGAGATCGGCTTCGCGCCGGAGCGTGGCAACCGCTATGGATACCGCGTGTCTGCTGGCGGCACCTGCGAGCCGCGCTCTACGCAGGTTCTTGCGCCCAACACTGTCGCAATTACCTGCATCGAGAATGACTCCTTCCGGTTTGGTACGGCCAACCCGATTGCCGATCCGACCCCGACGGTTACGCCCTTCACGACAGAAGTGGCCGGCATGTCCGGCGTGTTCGGTGTGCTGCCTGCCGTGGAAGATTGCCCCAACTGCAACTTCTTCGCGGGTGCTCGGGGCAACGCGGACAATGAGCCGGGGACTGACGACTGGGTTATCGCTGGTTTCGAGGGCGCGGGTACTGCAGGTCCGTGCGCAGAGGGTGGACCGATTTCCGCGGGAACCCCCTACAATACCAGAAACGACGTGTCCTGCGATGTGGTGGACTAACCTCGGCTGAGTGGAATGAGCGGTGGCTTGACCACTGTTCTTTGGGCCGCCTTCCTTCAGTGGAGGGTGGCCCTTCGCTATTGTGGAGCTCCAGGGTAATCATGCGGATCGTGCTGCTGTGCTTGGCTGCCTGCTCCATCGCACTGATGGCCGACAAGCCGGCCAAACCTCTACGGACAAAGGATGGTCCCATCCTCCCCCGCAGGGAGATGCTTGAAGTGTTGGGTGCGGCGCATAAGCCGCTGATTGCCGACTTCTACTGGATTCAGGCCATCCAGCAGGTGGGGCGCGCGAACACGGATACCGAGTATCGGGATGTATTCTTCTATTCGGACTTGGCGACCGACCTCGACCCGAAGTTCCGGTTCGTCTACGAGTGGGGAGCCATTACTACGCCCTTCAACCTCGGGCGCGAGCAGTGGGTGAACACAGACCTGTCGTCCCGGCTGCTGGTCAAGGGGTTGGCAGAGTTCCCGGACGACCGCCGTTTCCTGTTCCAGTTGGCCTACAACAAGATGACCTATGACCGTGACTACAAGACGGCGGCCGACTTGCTCATGACCCTGTCTAAGTTCCCGGACACCCCACGATATCTGCCTCAGTTGGCCACGCGCTTGTACGCGCAAGCCGGCCACTTCGAGTCGGGCCTGTATATGGCGGAGCTGCTGCGTGACGGCGCCGAGGATGACGAGTCGCGGGCCTTTTACGAGCACCGCATCAAGGAACTTCTGCGCGAGCGGGTGCTCACGCAGATTGACGATGCCATCGAAGCCTTTCAGAAAGACCGGGGCGAGCGTCCCCAGACGGTCCCCGCCTTGGTGAGTGCGGGCTATCTGAAGGCAGTTCCCGAAGACCCTCTGGAGGGCAAGTTCTTCATCGATCGGAGGGGGCGTGCTCGCTCGACTTCCGGACTCTACAGGCTGGAGATGTACGACGACGCCAAGAAGAAGGAACTGCGTGAGGAACTCGAAGCGGGTGGCATTCAGTCCGACCTTCCAGAAGGAACGCCATGACGGTCGCGAGCGCGCCAGACGCAAGCCTGCCTGTGTCCATCCGGGGATTGTCCAAGACGTACCGGGTGGGCTTCTTTCTCAACAAGCAGGTCAAGGCACTCCAAGGGTTGGACCTGGAGATTGCCCCGGGGCAGGTCTATGGATTGCTGGGCCCGAACGGAGCGGGCAAGTCCACGACCATCAAGATTCTGATGGGATTGGTGCGGGCATCCCAGGGACAGGCGCTGCTCTTCGGCGAGCCGCCTGACCGGCCGCAGGTGCGCCGTCAGGTGGGCTTCCTGCCGGAGAACCCCTCGCTCTATGAGTATCTCACCGGGCGTGAGTTCGTGACGCTGGCCGGGCGTATCTTCGGATTGAGCGGGCAGGAGTTGGACCAGCGCGTGGAGCGGGTGCTCGGTGAGGTCGGGATGGGCCGGGCGTCCGACCTCCAGATTCGCCGGTACTCCAAGGGCATGGTGCAGCGCACGGCGCTGGCCCAGGCGCTCATCAGCGGGCCTCGCCTGCTGGTGCTGGACGAGCCCACCTCAGGCTTGGATCCACTGGGCCGCAGGCAGATGCGCGACCTCATCCTGGCCGAGCGGGAGAAGGGGACGACCATCCTCTTCTGTACCCACATCATCTCCGACGTCGAGTCGCTCTGTGACCGCGTCGTGGTGCTGGTGGGCGGGCGGCGCGTCCAGGAGGGGAGCGTGCAGGAGTTGGTGTCCGCCAAGGCGCCCTCGGTGGAGATGGTGGTGCACGGGCTCCCGCTGGAGCAGCTTCAGGCGCTGGGCTTCACCTACGAGCAAGCGCAGCAGCTGGACAGCCGCGTCCTGCTCAGGGTCCCCGACGCGGATTCACATGGCCTGCTCCAAGCCGTCATCAGCAAGGGCGGTCGTGTCAGTCGGATGCAGCCCGCGCGCTTCTCCCTGGAGGAACTCTTCCTGGACGCGATGAAGCAGGCAGGTGGCCAGACGGTGGGTGGGGAGATTCAGTGATGAGTGCCTTCGCTGCCATGGCGTGGAACGGGTTCCGCGAGGCGCGTCGCAACCGGGTGACGGTGCTGGTTGCCGCGTTCGCCCTGCTGTTGCTCTTCGCCACCACGCTCGTCACGGAGGTCACCGTCAGTACCTTCGATCGGGTGGTGACGGACTTCGGCCTCGGAGTGATGAGCCTGTTGCTGGTCTTCCTCGCCATCTATCTCTCGTCGGGGCTCATCAGCCGTGAGATCGAGCGGCGCACCATCTTCCTGATGGTGTCGAAGCCCATGTCCCGGAGCCGGTTCCTGCTGGCCCGCCTCGCGGGCAACATGCTCACCCTCGGGGTGCTGCTGGTGGCGATGACGCTGCTGTTCTGGGTCGAGCTCGTCCTGCACCGCTCGCCCATCACCCAGCCGCAGCTGGCCGCGCTGTGGGGGCTCTACCTGGAGCTGTTCATCCTCACCAGCGCAGGGTTCCTGATGTCCACCTTCGCCAGTCAGCTCGTCTCGGCGCTGGTGACGACGGGGCTCTACTTCGCGGGGCACCTCTGCTCGGACATCTACAACCTCGGCGTGAAGTCGAAGGTCGAGCTCGTGCAGTGGGTCAGCAAGGCCACCTACTATGCGCTGCCCAACCTCGAGCGGCTGAACTTCCGGCCGCGTGCCACCTATGCCATCGAGGTGACGGCCGCCGAGCTTGGCTCGGCCACCCTCTATGCGCTGGGGTGGGGAGCGCTCTTCTGCGTGCTGGCCGCAATCGTGTTCGAGCGGCGCGACTTCCGCTGAGGCTCGGGTAGGATGCGTCTTCTGTGACGCATTCCTCCCTGCCGGGATATTTCGGGCCCTTGTTCGCCGTGTTCCTGTTCGTGCTCGGCCTGTGCGTGGGCAGCTTTCTCAATGTCGTCATCGCGCGGGTTCCGCTGGAGCAGAGCATCGTGCGCCCACGCTCACGGTGCCCTCGGTGCGGGCACGTGCTGGCCTGGTACGAGAATATCCCGCTGCTGTCCTGGCTGGTGCTCCGTGCGCGCTGCCGGGGGTGCCGCGCGCCCATCTCCGTGCGCTATCCCCTGGTCGAGCTGCTGACGGGACTCCTGTACTTCGCCTGTTTGCGCCGCTTCGGCTGGACGTACGAGCTGGTGCCGGCGTTGGTGCTCGTGTCCTTGCTGGTGCCGCTCGCCTTCATCGACCTGGACCATTGGATTCTGCCGCTGTCCATGACGGTGTCGGGCATGTTGGCGGGGCTCATGCTGGCGATACCGCTGGGCGCCGAGGCCTTCCGCGATGCGCTCATCGGCGCGGCGGTGGGGTTCCTCTCCTTCCGGCTGATGGAGTACGTGGGCTGGAAGGTGTTCCAGCGAGAGGCGCTTGGGGCAGGGGACAAGTATCTCGTCGCCATGCTGGGCGCCTTCCTGACGTGGCGCTCGTTGCTGGGCATCCTGTTGTTCGCCTCCATGCAGGGCGCCGTGGTGGGCATCTTGATGCTGCTGCTGACGGGGCGCGCTGGCCCCCGGGCGGAGAACGCACCGGACGATGCGCCTGGTGAGGAGCCCTCGCCGCTCACGATGACGTGGGAGTTCACGCAGCCCGGCCTGCCGCTCTGGAAGCGCCTGTTGCTGGTGCCCTTGTGCCTGTTGATCCAACCGATTCCGGACGCTCCCTTGGACGAAGAGGGGCAGGAGGAGGATTGGGTCCCCGAGCGAACCAGCATTCCTTTCGGGCCCTGGTTGGCGCTCGCGGGCTTGGAGCTCCTGCTGCTGGGGCCATGGTTGTCGCGGGTGTTGCCCTCGGACATTGCGATGATGCTGGGCGCACTGCCGTGAGCGAAGCGGGGAGGCGATGAAGTGGCGGATTGCCAGCGTCGCGTTCCTGCTGGGCTCCGTGTCATCGGGGCTCACCTGGCTGTCCGTGCAGCCGGTGCTCTTCCGGCTGCTGGAGGCGGTCCGCCGGTGGGTCCCTGAGGGGAGCGCGGAAGAAGATGTGTTATCGCGCGTGCGCGGTGTGCTGCCCTGGGTGCTGGGGCTCGACCTGGTCGCGTTGACGGTGCTGACCTACGTGGTGCTGGACCTGGTGGTGGGGCGTCCCCTACGCCGCACGGAAGCGGTGGTCGAGCAGTTCGGCAGGCTGGAGTGGGAGCCGCACCTGGTGCCGACCCAGGGTGGAACGCTGGTGTCTCGCATCCAGCGCTCCCTGCAGCGGATGGCGGAGGCGCTTCGTGAAGAGCAGGCGCTGACGCGCGCGCAGATGGCATCGCTGCGCGAGTCCAATGCCCAGCTGGCGCGCACGCAGACGGAGCTGGTGGCTTCGGAGCGCCTGGCCACCGTGGGGCGGCTGGCCGCGGGCGTCGCGCACGAGGTGGGCAACCCGCTGGCGGGCATTCTCGGTTACGTGGCGCTCGCGCGGGCGAAGGCGGACACGGCCGAGCTGAAGGACTTCCTGGAGCGCATCGACCATGAAGTCCACCGCATCGACCGAATCATCCGGGGCCTGTTGGACCTGGGGCGGCCCGGCACCACCTCAATGGGACCTGTAGACGTCAGCGCGCTGGTGGAGACCTGCGTGCGGCTGGTTCGCGCCTCGCCCGAGCTGGCCTATGTGGCGGTGGCGCTCGACTTGGAACCCGGGCTGCTCGCACGGGCGGATGCGGGGCCGCTCTCCCAGATTGTCATCAACCTGCTGCTCAACGCCGCCCAGGCGATGGGCGGGCAGGGGGGCGTCCGGGTCATCACGCGGCAAGCGGCGGGCGAGGTCTGCCTCCATGTGGAGGATGGGGGAAAGGGGATCCCCGAGGACATCATGCCGCGCCTGTTCGAGCCCTTCTTCACGACCAAGGGGCGTGACGGGACGGGACTGGGACTGGCCGTGTCGCAGCGGCTGGCGCAGGTCATGGGTGGCAGGCTCGAGGCGGAGAACGTCCCAGGTGGCGGTGCCCGCTTTACGGTGCGTCTGCCTGTCCCCTGAGGAAAGCGTCGCGCCGGGCTGGCCGGAAGCTACCGATGCTGTCGCGGGTGGGCGATGATGCGCGGAGACGGCCATGTCCCTGTTCCGCTCCATTCTCGTTGCCGACGATGAGCCCTCCATCCGGCACATCCTCACGCTGGTGCTCACCGGCCACGGGTATGAAGTGCGCGCGGTGGCCGACGGCGAGGACGCGCTCAAGGAGCTCGCCGCTCGTGACTACGACGTCCTCCTCTGTGACGTGCGCATGCCGAAGAAGGACGGCCTCTCCGTGCTGCGCGAGGCGCTGGCGGCGCATCCGGCGCTGACCGCGGTGGTGATGAGCGCCTACGGCTCGCAGGAGCAGGCGCTCCAGGCGGTGGCCGCCGGCGCGTTCGACTACGTCCAGAAGCCCTTCAAGCCGGAGGAAATCGTCTTCGTCCTTCGCAAGGCGGAGGAGCGCGAGCGGCTGGTCCGCGAGAACCGGCGCCTCAAGCAGGTCAGCCTGCCTTCGACGCCCCAGGGACACATCCTCGGCGAGAGCCCCGCGCTGCACGCGCTGCTGCGCCAGGTGGCCCGGCTGGCGCCCGTGGACACCACGGTGCTCATCAGCGGCGAGAGTGGCACGGGCAAGGAGCTCATCGCGAGGGAGCTGCACGTGAGCAGTCCCCGTGCGCCCATGGCGTTCGTGGCGGTGAACTGCGGCGCCATTCCTTCCGGGCTCATCGAGAGCGAGCTGTTCGGACATGCGAAGGGCGCCTTCACGGATGCGCGCACCGCCAAACGAGGACTCTTCGCTGAAGCGGATGGCGGAACGCTCTTCCTCGACGAAGTCGGTGAGCTCCCGCTGTCCGCCCAGGTGAAGCTGCTGCGCGTCCTCCAGGAGGGAGAAATCCGTCCGGTGGGGGAGAACCGCGTCGAGAAGGTGAACGTGCGCGTGGTGGCCGCCACGTTGCGCGACCTGTCCCGGCTGGTGGGGAAGGGCGAGTTCCGGGAGGACCTGTACTACCGCCTCAACGTGGTGAACCTCCGCGTTCCGCCGCTGCGTGAACGCCTCGAGGACGTGCCGCTGCTCGCACGGGCTTTCATCGCCCGCTTCAATCGCGAGCTGAACCGCGAGCCTCCCGTCGCGGGGCTCTCCCCGGAGGCCGAGGCGCTGATGCTGGCCTATGCCTGGCCCGGAAACATCCGCGAGTTGGAGAACGCCATGGAGCGCGCCGTGCTGTTGGCGGACGAGTCGCTCATCCTCCCCGCGAACCTGCCCGAAAAGCTGTGGGCCGCCCCAGCCCCCGCGCCCCAGCGGTCAGCGGGACACGAGGGGGCCGTGCAACAGGATGGTGGCGACCTGTCGCTCAAGCGGGCCATCCGGGAGCTGGAGGAGTCCTACATCCGGGCCGCCCTGCGGAAGACGAAGGGCAACCGCACCCGGGCCGCGGAGCTGCTGGACATCAGTCACCGGGCGCTCCTCTACAAAATCAAGGAGTACGGCATCGATCCGGATGCCGAGGCGGAGCGGGGTTGAGGTGCGGGGTTGGTCCAGAATCTGGACGGATGGGTCGACATTTGACGGAACGCGCCGGAGGCCGGAAAATCGGGCCTCCGCGACGGTGTTGAGGGGCCCGGCGCTGTAGGTGGTGCGCGGCTCCCGTCCGTCCGGAGGGTAGGCGGGCTCCAGGCACTTTTTAGGAGGGGTTGTCGGCCAGTGCTACGCTGGCTGCCTCTCGACGGAGTCAAGCATGGCGAAGGGCAAACTGGTACTCGGCCTGGATATCGGATCGACGTCCATCAAGATGATCCTGCTCAAGGAGCAGCGCAAGCGCGGCGAGGTCGTCTACGCGCTGCAGAGCTTCGGGATGAAGCCGCTGCCCCCCGAGGCGATCGTCGATGGGGCGTTGATGAACTCCACGGCCATCGTCCAGGCCGTGCAGGACCTGATGGCCGAGCTGAAGGTGAAGGGCAAGGACGTCGCCATCGGCGTGTCCGGTCACTCGGTCATCATCAAGAAGATTCAGATGCCCCGCATGTCCCAGGACGAGCTCGAGGAGAGCATCCAGTGGGAGGCGGAGCAGTACATCCCGTTCGATGTGAAGGACGTGAACATCGACACGCAGATCCTCGACGGTGGCGGCAACGACGCCACCGGGCAGATGGACGTGCTCCTGGTCGCGGCCAAGAAGGACATGATCAACGACTACACCACGGTGGTCTCGGAGGCGGGGTTGGCGCCGGTGGTGGTGGACGTGGACGCGTTCGCCGTCCAGAACATGTTCTCGGTCAACTACGACGTGCCCGAGCGCGAGACGGTGGTGCTCATCAACGCGGGCGCGTCCGTGGTGAACATCAACATCATCTCCAACGGCGCGACGGTGTTCACCCGCGACGTCACCATCGGTGGGAACCAGTTCACCGAGGAGATCCAGAAGCAGCTCAACGTCTCCTACGAGGAGGCCGAGGCGCTGAAGATTGGTGGCAACGGCTCGGATGCGGACGCGGTGGTTCCGCAGGACGTGGAGCGGGTGCTCTCCAGCGTGGCCGAGCAGGTGGCGGGAGAAATCCAGCGCTCGCTCGACTTCTACGCGGGCACCGCCGCCGACTCGAACTTCAGCAAGGTCTACCTGTCGGGCGGCACGGCGAAGATTCCCGCGCTGTTCAAGACCATCGAGGCGCGCACCGGCGTGCCGGTGGAGATTCTCAATCCCTTCCGCAAGATCGAAGTGGACAACCGGAAGTTCGACCCCGCGTTCATCATGGACGTGGCGCCGATGGCCGCGGTGGCCGTGGGGTTGGCGCTGCGGCGCCCGGGCGACAAGCTGGGCTGACCGGACCACCCTCTGGAGACGACGCACATGATGATTCGCATCAACCTGCTGCCCGTCCGGGCGGTGAAGAAGCGCGAGATGGGCCGGCAGGTGCTGGTCCTCTTCGCGGTGGTCCTGATTGGCGCCGGCGTGGCGAACTATGCCTGGTACGACAACCGGGAGAGCGAGCTCGCGATGCACCAGCAGGGCGTCGCCGCGGCCAAGGCCAAGATCGCCGAGCTGGAGAAGATCATCGGCGAGGTGAAGAACATCAACGCTCGCAAGGCCGAGGTGGAGAAGAAGTTGGCCGTGCTGGATGCGCTGCGTAAGGGCCGAAATGGCCCCGTCCGTATGATGGATGCGCTCGCTTCGGCTACCCCCAAGAAGGTGTGGGTGAAGACCTTCACTGAAAACAACAACGCCGTGGCCATCGACGGCGCTGCCGTCAGCCACGACGAAGTGGCCGAGTTCATGCGAGGCCTCAATGGCGTGGTCTGGACGCCGAAGGGGATGGGCCGCCTGGTGGACCGGCGCCGCGACAGCAAGACGGCGCGTGTGGAGATGTTCACCGCGGAGGCCACGATCGAAGAGTTCCCGGATGCTCAGGTGACTCCGTTCTTCAGGAACATCGACCTGCAGACCGCGAAGCAGGTTGCCGCCGGCCAGACGGGGGTGCCTGCCCTGGTCGAGTTCAAGATCACGCTGACGTCCAACTACGCCATCTGACAAGGCCGCTCGTCATGGACAAGTACCTGGATCAATTCGTCAAGGCGCCTCCTGCCATCAAGTTTGGTGGATTGGCGTTCGTTGTCGTGGCCCTGACGGTCGCCAACTACTTCATGCTCATCCAGCCCACGGAGGAGGCCATCGGGTGGGCGATGGAAGAGCGCCGGAAGCTGGACCTGGAACTGGCGGACAAGAGCGAGATTGCTCAGAACCTGAATGAACGTCGACGCGAGATGGACGTGCTCGAGCAGAAGCTCTCGGAGGCACTCACAGAGCTGCCCGAACAGCGCGACATCGAAGAGCTCCTCGCGCAGATCAACGACATCGGGAAGAAGAGCGGCTTGGAGCTGGCCAGTGTGACCCCTGGCAAGGAGACCGTCGGGGGGGGAGAGTTCTTCGCGCGCATCCCCATCAAGATGACGGTGAGCGGCAACTACCATGAGATCGCCCTCTTCCTTCAGGAGATGGCGAACATGCGCCGCATCGTCAACGTCAACAACATCAAGTTCAGCTCGGCCGCGCTCAAGAACGAGAAGGTCGTCCTTCAGAGCGAGTTCATGGCCACGACGTTCCGGTTCGTCGAGCAGAAGGGGGCCGCATCGACGAGCGCGGGCGCCTCGAACGTGAACTCAAAGAAATAGAAACTTGATCCGCCCCAGAAGTAGGGCGACAAGGGGATTGAGGATGAAGACGTTCAAGGCCACCATGACCACCGCGATGCTCGCCTTGGCGCTCGCTGCCTGTGATGAGGCGCCCGCTCCGGCGCCCCCGGCCGCGAAGCCCAAGGCTGTGGCGCCGGCCGCGGTACAGGCTGCTCCCTCCGAGGCCGAAGCGACCAAGGCACCGGCTTATGCCTATAGCTACAACCCGGTGGGGAAGCGCGATCCGTTTCGGAGCCCCATCGAGGAAATCAATCCGGTGGATTCCAATCGGGTCGCCGCGTGCAACGAGCCTCTCTGCGCGTTCGATCTGGACCAGTTGAAGCTCGTTGCCGTCGTCACTGGCGATGCCAGTCCCATGGCCATGGTCGAGGACCCGGCCGGCCGGGGGCACATCGTGCGCCGCAATACCCGTATGGGTCGTCAGGGCGGGAAGGTGACGCAGATCCTTCGTGATTCCGTGACGGTCACTGAGGTGTTTTCAGGCAACGGCGAGATCATCAAGAATCCGGTGATGCTGAAGCTGAAGCCCGATGCGAAGCTGGACCCCGCCTACAACATGATGACGGGCAGAAACTTCGGAGAGTAGCGCCCTCCAAGGCGCTCCCGCGGGCGGTGGCCCGCTTCCAACTTGTTGAGGGGACGCATGCTCGAGGAGAGCGCTGTGACGAGGGGCAAGTGGATGTTGGCGGCCGCATGGGCGGTCGTTCTTGTGGGTGCCAGGGTGCATGGCGCCGAGCTGAATACGCTGCGGGGACTCGAAGTGTCCCGCACGGGCTCGGGTGCCCAGGTGGTGGTGACCGGCACCCGGCCACCGACCTTTACCGTGTTCCGCCTGAGTGGGCCGGAGCGCCTGGTGGTGGACCTCTCGTCGGCGGATGCGACGGGCATCAAGGGGCACCACAATGGCTCGGGACCGGTCTCCGGTGTCGTGGCCTCGCAGTTCTCGGACGAGCGCGCGAGCGTTGGTCGGGTGCTGCTGGCGCTCGACAGGGCGTCTCAGTACGACGTGCGAGCGGACGGCAACCAAGTCGTCATCTCAGTGGACGGGGCATCGCAGGCAGAAGCTCCGGGCGGAGATGCCGCTCGTTCCGAGCCCGCCGCCAAGGCGGAACCGGCCCGTGCGCAGGCCATCGAAGAGTCGCCGCGTGCGCCCGCCGTCGCTGTGGTCTCCTCCGAACAGAAGAAGGCCGGGGCGGTGGTTTCCAAGCCGGCGCTGCCGGAGAACGTGGTCGCGGCCGAGGCCGATGAGCGAGAGGTCTCGCACCCGGCTCGACGCATCACTGCGATGTCATTCGCCGACGATACGCTTCGGATCCGGGCGGATGGAGACATTGCCCGGTACGAGGTGCTGGAGCTCGCCGACCCGCCTCGCCTGGCGGTTGACCTGTTCGGCGTCGGATTGGCGGCGCGGGCTCCGCGGGTGAGCTCCGGAGCGCTGCGCGACGTGCGCGTGGGCGCGCACTCCGACAAGGTGCGGCTTGTTCTCGACGTGCGCGGAAAGATGCCCGCCTACCGTGTCGACCGCGCCAACCGTGGGCTGGAGGTGGTGCTGGGAAGCGCGGTGGCCCGGAAGTCCGCACCGATGCCCGAGAAGGAGGAGGCGATTGCCTCCGTGGCCGAGGTCGAGCCGCTTCGTACCACCCCCATCAAGTCCGAGTCCTCTTCGCAGGTCGAGGTCAAGGATCTGCGCTTCGAGGAGAGCAACGCGGGCGGCCGCATCGTGATGAAGCTGTCGGGGACGGCCACGTGGAAGGTCGACCGGCCGGATCCGCGCAGCGCGGTGCTGACCCTGGACAACGCGCGTCTTCCCAAGAAGCTGGAGCGGAGCCTCGACACGAGTGCGCTGGAGACGCCGGTGAAGATGGTCAGTGCGTTCAGCGTGCCGGGAGAGGGGAGCAAGGTCCGTCTGGTCGTGGCCGCGGATGGCGCCGTGGAGGAGAAGGTCTCTCAGAGCGGCAACACGCTGACGTGGCGTCTCGACGTCAAGGGCGTGAAGACTGAAGAGGTCGCGGTTGCGCAGCGGACGGCGGGCTTCACCACGGAAGCGCCGGCCTATGCTGCCGAGGGTGCCCCCCAGCAGGCGCGTTACCGTGGAAAGCGCGTGTCCTTCGAGTTCAAGGACATTGACATCCAGAACCTGCTTCGCGTCATCGCCGAGATCTCCAAGAAGAACATCGTGGTGGCGGACGACGTGAGCGGCCGCGTGACCATCCGGTTGCGGAATGTTCCTTGGGACCAGGCGCTGGACCTGGTGCTGCGCACCAAGGCGCTGGGCAAGGAGGAGTTCGGGAACATCATCCGGATTGCGCCGCTGAAGACGCTGGAGGAGGAAGCCCGGTTGCGCCAGGAGCGTAAGAAGTCGCTCCAGCAGCAGGAAGACCTGATGGTCAACCTCATCCCGGTGAACTACGCCGTGGCCTCGGAGATGGCGGCCCGTGTGAAGGACGTGCTGAGTGAGCGAGGCTCGGTGACGGTGGACCAGCGCACGAACGTCCTCATCGTCAAGGATGTGCGCTCGAACACCGAGCGGGCGCGTTCCTTGGTCCGCAGCCTGGATACGCAGACGCCGCAGGTGCTCATCGAGAGCCGCATCGTGGAGGCGAACACCACCTTCAGCCGCTCACTGGGCGTTCAGTGGGGTGGCCAGGCACGGGCAGGCCAGGCCACGGGTAACGCGACGGGCCTCATCTTCCCCAACAACCTGGCTGTGACCGGCGGTGTTGCTGGAACCTCGCCCGGCTTGCCGGACAACCCCAACTTCGCGGTGAACCTGCCGGTAGGCACCGGACAGGGAGCTGGCGGCGCCATGGGTTTCACGTTCGGGTCAGCGGGGGGCGCACTTCAGCTCAACCTTCGCCTGTCCGCGGCGGAGAACGAGGGCACGGTCAAGACCATCTCCGCGCCCAAGGTGACGACGCTCGATAACAACACCGCGCGTATCAGCCAGGGTGTGTCCATTCCGTTCAGTCAGGCTTCAGCGCAGGGCGTGAACACCACGTTCGTGGAAGCCCGCCTCTCGCTGGAGGTGACGCCACACATCACTCAGGACGGCAGCGTTCTGATGACCATCAACGCATCCAACAACCAGCCGGACCCGTCGAGCACGGGGGCAAACGGTCAGCCTTCGATTCAGCGTAAGGAGGCCAACACGCAGGTGCTCGTGAAGGATGGAGATACGACGGTCATCGGAGGAATCTATGTCCGCCGTGGTGCCACCCAGACCAACGCTGTGCCGTTCCTGTCGCGAATTCCGGTGCTGGGACTCCTGTTCAAGAACAACACAGAGAGTGACTCCCGGCAGGAACTGCTGATCTTCATCACGCCCCGTATCCTCAACCGGCAGACCATCGCGCCGACCCTGTAGGGGTCAGTCGCGTCCTCGTGCAGGAGAACGTTCGCATATGAAGAACTTCTATCTCGCGGTGCCGCTGGCGCTGGCCATGGCCGGCTGCGTCGAGAGTCCTCCAGACATCCAGATCTTCAACGCCTACATTCCCGACGCCACGTGTACTGTGAACGTTTCCGGGGCCTCCAGTGGTGGAGGGGTGTTGGATCTCTCTACGTCAGGCCGCTACCTTGCCGGGCTGGCCGTTCGGAGTGGGCTCACGGCGACGGAGGTGGTCGTCAACGATGGCCCAGTCACCGGTGGAGCTGATTCCGCTGCGGTCTACGTGACGCACGTCGAATTGTCGTACGACGTGCAGGGTGGCGGGCCGACGTTGGGAAGTGAGGTCTACCCGAGTCACTTTTCGATTCCGTCATCCGCATCGGCCAATAGCGTCTTGGTCATCGATCTGCTTGGCGCCAACGCTCTTCAGACGCTTTCGAGCCAGGTTTCTGGTGGTTCGAGCGTGACAGTCAACGTGCGCGTCAAGCTGACTGGGAAGACCGTCACTGGGGCCAAGGCGGAATCCAACGAGATCGCCTATCCGGTCACGTTCTTCGCCTCGGGTTTCACCTGTCCAACGGGGACGTCCCTGCTTCGCAACGGCCCCTGTGGTGGGACGGGCGGCCAGGACGCCTTCGCGCCGGCCTGCTCTGAACCCGAGGGCACGTAGCGCCAATCCAGCCGGGGGCCCTTGACCGGGCCTCGGCTGCTTCCTAAGAGCACCAGCCTATGTCCTTCCGCACGCACCTCGAGTCGGTGGTCAACCAGGTGGATGGAGCCCTCGCGTGCAGCGTGATGGGCTTCGATGGCATCTCCGTCGACACCTTCCAGAAGGACGAGAGCGCCGACCTGGACCTCAACGGCGCCTGGGTCGAGTACGCGAACCTCCTCACGCAGTTGCGCAACGCGGCGGAGACGCTCAAGACGGGGACCGTGAGCGAGGTCAGCGTCAACAGCGAGAAGGTGCTGACCGTGATGCGCCTGGTGTCGCCAGAGTACTTCCTGGTGCTCGCGATGCACGCGGATGGCAACTACGGCAAGGGCCGGTACGTGCTGCGCGTCACGGCCCCCAAGGTGCGCGCCGAGCTGTAGGCGCGCTCCCTCTGCCCAGCAGTCATCCAGCCGACGCTTCCGACGCCGCTTTCCCCTTCCCATCGAAGGGGGGCATGGGCTAGACACCCCCGACTTTTCAAGCTTCCGCTGCTGCGAGTCTGTAAGGAGTCGGTCCCCATGGCCGGTGTCATCGATACGTCCGAGTTCCGCAAGGGTCTGAAGATCGAAATCGACGGTGAGCCGTACGAAATCGTCGACTTCCAGCACGTCAAGCCCGGCAAGGGGTCCGCGTTCGTGCGCACCACGATTCGCAGCCTCCTCACGGGCCGCGTGCTCCAGCCCACCCTGAAGTCCGGTGAGAAGGTGGGCAAGCCCGACATCGAGGAGAAGGACATGCAGTACCTGTATGTCCAGGGCGAGGAGTTCTACTTCATGGACACCCGCAACTACGAGCAGACCTTCCTCGACGAGAAGGTGCTCGGAGATGCGAAGAACTTCCTGAAGGAGAACATCACCGTCGCGGTGCTCTTCTACAACGGCAAGGCCATCGGCGTGACGCTGCCGAACTCGGTGGACCTCAAGGTCACCCAGTGTGACCCGGGCATCCGCGGTGACACCGTCTCCGGCGCCTTGAAGCCCGCCATCCTGGAGACGGGCTACTCCGTCAACGTCCCGCTCTTCATCGAAGAGGGCGACGTGCTGAAGATCGACACGCGTGACGGCAAGTACCTGACGCGCGTGGCCAGCTGAGGGTAGTCCGCAACGCGGTCGCGACACTGGAGGGAAGGGGACGCGAGCTATGGCAACGAAGCGCAAGTCGACCCGGGCGCAGGCGCCCGCGCGGACGGGAGCCGCTACCAGCGGCACTGCCGATACGGGTGGTACGTCGCTGGACGTGGATGCCCTGCGGCAGATCGTGGAGATTCTCGAGTCCTCGGATGTCACGAGGCTGGTGTGGAAGCGCGGTGAGGAGAAGCTCTTCATCCGCCGGGGCCATGGCCCCGAGACGACCATCGTCCACCACGCCGCGCCGCTCCCTGTCACCGCGGGCGCTGGCGTGGAGTACGCGGCGCCCGCCGCTCCCCGCGCCGCCGCTCCGGTGCCGGCCGCTGCTCCGGCGGCGCCCGCCGTGGCCCCCGAGAAGCCGGTCGAGAAGCCCGGCCACCAGGTGACGAGCCCCTTCGTGGGGACGTTCTACCGGACGCCCGCGCCGGACCAGCCTCCCTTCGTCGAAGTGGGCACCATGGTGAGGAAGGGCCAGGTGCTCTGCATCATCGAAGCGATGAAGCTGATGAACGAAATCGAGTCCGAGGTCTCCGGCCGCGTGGCGGAGATCCTCGTGGAGAACGGCCGTCCGGTGGAGTTCGGACAGGCGCTGTTCCGCATCGAAGTGGCCTGACGAAGAGGAAGGCGCTCCGCCCGCGTTCCGTGGGCGAGCCGCTCCTCCAGACGGCCCTGACGGAGACACCCACGTGTTCAAGAAGGTGCTGATCGCCAACCGCGGGGAGATTGCCCTGCGGGTCATCCGCGCCTGCCGGGAGTTGGGCATCGCCACGGTCGCGGTGCACTCCACGGCGGACGCCAACGCGCTCCATGTCCGCTTCGCAGACGAGGCGGTGTGCATTGGCCCGCCCGCGTCCAAGGAGAGCTACCTCAACATCCCGCAGCTGCTGTCCGCCGCCGAAATCACCCGCGCGGACGCCATCCACCCGGGCTACGGCTTCCTGTCGGAGAACGCCGAGTTCGCGGAGGTCTGCGAGAACTGCAAGATTCGCTTCATCGGCCCGCGGCCGGAGATGCTCCGGCTGATGGGCAACAAGGTGCGCGCCCGCCAGGCCGCGCGCGAGGCCGGGCTTCCGCTGTTGCCCGGCAGCCCCGGTACGGTGAAGGACCCGCGCGAGGCGGAGGCCTTCGCCAAGGAGATTGGCTTCCCCGTCATCCTCAAGGCGGCAGCGGGAGGCGGCGGCAAGGGGATGAAGATCGTCCGCGAGCCGGGCGCGCTGGCGCAGGCGTTCTCCACGGCCCAGGCGGAGGCGGTGGCGTCGTTCTCCAACGGCGACCTCTACATCGAGCGCTACGTCGAGAAGCCGCGCCACATCGAAATCCAGATCGTGGCGGACGAGCACGGCAACATCATCCACCTCAATGAGCGCGAGTGCTCGGTGCAGCGCCGGCACCAGAAGCTCATCGAGGAGAGCCCGTCGCCGGCGCTCACGCCGGAGCTGCGCAAGCGCATGGGCGAGGTGTCCGTCAACGCCATGCGCAAGCTCGCGTACAACAACGTGGGCACCATCGAGTACCTGCTCGACGAGCGCGGCGAGTTCTACTTCATGGAGATGAACACGCGCATCCAGGTGGAGCACCCGGTGACGGAGCTCGTCACGGGCGTGGACCTGGTGAGCGAGCAGATTCGGCTGGCCTACGGGGAGCCCCTGCGCTTCAAGCAGGAGGACATCCAGATTCGCGGCCACGCCATCGAGTGCCGGGTGAATGCCGAGGACCCGATTACCTTCGCCCCCTGGCCCGGGAAGATTACCGGCTACAGCGTGCCCGGAGGCTACGGGGTCCGAGTGGACTCGGGAGCCTACGAGAATTACACGGTGCTTCCGTACTACGACAGCCTCCTGTCGAAGCTCGTCGTGCATGCCGATGACCGGGCCACGGCCATCCGTCGCATGCAGCGCGCGCTGGGGGAATACGTGGTCGAAGGCATCCGCACCAACATCCCCTTCCACCGGGCCGCACTGGCGGAGGAGTCCTTCCAGGAGGGGAACTACGACACCCGGTTCGTGGAGCGGTTGCTCGCGAGCGAGACGGGCTCGCGCCGCCTCAAGAAGGCCGTCGAAGAGACGCCGTAGGACCCACATTCCTGGTGTGGACTCCTGCCTGGCGGGCCGCCCCGCGTGCAGGTGATCCGGCTTCGGGGGAGCCGGGCCGTTTCTTGACCCGAATCGGAGCTTTCCGTTAGCCTCCGACACTCCCCCTTGCTGAGGATGGAAACCCGCGAAGTTCAAGGGGTTTCGGCCTGCTGGAAGCCCACCGCTCGATGGACAAGAACAAGATCATCGAAGCCGCCGCGAAACTCGTCGCGAAGGGCGCCTACGACAAAGCCATCAAGGAGTACCAGAAGGTCCTGGAGGTCGACCCGAAGGACATCCGGGTCCTCCAGAAGATGGGGGAGCTGTACCAGAAGAAGAACGACAATCCTCAGGCCGCCCACTTCTTCACCAAGGTCGCGGAGAGCTACTCCTCCGATGGCTTCTTCCTGAAGGCCGTCGCCCTCTACAAGCAGGTCCTCAAGCTCAATCCGAACCTGCTGGAGGTGAACCTCAAGCTGGCGGAGCTCCACCAGCAGCTCGGGCTGATGTCCGAGGCGATGGCGTACTTCCAGATTGTCGCCAACCACTACGACAAGGCGGGTGACACCAAGTCGTCGCTCGATACCTTGAAGAAGATGGTGGATCTCGACCCCGAGAACGTGGCGTCGAAGATCAAGCTGGCGGAGCTGTACGCGCGGGAGAACATGACGCGCGAGGCGGCCCAGGAGTTCAAGCGCGCCGCCGAGTACCTCAAGCGCAACGGCCGCGCCGACGACTGGCTCCGCGTGGCGGAGCGCCTGTCCGTGCTGGAGCCGGACAACCTGCCGCTCGCGAAGGAGCTGGCCACGTCATACCTGCAGCGCGGCGACCAGAAGCGCGCGCTGGCGAAGCTGCAGGTGTGCTTCAAGGCCGACGGCCGCGACGTGGAGACGCTCACGCTGCTGGCGCAGGCGTTCCAGGGCCTGGGCCAGACGTCGAAGACCATCTCCGTCTACAAGGAGCTGGCCAAGATTCATCAGGAGCGCGGCCGACTCACCGAGGCCGAGGCAGTCTGGACGCAGATCGAGGTGCTGGATCCGCAGGACCCGGACCTGGTCGCGCGTCGCGCGCCCGAGCCGGCTCCCGCCGCGCCACAGCCCATGGCGGCTCCGCAGCCGGCTCCACGTCCCGCCGCGTCGCAGCCCACCATGGCTGCTCCAGCGCCCGCTCCGATGGCGCCGCCGCCGCCCGCGGGAATGGGGCGCGAGCAGCTCGCCAAGCTGCTCACGGAGACCGACGTCTACGTCAAGTACGGGCTCCACGACAAAGCGCTGGAGCACCTGCGCAAGGTGTTCTCGGTCGACCCGGAGAACCTCGACGCGCACGAGAAGGCCTACCAAATCTACGTCGCGTCCGGGAATCAGGCCCAGGCATCCGAGCAGCTGCTGAACGTGCTGCGCCTGTGCACGCGCGCGGCGGAGGTCCAGCGCGCGCAGCCCTACCTGGCCACCATCCTCCAGGAGAACCCGGCCCATCCGGAGGTGCCGGCGTTCCTGTCCGTGCTGCGCACGGACGGGCCGGTGGTGGCCGCGCCGTCGGTGACGGTGGTCGAGTCGGTGGGCGAGGACGCCATCCTGGTGGACTCCAGCGACGACGAGATTCTCGTCGCGCCGCCGCCGGACGACGCGCTTCTGCACCCCCCCGGCGACGAGCTGGCGCTGGCCACGCTGCCGCCGAGCGAGTCGGACGAGGTCATCGAGGAGGACGGTGACGCCACCGTCATCAGCGAGGAGGCGCTCGTCGGCGAGGCCATCACCTCGGGTGAGTTCGAGGTGTACGGGGCTCCCGAGCCGGAGGACCTGGCCGCGGCGTCGGTGGACGAGACGCTGGTGGCGGATGACGTCGGGCTGGAGCTGACGGACGAGCCGGGCTTCGGCGTCACCGACGATGAGCCGCTCGTCGCATCCGACGATGACGACCTGGCTGCCGCCGCGGCGTATTCGCTCGGGGACGAGTCGCTGGTGGACGAGGGCACGGCCACGTCCATGGATGCGCTGTCGCTCGGTGACGACGACGAGCCGCAGCCGACGCAGATGCTCGCGCCCTCGCAGGCGCTGCTCGACGAGGCGTCTCCCGACACGCTCCAGGTCCCCTTGCTGGAGGACGACGCGCCTCCGGCGCTGGTCCTGGAGGATGCGCCCACGCGCGTGGGCGCCGCGCCCCTGAGCGCGATGGACCTGGGCGACTCGATGGAGTTCGAGGAGCCCACGGCCTCGCACGCGATCGTCGCCGTCGAGGACGAGTCCCTGGCGGAGGCCGCCGCGGACTTCGTCGACGCGGAGGAGCCCGAGGCGGTTGCGTACGAGGAGCCCGAGCCGTTTGCGTACGAGGAACCCGAGGCGGTTGCGTACGAGGAACCCGTCGCCGAGGCCGAGCCCGAGGCGGTTGCGTACGAAGAGCCCGAGCCCGTCGCCGAGGCCGAGAGCGCGCCGGAGGAAGAGGAGCCCGCGGCCGAGGAGTGCGACGAGGCCTCGTTCTTCCTCGACCAGGGTCTGCTCGAGGAGGCGCGTGAAATCCTCGAGACGGTGATGATTGCCTTCCCGGGCCACGCGCGCGCCGCCGAGCTGTTGGAGCGGCTCGAGGTGGCGGAGGCGGGAGGCGCCGCGGAGGCCGGGCCTTCGGCGCCGGCGCACATTCCGGCCGTGCAGCCCGTCACGGAGTCCTACGACGACGAGCCCGAGGAGGAGGCCACGGGCGAGCGCGATGCGTTCGACCTCGCGGCGGAGCTGGCGGGCGAAATCGACAACCTCGGTGATGATTCCGGGGCCTCGGCGCTGCCTGCGGAGGAGGACTTCCAGTACTCGGTGGAGGAGGTCTTCTCCGAGTTCAAGAAGAGCCTGGCCAAGGTGGTGAAGCCCGAGGACGTGGACACGCACTACGACCTGGGCATCGCGTACAAGGAGATGGGGCTGCTCGACGACGCGCTCCACGAGTTCGACGTGGCCCGCCAGGGCAGCGTGGGCGGCAAGCGCGAGCTCGACTGCATCACCATGATGGGCATGCTCCAGTTGCTGCGAGGCGACGCGGCCGCAGCCGTGGAGGCCTTCCGCGAGGGACTGGGCAACCCGCATGCGACGGGGGATGCGGCGAAGGCGCTGAGCTTCGAGCTGGCGGCTGCCTACGAGGCGCAGGGGGATGCGGGCAGGGCGCTCTTCCACTACCAGCGCGTGGCCGCGATGGACGCGAAGTACCGCGACGTCACCGGGCACGTGTCCAGGCTTGCCGCTTCCGTGGCGCCGGTGGAGGATCCGCTTCCGACGCCTTCCGGCCATGGGGCCCAGGCCAGCAGCACGCCCGCACCCGCGGGGGCCGCGGTACCCAACACGACTCCGATTCCAGCGGCTGGCGCGTCCAAGGCGCGCAAGGTCGGCTACCTGTAGTTTCCCCCCGCGAGGTCCGGCGAGCCCATGACTACGTACCTGGACTTCTTCGAGTTGACCCAGGAGCCCTTCTCCAACGCTCCCGTCAGCCGCTTCTATTACAGCTCCGCGCAGCACTCGCAGGCGCTCACCCGGCTCATGCATGCGGTGAGCTACATGAAGGGCCTGTCCATCCTCGTCGGCGACATCGGCGCGGGGAAGACGACGTTGGCCCGGCGCATGCTCGACTCGCTTCCGGAGTCCGAGTACGAGGCGGCGCTGCTCGTCATCATCCACTCGGGAATCACCGCCAACTGGCTGCTGCGCCGCATCGCGCTCCAACTGGGCGTGGAGAACCCCGCCCAGGAGAAGCTGGCGCTCCTGTCGCAGCTGTACCAGCGGCTGCTCCAGATCTACGAGTCCGGCAAGAAGGCCGTCGTGCTCATCGACGAGGCGCAGATGCTGGAGACGCGCGAGCTGATGGAGGAGTTCCGGGGGCTGCTCAACCTGGAAGTGCCGGAGCGCAAGCTCATCTCCTTCGTCTTCTTCGGCCTGCCGGAGATCGAGAAGAACCTGAAGCTGGACCCGCCGCTCGCGCAGCGCGTGGCCATGCGCTACCGGCTGGAGCCCTTCACCGCCGAGTCCACCGAGGCCTACGTCAAGCATCGCCTCCGGCTCGCCGGCTGCCCGCGCATGCCCTTCAGCCCGGAGGCGCTGCTGGCGGTGCATCAGCACGCGTCCGGCTCGCCCCGTGTCATCAACACCCTGTGCGACAACGCGCTCTTCGAGGCCTTCCTCGCACGTGAGGAGACGGTGTCCGCGGAGCTGGTGCATCGCATCGGGAAGAACCTGGGCCTGCTCGGGGTGAACACGCCCACCAGCCAGGCGGGCGAGCGGCCGAGCGCTCCTCCGCCGGCTGCGCTCCCCAGGACGACGAGCAGCAAGGTGGACCTCGCGGAGATCGACCGCTACCTCGAGGGCCTGGGTAAGCTGTAGCGGCTTTGTCCTCTCAGGGCCGCCACGGTGCGCGCAGGGCGCTGCTGTTGGTGCTCCTCGTCTTGTCGGGGAGCGTGCTCCTGTTGCGCATGCCGGCATCCTGGGAGGTGGCCTGCACGCTGGGCCGCAGACACCTGCCGGACGTGCTGGGGCTGGATGTCGGGCTTGGCCGCTGCGAGCTGGATCCGCTGGGCTCCCGCGTGGTGGTACACGGCTTCTCGCTCTTCCTGCCGGGCACGGACACGCCGCTGGTGGCGGTGGACCGCGCGGAGGTGCAGCTCGGCTTCCTCCAGCCTCTACGGGGCCGCCTGACGCTGGCGCGGGTGAAGGCCTCGCGTCCGCGCGTGGCGCTGGACCTGACCCAGCCGAGCGCGCCCTCCGAGACGAAGCCCGCCTTCTGCTTCCTGGAGCCGCTGGAGCACCTGCGCGTGGCGAAGCTCGACATCTCCGGAGCGGAGCTGCGGCTGGCGCTGCCGGAGGGGCGGCGCGTGGAGGTGGAAGAGCTGGACGTCCGCTGGGACGAGCAGTGGGGCGTCATCGAGCTGGACGTGGAGGCGCGGCGCGGGCGGGTCCGCCTGGGGCCGGACGGGCGGGAGCTGACGCTGGGGCAGTTGGTGGTGGCGGGCGCGCTAGACCCGGATGAGGCCCTGCTGGAGCTGGAGCGCGCGGAGGTGTCGCTGGACGACATCACCACCACGGTGTCCGGCCGCGTGGATACGCTGTGCTCGCCGCGCCTGGCGCTCGACGCGCAGGTGTTCCTGCCGCTGCGCGCGCTCTATCAGGCCCGGCTGATTCCCAGCCCCGCCACGGGCCATCTCTGGACGCGTGTCTCCATCGCGGGGAAGGTGGAGTCTCCCGCGGTGTCGCTGGAGCTGTCGGGCAACAGCCTGGGCTATCAGCAGTTCGGACCGACGAACCTCGACGCGCGCGTGTCGTATTCGGGGGACGAGGTCCGGCTGGAGGAACTCACCGTGCCGGTGGGCGCGGGCAAGGTGCGCGCGACGGGGCGGCTGGGCCTCACGCCCAACTTCCCGTTGGACGTCACGCTGACGACGGAGGACGCGTCGCTGGGCCGCATCCTGGACCGGGCGGGCGTGAAGGGCTCCTGGGTGGACTTCCCGGCCACGCTGGACGCGCACCTCACCGGGAACCTGCTGCCGCGCTTCTCGCTGTCGGGGCCGCTGGACCTGCGCACCGGGCGCTTCGTGCTGGCCACGCACGCGTTCGACGTCCAGCCCCGCGATGGGCTCACCATCCTTTCGTTCGAGAAGGGCCGCGCGCAGGCACAGGTGAAGCTCCAGGCGGACCGGGTGACCTTCAGCCACATCACGGCGGAGTCGGGCCGCTCGCGTGTGACGGGGGAGGTGGCACTGCTGATTGGCAACGAGCTGGGCCTGGACATCCACGGGCAGGGCGAGCTGGACCTGGAGGACTTCGGCCACATCGCGGAGCTGCCCTGGGCGGGGCATGGGAGCGCCACCTACTCCATCAAGGGGCCCGCGGCGGACGTGAAGGTGGAGGCGGGGCTGTCGTTCCGCGACTTCGAGTTCTGGAACCTGTCGCTGGGCGTGATGCAGGGGAAGCTGGGCTACAAGGACGGCCTGCTGTCGTTCCCCTCCTTCACCGGCCAGAAGGGGCGCACGCAGTACTACGGCAGGGCGGGGGTGTCCTTCGGACGGCTGCTCAATCTGCGCCTGGAGGTGAACGTCCCGCACGGGCGCACCGAGGACCTCGTGGACGTGGTGGCGGGCCTGAGTCCCTCGCTGGCGGTGATGCAGGGCACGCTGGGGGGGACGGCCACGGGCCGCGTGGAGGTGGACAGCCCCGTGGAGAAGCTGGAGGGGCTGGTGGCGTTCGACGTGAAGGACACCACCTACTACGGCCGGCGCATGGGTGACGGCGAGGCGCGGCTTCGCTTCGTGGATGGCAAGGCGATGGTGCTGGAGCGCACCACGCTCACAGGGCCGCTGGGCCGCACGTGGGCGGAGGGGACCTTCTCCTTCGACGGTGGGCTGGACTACCGCTTCGGCGGAGAGGGCCTTTCGTTGGCCGAGGCGGTGGACGCCGAGCTCTCCGAGCGCATGGGCATCCAGGGGACCCTGGTGATGGACGGCGTGGTGTCGGGCACCGCCGACGTGCCGGTGGTGGACGTCACCCTGCGCGGGCCACGCGTCACCTTCGCCGAGCGCAACCTGGGCGCCATGGACCTCACCGGGCGGCTGGTGGGCAAGCGCTTCGAGGTGTGGGGGCATCCCTTCCAGGACGCCACCGGCCGCATCGTCATGCGGGTGCAGGACGGGTGGCCCTATGAAGCGCAGGGCGCGTTCGCGCTTCCGGAGATTCGCCCGCTGCTGCCGGACGCGCCGATGTGGGCGGGCGTCAGCGGCTCGCTCGCGGGGACGGTGAGCGCGAAGGGCTTGCTGCTGGAGCCCGCGGGCTCGCAGGTGAACGCCACCGTGGAGCGGCTGGTCCTGTCGCGCGACGACCTGCGCGGCGAGAACGCGGGCCCCATCGTCCTGGCGTATGCGGGTGGGCGGACGGACGTGCAGCCCTTCCGCTTCACGGGGCAGGCCGTGGACCTGACGCTCGGCGGTTGGATGAGCCCGCGCGGCATGGACGTCACCCTGCGTGGAGGGCTGGACCTGCGCATGCTGGAGTCGCTGATGCCGTCCATGGTGGAGCGGGCCTCCGGGCGCGTCACCGTGGACGCGGAGGCCTCCGGCACGCTGGAGAAGCCCTCCGTGGTGGGGACCGCGGAGCTGTTCGACATGCGCCTGGCGCTGCGCGACTGGCCCGTCCAGGTACGCAACATGGCCGGGCGCGTGGAGATGACAGGCCAGCGGGTGCTGGTGGAGCACCTGCAAGGCCAGCTCAACGAGGGGCGCGTGTCCGCGCGCGGTGACGTGCGGCTGGAGCGCTTCCTGCCGCAGCGCCTGGGGCTCACCGTGCAGCTGGATGAAGTGCCCTATCGCCTCACGGAGGACCTGCCCGCGACCTTCTCCGGGCTGCTTCAAATCGTGGGGCCGCCCAGGGGCTTCACCGTCACCGGCGGCATGGACATCGTGAAGCTGCGCTACCAGAAGGCGCTCGACGTGGAGGCGCTGCTGAAGACGATGCAGAAGCGCACCGCGCATCCGGCGGCGGTGTTGTCCGCGTCCGGCGAGCCGCCGAAGCCCTGGGTCATCTGGGATGTGAACGTCCACTTTGGCGACGTCCGGGTGGACAACAACCTGGCCAAGGCCCGCTTGCTTGGTGATGTGCGGCTGACGGGGACGGACCTGCGGCCGGGGCTGCTCGGACGGGTGGAGCTGGCGGAGGGCAGCCAGGCGTTCTTCCGCAACAACCCCTTCACCATCAATCAGGGCCAGCTCGAGTTCCAGGACGCCACGCACATCGACCCCGTCTTCGAGGTCCAGGCCCAGACGCAGGTGCGCGAGTACGTGGTGCGGCTGCACGCCTTCGGCAAGGTGGCGGACCCGCAGATTCTGCTCTCGTCCGAGCCGGCGCTCGTGGAGGGCGACATCATCTCCCTGCTCACCTTGGGCTTCACCTCGTCCGACCAGGACACGGCCGCCTCCGCGAGCGCCGGCCTGGCGGCCGAGGCCCTCTTCAACGTGTCGGGCCTGGACCGGCAGCTCCAGCGGTTCCTTCCCAGCAATCCGGTGTTGAGGGATTTGTCCCTGCAGATTTCGACCACCTACAACGACGCCACCCGGCAGGCGGAGCCCACCGCGCAACTGGAGTCGAAGTTCCTGAGCGAGCAGCTTAAGATCGGCATGACGCAACCCGTGAGCGGGCGCGGCACGCGGGCGCGCGCCGAATACCGCTTCGATGACCGACTCTCCGCGCAGGCCCAGTGGGACAACGAGAACAACGAAGCCTCGTTTGGAAACCTCGGGCTCGAGCTGAAGCTGAGCTGGGAGGTCGAGTAGCCCGCGCCCTCGCGCTGCTGGCGCTGGTGCTCCACGTCCTCTGGCCGGGCGCGGCGTCCGCGCAGGGGGACGAGGGCCGCGCGTTCGGCGCCGAGGTCGTCGCCGTGGAGCTGCACCTGCCTGGAGGGGCCGACGCGCAGGGCCTGAGCGACCTGGTGGCGGTGCGCAAGGGGCAGACGCTGACGCCGGGCGCGGTGCGGCGCTCGGTGGAGCGGCTGTGGGCGACGGGCCGTTTCACGGACGTGGTGGCGCGCACGGAGCGGGTGAAGGGCGGCGTGCGGCTGATGTTCCAGCTCACCCCCGTGGCCCGGCTGGCGCGCTTGCGCTTCGCGGGCAACGCCGTGCTGTCGGACGGGGAGCTCCTGGAGGCCAGCGGCTTGCTGGAGGGTGGGCCGCTGGACGCGGAGGAAGTGGAGGGCGCGGTGTCATCCATCCTCCAGGCCTACCAGCGCAAGGGCTACGACGCGGCGAAGGTCACCGTGACAGAGGAGCCGGTGACGGACGGCGTCGCGGTGGTGCTCACCGTGGCCGAGGGACTGCCCACGCGGGTGCGGCAGGTGACGTTCTCCGGCAGCCCGGGCCTGCCGTTGCCCCGGTTGCTGGAGGTGCTGGCGCTCCGGCCGGGGCAGGTCTTCGACCGGGCTCGGCTCTCGGGCTCGCTGGACGAGCTGCGCACGCTGCTGCGCGGGGAGGGCTACTGGCGCGCGCAGGTGGGCGCTCCGGCGGTGCTGGTGGAGGGGAGCTCCGCGTCGGTGGCGGTGCCGCTGTCCGCGGGGCCCCGATACACGCTGCGCTTCCATGGCAACCGCCACTTCCCGCGGGACGTGTTGCAGCGCGTGCTGGCGCACGATGTCTCGGAGCCCATGGACGAGGTGGTCGCGGGCCGGCTGGCGCGGCGCGTGGAGACCTTCTATCGCTACCGGGGCTTCCTCGACGTGCGCGTGCGTCCGCGCGAGGTGCTCCGCCCCGATGGCGCGGCGGCGGCGCTGGTGTTCGACGTGGAGGAGGGGCACGTGACGCGCGTCGTCGATGTGCGCTTCCACGGCAATGCCGGCCTGCCCACGGAGGCGCTGCGGGCGCTGCTCGCGGAGCGGGTGCAGGAGGGCATGACGCGGCCAGAACTGGAACGGCGGCTGCTCGACGACCCGCTGAACACGGAAGGGCGTCTTGGCCCGGAGCTGCCGGGCATCGCGCCGCCTCCGCCGCCCGCCACGGTGTACGTCGAGGATGCGTGGCAGGAGGCCGTGGAGGCCATGAACGAGGCCTACCGCGAGCAGGGCTACCTCTCCGCGGTGGTGTCGTTCCGGGGGCTGACGGTGGACGTGGTGGGGCGCACGGCCGTCGCGGACTTCGACGTGGAGGAGGGGCCCCAGGCGCGGCTGGTGAAGGTGGACTTCGAGGGTGTACCGCCGGGCCTGTCGTCCTGGGCGCTGGGGCGGCGCATGCGCGAGGGCGAGCCGCTGAGCTTCGACGCGGTGGAGTCGGCGCGTCAGGCCCTGGAACAGGAGCTGGGGCGGCAGGGCTACCTCTTCGCGCGCGTCACGACCGAGACGGGCGTCGGTGAGGACGGCACGCGGGCGACCGTCATCTTCCGAGCGGACTCGGGGCCGCAGGTGAAGGTGGGGCGGATCCTGGTCCAGGGGCTGACGCGCACCGACCCGGACCTGGTGCTGGCGAACCTGGCGGTGGTGGAGGGCAAGCCCATCTCGCTGGACGAGCTGACGGAGGGCCAGCGCCGTCTGGCCCGGCTGGGCGTGTTCCGTCAGGTGGACGTGGCGCTGGCGGACCCGACGCGGCGCGAGGACACCAAGGACGTGCTGGTGTCGGTCCAGGAGCGGCCCCGGCTGGATGGCCAGGTGTCCGGCGGCTACTTCCTGGTGGACGGTCCCCGAATCACGCTCGACACGGCGTACCGCAACCTGGATGGGCTGGGGCTCAGCCTGCTGGCGCGCGGGAAGATCAACTACGCGGGCTGGAGTGCGGATGCGCTGTCTCGCGACCGGCGCATCGCCTGCCAGCAGGTGTCCCCCGGTGGTGGGCCGTCTCCGGGCTGTGATTTGGAGCTCCAGGGGCTCAATGGACTGGGCGGCCGCGGCAACCTCGCGCTGGCGCAGCCGCGGTTGTTCTTCCTGCTGCCGTTGCAGGTGGGCGCCCGCCTGGACCTGATTGGCGAGCGCGTGCACCGGCCTTCCTACGTGTCCACGCGGTTCGCGGCGGCCGCCGCCACGGACTGGGCGGTGGCGTCGTGGCTCAACCTGTCGCTGTCGTACGAAGTGGAGAACAACCGGCTGCGCTCGCGCGCGGGCGTGCTCGAACTGCTCAACCGCGCTGACCAGGAGCGGCTGCGCTACCCGTTCGGCGACTTCGCGCTGCACTCGCTGCGGCCCTCCGCCACGCTCGACTTCCGGGACGACCCGGCGAACCCGCGGCGCGGCGTGGTGTTCGTCTCCAGCGCGGAGTTCACGCGCGGGTTGAGCGTGCGCCCCACGGACGTGGCGGGCAACCGCGTGGACGCGTACCCCATCGACGGCGTGAAGCTCTCCGGCAGCTTGAGCGGCTACATCCCCCTGGGACGCCGGGCGAGCGTGGCGCTCTCCGCGCGCGCCGGCACCATCCTCCCGCTGGAGGAGCAGGCGCAGGCCATCGGCTCGAAGCTGTTCTACCTGGGGGGCTCGTCCAGCTTGCGTGGCTTCCGCGAGGACGGCGTGTTGCCCGAGGACGTGCGCGGGGCCCTGCACCAGCGGCTGCGTGATTGCCGGGCGCTGATTACGCCCTCGGGGTGCTCCGCCGAGCTGAAGGCGGTGCTGGCGGGGCAGGTGCCCGCCAGCCAGGGCGGCGAACTCTTCACGCTGGGCAAGGCAGAGCTGCGCCTGCCGGCCCTGTCCTCCGTGGACCTGGGCCTCTTCTTCGAGGCGGGCAACCTGTGGTTGGACCGGACACAGTTCGACCCGGGCCGGCTGCGCTACGCGGCGGGCGCGGGTCTGCGTTACGTGACGCCCGTGGGCCCCTTAGCCTTTGACGTGGGCTTCAACCTGACCCCGGACGAGTCGGTGAACGAGGCGACCACGCAGTTCCACTTCAGCATCGGCACATTCTGAGGACGGGGAGGGTGCGCATGCGCTGGCGCGGATGGCTGGTGGGGCTGGGGCTGCTGGGCGCCGTTGCCGGCTGCGGCCACGCGAAGGGCGCCGCGGAGGGGCCGGCGCGGCCGAAGTGGATGCCGCCGGAGGGCGCGTGTCCGCGGGGCGCGCTGCTCCAGATGGAGCGCCTGGGATTGAAGCCCGGGGACAAGGTCCCCGTCATCGTGGACGCCATCCAGGACCACCCGGGGCCGGCGCGTTACAACTACAGCTTCGTGATTGCCCTGCCGCGTGACGCGGGGGAGACGCAGCTTCCCGGCGCGCGCATCGGCGGGCGTCTGTACGTGACGAAGCACCGCGTCTTCGGCCGGTATGACCGCATCTTCCTTCCGGACTCCGGGGCCATGTCGGTGCCCTTCTGCGGCATCCTCCTGGACTCGCGCTGGGACAAGGATGGCGAGGGGCTGATTGCCTACCCGAGCCCGATGAAGGGCTTCTCCGTGGTGCAGGACAACACGGGCGTCATCCAGGTGGTGGACCGGTACCCGTGAGACGTGGAGTACAGTCCCCACCGTGTTCTACGCGTGCGTGCGTGCGGTGGTGGCCCTGTGCCTTCGTCTCTTCTACCGGGTGAGGGTGAATGCCCCTGCGCTGGAGCCGGACGGCCCCGTGCTCTTCGTCGGCAACCATCCGAACGGGCTCATCGACCCCGCGCTGGTGTTCATCCTCACGCGGCGTCAGGTGACGTTCCTCGCGAAGGCGCCGCTGTTCAGGATGCCCGTCATTGGCTGGCTGCTGAAGGGGCTGGACGCGCTGCCGGTGTATCGCAAGCAGGATGACCCCTCGAAGATGGGGGGGAACGAGGGCACGTTGGAGGCCGCGAAAGGCGCGCTGGTGCAGGGGCGTGCCATCACCATCTTCCCCGAGGGGAAGAGCCACTCCGAGCCCGGGCTCGCCGAGCTGAAGACAGGCGCGGCGCGCATCGCCCTGAGCGCGGCGAAGGTGGGAGCGCCCGTGCGCATCGTCCCCGTGGGGCTCACCTACGCGGAGAAGCACGTGTTCCGCAGCGAGGTGCTCATCGACGTGGGGCCCGCCATCGACACGCGTGCCTTCCTCGCGGAAGACGCCAGCGCGGAGCCCGACGCCGTCCGAGCGCTCACCGAGCGAATCGCCGAGGGATTGCGCGCGGTGACACTCAATCTGGAGCAGTGGGCGGACCTTCCGCTCATCCAGCTCGCCGAGCAGCTGTATGCCTTCAAGCAGGGTGGGGCGCTCGACGCGGAGCGGCTGCGGCTGTGGGCGCGTGGCGTCCAGCTCTTCCGCGCCCAGGAGCCAGAGCGCTTCGAGGGGCTCCGCGCGCAGCTCGCCGCCTTCCAGCGACGCCTGGCGCTGGTGTGGGCAGCGGGGCCGGAGGACCTGGCGATCGTCTACCGCCCGGGCAACGTGGTGCCCTTCGTGGTGAAGAACCTGCTGGCGCTCGTGCTGGGGTTGCCGCTGTTCGCGCTCGGCCTGGGCGTGTTCTGGCTGCCGTACCAACTGCCCCGGTTGGCCAGCCGCCGCGCGGAGTTGGACGTGCAGGCGACGGTGAAGTTCCTCACCGCCTTCGTGGTGGCGCTGGCGTGGTGGGGAGCGCTGACCGCCGCAGCGGCGGTGTGGGGCGGCGCCGCGCTGGCGGTGGCCACCTTCGTGGTAGTGCCGCCGCTGGCGCTGTTCACCCTCTACTTCGCCGAGCGCTGGGAGGCGCTCCAGCGCGACATCCGCGTGTTCTTCACGCTGGGCAACCGCGCGCGGCTCAAGGCGCTGCTGCTCGCGGATGGCGAGCGGTTGGCCTCGGAGGTGGAGCGGCTCGCCGGCGAGTACCGGCCGAGATTGGACGCCACCGACGAGGGCTCAACCCAAGTCGAACGACCCGACTGACCCTGTTCCTCCTCTCGATTGCGGAACTGCTCGGCCATGAAGCCCGCATCCGGAGACATGTCCCGCAGATGTCGCCGCGGCCGTAAAGAAGGCATACAAGGCCGCTGCCAGGGCGGGCCTGGACCCGTCGGTGCGCCAGCCGCGAAAGGCGGAATGGCTGGCGGAGAACCTGGACAACCCCATTCGAATCTGGACCGAGGCCGACAACATCACCTCGGCTCAGGCCAAGAAGGCCGCCACGCGCTACAGGCAGGCCAGAGCAGCAGGGCTCAAAGCCGCATCCGATGTGGACGGTTCGCCCGCGCCCTGGTGTCAGCGCTCACGCCCGTCGTTTCGAATTCTGGGGGGGAGCGCACACGCGCCGCGCTACGCCGTCGGTGGTCGTGTAGCGCTCCCAAACGCGCAGGGGAGCGCGGTTTCGCATGGTTGGTATTTCACCGCGGGAGGTTCCCCCAGGTCGTGGGGCCCGTGCGTACCTCTTGACAGGATTCATCGGATCGTTATTTTGAAGTTCGTCAAACTGTCGAAAGGTCGTGATGCGAACGCAGGAGGTCTTCAAGGCGATTTCAGACCCGACCCGGCGCAAGGTGCTCAAGCTCCTGCAGAGCGGCTCGAAGTCTGCGGGAGAGCTCGCTGAGGCGTTCGACATCACGAAGGGGTCGCTATCGCATCACTTCAACGTGCTCAAAGCGGCGGACCTGGTGCGCTGTGAGCGTCGCGGACAGCAAATCGTCTACTCCCTCAACACGACAGTGTTCGAGGACGTAGCGGCAGTCCTGCTCGACCTCTTCAAGGTCGATAAAGGGAACGGAGAGCGGTCATGAGAATCAGCCGGGCCAATGTGTTGAGTCTGGGGCTCGTCATCGCAGCGTTCGCGATGGCCTTCGTGCTCTACGACCGATTGCCGGAGTCGATCCCCACGCATTGGAATGCCGAGGGCGTAGTGGATGGGCATACGCCCAAGCCCTGGGGGCCCTTCCTCCTGCCGCTGGCCATGGCTGGGGTGTACCTGCTCCTGGTCGCCGTGCCGCGGATTTCGCCCAGGGACTTCCGCGTGACGCGGTTCCAGGGCGTCTTCGAGGGCATCCAGACGGTGCTGCTCGCGTTCCTCTTCCTGGTCAACGCCCTGGTCCTGCTCGCGGGCATCGGAGTGGCCGTGCCGATAGAACGGGTGGTGCCCGCAGCCACGGGCCTGCTCTTCGTCGTCCTGGGCAACTACATGGGGAAGTTTACCAAGAACTTCTTCTGTGGAATCCGGACGCCCTGGACGCTCACTAGTGACGAGGTCTGGCTGCGCACGCATCGTCTGGGAGGAAGGCTCTTCGTCCTCGCGGGAATCATCATCCTCATCTCGGGGCTTCTCGGCGGTGGCCCTGCCCCCGTGCTTGCGGCTGTCGCCAACGCGGTGGTGACTCCCGTGGTCTACTCGTACGTCCTCTATCGCCGCATCGCGAAGGGCAATCACGGACCGACGGACGGTTCGGGCTCTCATCGCTCTGCTTGAAGGCTGGTTCCCGGCTCCGGCCCGTTGGGAGGACCATGGATCCACAAGGGTCTGCGCTCGACCGGGGCCGTACTCCAGACCGGGTTGACCTTGGGAGCCGAGCTGCCGCTCGACAATGACTGGTTACTCCTGGGCCACCCGGCGCATCAATGATGCGCGGCGCAAGCTTTCGACATGCGGTCGCTTATCTGCCTGCCGCTTTCTTGGAGACCCGATGGTCTGCCGAACGCCGAGGGGCCGCGCGAGCCAACGCTCCACCTCCTCCTCCCACAAGAGGAGACTGCCCCATGCGCAGCATTAACGCCCATGGCTCGTCGAGCCGCGCTCGCGGGTTCGGCGTGTTCTACTCGACGTGACCGGACTGCACTTAAGGAGGCAAACGCATGGACCTGCAACTCAAGGGAAAAACGGCGCTCGTCACTGGCGCAACCGCGGGCATCGGTCTTTCCATCGCTCGGCGGCTCGCCACTGAGGGCGCGCAGGTGGTGATCTGCGGCCGGAACCAGCGGAAGCTCGACGATGCCGCAGCGCAGACCGGCGCGCGAGGCGTGCTCGCGGACCCTGCGACCGCCGAGGGTGCTTCCGTGCTGACGGCGGCTGTGCCGTCGGTCGATATCCTCATCAACAACCTCGGCATTTACGAATCCAAGCCCTTTACCGAGATCACAGACGACGATTGGCGCCGGTTCTACGAGGTGAACGTGCTCTCGGGTGTCAGGCTCGCCCGCGCCTACTTCCCGGGGATGGTCCAGCGCGATTGGGGCCGCATCATCTTCATCGCCAGTGACTCCGCGCTCATCGTGCCGCCCGACATGATCCACTACGGCATGACGAAGACGGCGCAACTCGCCATTTCGCGCGGGCTTGCTTCGGCCACCAAGGGGACGCGGGTCACGGTAAACGCCGTACTGCCGGGGACGACCAGGTCGGAGGGCATCGTAGATTTCCTCAAGAGCGTGGCGGACGACCCTCATGCATCCGACGAGGAGATCGAGCGCGCCTTCTTCGCCAAGGAGAGGCCGACTTCGCTGATCCAGCGCATGATTGAGCCAGAGGAGGTCGCGGCACTGGTCGCCTATGTGGCAAGCCCGCTCTCCGCTGCCACGAACGGCGCGGCGCTTCGTGTCGACGGCGGCATCACTCCTACAATCGTGTAGGAGGGTTCGCGGTGTCGGACCACGCGGGGACATGAGAGTGACCCCCATCGTCCACCGCAACCGTCCAGCCAGGGGCGTGGCGTGAGGCGAAGCTCCGCTACCACCCACCAGACTTCACCTCGTCCCAGGACTAGAAGAAGCTCTCCGGCACGAAGACGATGTCGCCGGGCTGGAGCAGGAAGTTCTTCTCACGTCCTACGCCGATGTCCTCCACGGGCACGCGAATCTTGCGCTCCTGCCCGTCCACCACGCGTGTCACCAGGGTGTTGTTCTTCGCCGCCAGCTTGGTGAAGCCGCCCGCCAGCGTAATCGCCTGGACGATGGACATCTCGTTGTCCACTGGGAAGGTGCCCGGCTTCTGCACCTCGCCAAAGACGAACACCTTCTGCGAGTTGTACTCGCGGATGAGCACGGACACCTGCGGGCGGCGCACATAGCGGGACAGGCAGTCCCGCAGCTGGTCCGCCGCCGAGCTGGGCGTCGTTCCCGACAGCGGCACCTTGCCGCACAGCGGGTAGTCGATGGTGCCCTCACCCGACAGGCGCCAGGTGCCGGAGTGCTCGGGCTCCTGGAAGACGCGCACCTCCACCACGTCGCCGGGCCCCAGCGTGCCCCCGCCGGGGCGCTCCGCGACGCGGGCTTCCGCGGCGGGCGTGGGCGTGGGCGGCGGCGGGCGCTGCGACGTTCCAGAGCAGGCGGGGAGCGCCGCGAGGGACATCACGGTGAGCAGGGGGCGAAGGTGCTTCATCTTCGAAGAGGGGGGCCTCAGTACGTCACGGAGAGGCGGGCGTACCCCTCGTGCCGCGTGTAGTTGAGGCCGCCGCCGTCCACCGAGGACGTGCGGCTGCCCAGCATGTAACCGGCCGCGCCCGTCAGCCACGGGTAGAACTGATACTCCGGGCCGATATTCACGCTGACGACGGTGTCGTTGCGGCCGCCGTCGAAGCGCAGGAAATCCACCGCCGCGCCGGCGCCCACCGTCAGCTTGCCGCCGAAGAGGGCGCGCACCTCGCCGTAGCCGCGGTTGTCGGTGAAGAGGCTGTAGGCGGCCACGGGCTCCAGCATGCGCAGGTAGCCGGCCTTGAAGCTCAGCGTGGGGCTGTAGAGGTAGGTGCCCTCCAACTGGCCCAGGAAGGTGCCACCGCCGGTGGAGCCGAAGTTCTGCCCCCAGCCGGCCTTGGCGGTGACAGCCACCTTGGGCGAGACGAGCCCCGCCACGCCCAGATGGGCGCGCAGCAGCGAGGCGCTGGGCGTGGTGTCGTTGAAGTAGTTGCGCACGTCCAGGTGGGTGTCGAACACCACCGCCGTCTTCGGCAGGAAGCGCCAGCGGCCTTCGGCCCCCAGGCGCAGGTTGCCGTAGTCGAAGCGCTCCACGGCCCTCGGGTCGCACACGCTCTGCGTGCAGCCAACGGGGCTCACCGAGCTCAGGGGCTGGAAGAACTCCACCGCGTAGGCCACGCTGGGAATCAGCTCCAGGGCGCCGCCGCCTGGCTTCCAGGGGGCTCGCACCCGCGCCTCGTTGAAGAGGCTGAGCACGCCCACGCCCACGGCCGCGGTGCGCGTGCGGTCCGAGCGCGCGAACTGGTCCGACACCTCCAGCGACAGCGAGGCGTCCGGGTTGATGCGCGCGTTCAGGTCCGCCGCGCCCTCCATGCGCGAGGCCGCGCTGGAGTTCTTCGTCACCAGACCCGTGTACATCACGTAGTCCAGGTTGGCGCCGAGGTTGAATGCCAGCTTGGGAGACGGAATCTCCAGCCGGAAGCCGGGCCGGAAGCGCAGGGCCACGTCGCTGGACAGGCTCGCGGAGACCGGGGTGCTATTGGGGTCCGGCGTGCCCGCGGGCGTGAAGTAGCCCACGCCGCTGTCCAGCCGCGTCTCCAGGTCGAAGTAGGGATGCAGCCGTCCGCTGCCCACCTTGAAGCCGTTGCCCCCCGTCGGCGGGGCCGCGATGCCTTGGGCCCAGGCGGAGCCGCCCAGGGTGAGCAGCGCCAGCGCTCCCAATCCACGCCAGAATTTCGCGGGCTGCTTCATGGCTCAGAAGGGCTTCCCAGGCGCGAGGTGCATGTCCTCCCACCTTTCGTGCTTGCGGCCAGCGGCGTCATACCATGCGTGTCAGGCCGGACCGAGCATTTCATTTTTGGAGGATGGCGCTACCGGATGGGGCTGGCGGGAGGTGGGCGCACCAGGACAATGTCGGGGGGGAGAGGACGGCTGGGGTCGCCTCCAGGGAGGTTGGTGGGTTCCTCGACCTCCACGAAGAGGTTCTCGTCGGTGCGGAACGCCAGCTGGCCGATGCACTCCTCGGCCTCGGAGCGCAGCTGCGCGACCTTCTGCTGGGCGATCATCACCTTGGTGAACTCGTGCTCGCTGGACGAGGCCTCCTGGCGGGACACCGCCTCCTGGAGGGACACGTCCGCCTGCTCGGAGATGCGCAGCAGGCCCTTGATTTGCGTGAGCTTCTCGTTGGCGCAGTTGAGCTTCACCACGTCCTTGGTGCGCCGAGCCTCCTCCACCTTCCCCAGCACCGCGCGGAGCACCTCGCGCATGCCCCCGAGGGCCTGCGTGCTGCGTACCAGCTTCTGCGAATCTGGCACGTCGCTGGCCTTCTCCAGCGCGGCGGTGGCTGCGGGGGGAGCGGGCGGCGCGGCGGGGGACGGGCTTTGCGCCATCGCCAGGCCGGCGGCCAGGACAGCAAGCATTCCGACGTTGCGCATGCGGCTCACGATGGCGCAGAGCGTAGAGGCAGGGGTAGGGGGTGTCAAACCAGCACCGGGGCAATGAAAGGCGTCATGGTCGACGATTCAGGCCTTCGTCGCGAGGCGGACATTTGCCTCGCGAAGGCGGGCAGACAGGCTCCTGGCGATGTTCACCACGATGAAGGTGAAGCCCTCGCTGTGCGCCCTGCGGAACTCGCGAAGGTCCTGCGCGCTGAGCTGGAGCAGGTCCACGTCCGTCCTCGCGCGCACGGTGGCGGAGCGGAAGTCCTTGTCGATGAGGCCCATCTCCCCGAAGAACTCGGGCGGTGACAGCACCGCGAGCGGATGCAGGCCGCCCTCGGGCTGACAGCGCGCGACTTCCACCTGGCCGCGGACGACGACGAAGAGGCTGTCGCCCAGGTCGCCTTCCTGGAAGATGACCTCGCCGGCCGCGAAGTGCCGCGCCCGCGCCAGCTCCGCGAGGCGCTCCAGCTCCGCGGTGGAGAGCATCTCGAAGAGTGGCGACGAGGCGATGACGGACAGCTTCTCCATGGTCCCCCCCGGGGCCCGGGCTGTGTGCTCCCGCGCGGGAGCCTAGCCCGCTGGCGCGAAGACGAAGGGATAGGAAACGGCCGTCTCGTCATCGGGTTTGAAGGGGAACACCCAGCTGCGGATGGTGGTGCGGATGCAGCTGCCCACCGCCTCGCTGCCCAGGGTGTTCTCCTCGATTTCGATGTCCCCGGCCCGGCCGGACGTCTTGATGGTGAAGCGCACCACCACCTTGCCCTTGAGGTTGGGGTTTCGCTTGAGCTCCTTCTCGTAGCAGCTCTGGATGGCGGCCTTGCGCGCGCGCACGTAGCGGGCGAGCGCGTCGCGGTCCACGTCCGTGCTCTCGATTTCGGGCGCGGCGTCCTGCACCCGGCCCCTCACCGCCGTCTCCTTCTTGTCGCCCAGGTCCACCTTGCCGCCGCCCTGGGTGCCGATGGCGCCGATGTCCGTCACCGTGCCGGTGCCACCGCCACGCGGGCCGCCCGGGGCGCCCACGGAGGCCTCGCGGGCCACGCCCACGCCGCCGGCGCCCGCCAGGGCCTCGGCGATGTCGCCGCCGCCGCTGGCGCCGCCCAGCACGTCCGCGAAGGCGCCCTGGCCGCCGCCGCTGTTGGAGCCCAATATCTTCAACAGGCCCTTGCCGGAGACCTTCTTCACCACCTCCGCGCGGCGCTGCTGCGCGGCGTCGCTCGCGGGCCTGGGCTCGGCGGGCGTGTCGTCCTTGGGCGCGGCCTCCGGCGTGTCGGTCCGGGGGGCCTCGGCGGGGCCGGACTCCACGGGCCTGGGGAGCTCCGCCGGGCGCTGGGGGATGATGGCGCGCACGAAGCGGTCGTCCAACTCGTCCAGCTCCAGCTCCGCCACCTGCGGCGTCTCCGCGGTGATGATGAGGGCGGCCCCGGAGAAGTGGATCAGCAGCGAGGCCGCGAGGATGCCGAAGAAGACGCGGTCCATCGTCTTCCACCGGCTGACCATGACGTCCGAGGGCAGCACCGGCTTCGCCTCCTCGGGCGGCGGCGCGACGAACTGGAAGAAGAGGGTGGCGTCGCCCAGCTCCACCTTGCCGCGCGCCGTCTCCGGCAGGGGCAGCACGTGCAGGTCGCCGCGGCGGGTGGCCAGGCCCTGCGTGCGCAGGGACTCGAAGTCCACGTCGGACGAGCCCAGGTTGACGCGGCCCTTCATGTCAGGGCTGAGGACGAGCTGGAACTGCTGGTTCTGGCTCTCCAGCAGCGCGAAGCGAGCGGGCCGGCCCTCGGACGCGGGCAGGACGATGGTGTTCTTCGCGTCGTGGCCGATGGTGACGGTTTCGCGGCGGACGTGGTGCTCTTCGACGATGCGGCCGTTCTGGATGACGCCGACGCGGAGCAGCTTGTTCTGCGAGGTGGCGGCCATGGGGCTAGAAGGGTTCCTGTTCCACGCTCTTCTCGACCTCGGGCACGAAGCTCTCGGTGCGGTTGAGGTCGTCGAAGCTCAGGTTGGAGCGCTGGAGGATGTACATGGCCTGGGGCTTCTGGATGCGGCCCTCGACGGTGATGGCCTCCAGGCGGATGACCTTGCGCGGGGCCTTCTTCGGCTGCGCGGCGTCGCGGCTGGCCGTAGAGGCGCGGCTGGCGTCCTGGGCGAGCACGGTCGCGGCGGTGAGCAGCACGATGAGGGCGAGGGTGGGGCGCATGGTGGATTTACGGGGAATCGGTGGTGAGTCTATCCGAGCCGGCGGGCCCCGGGGCAGCCGGCTCGCCGCTGGAGGCCGGCGCAGGGTGCGGTGGGGCGGAGGTGGTGGAAGGTGAGGCGTCCGGTGCCGCGATGCGCGTGTCCGGCTCCTGCATGGACACCTCGGAGGCGGGCGGCGTTCCCTCGGGCGGCGCCGCAGCGGCGGCCTCCCGCGCTTCCGAGGCCTTGCGGAGCTGGTCCCGCTGCTCGCGCTCCAGCCGCCGCTCCTCGCGTTCGATGAGCTTGCGCGTGTCCTTCACGTACTGGGGGATGCGCTCGTCGCGCCCGCCGCGCGCCTGGTAGTTGTCGAAGTGGGTGAGGGCCGTCTTGTAGCGCTTGAGCGGGTCCATCCCCGGCGGCTCCACGTCGAGGTAGAGGATGGCCAGGTTGAAGTACGCGTCCGCCGCGCCGGGCATCAGGAGCAGGACCTGCTCGTACTCGGCGCGGGCGCGCGCGAAGTTCCCCTGGCCGCGGTGGGCATTGCCCAGGTTGAGGCGGGCCGAGGCGAAGTCCGGCGCGGCGCGCACCGCGGCCTCCAGCTCGGTGACGGCGGCGTCGTAGTCCTGCGCCTCGTTGAGCAGGGCGCCGAAGTTGTTGCGCGCCTCCGCGAAGTCCGGCCGGAGCTGCGCGGCCACCTTGAAGGACTCCAGGGCCTGGGGCCGCGACGCGAGCGCCAGGTACACGAGGCCCAGCGCGTTGTGCGTGGCCGCGTCCTTCGGGTCGATGGCGCGGGCGTTCTCCAGCACCATGCGCGCCAGCTCGTGCTTGCCCTCGCGGTAGTAGACCTGCGCCAGCACCTGCATGGCGCGCACGTGCCGCTCGTCGCCCTTCAGCGCCAGCTTGGCCTCGGCCGCGGCGGCGGTGGGGTTCTTCGACTGGAGCAGGACGACGGCCAGCGCGGTGCGAAGCGGCACCGAGTCCGGCTTGGACGACAGCCGCTCGCGCAGCTCCGCCTCCAGCTTCGCCGAGCGGCCGGTGCGGCCATACAGGCGGGCCAGGCAGTCCCAGGCGGACTGCTGCTCGGGCGCGACGTCCAGCGCCTTCCGGTAGGAGCGCTCGGCCTCGGCCGGCTTGCCCATCCGCTCCTGGATGATGCCCAGGTTCGTCCACGCGTAGTCGAGCGCTGGGTCCAGCTCCACCAGCGTGCGCAGCGCCGCCTCGGCGGCGGTCAGTTCTCCCCGGCGCGCAATCTCCACTGCCTCCGCGAAGTCTCGCTCGGGGCCACGCGGCTCCGCTGGACGGGACAGGGGCGCGGGCGCCTGGGCTGCTTCGGTGGCGGTCGCGTCTCGTGGCTGCGCGGTGCTCGCCGCGTCCTCCGCGGGAGGTGGCACGGTGGTGCTCGCGCTATCCGGCCGCGTGGCAGCGGGGCCCGTGGCGCACGCGGACAGCCAGAGTCCGGAGGCCAGCATCAGGGTGGTCAGCGCGCGGGCGCACGAAGGACGCGGGCCAGGACTCACTTCACTCCCTCCCCGGACAGGCGCGGGGCCTCTTGCGGCGTCACCCTCGCTGGACCGGTGAGGCTGCCCACCAGCCCGTCGGGGTAGGTGGCGTCCGCGGCGAGCGCCTGCTTAGGCTCCTTGAGCACCGGGTACTCCTTGGGCCGGAAGCGGTTGAGGGCCTCCAGCGTGCGCCGCGTCCACTCGTTGGTGAGGCGGTTCTTCCGCGCCTCGGCCAGCGTCGCGGCGTAGCTCTCCACGGCCGCCTCTTCCAGCGAGGTGGTCTGCTGCACCAGCGTGTCCTGGTAGACGACCACCGCCTCCTCGCCCATGCGCTTCACCTCGGGCGGGACGGGGGTCTCGATGATGGTGTTGGCGAAGCGCTCCAGCGCGTAGCCCCGGCGGTACAGGGCCGCCAGCGTCCACTCCAACTGCTTGTACGGGAAGACGCGCGCGTACGCCGCGTTGACGGACTTCACGCCGTTCCGCTTGGCCGTGAAGCTGCGCTCCAGCGCCTTGCCCCGGCCGCCAATCTTCAGCTTGTCGAACTTCTCGAACTCCAGCTCCGCGAGCTGGAAGCGGCTGTACGCGGCGGCGTCGGCGGCCAGCGGGTGCGTGTCCGGCTGGAGCTTGCGCCGGTCGAACTCCGCGGCGGCGCGCTCCCAGGCGCCCTGGGCCTCGCGCGTGCTGCCCAGCTTCTTCTGGGCGTCGCCCATGCGCCGGTGCGCGTCCACCACCAGCTCCACCTGCCCGGGCTGCGAGGCGAACTTGCGCACGAACTCCTGGAGCGCACGGACCTCTCCGCGCGGGTTGCCCTGCTTCGCGTAGATGACGGCGGCGCGGTACTGGTTCTTCGGCGCGTCCTCGGTCTTGGGGAACAGCTCCGCGTAGCGCAGGAAGGCCGCGGCGGCCTCGGGGTAGCGCTGCTGGCCCTCCAGCAGGCGCGCGGCGTTGAAGAGCGCCGCCTCGCGGTCCTTGGAGGCCGGGTAGTCCTTCACCAGCTTCTGGTAGCTGGCGACGGCCTTGTCGAAGTCGTAGGAGTTCTCCGCGTTCACCGCGACGCGGAAGAGGGCCCCTCCCGCTAGCGGCGAGGCCGGGTACTCGCTGTAGATGCGCTCGTACAGCTTCAGGGCGGAGTCGAAGCGGCGGGTGTTCTCGTGCGCCACGGCGGCGTTGTTGAGCGCCTTGTCCGCGAACTCGTGGCGGGGGGCCTCGTCCACCAGCTCGATGTACTTGGTTGCCGCCTCCTCGTACCTGGACTCGGCCATGAGCTGGTCGGCCAGCTTGAAGCGGCCGGCGAGCTTGAACTGCATCAGCTGCTGGTGCAGGTCGCTCTTCGGGTCGATGACCTTGTCGTTGCTGGCCAGCCGCGCGCTGACCGCCTCCACGCTTCGCCAGTCCTCGTCGATGAGGTACGTCTCGATGGTGAGGTTGGTGGCGTAGCGGGCCACCTCGTGGCCCGGGTAGGCCTGGATGAGGGCCTCGAAGCGCCGGCGGGCCTCGGGGAAGTCGTCGTGCGTGTAGTACAGCTCCGCGGCCTGGTACGCGATGCCGGGGGCCTTCTCACCGCTGGGGAGCAGGGCCACGTAGGCATCCGCCGCGGCGACCAGCCGCTGCTCGGTGGGCGCGAGGGGGCGGGGCGTCACCGCCTGGCCTTGCGGGCGCTCGGTGGAGCGCAGCGGCTTCGACGCCGTCACCTCGCCGGACTGGACGTCCAGGGCGAGCTGCTTCTGCCACGCGAGCACCGCGTTGAGGGTCGCGTCCGGGTGGTGCTTGTTGGCCGGGTCCGAGTCGCGCACGTGCTCGTAGGCGCGCGCGGCCGCGGCGAACTGGAAGGCGTTGTAGAGGCACTCCGCGTGGTAGAAGCGCATGTCGCCCGCGCTCTTCGTCCGCGGGAAGCGCTCCAGGTAGGCGCCGTAGGCCCGCCCGGCGACCTCGAAGGCGCTCCGGGCCTGCTCGAACTTGCCCTCCTGCTTGAAGACCAGCGCTTGCTGGTGGTGGTACGTGGCGCTGCCGTACAGGCTGCGCTCGGCCAGCAGGTTGGCGCGGTTGATGGCCTCCGTGTCGCCCTTGTTCTTCTCGTACCAGGCGCTGCCGGGCCGGTAGCGGTTGGCCAGGGCCTCGGACTCGGCGAAGGACAGGCCCAGCAGGCGGTCCCGCTCGTAGGCCAGGACGATGCGCTGCTGAATCTGCGGCGCGTCCCGCGCGTCCGGCGCCTTCTCCAGCACGCGCCGGTAGGCCTCGATGGCCGCCGCGTGCTTCGTCTGGTCGAAGTAGACGTTGCCCAGGCGCTGGTAGATTTCGACCTCGTAGGGCTTCGGGCCGCGCGCCGCGAAGAGCGCGTCGGCTCGGGCCAGGCCGCCCCAGCTCTCGTCCGCCAGGGAGATGGCCACGTACTGGAGGGCCTCCTCGCGCAGGTCGCCGCCGGCGGCGTCCTCGCCCTTCTCGGCGCGGCGGGCCTCGTAGAAGTCCACCAGCGCCAGGAAGGACGCCACCGCCGGCTCGAAGCGGTCCATGCGGTAGTACGTCCAGCCGAGCTTGTAGAGCGCCTTGTCGTAGAGCGGGTGCGCGGTGTCGCGCGTGGCGGCCTCGTACGCCTGCGCCGCCTTGGGCAGGGCCCGCGGGTCCTCGTAGTTGTCGAACCAGTACTCGCCGATGCGCACCCACGACTCGGTGGCGAAGCGGCTCCGCGGGTAGCGCGCGAGGAGCTGCTCGTACGCGTGGAGGCTGTCCTCGTACTGGTCCTGCTTCTCCAGGCAGTAGGCCAGCAGGTACCAGGCGCCGTCGTTGAGGCGGAAGTCCGGGAAGGTGGCCAGCAGCTTGCGGTAGAGCGCGATGGAGGGGCCGTAGTCCACGCGTGGCTCGGTGGGGAACTCCGCGTCCGGGCGCTGGTCGTGCGCCTCCAGCCGCTCCGCGTAGTCCTTCATCGCCAGCAGGTGGTCGTCCGACGAGCGCTCGTAATACAGCTCCGCCAGGCGGAACATGACGTCCGGCGTGTAGCGCGGCTCGGCCGGGTACTGACGGAGGAACGCCTCGAAGCGGGCGATGGCGTCCAGGCGCTCCTGGCGCTCCTGCGCCTCCAGGTCCTTGATGCGCTTCTCGTAGGAGGCCGCCAGCGCGCCGCGCTTCTGCTCGTAGCGCCGCTCCACCAGTTCCTGCACCTCGCGGTCGAACTCGCGCGACTCCGACTCGTACAGTTCGAGCGCGCGGCTCACCTCTTGGAACAGGGCCTCTTCCTGGGGCGTGCGCCCCAGGCCCTGGAGGTAGGGCGATGGCGGCGGAGCGGGGGCCTCCGCGGCGGAGGCGGCGCCGCCCAGGACGAGCAGCGCGGCGAGCAGGCGGGAGCGCATCACTCCTTCACCTCGGACAGGACGTCCTGGAACTCGGCGTCCAGCTCGCGCAGGGCCTCGTCCTTCTGCGAGGACAGCGTCTGGATGGCCGTCGTCTTGTCCTGCTTCTCGTTGAAGGCCACGTCCACCACGCCCACGTCCGCCTTGAGCACCAGATCGTAGAACGTCTGGCGCACGCGGCGGATGCTGTCATAGGCGATGCGGCCCACCAGCATGCGGGCGTCGCCGGACACCGCGGCGACCTCCTCCTCGTAGCGCTGGAGGAGCTGCTGCTCGGCGACGACCTTCTCGCGGATGACGCGGCCCCGGTTCTCCAGCCGCTCGCGCAGCACGGTCCGGGCCGTCGTCACGCGCTCGCGCAGGCCGTCCAGCCGGTGCCGCACGGCCTGGGTGCGCCGCAGCGTGGACTGGGCCTCCGAGTCCGCCCGGGGCTCCGCCTCGCGCAGCACCGCGTGCTCACGGCGCAGGGACTCCGCGTAACCCAGGCGGATGGCCCGCTCGCCGGCCAGCGAGGTGTCCACGGCGTTGCGCTCGTCCGCCAGCTTCGCGCGCGTGGTGGCCAGCTCCGCCTGGAGGTCGGTGAGCGTCTGGACCTCGGCCTGCAACTGGAGGAGGAACTCGCGCTCCTCGTCCGGCGGCGTCTGCCGCTGCGGGCGCGAGTCCTCCACCCACTGGCGCACGGAGGCGGCGATGGCCTGGAGCGACTGGAGCTCGTAGGCGAGCCGGTGGGCCTCGCGGTCCACCTCGTCCACGCGCCGCTGCATGCGCTCGCGGCGCGCCTCCAGCGCCTTCAGTGTGGTGGGCAGGGTGGAGAAGCGGCGCTCCAGCGCCTCACGCGCGTTGCGGGCCTCCGTCAGCCGCGCCTGCTCGTCGGGCGTGAGCACGCCCTCCAGCGCGCGCGTCTCCACCCGCACCAGCTCCGCCTCGGCGCTGATGAGGGCTGTGTCGACGGCGTCCGCGCGCGTGTTGGCCTCCTGCAGCTCCGGGAAGGTCTCCAGGCCGCGCGTGTCCAGGGCATGGAGGATGCGCCGGGCAATGGCCGCGGCCTCGTTCCGGCCCCGTCGCCCGCTGTCGAGGTCGTCCACCAGCCGCACCGCGTCCGCCACGTCGCGCTGCGTGGTGGCGTACTTCAGCACCAGCGGCGGCAGCACGGTGCTCATGTCCGGCGTGCCGTCCGCGCGCCCCAGCAGCCGGTCGAAGTACGCCACCGGGTCGCGATGCGAGCCCAGCAGCGTGTCCAGGTGGTCGCGCGCCGGGCGGAAGGTGTCGCCGACGTGGGTATAGGCGTCGGTCGCCTCGTCATAGCGGCGCAGCTTCTGGAGCAGGTTGCCCTGGAGGATGCGCCCCTCCGCGGCCAGCCGCGAGTCGGGCGCCACCAGCAGCAGGATGTCGATGGCGTTCTTCGCCTGTTGGTAGTGGCCCTGGCGCACGTGCACCCAGGCCGATTCGTAGAGCGAGTCCGGGAAGGACTCGCTGTCGCGAGGCACCTGGCCGTAGCGGTCCAGGGCTTCGTCGAAGCGGCCCGTCTCGTACAGCAGCCGCCCCAGCGACAGGAGCGCCAGCTCACGCACGCGCCGCGCTTCCTCTTCGGGCGTCGGTGCTGCGCGGTGAGGGGCCGTCCTGCCCGGAGCGGCCTGCGCGGCCTGCGCCGATGGGGGCGTGGCGAGCTGCTGGAAGCGAGCAATGGCCGCGCTCAGGTCCCCTTCCTGCACGGACAGGACGCCCAGGTGGTAGGCGGCCTGCAAGCGGAAGGGGCCGTTGGGGGCCTGCGCCAGCGGCGTGAAGGCGGCGCGCGCCCGGGCGATGCGCTCCGCCGGCGCGAGGTCCGTGCGGCGGAACAGCCACTTGGCGTGGACGTAGGCAATCTCCGGCGAGAGCTGGCCGCCGGACAGCGTCCGGGCCTGCTCAACGTAGGCCTCGACGCCCTCGTAGACGTTGAGGCGCCCGGCCACCGTCAGGTAGCGCGACAGCGCCTCGCGGTAGTGGGGGGCGGTGGGGGGCAGGGCCAGCAGCTCGCGCAGGTACATGCGCGAGCCGATGTAGTTGCGCTGCTCGAACAGCGAGTCCGCCAGGTAGAAGAGCGCGTCCGGATAGCGGGGGTGCGCGCGGAAGCGAGGGTCGCTCACCAGGTCGTAGAAGAGGACGGAGGCCGCGGGCCAGTCGCCCAGCAGGTACTGGATTTCGCCGTCCGAGAACCGCCGGGCGAGCGCATCCTCGTCGCTGGCCTCGGCGCGCAGCGTGTACTGCGTCTCCACGAAGTGGAGGCTCTCCTCGGCGCCGGCGAGCCCCTGCTCCACCACGTCCAGCCGTGGCGCCAGCTCGCGCGCGGTCGGGTGGGGCGGGGGCTGGCGCGCGGGCTCGGCGGCGTGGAGGGCCGCCGGCCCCAGCAGGGCCGCCGCGAGGGTGAGGGCGCGGAGCGAGGCGTTCACCGGAGGGCCCTCTACTGGCCGGGAGTGGAGCGGGTGACGGGCGGCGGGGCGGCGGGCGTGGCCTTGCGGCCCGTCTCACGCGTCACGGCGACCTCATAGCGCACGGCGGGGCGGTCCTTCAGGTCGGTGGTGATGCCGCCCTGCTCGTAGCCCACCACGTGCACGGTGGAGGTCTTCCCCGGCTCCGCGTTGAACGTGTAGCTGGACTGCACCTTGAACTTGTAGCCCTCCAGGTAGCTGAACACGCCATAGCCGTTGCCCCGGTAGACGAGGCGCACGGCGAGCTGGTGCTGTCCGGGGATGATGCGGCCGTTGAAGACCTCGAACAGCTCGCGCTTGCCCAGGTCCGTCTGACCCGCCTCGTCCACCTGCGTGTAGATGGGCGCGCCGTCGAGCGCGTACGTCACCGACTCCAGCTCGAAGGAGCCGCCCATCTCGTTCTTGTGGAAGATGACGGCGCGGGCGCCGGTGGAGACGTCGCCGCCGAGCACCGTCTCCTGGAGCAGGAGCAGCCGCGCCTTGGAGCGGTAGACCTTCTCCTTCAGGTCGACGACGTTCTCTTCCAGCGTCTTCACGCGGGTGTTGAACGCCTCGTCCGCGGTCGCAGCGGCCTGGGCAGAGGGGGCGGCGGAAGCTGCGGGCTCCTGCGCGAGCGCCGACCCGCAGAGGGCGGCGCTCAGCAGGGCGAGAAGCGGGTAGGTGGCGGCGACACGCACGGTACGACCTCATTGGCAGACGGTCCGACCTGACGGCAAGGGAGGACATAGCACCCTTGCCTGTGGGACGTCTTGCCGTGCCGTGGGCGGAAAGCGTGGTCGGCCGTCAACCGCCCTTCTTGAGCTCGGTGAGCACCAGCTTCGCCACGGCCTTGAGCGTGTCGAAGACGCCCACGCCCGTGGGCGCGACAGCCTGGTACTCTGGGATGTTGCGCGGGTTGAGCGCCTTGCGCATCTCCTCCACCGTCACGGCGTTGGGCAGGTCCCGTTTGTTGTACTGGATGACGTACGGAATCTTGTTCAGGTCGTAGCCCTGCTCCGCAAGGTTGATGCGGAGGTTCTCGAGCGACTCCATGTTCGCTTCCATACGTTCGATCTGGCTGTCTGCCACGAACACGACACCGTCCACGCCCTTGAGGATGAGCTTGCGGCTGGCGTCGTAGAAGACCTGACCGGGCACCGTGTACAGGTGGAAGCGCGTCTTGAAGCCGCGAATCTCACCGAGCGACAGCGGCAGGAAGTCGAAGAAGAGCGTGCGGTCCGTCTCCGTGGAGAGCGAGATGAGCTTGCCCTTCGTCTCCGCGGCGGTCTTGTTGTAGATGTACTGGAGGTTGGTCGTCTTCCCGCAGAGCCCGGGCCCGTAATAGACAATCTTGCAGTTGATTTCGCGGGATGAGTAATTGATGAAGGACATGGCTTCCCGGGTTACTCGCTGAAGAGGTTGTCGATATCGTCGTCGGAGATCTCGGCGAAGGGCGACCCAGCTCCAGGACTCTCGGTCTTCTTCACCAGGCTCTCGAAGATCTTCGCGAGCTCGTCACTGGCCTTCTTGATGCGAAGGCGGACGAGGCCGAGGCTGGTGCGGTTGTCGAAGATGACGACCAGCACGACCCGGCTGCCGACGATGGTCATGTACAGCGAGTCCTTGGCTCCCTCGTGGAACTGGTTGGGGAACTCGTTCTCCCCAATCAGCTTGGCCAGTCCACCCATCGCCGCCACGTTGCCCGCCGTCAGCGAGGCCAGTGACGTGGTGTCGATGTTCTGCGTCTGCCCAGCCGAGGAGATGAGCTGCCCGTTCTTGTCGACGAGGAAGACCACCTTCGCGTTCGCGTCCTTCGTCAGCCGGTCGCAAACGGCGTTGATCTTGGTGTACTCCTCTTCGTACATCACCAGTTGCGTGCCCATGGGCGTATGCGCTCCTCAGCGTTCGCTCGTCCCACTCACGGCGACGCTCCGATGTTTCTGGAGTGAATCCACGAGGTTAGACGAGGCGCTACCGACCGTGAGGATGCTTAGCAAAGCGTATCCACTCCAGCAAGAAGCCTTCCGCTTCCTGGAGGGACTTCCGGGTTTCTTTCCGGGCCCCCCGGCCGCACTGTGGGGTGGAGTCCACGCTACAGCCCCCTCCACGCCGGGGGTGGTGAAACCTCGGGGGAGCGGGGTTGGGGGCCTTCCCGGCTTTCTCTATACTCCGCCGCGTTTTGCGGTCCCTGTTTCCCCCGCGCGCCCTGATGGCTCGCCTGGTACTCGTGCTTTCCGTGTTGCTCGCCGCACCCTCCGTTCAGGCGGAGGCGGTGGTCGAGCGCGCCTCGTTGCGCCTGCGTTACGGGGTGGCGCTGCGCGAGGGGCGCCAGGTGGATGTGGGGCCCGGGGTCACCTATGAGGGGCTGACGCCGAACGACCTGGCGGTGGTGGGGACGGGGTGGCTGGGGACGTCGTGGTTCGGCGCGTGGGCCGGGGTGCAGCGGGAGGGCTTCGACCTGCGGGAGGGCGCGCTGCGGATCACCGGCGGCAGCCTGTCGCGGGCCTCGGTGGGGCCCCGTGCGCGCGTCTTCGTGGGGCCGCTGCGCGCGGAGCTGGGCGCGGGCTATGGCTTCGCGCAGCTACCTCACTTCCATGACTCGGCGGCGCCGGTGCTGCTGCGCGGCGTGCGGCACGCGGCGGTGGTGAACGGCGTGGTTCGCGCGGACCTGCCGCTGGGGCTGGGGCTGGAGGCGCGCGCCGAGCTGCCGGTGGCGCTGGCGGTCCGGGACGCCCTGGGCGAGCGGGCGGAGGCGACGGGCTTCTCCGCTGGAGGCGCGCTGTTGGTGCCGCTGCGGCGCGCGGAGACCTGGACGGGCACGCTGGTGCTGGACTTCCAGCACGTGCAGGACACGGTGACGTTGGCGGATGGGACGGAGTCCCGGCAGCAGCTGCGGCGGCTGGGCGCGGCGCTGGAGCTGGCGTGGCATGACGGTGCGCGGACGCCCCGGCCCGTGGCCCGGCCGGTGGTGGTGCCGGGGCGTGTGACCTTCCGGGTGCTGGATGCGAGCACGGGCGCGCCGTTGCCAGGGGCCCGCGTGGTGGTGGGCGGCGAGGAGCTGCTGGCGGACGCGCTGGGAGAGGTGGACGTGGCGTCGCTGCCGCCCGGACCGGTGTCCGCGCTCGTCAGCGCGGAGGGCTACGCGCCCACGGAGGCGACGGCCACGGTGGAGGCCGGGGTTCGTTCGGAGCTGGAGGTTCATGCCCGCCCCCTGCCGCCGGCGACGGGCTCGCTGCGGGTGACGGTCGTGAACGCGCAGTCGGGCGTGCCGCTGCCTGGGGTGCCGGTGTCGGTGGGGGCGGTGGAGGCGCACACGGACCTGGCGGGCCAGGCCTGGGTGGAGGCGCTTTCGCCCGGGCCGGTGTCCATCTCCGTGAAGGCCGCGGGCTTCCGGCCGGCGGAGGAGGCGGCCTTCGTCGTCGCCGGGCAGGACGCCACGCTGTCGGTGCCGCTGGCGGTGGAGCAGCGCAAGGGAGTTCGGGCCACGCTGACGGGGCAGGTCCGCAGCGCGCGAGGGGGGCAGCCGCTGGCGGCGACGCTCCTCATCACCAAGGCCCGCGTGCGGGCGCGCACGGATGCGAAGGGCGCGTTCAACGTCCAGGTGCGCGGTGGCACCTACCGCATCACCATCTCCGCGCGAGGGCACCTGTCCCAGACGAAGGTCGTCACCCTGCGCGACGGTGAGCGGACCATCTTCAATGTCGACCTCTTCCCGAGGGGGAAACGGTGAGCGCGGTGTGTCGTGGGTTCCTGCTCCTTCTGCTCCTCGCCGCCTCGGGCTGTGACAGGGACGCCGAGCCGGCGCGTCCCGAGGTGGTGGACGCAGGGCCGGGGGAGGTGCTGGGGCGGTTGGAGGGCGTGTCCGGCGACGTGCGTCTGGAGCGCGGTGGTCAGCGGCGGTCCGCGGCGGAGGGCCCGCTGTACGGGGGCGACGCGGTGGAGACGGCCGAGGGCGGCGCGGCGACGGTGCGCTTCTCGGACGGGCGCACCGTGGAGGTCGGGCCGGACGCGCGCTTTGCGATGGGGAAGGACTCGGGCGGCATCGTGCTTCAGGTGGAGCGCGGCATCTTGCTGTCGCGCGTGCCCGCCGGCGCGAAGCGGCCCGGCGCGGGCTCGAAGGTGGCGTTGAGCATCCGCACGCCCTTTGGTCTCACGCGCGTGGGGGCCGAGGAGCCCAGCGAGGTCCGCGTGCAGGTGGCGGAGGAGGCGGGCCGCGTCGAGGTGCGGTTGGGTGCCATCGAGTTCATCGGCCGCGACGGCAAGACGGTCCGCGCCACCGAAGGGGACGCGGTGGAGGTGGCGCCGGGCCGGACGGAGCTGGTGCGGCGGGGGGCGCGCGTCATGGAGCTGGCGCCCATCGCGGTGACGGTGCGCCTGGGCTCGGGGCGCGCGGAGGTGCGGCCCCAGGGCGCCTCGCGCTGGCGCCCGGTGGCGAAGCAGGGCGAGGCGCTGAAGCCGGGAGATGGCGTGCGCACGCTTCGCGGGGGCTCGGCGGTGCTGGGGCTGGAGGGCTCGGCGTCGGTGCTGTCGCTGGGGCCGGATGCGGAGCTGGTGCTGACGTCCGCGGAGCAGGGCGGCACCACCGACGAGGCGCGCCTGGACTTGTTGAGGGGCTGGCTGGGGATGCAGCTGGCGCGCGGGCGCACCAGCCGCCTGGTGCTGCCGGAGCTCCAGGTGGAGGGAGGCGGCGAGGCCCGGCTGGCGGTGCGTCGCACGGCGGCGGGCTATCTCGTGGATGCCCTCACCGGACAGGTCACGCTGGTGCGAGGCGCGGACCGGCAGGCGCTGCGCGCCGGTGAGCGCGCCACGGTGGGCGCCGCGTCCCAGGCCGTGCGGGTCGAGCCGCTGGCGCCGGCGCCGTTGGCACTGGACGTGGCCGATGGCGCGGAGGTGTTCCATTCGGGGCTGACGGAGGTGGCGCTCACCTGGGAGGGCGAGGGCGAGGCGCAGGTGGAGGTGGCGGAGGACGCGGCCTTCACGCGCCCGGTGCTGTCGGGCACGGTGTTCCAGCCCTTCCTCAACGTGCCGGCGCCGGCTCGCGGCAGCCTTCATTGGCGGGTGAGCCGCAAGGACGGCACGCAGGTGACGGGGCGCGCGTCGTTCGCGCCGGAGCGCGTGGTGCGCTCGTTGGCGCGCGTGCGCAACGTGGTGCCCGAGGGGCCGGAGAAGACGACCATCTTCTACCAGGACAAGCCCCCCTCGGTGACCTTCACCTATGGTGCGGATGCGTCCGCCGCGCGCTACCGCGTCGCGGTGTACCGCGCGGGCGCGCTGGACACGCCGGTGGCCGAGCGCACCGTGACGGAGACGCGCGCCGCACTGGACGCGGGCGCGCTGGGCGAGGGCAACTATCTCTGGTCCGTCACGCCGCTCTCCGCCGCTGGCGCGCAGCTCAAGGGAGGGCGGATGAACAAGCTGGAGCTCGTCTACGACAACTCGGTGCCGGAGCTCGTGGTGTCCGCGCCGCGCAACGGCCAGCCGGCGGACGCCAGGGTGCGCGCCGCCGGTGTCGCCCCCGTGGACGCCCGCCTGTCCATCAATGGACGCCCCGTGACGCTGGATGGCAAGCACCGTTTCAGCACGTGGGTGGAGCCGGTGGGCTCGCCTCCCGTGTTGGTGTTTAAGATGACGCGTCCCGGTGCCCCGGCGGTCCATACGGTGCGCACCCTGAAACAGCGAGGGCCGTGAGGATGTCCCCCCCCCAGACGACCCGGCCCCCCGTGCCAGAAGCAGTGCCCGCGCCCCTGTTGCAGCCCTATGGCCCGTACGTGCTCGTGCGGAAGCTGGCCGAGGGAGGCATGGCGGAAATCTTCCTCGCGAAGCTGCTGGGCGCGGACGGCTTCGAGCGCAACGTCGTCATCAAGCGGATGCTGCCGCACCTGACGAACAACCCCGACTTCGTGGAGATGTTCCGGGACGAGGCGCGTCTGGCGGCGAAGCTGGCCCACCCGAACATCGTCCAGATTCAGGAGCTGGGCTTCGCGGAGGGCTGCTACTACATCTGCATGGAGTACCTCGCGGGCGAGGACTTCTCCACGACGCTGCGCCTGGCGGGGCGCAAGCGCCACTATCTGCCGCTGCCCGTGGTGCTGCGGGTCCTCATCGACGCGGCGCGCGGTCTGCACTTCGCGCACGAGTTCACCAACGAGGCCGGGCAGCCGCTGAACGTCGTCCACCGCGACGTCTCTCCGTCGAACCTCTACCTGACGTACCAGGGGCAGGTGAAGGTGCTGGACTTCGGCATCGCCAAGGCCGAGTCGCGGCTCGTCAACACGCGCACCGGCGTGGTGAAGGGCAAGTACATGTACATGGCGCCGGAGCAGGCGCGCGGCAAGGAGGTGGACCGCCGCGCGGACGTCTTCGCGCTGGGCGTCAGCCTGTACGAGGCGCTCACCCACGTGCGGCCCTTCTCGCGGGAGAACGACCTCGCGGTGCTCAACGCCCTGCTGCAAGGCGAGCTCAAGCCGCCGCGGGAGCTGCGGCCGGACCTGCCAGAGGAACTGGAGGCCATCATCCTCAAGGCCATGGCCTTCAAGCCGGAGGACCGCTACCCGACGGCGGAGGACTTCGCGAACGCCCTGGAGGCCTTCCTCGGCGAGCACGTGAGCGTCGCAGGTCCGATGCAGCTTGGCGTCTTCCTCAAGGGACACTTCGGCGACGAGCGCTTCAACGAGCGCTCCCGCATTCCCACGCTGGCCACGCTCGCCGCGACGTACGGCGCCGGTCCGGAGGGTGGCCAGACGCCCGCGCCCGGAGCGGACGCGCAGGGGACGAACCTGTATGGCGTCCTCGCCCGGGAGGGGGATGCCACGTCCGCGCAGCGGCCGGGCATGTCCGTGCGGCCGTCCTCGTCGGGCGTCCTTCCCGCCCTGGCCCCAGGGGCGGCCTCGCGCGCGGCCCCGGCGACTGCGGCGCCGCGCTGGCGCATGTTGGCGGTGGGGCTCGCGGGCGGCATGGTGCTGATGGCCGCGGGAGTCATCGGCTATCGGCAGTGGATGACGACGCCGACCGCGGTGTCCCTGGCGCCGGCATCGGCGGCCCGCGTGGGCACGGGCGAGGCCGCCGGGCAGGGGCCGGTGGGCGACGGCGCTCCCGCGTCCCCCGCTGACGAGGGGGCGGAGCGTGCCCAGGCGGAGGCTGCTGGCGCCGAGCCGCCCGCGGGCGACGTTCCCGTGGACCCGCCCGAGCTTGCTGGTGCCGTGGCTCCGGCGACCGAAGCGGACGGGGAGCAGGCAGATGTGGCGCCTGCGACATCGAAGAAGCCGGCCACGCAGAAGCGGGTGACGCTGGGCATCGAGGACGTCCAGCGCGTCGTGTCGCGTGGCCGCGCCCGCATCTCCTCCTGCTTCGAGCGCTTCAAGGCGGACCTGCCTTCGAGCCAGGGGGAGGTGCAGGTGCAGCTCACCATCGCCTCGTCGGGCAAGGTACGGGCACAGACGCGAGGCGCGCTGGCGCCGTCGAACGTGGGGCGCTGCCTCGAGAGTCAGGCGGAGCGCCTTCGCTTCCCGGCGCACCGCGACCAGGAGGTCACCGTGGTGATGCCGTTCTCGTGGCGGGTGACGCAGTAGCGGCGCGAGTGGGCTCGCGCCGCCAGCAGTTCGAGGCCTACAGGTCGCGGCGGGCGGAGAGGGCCTTGGCGAGCGTGGCCTGGTCCGCGAACTCGAGGTCTCCGCCCATGGGCAGGCCCTGGGCGATGCGGGTGACGCGCAGGCCCATGGGCTTGAGCAGGCGCGTCAGGTAGAGCGCGGTGGCCTCGCCCTCGACGTCCGGGTTGGTGGCGAGGATGAGCTCCTCCACGCGGCCGTCGTTGAGGCGCTCCAGCAACTCGCGGATGCGGAGCTGCTCGGGGCCCACGCCTTCGAGCGGAGACAGCACGCCGTGGAGGACGTGGTAGCGACCCTTGAACTCGCGGGTGCGCTCCAGCGCCATCAGGTCGGCGAACGTCTCCACGACGCACAGCACGCGCTCGTCCCGGCGGGAGTCCCGGCAGAAGTTGCAGGTCTCCGCGTCGGTGAGGGAGAAGCAGCGCACGCACAGGTGCACCTTCTCCTTCACCTCACGGATGGCTTGCGACAGCTCCGCGGCGTACTCACCCGGCGCTCGCAGGATGTAGAACGCGAGGCGCTGCGCGGTCTTCTCGCCAATGCCCGGCAGCTTCGCCAACTGGGCGACGAGTCGATTCAGCGGATCGGGGGTCATCCGTTATCAGGTAATGCCGGGGATCTTGACGCCGCCGGAGATTTTCGCGAGCTCGCGCTGCATGTGCTGCCGGCTGCTCGCCAGGGCGGCATTCACGGCGGCGGTGATGAGGTCTTCGAGCATTGACGTGTCGTTGGGGTCGATGGCTTCCTTGTCGATCTTGATGCTGCGGATCTCCTGGATGCCATTGGCGACGACGGTGACACGGCCGTCGCCGGCCTTGGCCTCGACGCTCTCCTCCGCCAGCTGCTGCTTCCGCTCTTCAATCTTCTCCGTCAGCTTGTTCGCCTGCCGGATGAAGTAGTTCAGGTCGACGCCAGGCATATGCTTCCTCGGTGCTCATGGGAGCGGGCGCCATGCATGGCCCCGCCCCGGCGTGGAATGGGGCGCCACCCTACCGTCGCGCGCGGCGGTTGTCAGGCGCTGTCATCGGGGGTGTCGTCGGCTGGCTCGGCCCCGGGGCGCTCGGGCTCGTAGACCTGGATGTGTTCGATTTCGCCGCCCAGGAACTTGAGCACCGCCCGCACGGCCGGGTGGCTGCGGACCTTGTTATCGGTGTTCTTCTCGTGGGCCGCGCGGCTCTGTGCATCCTGCTCGGCCAGGCTGGGGCCCAGGCGAGGGTCATCCGGCGATGCATCCTGGAGGGTGAGCTTCACGGGGCGGCCGAAGTGCTCGGCCAGGGCCCGGTCGACGGCGGCCTTGCCCGCGGTGGAGTTGACGGCCATTCGGTGGAAGCCGGCCACGGGCAGGAAGCCGAGGACGATTTCACCGTTCTTCATGGACATCAGGCGCCCGTTGGCGAGCGCGGCGCCCTGCCGGGGGTGCGAGGCCTTCACCGTATCGACTGCGGCCCGCCACCGCTCGATGAGGGGCAGGTTCGGGTTGTCCCGCGAGCGGCTGGGGGTGGGCGCCTCCGGCTCCGGCTCGGGTTCGGGCTCACTGAGGCTGGGGGGCTCGGGAGCTGGCGCGGGCGGCGGCGGGGCCGCGTCGGGGAGGCACTCTCCGGAGGCGCAGCCCTCGGGGGAATGCTCCTCTGGGTAGTAGCGCGCGTCCTCCTCCTCGTGGGGCGGAGGCCCGGCCGGGGCGATGGGCTCCGGCCGACGGATGTTGGTGATGCGGACTTCCGGAGCGGGCTCGGTGGTCCGCGACAGCGGCGTGGCGCCGGCCGGAGCAGGGGGCGGCGTGGGAGCCGCGGGGGCCTGTGCCGAGCCGCCATGGCGGAGGAAGGAGAGCGGACGCGCGGCGGAAGGGGACAACCCCTCCAGTACCGGCCCGGAGGGAATCATCTGCGCGGCCTGGTAGCCCGCGCGAGCTGGCTCACCCGGGCGCACGTCGCCATGAGGCACACCGTGTCGCGGCGGCTCGTCATGGCGTCCAGGCGCGGCGTGGCCGCTGGCGCGCCAGGGCTCACCCTGCCGGGCAGGACTGGCGATGGGGCCGACCTGAGGCGGTGCCTCCTGGCGCATCGCCGCCACGGAGGGCGTCGACTCGGCGGGGCGTAGCGATGGGGCGGGTAATGTGGGTCGCGGCTCAGGCGCGAAAGTTGGCGGGGCTGGAGCGACCTCCCGGCGCTCCAGCGTTGGACTTCGCAGAACCGTCCCCCATCCCCGCGGCGAGCTTGTCCACGCGGGCGAGCAGCTCGGGAATCGAGCCGCCGGGAGAGAGCTGGATGGCCTTGAGCAGCGCCATCTCCAGCGCCAGACGCGGCTGGGCCGCGCGCGACACGTCCCAGATGCAGCCGTGCACCACGTCGAACAGACGGGTGAGCTGCGCGGGCTCCGCATCCTGGGCGAGCGTCTGCAATGCCTTCTGCTCGGACTCGGACAGCTCGTCGGGGGCCTTGCCCAGCGTCTTGGTGACGAAGAGGTGTCGCAGCTGGAAGGCCAGCTCCTCCGCCAGTCGCTTCAGGTCGAGCCCGCGGTTGAAGACCTCCTCCACGCGCTCCAGCACGCGCCGGGCGTCCTTGCGGACGAGCGCGTCGGCGAAGTCCTGCACCAGGGTGCGGTCGATGGCGCCCAGCGCCTCGGCCACTTCTTCATCGGACGGGTTGGCTCCGCAGGAGGCGAGCACCTGGTCCAGCAGGCTCAGCGCGTCGCGCATGCCGCCCTCGGACTGGCGCACCACCAGCGACAGCGACTGGTCGGAGATGCCGGCGCCCTCCGCCTTGCAGATCTCCTGGAGCCGCTGAAGCATCCGCGCCGCCGGAATCCGGCGGAAGTTGTGGCGTTGGCACCGCGACAGGATGGTGTCCGGGAGCTTGTGCGCCTCGGTGGTCGCGAAGATGAACTTCACGTGCCCGGGCGGCTCCTCCAGCGTCTTGAGCAGCGCGTTGAACGCCGCCCCCGACAGCATGTGGACCTCGTCGATGATGTAGATTTTGTGCCGGTCCCGCTGCGGCAGGTACTTCGCGTTCTCCCGAATCTCGCGGACGTTCTCGACGCCGTTGTTGGAGGCACCGTCGATTTCGGCGACGTCCACGCTCGTGCCCGCGGCAATCTCCGTGCAGGCGCGGCACTCGCCGCAGGGCTGGGCGGTGGGGCCCTTCTCGCAGTTGAGCGCCTTGGCGAGTAGACGGGCGGCCGTTGTCTTGCCCACGCCGCGAGGCCCGCAGAACAGGTACGCGTGCGCGACCCGGTCCATCTTGATGGCGTTCGCGACGGTCCGGACGACGTGCTCCTGTCCGGTCATGTCATCGAACTTCTGCGGGCGCCATTTGCGGGCGAGAACGAGGTAGCTCATGGGGGGCGCCATCTAAACACGGCGGCGTGAATGATCCATGTCGTTGCCCTCCCACGAGGTGGGATTCCACTCTGCGTCCCGCCCACGCCGCAGGCAGGGAGGAGGGCGGGCGGGCGCAGCTCGCGTGCCTTGCGTCCGGCCTCGCGGGCAGGGAGAGTCCGCCGCGCCTGTGTTCGCGCCCCACCTCTCCGCTTCCGCCTCTCAGCCCGAGCCCTCCGTCGCGCTGGAGGCCGCGCACCGCCGCGCGCCTCGCTGGAGCTGGTCCCGCTGGGGGCTGCTCGTCGTGGCCTTGTTGCCCGGGCTCATCGCGGTGGCGCAGCTGGGCCGCATCCACCCGGACGAGGTGTACCAGGCGCTGGAGCCGGCCTGGTGGCGTGCGCACGGCTACGGTGTCCTGGCGTGGGAGTGGCGTGAGGGCCTTCGCAACTGGGCCGTGCCCGGCGTGCTGGCCGGCTTCCTCAAGCTGGCGGACCTGCTCGGCATCACCCACCCGAGGGCCTATCGCGCCGTGGTGGCGATTCCGCAGGTGGCGCTGCACGCCTGGAGCCTCTTGGCCGCGTACCGCTACGCCGAGCGCCGGGCCGGGCCGACCGGGGGCCGGCTGGCGGCACTGCTCGTGGGGCTCTACGGGCCGGTGCTCGTCTTCGCGGGCCGCACCCTGGGCGAGTCGATTTCCGCTTCGCTGCTCCTCATCGCGATGGAGGCGCTGGACCGGCGCGAGCGGGTGACACGGGCCGGCCTCGTGGGGGGACTGGCCCTGGGGCTCGCGGTGGTGGCCCGCTATCCGTCGGCCGTCTTCGTCCTCGCGGCCGTGGTGTGGCTGGCGGCGGCGCGACAGTGGCGGCTGCTCGCCTTCACCTGCGTCAGCGGCCTGGGCGTGGCGGCGGCGCTTGGCGCCCTGGACTGGGCGACCTGGGGCGCGCCCTTCCATTCCTTCTTCGCCTACGCCCGCTTCAACGTCTTCTCCGGTGACGCGGCGGCCCACTTCGGCGCGGATGCCCCCAGCTTCTACGTGGAGCCGCTCCTCTCAGGCGTGGCACCGTGGGCCTGGGGCGCCGTGCCGCTCGGCCTCGCCACGCTTCGGCGGCAGCGCGGCGTCTCCCTCCCGCTGTGGTGTGCCGCCGCGTACACCGTCGTGCTGCTGGCCATCCCACACAAGGAGGAGCGCTTCCTCTATCCCGCCCTGGTGCTGGGGATGCTGGCCGCAGCGCCGCCGGTGGCCGGCTTCCTCGCCGGTCGCCTGGCGCCCCAGGGCCGGTGGGGCCTGGCTGGACTCGCCCTGGCCAGCAGCGTGGCGGTGGCCGCCATCTTCCCGGCCGGGGACCTGCGGGCGGACCAGCTCCGCGCCATCGTGGCAGCCTCCCGAGGGGACGCGCGGGGGTTGCTCATCGTCAACGAGGGGCTCTGGGGCGCGGGCGGCTTCTTCTACCTGGGGAAGCGGATTCCCTGGCTCACCTGTGACTGGCCGCACGACAGCGCCTTCCAGTGGGCCCTCCAGGACATGACCTTCAACCGCGCCGTCACCTTCGAGGACCGCGCCCTCGATGAGCTCCAGGCCGGCGGCTTCCGCATCGTCCGGAGGATTGGGCGAGAGACGATTCTCACGCGGGAGTAGGGCAGGGGAGCGGTGCGCGGGAAGCCCGCAAAGGCGAAGAGCCAGTGCCCCAAAAGGACACTGGCTCTTCAAAAAGGACGGCCGGGACACACGCGGAAGTACGCTACCGTTGCTTCCTTCCGGACCTGGCGGGGTTCACGCCCCCACGTTGTCCCGACCATAAAAAATGTAACTACGTACCGCAGAGAATACAACGGAGAGGGTGGGATTCGAACCCACGATACCCTTTCAGATATACACGCGTTCCAGGCGTGCGCCTTCAACCGCTCGGCCACCTCTCCATAAAGCTGGAGCGGAGAGCGTAGGATTCGAACCTACGATACCGTTGCCGGTATGCCTGATTTCGAGTCAGGTGCCTTCGACCACTCGGCCAGCTCTCCAGTATTCAGTTTTCACGTTTCTTCGTGCGCAAACGCCCGAAGAACGTCTTCAGTAGCAGGCGACTCTCGTCCGCCAGGATACCACTCGTGACCTGGAGCCGGTGATTGTGTCGAGGCTCTTCGACCAGGTTGTAGAGCGAGCCCACCGCGCCTGCTTTCGGATCAGAGGCTCCGAAAACGAGCCGTGTCACGCGGGACTGCACCAGACCTCCGGCGCACATGGCACAGGGTTCAAGCGTCACGTACACGGTGACACCCGAGAGCCGCCAGGCACCGATTCTCCGGGCCGCGGCATCCATTGCCAGCATCTCGGCGTGAGCAAGTGGGTTCCGGTCCACCTCCCGGCGATTGAAGCCGGTGCCAACGACTTCTCCGTCAAGCACCGCCACTGCGCCTACGGGGACCTCTCCGAGTTCCGCTGCTTCCCGCGCGAGCACCAACGCCTGCTGCATGAAAGCTTCGTCACTCATGGAGAATTGCTCGAAAGAAGTGGCGCTCCCTGGAGGATTCGAACCTCCGGCCTTCGGATTCGTAGTCCGACGCTCTATCCAGCTGAGCTAAGGGAGCATTTCTTCCGGCGCTTCTACAACAACAAGTGGCGGAGAGAGAGGGATTCGAACCCTCGATACCCTTTCGAGTATGCAGGTTTAGCAAACCTGTGCCTTCAGCCTCTCGGCCATCTCTCCATCTCTTCTCTGTCAAAGAACCGACAAACTCAAGAACAAAAACTCGGAGGCGGTAGGATTCGAACCTACGGAGAGCTTGCACCCTCTGCGGTTTTCAAGACCGCTGCCTTCAACCGCTCGGCCACGCCTCCATACTACCGGGGCCGACAAGGCTCCCCGCGCACCGACGTCCGCGGGGCCGCCCTTCTACCTGATTCTTCGCGCGTTGCAAGTCGGATTCAGACTCAAATCGGCTTCAGCTCTTTCAGGCCGCCCATGTAGGGCACCAACGCCTCCGGAATGGCCACGCTTCCGTCCTCGCGCTGGTAGTTTTCCAGGATGGCGATGGTCGTCCGGCCCACCGCCAGGCCGCTGCCGTTGAGCGTGTGGGCGAGCTGGGGCTTGTCCCCCTTCTGGGCCCGGTAGCGAATCCGGGCCCGGCGGGCCTGGAAGTCGCCGCAGTCGGAGCAGGACGAAATCTCCCGGTAGGCGTTCTGCCCGGGCAGCCAGACCTCGATGTCGTACGTCTTGCGGGCGCTGAAGCCCATGTCTCCGGTGCACAGGAGCATGACCCGGTGGTGGAGGCCCAGGCGGCGGAGGATGTCGCAGGCGTCGTCCGTCATCGCCTCGAGCTCATCCAGGCTCTGCTCCTGCTGGGCGAACTTCACCAGCTCCACCTTGTGGAACTGGTGCTGGCGGATGAGGCCGCGGGTGTCCTTGCCGGCGGCGCCCGCCTCCGCGCGGAAGCTGGGGCTGAAGGCGCAGTAGCGGATGGGGAGGGACTCGCCCTCCAGGATTTCGTCCGCGTGGTAGTTGGTGACGGGCACCTCGGCGGTGGGGATGAGGAAGCGCTCCGGCTCACCCACCGTCTTGAAGACGTCGTCCTCGAACTTGGGCAGCTGGCCGGTGCCCATCATCGTCTCGCGCAGCACCAGGTAGGGCGGGAGCAGCTCCGTGTAGCCCTTGCTCGTGTGCACGTCGATCATGAACGTGACGAGCGCCCGCTCCAGCCGCGCCAGCGCGCCCTTGTAGAAGGTGAAGCGGCTGCCGGACACCTTGGCGGCGCGCTCGAAGTCGAGCATGCCCAGCTTCTCCCCCAACTCGAAGTGCTGCTTGGGCGCGAAGAGCAGGTCGGGCTTCTCGCCCCAGATGCTCACCTGGACGTTGTCCTCGGCGCCGCCGCCCACGGGGACGGACTCATGGGGCACGTTGGGGATGAGCAGGAGGATGCGGTTGAGCTCCTCCTCCACTTCCTTGAGGCGCGCCTCCTTCTCCTTGATTTCCTGGGAGACGGCGCGAAGGTCGCCGCGCAGCGCGTCCAGCGCTTTCGGGTCCTCCTTCGCCTTGCGCTTCATCTCCTCGTTGGCGGCGTTGCGGCGCGCGGCCAGCGACTCCACGGAGATGTACAGCTCGCGGCGCTCGGCGAAGAGCCGCTGGAAAGGGCCCAAATCCAGGTTGCCGCCCCGCGTCTTGAGCCGGGCGACCACCGCATCGAAGTTCTGCGCAACGTTCCGGAGGTCCAGCATGGAGCACGCCTTGTAGTCACCCCGGGTGAGGCCAGCAAGGTTCCTCGCACCCGGGTGCTCAAGGCCGGACGCCGCGTGGCCCCGCCCCTGACGCAGCCGGGCGCCGGTGGCGCCGGGCGGGCGGGGGAGGGGCGGCGACCTCAGTTCTGCAGGTCGTAGATTTCGTCCTCGATGTCCTTCTTGTCCGTCGCGTCTGGCTTGCGCGCGAGGTAGTCCTTGAAGGCCTGCACTGCCTCCCGGCGCTTGTTGCGCTCCTTATAGGCGAAGCCCAGGTAGTAGTAGGCCATGGGGTTCTCGGGCTCGAGCGTGGTGGCCTTGCGGTACCAGTCGATGGCCTTGGCGTGCTGGGCCTGCTCGGTGAAGGCGCGAGCGACCTTGTAATAGACGTAGGTGAGCTTGGGGTCGGTCTTCAGGGCCGCCTGGTAGCGCTTGATGGCGTCGTTCCAGCGGGCGGCGGCGAAGTAGGCGTCGCCAATGGAGCCCAGCGCCCGCGTGCGGCGGGGGTCGGCGCTCAGGCTGGCCTCGAACGAGGTGATGGCCTCGTCGAACTGGCCGCTCTCCAGCAGGGCGTGTCCGAGCGCCTCGTGAGCGTCCGCGTGGTTCGGCGCCAGCTCCACGGCCTTGCGCCAGGCGGACATGGCATCCGGGAGGTTCTTCGCGTCGCGCAGGATGACCCCGTAGGCGTAATGGTAGTCCGCGCGGTTGGGCGCCCGCTCCACGGCCTTGCGCATGTTGTCCAGGGCCTGGGTGAACTCCAGCCGCTTCGCCTTGACGAGCGCCAGGTAGTAGAGCGCCTCATGGTTGGAGGGTTCGTTGCTCAGCGCGAGTCCCAGGTTGCCCTCCGCGCCCGGCAGGTCGCCCCGCTCCAGCAGCACGGCGCCCAGGGTGATGGGAATGGTGGTGGAGCGAGGGTCCTCCGCCTTCGCCTTCTCCAGCTCGGCCACGGCCTCCTCGAGCTGCCCCAGCCGCCACAGCACGAGGCCGCGCTGCAGCCGGCCGTCCTTGAGCAGGTGCGGGTCCAGCTCCAGGGCGCGGTTGGCCTCGGTCTTCGCCGTCTCCAGGTCGTCCGTCAGCAGGGCCACGCGGGACAGGCCCAGGTGGGCGTCGGCGAGGATGGGGTCGAGCTTCACGGAGCGCTCGAACTCCTGCTGGGCCAACAGCGCGTTGTTCTCCGCCAGGGCCAGCTCGCCCAGGCCCGCGCGCACGCCGGCGTTCTCGGGGGCGCGCTTCACGGCCTCCTCGAGCTGGGCGCGCGCCTCCGCGTTGCGCCGCTGGGCCAGGTAGAAGCGGCCCAGGTAGAGGCGGGCCTCCACCAGGTCCTCGTCCGCGGCGATGGCGCGCTTGTAGTGGCCCTCCGCATCGGAGAGCTTGTCGAGCGCGTCCTCGATGCGGCCGTAGAGGTAGGCGATGCGGGCCTCGTTGGGGAACACGCCGTTGGCCTTCTTCACGGCCTCCAGCGCGTCCTGCATCTTGCCGGTCATCACCAGCGCGGTGATGTGGCCGTCCGCGAACTCGAGGTTGCCGGGCTCCTCCGCCGCCAGCGCTGTGTAGAGGGGCAGCACCGCGTCGAAGTTGCGCTGGGCGCGCAGCACGTGCGCGAGCTGGCCGCGGAGGAAGGGCGACCTGGCGTCCATCTCCAGGGCGGCCTTCAGCTCGGCTTCGGCCTCCTTCGGCTGGTGTTTCTGGAACAGCGCCACGCCCATGAGGCCGCGGGCCCGGGCCAGCTCGGCGGGGCCCAGCGCGGACTGGACGTCCGTGGCCAGCGCCCGCTCCACGGCCTCGGTGCCCTTCGCCACGTCCTTGCGGACCAGCAGCTCCACCGCGGCCAGCTCCACCGCGGACGCCACGTGCTTGGGGTCGGCCTCCAGGGCCGCGGCGTAGGCGGCGGCGGCCTCGTCGGCTCGGCCCGCGGCCTGGTGCAGGTTGCCCACGGCGTGGTGGGCCTTGGCGGACTTGGGGTTCTTCGCGAGCACCTTGGTCAACGTGTCCAGGGCGCGCTTCTCGTCGCGCTTCAGGGCGTAGGCCTCGGCCAGCAGGAAGGCCAGCTCCACGTCGCCCTGGGTGTCCTCGCGGTTGTAGGCGCTGGTCAGGATGGGGATGGCGGAGTCCGCTTGCCGTCCGGTGAGCGCGATGGCCGCGGTCACCTTGATGAAGTCCACGTCCTTCTCACCCAGGAACTCGATGTCCGCCAGGTCCTGTCGGCAGCGGTTCAGCTCGTTGGGGTTGCTCGCGGCGTAGCGGCGTTGGAGGTAGTGGACGGACTGGCACCACAGCGAGCGCACCGCCGGGTACTCCTTCTGCTGGAGCACCTTCGCGCTGAGCTCGCGGGCCTGCTTGTAGCTCTCGAAGGTGTCCTGGAGGAGCGCCTGCTTCGCGTCCTCCACCTGCTTCGCCTCGGCGGAGCCGTCGGCCACGCGGGCGGGGAGGAGGGCGCGGCGGCCGTAGGCACCATAGCGGGTGCCGAACTCCATGGCCGCGCCGACGCCCGCCACCGCCACGACGACGCCGGCGGCAATCATCGCCGGGACGCGCTTCTTCCACTTCTCCGTGTTACCGCTGCGGTCCACGACGGAGACCGCGGCCATGCGGCCTTCATAGAGCTGCTCCAGCCGCTTCATGTTGGCCTGCGGGTTGGCACCGTCCACGTGGGGGGCGTCGACGGTGGCCGCCGCCGGTGCCGCGACGGGCGCCACCAGCTTGGCGGGACCTTCCATGAGCCGCTGGATGGCGGCGGCGAAGGTCTGCACGGTGCCGATGGCGGACCAGGTCTCCGAGTCGAGCGAGACGTCCTCGTTCCCCAGGAGTTGCCCGTCCTCGAGCATCTTGACGATGACGCCCTCGTCGAACGGGCCGAACACCTTGCCCGAGCGGCGGCGGACATGGAACCGGCGCACCTTGGCCCCGGCCTGGGCGCCGGCGTCCTTGCCGGCCGCGTCGTCAATGAAGGACAGCATCTCCAGGCCGTCCGCGGGGCCCGCATTGGGCGGGGGCGGTAGCGGGTCGGAGAGGTCCGCCTCGAGGTCGTCGTCCGGCCGGGCCGTGGGGTCGAACTCGAGCGAGTCCGGCATGGAGGGGGACGGGGTGGCGAGGGGCGGCGCACCGAAGTCCACGTCCCCGAAGTCCACCGCCGGATTGACGCTGACGGCGGCCGGCGGGGGCTCGGAGAAGTCGATGGCGAACGGATCCGCGGCAGGCGCGGGCGCGCCGGGCGGTGGGGTGCCGAAGTCGATGGCGAACGGGTCCGCGCCGGGGGCTGGCGGCGCGTTGAAGTCGATGGCGAACGGGTCCGCGCCGGGGGCCGGCGGCGCGTTGAAGTCGAACGAGAGGTCCGTGGCCTGCGCGGCAGGGGCGGGCAGGTCCGCGAATTCCAGCGCTTGCGGTACGGCGGGCGCGGGCAGGTCGGAGAAGTCCGCTGCGGGAGGTGGCAGGGCGAACGGGTCCGCGTCCGCGGGAACGGGCAGCTCGCCGAAGTCGAAGGACGGGGCTCCGGCGGCGGGCGGCGGCATCGCGTACGCGTCCGGCGGTGGGGGCAGCGCGAAGGGGTCCGCCTCGGGGGCCGAGGAGGGAGGCGGCAGGGCGAACGGGTCGTCCACGGGCGCGCTGACCGCGGGCGGTGGGAGCGCGAAGGGGTCCGCTTCGGGCACCGGGGCGTGGCCGTCACCAGCGGGTGACTCGATATCGAAGGCGAAGGCGCCGTCCGCGGGCGCGGCGTCCACGGGAACGGGCAGGGCGTCGTCGGAGAAGTCGAAGTCTCGCGCAGTCCCCGACGGCGCATTCACGCCGTAGCCCTGGGACGCATCCGCGGAGGGGGCCTCGGCGGTGTCGAAGTCGAAATCCCGTGCCGTCCCAGAGGGCGCGTTCACGCCATAGTCAGAGGCCGGGGCGGGCGGCTCGCGATAGGCGTCGTTCGGGAGGGGGATGGAGACGACGCGCGTCACCTCCCGGGGGTCGCGTGAAGGCTCTCCGAACGCGTCCATGGACGCATCGCCGCTCGCGTGAGGCATGGCCGCGGCGGCATCGGCGGGCGAGCTCAGGTCGAAGGCGAAGGTGTCATCGCCGGGGCCCGTGTCAGGCACCGCTGCGGCGGCCTCGGCGGGCGAGCTCATGTCAAAGCCGAACGTGTCGGCCTCGGACTGTGCTGGCTCGCTCATGTCGAAGCCGAACGGGTCGGCCGCGGGCGGCACCGGCTCGCTCATGTCGAATGCGAATGGATCAGGCTCGGGCGCGCTTCCGGGCAGCGGGATGGCCGCGTCCGGGGGGGCTCCGAACGCATCGGGGGCGCCAGGCAGCGGGATGGCAGCAGGCGCGGAGGGTGCTCCCGGCAAGGGGATGGCTCCGGCGGGAGCGCCTGACAGTGGGATGGCGCCAGTTGCCGCGGGGGCTCCGGGCAGAGGGATGGCGGCGTGCGGGGCGGGCGGGGGAATGGCCCTGGCGGACACAGCGGCACCCGGCAAGGGGATGGCCGCGGAAGCCCCGGCCGTCGTGGGGGCTCCGGGGAGCGGGATGGCGGCGGACGGAGCGGCGGTCTGTGGCGCGGCGCCGGGCAGAGGGATGGCGGCGGATGGCGCGGCGGACTGTGGTGCGGCGCCGGGCAGAGGGATGGCGGCGGATGGCGCGGCGGTCTGTGGCGCCACTCCCGGTAGAGGGATGGCGGCGGAAGGCGCGGCGGCCTGTGGCGCGGTGCCGGGCAGAGGGATGGAGGCCTGCGGCGCGGCGGCTCGAGGCGCGGGGGCTCCGGGGAGCGGGATGGCGGCGCCCGTCGCGGGGGCCTGCGGCGCCGTGCCCGGCAGGGGGATGGCGGGGGCGGCGGCACCGGGCAGCGGAATGGCGGCGGACGGCGCCGCGGGCGCGCTCACCGCATCGAGCTTGATGGGGAAGGTGGTCTGGCACCGGGCACACTTGAGCTTCGCGCCGCCCGGGGGGATCCGCTTGTCATCGATGTTGTAGTTCGTTTGGCAAGACGGGCAGGAGACTTTCATGGGGTTCCTTCGACGGGACCAGCAGGCGCGAATGCTCGCGAGAGGGGGACCGAGCGCCTTCGCGGTGCGCGCAGGCTACCAGAGGCGTTTCCAGCCCGGAAAGAACGCGCACGAAGAGGTTGAAGCGCACCCTCCCTCGTTTTCACGGACAGGCAAGCGAGGGCTCCTGCCTTCTGCCGGTCATCGTCTCGCGTTCGTATCCACGCTCCCGGAGGGGAAGGTGGTAGACCCGACCCCTCATGGACCCCATCGTCATCCTGGGCGCGGGCCTCGCGGGCCTGTCCACCGCCCACTTCCTGAACAAGCCCTGGCGCCTCATCGAGAAGTCCGACCGCGTCGGTGGCCTCATCAAGACCGAGGTCATCCAGGGGTGTTATTTCGACCCCACGGGGCACTGGCTCCACTTGAGGGATCCAGAGATCCAGGCGCTGGTGAACACGCTGTGGCTGCCGGAGCAGATGGTCCGCATCCAGCGCAAGGCGGGCATCTTCACGCGCGGTGTGTTCACGCGTTTCCCGTACCAGGTGAACACCCACGGCCTGCCGCCGGAGGTGGTGTCGGAGAACCTCATCGGCTACGTGGAGGCCCTCTTTGGTGAGAAGGGCCGTGAGCTGCGCGAGCGCGAGCCGCGCAACTTCGAGGAGTTCATCCTCCGCTACATGGGGGAGGGCTTCGCGAAGAACTTCATGGTGCCCTACAACCAGAAGCTGTGGACGGTGCACCCGCGAGAGATGTCCGCCGCCTGGGTGGGCCGCTTCGTGCCTCGCCCCACCCTGAAGGACGTGGTGGATGGCGCGCTCGGCGCGGGCAGCGACGCCGTGGGCTACAACGCGTCGTTCCTGTATCCGCGAGAGGGCGGCATCGAGAGCCTCGCCCGCGCCATGCTGAGTCACTTGAAGGGCGGCCGGCTGAGCACGCACACCGAGCCCACCGCCATCGACTGGAAGGCCCGGAAGGTGACGCTGTCGGACGGCAGCGTGCAGCCCTATGCGGGGCTGGTGTCCAGCATCTCGCTGCCCGGGCTGGTGGCGCTGCTGGCGAAGGGCGAAGCTGGCGTGCCCGACGCGGTGCAGGCAGCGGCGAAGCAGCTGCGCGCCACCACCGTCACCTACGTGGCCGTGGGCGCCAGGGGGCCCAACCGCCAGCCCTGGCATTGGATCTACCTGCCCGAGCCAGAGTTCCACACGTACCGCATCGGCTCGCCGTCCGCGGTGTACGCGCCGCTGGCGCCGCCGGACACGTCCACCTTCTACGTGGAGTACAGCCACCACGGCGAGCTGTCCCTGGCGGACGCGGAGAAGTACGCCGTGGAGGACCTGGTGCGCTCGCAGATGATCCACGCGGCGGACGACATCCTCTTCGCGCAGGCGCGTGAGATTCCCCACGCCTACGTGCTCTACGACGAGGCGTACGGGCCGGCGAAGTCGGAGATTCTTCGCTTCCTGGAGCATGCGGGAATCCTGATTGCTGGCCGCTATGGCCAGTGGGAGTACTCCTCGATGGAGGACGCCATCCTTGCGGGCCGCGCCTGTGCCCGGACTCTCAACGGTTGACATCCCAGTGGCCCACCCGTCGCATCTTGTCGACGGGTGGGCTGGGGCGTGTTAGCCATCCGGGTTCGAGTTCATGGCCCCCCACCTCTCCGTCGTCATTCCGGTCTACAACGAGGAGTCCATCATCGCCTCGGCGGCGGAGGAGCTGCGCCAGGGGCTGGATGCGCGCGGGCTCGACTACGAGATCATCTTCGCGGAGAACGGCTCACGCGACGCCACGCCCGCCATCCTCGAGGAGCTTTGCGCGAACAATCCGCGCCTGCGCTGGTTCCACTCGGAGACGCCCAACTACGGGGTGGCGCTCAAGGCCGGCATCCTCAAGGCCCAGGGCACCTATGTCGTCTGCGATGAAATCGACCTGTGCGACCTGACCTTCTACGACGCGGCGCTGCCGCGGCTGGAGCGGGGCGAGGCGGACATGGTGGTGGGCTCCAAGGCAGCCAAGGGCGCCAGTGACCAGCGCCCGCTGATTCGCCGGGCGGCCACGCGCGTGCACAACAAGCTGCTGAAGGTGGCGCTGGGCTTCCAGGGCACCGACACGCACGGGCTGAAGGCGTTCCGCCGCGAAGCGCTGCTGCCCGTCATCCAGAAGTGCGTGGTGGACATGGACGTGTTCGCCAGCGAGTTCGTCATCCGCGCGTGGCGCGGCGGGCTGAATGTGGTGGAGATTCCCATCCAGCTCCACGAGAAGCGCCAGCCGTCCATCCACCTGTTCAAGCGCGTACCCAACGTGCTGAAGAACGTGGGCAAGCTGTTCTACGTCATCCGCGTACGCGGAACGTGAGCGGGGAGGGGCGCACCGTGCGGCTGGCGTCCATCTCCGTCGACCTCGACTCGCTGCCCCACTACTGCCGCATCCACGGCCTGCCGGAGTCGCTGCTCGATGCGCGCGCCCGCTCGCTGGTGCACGCGGTGGCGGTGCCTCGTTTTCGCGAGCTGCTAGACGCGGTGGGCGTGCCGGGGACCTTCTTCGCCATCGGCGAGGACCTGGAGGCCGACCCGGCCGCCGCGGCGGGCATGCGCGCCTCCCACGAGGCGGGCATCGAGGTGGCCAGCCACAGCCACGCCCATGACTACGCGCTGACGCGCCGGGGCGCCGCGGCCATCCAGGAGGACCTGGCGCGCGCGGACGCCGCCATCCTCCAGGCCACCGGCGCGCGGCCCGTGGGCTTCCGCGCCCCGGGCTACACGCTGAACGCGGACCTCTACGCGGCCACGGCGGCGCTGGGCTACCGGTATGGCTCCTCGGCCTTCCCCGCAGTGCCGTACTACCTGGCGAAGTCGGCGGTGATGGGCGCGCTGTCGGCGCTGGGGCGGCCGTCCCGCTCGGTGCTGGACACGCCCCGCGTGCTGCTCGCGCCCCGTGTGCCGTACCGGCCCGACCCGGCGCAGCCCTACCGGCGGGGCGCGGGCTCCGTGCTGGAGCTGCCCATGACGGTGACGCCGGCCCTGCGCTTCCCCTTCATCGGCACCTTCGCCACCACGCTGCCCCGGGCCTCCCTGCGCCAGCTCTGGCGCGCGTGCCGCCGGGACACCCACTTCAACTTCGAGCTGCACGGCGTGGACGTGCTGGACGCCTCGGACGGGATTCCGCCGGAGCTGGTGCGGCAGCAGCGGGACCTGCGCGTCAGCGCCTCGCGGAAGATGGCGCGCCTGCGCGAGGTGTTCGGCTGGCTGAAGGCGGAGCGCGAGGTCCTCACGCTGCGCGACGCCGCCGGGCACCTGTCCGCCTCGCTGTAGGGCCTTCCGCGCTCCTCCGCTGTCCGCCAGCACACGTTCCCGCCGCGCCCGGGCGTTCCCGAGGCACGGTGGCCGCGTCAGGGTGGGGCCCCGGGCCTCGGGCCACTCCCGGCGGCGGAGCCGGTGGTGTAAAGAGCCCCCATGCTGGAGAACGTCACCGACCGAGTGAAGAAGGGCCTGCGCGAGTGGACGGACCGGCTCGCCAACGATGAGCAGAAGGTGCGGCTCCAGGCCCTGGCGCGCCCGGGGAACGAGTACGGGGTGGACCCGTTCGGTTTCGACCTGGACTACAGCCTGTCCGCGGTGGCCCCCCTCCTGTGGCTCTACCGGCACTACTTCCGCGTGGAGACCTTCGGCATCGAGCAGGTGCCCGCCGGCCGGGTGCTGCTCGTTTCCAACCACTCCGGCCAGCTGCCTCTGGATGGCGCCATGATTGGCATGGCGATGATGCTGGAGGCGAGCCCGCCCCGCACCATCCGCAGCATGGTGGAGAAGTGGGTGCCGTCGCTCCCGTACGTGTCCACCTTCATGGCGCGCGTGGGCCAGATTGTCGGCACGCCGGAGAACTGCCGCCGGCTCCTGGAGTCGGAGGAGGCCATCCTCGTCTTCCCGGAGGGCACTCGCGGCATCAACAAGCTGTGGCCCCAGCGCTATCAGCTCCAGGAGTTCGGCCTGGGCTTCATGCGCCTGGCGCTGGAGACGAAGACGCCCATCATCCCCGTGGCCGTCATCGGCGCCGAGGAGCAGGCCCCCGCGCTGCTGGACCTCAAGCCGGTGGCGAAGCTGCTGGGCTTCCCGTCCTTCCCCATCACCCTCACGGGCCTGCCCATCCCCCTGCCCACCAAGTACCGCATCTACTTCGGGGAGCCGCTGCGCTTCTCGGGGCGCCCGGACGACGAGGACAGCGAGCTGGACAAGAAGGTCCGGACGGTGAAGGCGTCCATCCAGTCCATGCTCCACCAGGGCCTCAAGGAGCGCCGGGGGGTGTTCTGGTGAGCGCCGCGTCCGGCGGTGCTATGAGGTGGGCCCCATGAGACCGGCCGTCGTCGTCACTGGCATCAGCGGCAACCTCGGCCGCACCCTCGCGAAGCTGCTGCACAAGCGCGAGCGCATCATCGGCATCGACCGGCGGCCCTTCGTGGGCCGGCCGAAGGACGTCGAGATGTACGAGCTGGACCTCCGCAAGAAGAAGGCGGAGGACGTCTTCCGGAAGAACGAGATCCGCGCCGTCATCCACATGGGCATCATGCATGACCCGCGGATGAGCGAGGAGGAGCACCACTCCTTCAACGTCGTGGGCACCACGCGTCTGCTGGAGTACTGCGCGAAGTACGGCGTGAAGAAGGTCGTGGTCCTCTCCTCGGCCAACGTCTACGGCCCCAGCCCGGACAACTCCAACTTCCTCACGGAAGACGCGCCGCTGATGGCCGCCAGCCGCTTCTCGGGCGTGCGCGACCTCATCGAAGTGGACATGCTGGCGCACAGCTTCTTCTGGAAGCACCCCGACATCGAGACCGTCATCCTCCGGCCCGTCCACATCGTCGGGCCCACCATCAAGAACGCGCCGTCCAACTACCTGCGCCTGCGCCGGCCCTGGGTGATGGCGGGCTTCGACCCGATGGTGCAGCTCATCCACGTGGAGGACGTGGCGCGCGCCATGGTGGAGGCGCTCCGCCCCGAGCCCAAGGGCGTCTACAACGTGGTGGGCCCCGGCGAGGTCCCCCTGTCCACGGTGATGCGGGAGCTGGGCAACTCGCCCATCCCCGTGCCGCACCCCGTGGCCCGCCCGCTGCTGGGCATGCTGTTCAAGTACCGGCTGGCCAACTTCCCGCCGCCTGAACTGGACCACATCCAGTTCCTCTGCGCCGTGGATGGCCGCCGCTGGGTGAAGGACGTGGCCTGGAAGCCGCGCCACTCGATGCGCGACACCATCCGCTCCGTCCACGGCGACTAGCCGCGGGAAAGTCCGAGGCCCCTGACACGCGTGTCACGCTGCGCAGGGCGCCCTCTCCGGAAGGGCCTGACAGGAATGTCCCGGGTCCGTGCGGAGGACGGGGGCGGGTTCTGCTGCCCTCCCGTGCAAGTCCTTGAATCTCCAGCCTTTGTTTCGTGCTCCACGCGGCCGGGCGGCTTGGCACTCGCATTGCTCTAGGAGTGGCTCGTCACGGCGCAGCGATGTGGGCCCGGCAACGGCGTCGCTCCGTCACACTGTAGGGCACTCCATGGGGGAGTTCCCGACGCCCTCCGTCTCGGCCGGCCCCGAGACGGTGGGCGGTTTCTTGTGAGGGCGCTCCATGGGGGAGCTCCCGACGCCCACCGCCTCGGCCGGCCCCGGGACGGTGGGCGGTTTCTTTTCTAGGGATGGGTTTCGCTCAGGGGGATGGGGAGCTCGCCCTCGAACGGACCCTCCTCCTGGCTTTCGAGGAGCCACGCCCCATCCCGGAAGATGAACTCCGAGGTGACGATGGCGGTGCGCTCGGAGGCAGAGGGCAGTCGCATCCACTGGATGCGGCTCTGCACCGTGGCGCGCTGCCCGTCCTCGGACAGCTTCACGTCCTCGATTTCGTAGTCGGTGATGGACAGGTCCTTGTCGTCGTTGAGCTGGAGGCGGGCCTTCTGGAAGTCCTTGCGCCGCTCGGGGACGATGATGCGGGTGGCGCTGCGGTAGTCCTTCCAGCGGATGGCTTGATGGAAGCGCTCGACGGTGGGTTTGAGTGCTTCCAGATTGGATTTCTTGACCGTGGTTGCGCACGCCCCGAGGGCGAGCGCGAGGAGCAGGGCAGTCAGGCGATTCACGCCGCCGAGGCTAGCACCCGGCAGCGTCGGACAAGAGAGGGGTGCTATGGTCCTGCTCCCCGCCCGAGCACCGGAGTCGCGAGCCCAATGGCCAAGTCGATGGTGGAGCGTTACGAACAGCTCCTCCGGCAAGATCCCACCTCTTCCGTTTTCGTCGAACTCGCCAAGATCCTGCTGGAAAAAGGGGATGCTGCGCGCGCCATCGAGGTCTGCGGGCAAGGCATCACCCACCACCCCACGTCCATCGTGGGGCGCGTGCTGTGGGGCAAGTCCCTCATCCAGCAGGGCCGTCCCGCCGAGGCCATGGAGCAGTTCGACCAGGCCATCTCCATCGAGAAGGACAACCCCTACGCCTACAACCTGATTGGCGAGGTGTTGTTGCAGCGCGGGCTGTACCGGTCGGCGCTGCCCATCCTCCGCAAGGCGGTGGCGCTTCAGCCCAATGACGGACGCGTGAAGACGTGGCTGGACCAGGCGCAGCAGGCGCTGGCGGGCGGTCCGGCTCCCGTGTTCGCGGACCTGATGGGGTTGGAGAAGCCCGCCGCCGAGGAGGCCGCGGCCGGTGATGGGGAGAAGGAGGCGCCCGCGGAGGCTCCGGCGCCCACCATGGCCCCCATGGCTGCCGCGAGGCTTCGCGCCGCGGCGCTTGGTGACGCCGCGAAGGCGACGCCGGCGGCGAGGCGTGGCGGCGAGAAGCAGGATGGCGCCACCCCGGCGGGCGAGGTGGCCGTCGAGGCTCAAGCGGGCGCGGCGGCGAGTGAGGGCATCGCGGGACAGGGAGCGCAGGCCGGACCTGGTGCCGACGCGCCCCCGCCGGGCGAGGGGACCGGGCATCGCGCCGAGGCCGCCGATGCGGGCGACGGACCCGTGCCTGGAGTCGAGGCCCCCCAGGTGGATGGGGCCTCGGGGCCCGGTGCCGGGGCTGGCGAGACATCCGAGCAGGACGCCGAGGCGCCACGCTCGGGCGACAGGCCGGTCCGCGATGTCGGCGCGGCGCTGGGGCTCCTCGACCGGCAGGTTCCGGTGGCCCCGTCCGCGCTGGGCTCGGAGGTGCCGAGCCTCGACCTGGGGCTGGAGGAGGAGGCGAGGGCTGCCGAGGCCCCCTCCGCACCGGCGGGCGCGGAGGAAGCTGCCGGCGGGCAGGACGCCGCGGCGCGATCCGACGGCTCCGAGCAGGGCACGGCCTCCGGGGATGTTCCCACGCAGCAGGTGTCCATCGCGGACGAGGCCGCTGCGGATTCGCGGCCCGTGGAGGACGATGAGCCGGCGTCCGTGGCGGAAGCCATGGCCGCATCGTCGGGCGCGGGCGGCCTCCTCGGCGACCTCCCCCCACCGGAGGCCACCGCGTCGGGGCCCTCGGCGGTGTCGGCGTCGGCCCGGGCCTCTGGGGTCAAGCGCTCCCTGCTCGAGGACATCCCTGACGCTGCCCCGGCCGCATCCGCCGCCAGCGCGAAGTCGGCGGAGCGCAAGCCGGACACGGCGGCGCTCACCGCCGAGTACGAGAAGGAGCTCCGGGCGAAGCTCGCGCGCGAGGCCGCGAAGACGTCCTTCATCGCCCGGCACGGCGTGAAGGTCGCGGGGGCCGTGGTGGGCGTGGTGGTGCTGGCCATCGTGGCCATCAGCTTCATCAACATCCGCGCGAGCCAGGGCGGCCAGACGCTGAGCGAGACGCTGGCCCGGGCCGAGGACCTCATCCTCCAGGACACCGGCGCGTCGCTGGACGCGGCCCTGGCCCAGCTCCTCAAGGCGCGGGAGATGGATGAGGGCAGCAGCCGGGCCTGGGCGCTGACGGCCTGGGCGCACGCGCTCCGGTTCGCGGACTACAGCCAGTCGCCCGAGGACCGGCGCCAGGCACTGGAGGCCCTGGAGCGGCCGGGTGTGAAGGACGCCGCGCCCGGGCTGGTGCTGGTCACCAACGTGCTGGTGGCGGACGACCGGGGCCGCACGCTGGCCCGCAGCGCGCTGCTGGGCTCTCCCCTGGACAGCACCGAGGTGCACGCGCTCGCCGGCCGCCTGCTGCTCGAGGCGAAGGACGAGAAGCAGGCGCTCGAACGCTTCGACCGCGCGCTCCGCGCGTCGGGAGCCAACGTCCGCGCGCTGGTGGCCCTGGGTGATTACTACAAGGCCTCCGAGGACTTTCCGCAGGCCATCCAGATGTACGAGCGCGCGCGCAAGAAATCCCCCGAGCACCCCTCCGCCCGCATCGGGCAGGCGGAGGCGCGGCTGGCGCTCTACCAGGACCTGGACACCGCGCTGGCGGACATGGCGCGGCTCGCGGACGACCCGAAGCTCTCCGCGCAGCTCAAGGCGCGTCAGCAGCTGGTGCACGGCGAGCTACTGTCCGCGCAGGGCAAGCACGCGGAGGCCCGGGCGCTGCTCGCGAAGGGCGCCCAGGGGCCGATGGCCTACGAGTTCCAACTGTCGCTCGGCGCCGCCAGCCGGGCGGCCGGGGCGCTGGACGCGGCGCAGGCCGCCTACGAGGCCGCGCTCAAGCTTCAGCCGAAGAGCGAGGAGGCCCGGGAGGGCCTGGGCCGTGCGCTGCTGGACCGCGACCGCGAGCGCGAGGTGCTGTCCCGGCTGGACGCGGACGGCGGGCGCAAGGTGGCCCTGGTGCGCGGCGCCGCCTATGCCCGGCTCGGGGACTGGAAGCGTGCCCGAGCGGAGCTGGCGCGGACCCGGGTGAACGACCGCTATCCCCCGGAGGCCATCTCCTGGCTGGCCCTGGCGGATGCCGCCGAGGGCCATGGCGCCCAGGCGCGGGAGCTGCTGGAGAAGGCCCTGGCGGCGGCGAAGCGGCCGCGCAACGACATGCGGCTGGCGCTGGGGCAGCTCTATTGGCGCGAGCGGGCCTACGACAAGGCCCAGGCGCAGTTCGAGGAGGCCCAGAAGGACCCGCGTGACTACGAGGGTGCGTGCGCGCTGGGGCGCCTGATGCTGGCGCGGGGGCTGCCGGACATGGCCCTCAAGCCGCTGACCCAGGCGGTGGAGCGCAACGGCGCGCATGGTGAGGCCCGGGACGCGCTGGGGCGGACCCTGCTGGCGCTGGGGCGGACCCAGGAGGCGCTCAAGCAGTTCGAGGCGTGGCAGCTGGAGAACCCCGGCCACGCGGCGGCGCACAAGGGCTTCGCGCTGGCGCTCCACCACGCGGGCCGCCGCAAGGATGCCGAGGCCGCCGTGGCTCGCGCGGTCAAGCTGGCCGCGGAGGACGCCGAGGCGCACAAGCTGCGCGCGGCCATCCTGTTCGCCGCGGGCGACGCGCGAGGCGCCTTCGCCGCGCTGGAGCGCGCCAACAAGCTGGACCCGAAGGACGCGGACACCTTCTGTGAGATTGCGCTCGCCTTCATGCGCCAGGGCAACACCGGCAACGCGGAAGCGGCCTTCGCCGCGGCTCGGCGCGAGGGCCCGGACGCCACCTGCGGCCGTGTGGGCGAGCTGTACGCGCAGCTCCCCGGCGGTGGACGTGGCGCCGCGCGGACGCTGGAAGATTTGGCCGCCCGGGCGCCCACTGTCTGGGACAAGGCCTTCGCCCAGGCCACCCGGGCGCGCGCGCTGCTGGGCGCGGGGGCCCTGACGGACGCCCGGAGCGCGGCGGACGAGGCCGTTCGCCTGGCGCCCTTCGACGGACGCGCGCAGCTCGCGCTGGGGATGGTGGCCCTCAAGCAGAAACAGGAGGCGGTGGCCAAGAGCGCGCTGGAGAAGGCCGTGGAGTTGGAGCCCGCCGATGGCGTGGCGCACCTGGCGCTCGCGGACCTGCTGGTGCGTGAGCCGGGGGAGCTGTCCCGGGCCGTGGATGCCTACGAGGCATTCCTGAAGCTGGCGGGGGGCTCGAACGAGGCGGCGCGCGTGAAGAAGGCCCTGCCCAGCCTCAAGAAGAAGGCGGCGAGGTAGCGTGCGGTTTTTCTCCTCCCGGACCGACACCCCCCTGCTGCACATCATGTGGGGGAACGCGTTCCTGCTATCGCTCATCTACCTGCTGGTGGGGCTCGGGGTGGAGATTGCCCTGCGCTACTTCCCCTCACGCTTCCTCCAGCGTCTGTCGCTGTCGCTGGACTCGCTCCCCGCGCGGGCGCTGGAGTTGACGGGCGCCATGGAGCCGCTGCGCGCGGCCTACTTCTCCGGCCGCATCTCCGAGGTGGGGGTGCGCGTCGTCTTCGGCCTCACCACCCTGGTGGTCATCTTCCTGCTCGCCATGGTGGTGGGCACGTTCATGGGCGGCGTCCGGACGCTGCTGGCCCGTAGGGCCCTGCGCGCCGGTGGACGCCGGCACTGAGCCGCTTCAGCTCCGCCGCCGGACAAGGGGCTTGCGCGCCCGGGCGGCGGCCTCGGGGACGGCCTGGGGCTGGTGGCCCGCGGCGCGCGCCATGAGGCATATCTCCACGACCTTGGGGCCGAAGCGCTCCCAGCGGCTCTCCCCGGTGCCCTTCACGGCGAGGAAGCCCTCCCGGTCCACCGGCAGCGCCGCCGACAGGCCCAGCAGCGTGGCGTCGTTGAAGATGATGAACGGGGCGACGCCCAGGTCCCTCGCCAGCTCCTTGCGCCAGCGCCGAAGCTCCGTGGAGGCCAGCTCGCTGTAGTTCGTCACCACGGGGGCCGCCGCCGAGGAGGGGCCGCGTGAGCGCGAGGCGGACGGCCCGTGCGCGAGCAGCGTGGGCATCTTCTCCGGCGTGCACACGTCGCAGCTCCCACACGACGTGCTCGCGTCCCGTTGGCCGAAGTAGCGGAGAAGGGCGCCCCGCCGGCACTTCTTGTCCCGGTCCGTGTAGGCGTACTCGGTCATCCGGCGGAGCAGGGCCAGGTTCTGCCGCTCCTGCTCCCGCACGCGGCTCAGGTCGAGCTCCAGCTCACGGAAGGGCACTCGCTCCAGCGCCCGGATGGAGCGCCCGGCGAAGGGCCGCCGCACCTTGGCCACGTGGGCCTTCTCCAGCAGGCCGAGCGCATGCCGCACCTCGTCCACCGACAGCCCGATGCGGCGGGCGAGGATGGGCAGCTCCGTCGTCACCTGCCGCCCCACGGGGAATGTCTCGAGCAGCGACTTGAGCAGCCGCTGCGCGTCCGGTGAGTGTGGCTGCGCGGAGACGGCCTTCTCCAGCAGGGTGATGCCGTGCTCGCCCTCGCCTCGGCTCCCGCGCTCCACCTTGCCCTCGCGCTCCAGGATGCGCAGGGCCGCGGAGACCTCGAACTCACTGGCATTCACGGTGCCCGCGAGCGCGTGCACGCCCCGGTCGAACTCCTCCACCGACTGGAGGACGTTCCACACGTCCCCGAACACGGCCTCGGACGGGTGGCTGCTCTGGATGAGCCGCTCCTGGGTGAAGACGTCCGAGTGATTGAAGAGGAGCACCGCGCGCGCGGCCTGGCCGTCGCGGCCCGCGCGGCCAATCTCCTGGTAGTACGCCTCCACGGCCCGGGGGATGTTGGCGTGGGCGACGAAGCGGATGTCCGGCTTGTCGATGCCCATGCCGAAGGCGTTGGTGGCCACGGCCACCGCTTCCTTCGCGGACATGAAGGTGTCCTGGGCGCGGCGCCGGGCGTCGTCGTCCATGCCCGCGTGGTACAGCACCGCCTTCACGCCGCGGCCGTGCAGCTCGGAGAAGACGCCCTCGGCCGCGCGGCGCGTGGAGCAGTAGATGATGCCGCTGCCACCCGTGGCCGCCAGCCGCGCGCTGGCTTCGTGCCGGTCCGCGTCGCCGCCCACCTCCTGCTTCCCGAGGAAGAGGTTGGGGCGGTCGAAGCCCATGACGAACTCCTGCGGGTCCTTCATCAGCAGGACGCGCACGATGTCCGCGCGGACCTCCGGCGTGGCCGTGGCGGTGAGCGCCACCGAGCGCGGCGGGCGCAGCCGCTTGCGCACCTGTCCGAGCAGCGCGTAGTCCGGCCGGAAGTCATGGCCCCACTGGGAGATGCAGTGCGCCTCGTCCACGGCGAACAGGTCCACGCCCAGGGCGGACACCGTCTCCAGGAAGCTCATGCTGCGGAAGCGCTCCGGCGCGACGTAGAGCAGCTTGTACTCGCGCGCGCGCAGCCGGCGCATCCGCTCCGCGCGCTCCAGGTCCGACAGCGACGAGTTGATGAAGGTGGCCGGGATGCCCCGCGCGGCGAGCTGCTCCACCTGGTCCTTCATCAGGGCAATCAGCGGTGACACCACCAGCGTCAGGCCCGGCAGCAGCGTGGCGGGCAGCTGGTAGCACAGGCTCTTGCCCGCCCCGGTGGGCATCACCACCAGCGTGTTGCGCCCGCTCAGCACCGAGGAGATGACCTGATCCTGCCCCGGCCGGAACCGGGGCAGGCCGAAGTGGCGCTCCAGCCCCTGCTGAGCTTCCTCGAGGTAGGGCAGGTCCACCGGCATCGCGCGCATGTTCATCATCCTGGTCCAGCCGTCAACGGAAACGAGGCCGGCGCGCGGCCTTCCCTCACAGCTCGAGCCCCGGTGGAAGCGGAACAGCCAGCCGCGCCCGAATCCGCGCGTTGTCCCGCCGCCGCGCCTCCGTCTGCCCTGGCTCCAGCCGGCCATCCACGACGACGTCTCCCTCGCGCACGCCCGAGGGGAGCACCTTGCGCTCCACCGTGCAGGCCTGTCCGGTGTCCAGCCGCACCACCTGGGCCCGCGTGTCCTCCAGTAGCTCCACCTGCACCACGCCCCACAGCCCCACCATGCACACCATCATCCGCCGCCTCCATTCGCGCTCCATGCGCGCTGTGTCTCCTTCGCCTCGTCCGGCATCAGCCCGCGCTCCAGCATCGACACGTAGCCGCCGTCTCCCATCACCACGTGGTCCAGCACCTTGAGGTTGAGCAGCCGCGCGCCCGCCACGAGGTGCCGCGTCAGGGCCACGTCCTGCACGCTGGGCTCGGGGTCCCCCGAAGGATGGTTGTGCGCCAGGACGATGGCCGTGGCGCGCGCGGTGAGCGCCGCGGCGAACACCTCTCGCGGGTCCACCGGACACGCGTTCATGCTGCCCTCCGCCACTCGCGCGTCGTGCAACAGCACGTTGCGCGCGTTGAAGCACAAGACGTGGAACACCTCGCGCCGCAGCGCCCCCAGCACCGGCGCCAGGTAGGCGGAGATCTCCCGCGGGGTGCGCAGCTTCGGCCGCTGCTCCCTGGCGCGCTGCGAGCGCCGGCCCAGCTCCAGCGCGGCCAGCACCTGCGCCGCCCGGACAGGCCCCAGGCCCGGCCGCAGGCTCAGCGCCAGGGGTTCTTCCTGCACCAGCGCCTTGAGGCCGCCGCCCTGCGCCAGCAGCGTCCTCGCCAGCGCCCACGCTCCGGGCGTGCGCGACCCCGGGCTCCACACCACGCACAACAGCTCCAGGTCGGTGAGGGCCGCCGCCCCCAACCGGAAGAGGCGCTCCCGGGACTCCTCCACGCCTCCTCCCACCCCTCGCGCCCTCACCGACCCTTCACCCACGGGCCCGCCGCCCGCCCACGCCACTCCCGCCGCCCGCTCCATCCCGCCGCCCTCCTCGGGACGGAGACAAAGCAATGCGTGTGCCTGCTTGTGCTACCTGGGGAGTTGCTCGCCCACCCGTCCCGACACGGCGGAACGGGCTCAGATGGCGGACGGGCAGCCTTGCACCACCCCACCTCTCAGGCAGTGAGAGCGGCCGTCAGAAGCGGGAGATGGCGAAGAAGGCCTTGATCTTGTCGTTGGTCTCGCGGAGCCGCTCGCTCAGCGTCCGCACGAAGGTCCAGAGCAGCACGTACGCCAGGTCCTTGTCGGTGAACATGAGCTGGTCCAGCCGGGAGCGCTCGATGACCCAGACAGAGCAGCTCACGTGGGCGATGGCGTCCGCCGACCGGGGAGAGTCTTCGATAACCGCCATCTCACCGAAATACTGGCCGGGCTCCAGGATGGCGAGCGCCTCCTCGCCGATGCCCGGAACCGACTTGGAGATGCGGACCTTGCCCTCGGCGATTACGAACATCTCCTGGCCGCTCTCTCCCTCACGGAAGAGAAAGGCGCCCGCCGGGTAGGCCCGGAAGTGGCCAAGCTGCGCGACCTTGGCCAGTTGTCCCTGGGTCAGACCCTCGAACAGCGCAACCTTCTTGAGGACGGCGGCATCCATGAGGCCAGCTTCGTATCACGCGCCCGAGGGGCTCTGGTACCTTGGGGCCATCAACGAGATTTGGGAGGAGTCGTGGCGGAGGAGAAGATCAACAAGGTGACCATCATCGGCTCGGGGCCCGCGGGCTACACCGCAGCCATCTACGCCGCGCGCGCCAACTTGCAGCCGGTGGTGTTCGCCGGCGGTCCCACGCTGGAGCACCCGCAGCGCGTTCCGGGCGGGCAGCTCATGGTGACGACCGACGTGGAGAACTACCCGGGCTTCCCGGAGGCCATCACCGGCCCGGAGCTCATGGAGCGCTTCCAGAAGCAGGCGGAGCGGTTCGGCACCACCATCCACATGGAGAACGTGGTGAAGGTGGACTTCTCCCAGCGCCCCTTCCTCATCCAGGGGGAGAGCGTCAGCTACCGCTCGGAGACGGTCATCATCTCCACCGGCGCCACCGCCAAGTGGCTGGGCGTCAAGGGCGAGGACGCCTACAAGAACCGCGGCGTCTCCGCGTGCGCCACCTGCGACGGTGCCTTCTTCAAGAAGCAGGACGTTCTGGTGGTGGGAGGCGGTGACACGGCCATGGAGGAGGCGACGTACCTGGCGAAGATCGTCAACCACGTCACCCTCATCCACCGCCGCGACACGCTGCGCGCCTCCAAGGTGATGCAGGAGCGCGCGCTGCAGAACCCGAAGATCTCCTTCATGTGGGACTCCGCGGTGGAGGAGGTCCTCGGCGACAACAAGGGCATGTCGGGCGCCGTGGTGCGCAACCTGAAGACGGGCGACAGCCAGTTGGTGAAGGCGACGGGCCTGTTCGTGGCCATCGGCCACACGCCCAACACGGAGCTGTTCCAGGGCGTGCTGGAGACGCACCATGGCGGCTACCTGAAGACGGTGCCCGGCTCCACGCGCACCAACATCGAGGGCGTGTTCGCCTGTGGTGACGTGCAGGACTCCTACTACCGTCAGGCCATCACCGCGGCGGGTACGGGCTGCATGGCCGCCATCGACGCGGAGCGCTGGCTCATCGCGAAGGGCGAGTAGCACACGAGGCCCGCGCGGCCGCGCGAGCCTCTCCGGGCCGGCCCGTCACCAACGGCCGGCCGT
>JAFAAN010000068.1 GCA_023426545.1 Pseudomonadota bacterium
GCGGCGCGCGGGCCGCCCCGACCGCGCGCTGGCGGCGTCGCTGGAGCTGGCGGCGCGCGCGCCCCGGCACCCGCTGGCGGCCTTCGCGGCGCGGCACGTGCTGGACTCCGTGGGCACGTCGCGGGCGCTGGACGACGACATCCTCCAGGGCGTGGAGCGGGCCCTGGCCGCCGGCGCGACGGGCGAGGCCGCCTACCTGCTGCGCGGCGCGCGCATGTCCGTGGCGGTGGTGCGCGGCGACGCGCAGGCGCGCGACGCGGCCATGCGCGAGCTGGGCGGCGTCAACGAGGTGGCGCTGGTGGGGCCCTTCTCGCCCTTCCACCTGCTGGCCTGGGACGAGACGACGCCGGTGAGCCAGGACGGCTCGCTGGCGGGCCCCTTCACCGGCGCCTTCGGCCCGCTGCCGGTGCGCACGGTGCACGCGCCCGACGGGCGCATGGACCTGATAGGTGAGCCCAGCCCGGGCGACCACTACGTGCAGGCCTTCGACGCGGAGGTGACGGAGCCGGGGCTCTACGTGGCGCGCACGGTGAGCGGCACCTCGCACCAGGTGCTGCTGGACGGCGCGCCGCTGATGGAGCGCCGCGCCTGGGAGCGCGCCACCTCCACCGTCACCGCGCGCGCCGTGCGGCTCGGCGCGGGCAAGCACCGCTTCGTGGTCCGCCAGCTCAAGGGCGGCACCTCGGGCCTGCTCACCTTCGCCCTGCTGCGCGTGGACGGGCGCGCCTCGGGGGTGCGCTACGGCGCGGCCTCGGGCGCGGCGCCCCGCGCCTGGGGCGGCAAGGCCGACGTCTCCGACGAGACGCCCGGCGTGTTCCCCACCGCGGAGAGCCTAAAGACGGCCCTGCACGAGGAGGCCGGCGAGCTGCTGGCCGTCGTGCTGGCGGTGCGAGATGGCCTGCAACGGGACGCGGACGGGGCGCGGCGGCTGATGGCGTCGGTGGACGCCAACACGCCGGCCCTGCTGTGGCTGCGGGCCGAGGTGGCGTCCGCGGACCGCTCGGTGCCCTCCAAGGTGGCCCGCGGCCGGGCCACGCGCGATTTGGAGGCCGTGCTGGCGAAGGACCCGGGCAACGTGGCGGCGCTGCTGCTGCGCGCGGAGCTGTTCCTGGACGAGGGCCAGCCCGCCCCCGCCATGGAGCTGCTGAAGACGGCGTCCGAGGTGGTCCAGCCGGCCGGCCACCCGGTGTTCATGCTGCGCGCCCGCGCGGCGCTGGCGCTGGAAGTGGAGGCGCTGGCGGAGGAGTCGCTCTCGGCGGCGCTGGAGGCGCAGCCCGGCCTGTGTGAGGCGCTGTCGCTCCAGTACAACCTGGCGCGCCGGCGTGACGCAGCCGAGCGCGGCGACAGGCTGGTGGCGGCCCTGCAGGGGTGCCCGGGGACCGCGGTGCGCCAGGCCGACCACGCGCGCTCGCGCGGCGACATGGAGACGGCGACGCGGCTGTCCACGGAGCTGCTGGCGCGCGACCCGAGCAGCATCAGCCTGGGCAACACCCTGGCCAACCTCTACGTGTCGCAGCGCCGCTTCGACGACGCGACGGCGGTGCTCCAGAAGCTGGCCACCGTGTGGCCCCGCAACGCGGAGCTGGTGAAGCGGATGGCGGACGTGCGCGAGTACGCGGGCCAGCCGGCCGAGGCGCTCGCGCTGCGCGAGCGGGCGCTGGCCCTGGCCGGCGACGACCTGTCCCTGCGCCGGGCGGTGGAGCGCGCGAAGACGGGCCGCGAGCTGCTCCAGGAGCACGCCGTGGACGGGCGCGAGGCCATCCGCGCCTACGAGGCGGAGCCCGTCAGCGGCGGCAGCGCGGCGGCCTTCGTGCTGGATGCGGCGGCGGTGCGCGTGTACCCCGACGGCAGCATCGTCAACCGCATCCACACGGTGCAGAAGGCGCTGGAGCAGTCGGGCGTGCAGGAAATCGCCGAGGTGAACGTGCCCCGCGGCGCGCAGGTGCTGGCGCTGCGCACGCTGAAGGCGGACGGCCGGGTGCTGGAGCCGGAGAACATCGAGGGCAAGGACACGGTGAGCCTGCCGGGCGTGGCCGTGGGCGACTACGTGGAGGTGGAGTACCTGCTGGCCGAGCCCCCGCGCGGCCCCGCGCAGCCGGGCTTCACCGCGTCCGCCTTCTACTTCCAGATCGCCAACCAGCCGAACGCCTGGGTGACGTACACGGTGGTGGCCCCCAAGGGCATGGGCATGACGGTAGACGCCCACGGCATGAAGGCGCCGGAGCCGAAGGTGAGCGGCGACCTGGAGGTGTTCCACTTCGAGACGCGCCGGGTGCCGCCCTTCATCCCCGAGCCGGACGCGCCGCCCTCCGCCAACGAGTACCTGCCCTTCGTCATCGTGGGCGCGGGCGCCACGGGCAACGAGGGCCTGGTGAAGCTCTACGGCGACGCCTTCCAGGAGCGCTGGCAGCGCACCGCGGAGGTGGACGCCTTCGCGCGCACGGCGGCCGAGGGCAAGACGGGCCTGGACGCGGTGAAGGCGCTGCACGCGGCGGTGATGAGCCGCTTCTCCGGGCGCGACGCGAGCCTGAGCCAGACGGCGTCCTCCACGGTGGCGCAGGACCGGGGCAGCCGGCTGACGGTGATGAAGGCCGGCCTGGAGGCGCTGGGCATCCCCGCGCGCGTGGCGGCGGTGCGCACCTTCAACGCCGACCCGGCGCCCTACACCTTCCCCCAGGACTCGCTGCTGCCCTACGCGGCGCTGCGCGTGGAGGTGCCTGGCGGCGAGCCCGTGTGGGTGGACACCTCCGTGCGTTACGGCCCCTTCGGCGAGCTGCCGGAGCTGGCCATGGGCGGCCTGGAGGCGTGGCTGCTGCCGGAGCCGGGCCGTCCGCTCCAGCGGGTGCGGACGCCGCCCATGCCGGAGAGCCCCGGCAAGGAAGTGAAGCTGACGCTGGCGCTCGCCGAGGACGGCACGCTCAGCGGCCAGGGCGAGGAGACGTACTCCGGCTTCGAGGCGGCGCAGATTGCCGAGGCCTTCAACCAGCTCTCCGCGGAGAGCCGCAACCAGGCCCTGCAAGGCGCGGTGGCGCGGTACTTCGGCGGCGCCTCGCTGTCGAGCGTGAAGCTGGAGAACCAGGAGCGGGTGGGCGCGCCCTTCGTGCTGCGCTACGAGTTCACCGTGCCGCGCTTCGGCCGCATGGAGGGCGGCCAGCGCATGGCGCTGGGGCCCCTCACCTTCCCCGCGCAGCTGGGCCGGCGCTTCGTGCAGCTCAGCTCGCGCCACACGCCGCTCTACATCGACACCACCGAGGCCAGCCGCACGCAGGTGACGCTGTCGCTGCCCAAGGGCTGGAAGCTCGAGGACCCGCAGGCGTCGGTGAAGGCAGAGAACCCGTTCGGCCGCTTCTCCCGCTCGGAGAAGCAGGACGGCGACACGCTCGGTGTCACCGAGTCGCTGCGCCTGCCGCGCAACCGCATCGCACCCAACCAGTACGAGGTCTTCGCCGGCTTCACGGGCGACGTGGACCTCATCCAGACGCGGGAGCTGGTCCTGGTGAAGCCCTCTGCGGGGAGATGAATAAAGCGGGCCGGGGCCGCGTCTTCTCGCGCACCGGCCCTCACGCAGCGGGGTTCCAGGGGCCGGGGACCCTTCCTGTCTGGTAACCCACGGAGATGACGCGATGACTCCTCGATGGTGGGCTTGTCTGGTGGCCGTGCTGGCGGCGCCCATGGTTCACGCGCAGACCGCACCGGTCCCCGCGTCGAACCCCGGGTATTCCGAGTACGCATACGACGACACGGAGTTCGAGGACGAGGACTCCGCGCCCATGGCGCCCTCCGCGCCCCCCATGCTCCCCGCGGAGACGCCCCCGGCCCGCCCCTTCACCGGCGCCGTGTGGGCCTCCGGCCACTGGTACTGGGACGGGGACGAGTGGCGCTTCAACGCGGGCGCCTGGCTGGCTCCCATGGACGGCTACCAGTTCATCAACGGCTACTGGGAGCCGGACGGCCGCATGTGGCGGTGGGTGTCCGGGGGCTGGGCCCGGCATGGCTCGACGGTGGTGGAGATTCCCATCGCCGTGACGAGCGCGGAGCTGTCCACGCAGCAGGCGCCGCCGCCGCTGCGCGTCGAGCACGCGCCGCCGCCGCCGGCCCCCAACCAGGTCTGGACGCCCGGCTACTGGTACTGGGCCGGCGCCAACTACGTGTGGGTGGACGGCACCTGGGCCGCGCCGCCCCGCCCGGGGCTCACCTACGTGTCCTCCCGCTGGGTGCGCCGCGGACCGTCCTGGTACTTCTCCGCGGGCGGCTGGGCCAGCCCAGGCTCGGTCCGCGTGGTCGTCCCCGTCTACCGCCACGCGAGCATCTCCGTGGCGCGGCGGCACCCGCACTACTTCGCGCACAGCTGGCGCCGCTACCCGGCGGTGCGCCACCACGTGTACCGCCACCGAAGCCCCGGCCCGGTGCGCAACCACTACCGGCCGGCGCCTTCCCACGGGAACCGGTGGGGCAACGGCCCGCACCGCGCGTCCCCTGGTGGGAATCACCGCCACGACGGTGGGCGCCGCGGCCGGGACTGACGCCCCTCCCCGCTACTTCGCGCCAGCGTCGGAGGGCGCGTCCGGGAAGATGGCCACGAAGGGCGTCCCGTCCTCGCCCACGTAGCCGCGGTACATCCCGCTGGAGTTGAAGGGCATCGCCACGTTCCCCTCGCGGTCCATGGCGATGACGCCGCCCTCGCCGCCGGCCTCGAGCAGGACGCCGTTGACGACGGCGTCCGCGGCCTCGCGCAGCGGCAGCGCCTGGTATTCGACGCGGGCGCAGATGTCGCGCGCCACGGTGTAGCGGATGAAGTACTCGCCGTGGCCGGTGGCGGACACGGCGCAGAGCGGGTCCGCATAGGTGCCGGCGCCGATGATGGGCGAGTCCCCCACCCGGCCGAAGCGCTTGTTCGTCATGCCCCCCGTGGACGTGGCCGCGGCGAGCGCGCCGGACGCGTCCAGCGCCACCGCACCCACGGTGCCGAACTTGTGGTCCCCGCTCACCGGGTCATACCCCGGCAGGAGCGCGGAGGAGGGCTGCCCTGGGGCCGCCTGCTGCTGCTCGCGCTCCTTCTCCAGCGCGCGCTGAAGCCCCTGCCAGCGCTCCTCCGTGAAGAAGTACGTCGCGTCCACCAGCGCCACGCCCTGCGCCCGCGCGAAGGCCTCGGCGCCCTCGCCCACCATCATCACGTGCGGCGACTGCTCCATGACGAGCCGCGCCAGCTCGATGGGGTTCTTCACGTGCCGCAGGCCCGCCACGGCCCCCGCCCGGCGCGTCCTGCCGTCCATGATGGCGGCATCCAGCTCGTTGACGCCGTCATGGGTGAACACCGCGCCCTTGCCCGCGTTGAAGTACGGCGAGTCCTCCAGCACGCGGACTGCCACGGACACCGCGTCCAGGACCGAGCCGCCCTGCGCCAGCACCGCGTGCCCCGCCTGGAGTGACTGCGTCAGCGCCGCGCGGACCTCGGCCTCGCGCGCCGGCGACAGATTCTCACGGGAGATGACGCCCGCGCCGCCGTGGATGACGAGCCCCCACTTCGGCTTGCGCGCGGGAGCGCCCTCCGTGGAGGGCCGCGCAGTGCCGGTGTGCGCGGCGCCCGTGCTGGTGCAGCTCAAGGGTGCAAGGAGCATCACGGTACCCACCACGAGAGCACGACGAAGGGAAGCAGGCGACGCGAACATTCGAGGGTCCTCCGAGCTGCCCCGTCGCTAGCACGCCCTCCTGGGCGGCACAACGCGGCGCCCCCGGGGCGTGTCCTCACCGAGGAGGCGGCCCAGGGCCCCTCTGCCTGCCTCCTCCGGAATGCCCGTGCATGGCGGGAATGCACAGTGTCGAGACGACCGATTGTGCAGACACACAGCGAGGTGAGCGCGATGAAGAAGCTGAAGGGACTGCGGGTGGCCGTGCTCGCGGCGGATGGCTTCGAGCAGGTGGAGCTGACCGCGCCGGTGAAGAAGCTGGAGCGCCAGGGCGCCGAGGTGACGATTGTGTCGCCCCACAAGGGCCGCATCCGGGGGATGAACCTCCTCCTCCCCGGCAAGAAGGTGGCCGTGGATGCGTCCCTGCGCGAGGTGAAGGCGGCGGACTTCGACGCGGTCCTCCTGCCGGGAGGCTTCGTGAACCCGGACATCCTGCGGCAGAGCGCGCTCGCGCTCGACTTCGTGCGCGACGCCGACGCGCTGGACATGCCCATCGCGGTCATCTGCCATGGGCCGTGGGTGCTGATCTCCGCGGGCCTCGTGGAGGGGCGCGCGCTGGCCTCGTGGCCGGGCATCCGCGACGACGTGCGGAACGCGGGCGGCCGGTGGGTGGACGAGCCGATGATGCGCGACGGCAACTGGGTGTCCAGCCCGGGCCCGCGTCAGATGCTCGCGTTCCTCAAGGGCATGGTGGAGCTCTTCGCGGAGAAGATGCCGGAGGTGAAGGCCCGCGCGCCGCTCGCGCCCCAGCGGCACGCGGCGCCCGCGCGCTGGCCGAGGCTGCTCGCGGGCACGCTGGCCACCGCGGCGCTCGGCGCGGGCGTGCGGCGGCTGGCCCTGCGCTGACGCCGCCCAGGGCGCCCTACATCCAGCCGAGCTGGAGCCGCGCCACGTCCGACATGCGCTCCTGCCCCCAGGGCGGGTCCCAGACGAGCTCGACGTGCGTCTCCGCCACGCCGGGCACCGAGCCCACCTTGGTGCGCACGTCCTCCACGAGCACCGGCCCCATGCCGCAGCCGGGCGCGGTGAGCGTCATCTGGATGTCCACGCGCTGACCGCCTTCTGCCAGCGGCTCCACCTTGCACCCGTACACCAGGCCCAGCTCCACGATGTTCACCGGAATCTCCGGGTCGTACACCGTGCGGAGCTGCTCCCAGACCTGCTCCTCGTTGAACTCGCTGGCGTCGCCGGCCACCTTCTCCCTGGGCGCGTACTCCTCGCCCAGCGCGCCGCCGTCCTTCTCGTCGATACGGAAGAGCTGGCCGTAGGGGTCCTGCACCGTGATGTTTCCGCCGAGCGTCTGCGTCACCCGCAGCTCGGAGCCCGCGGGCAGCACCACCCGGTCTCCGCTGGGGATGATTGTCGCGGGCACGTCGCGCTCCAGCACTGCCATCAGTCCTCGCATGGGCCCTCCCCTACTCCGTGGACACGGCCTCGCCGCGTCCCTCCAAGGCCGCGCGCAGCGTGTGCCACGCCAGGCTGGCGCACTTCACTCGCGCGGGGAACTCGCTCACGCCGGACAGCACCGCCAGCTTGCCCAGCGCATCCATGTCCACCGACTCCGGGCCTTCCGTCACCAGCTTGTGGACCAGCTCGAAGAGGGACTCGGCCTCCGCGCGCGTCCGGTCCTTCACCGCCCCCGTCATCAGCGACGCGGACGCCTTGGAGATGGCGCAGCCCTGTCCCTGGAAGCCCACGTCGCGGATGACGCCGTCCTCCACCTTCAGCGTCACCACCAGCTGGTCGCCGCACAGCGGGTTGTGCCCCGCGGCCTCCGCGTTGGCGCCCTCCACCACGCGGTAGTTCCGGGGCCGCTTGGAGTGCTCCAGCACGACCTCCTGGTAGAGGTCCTTCAAGTCGTCCGAGCTCACTGGAACACCTCCAGGACCTTGTGCAGGCCGCGGACGAGCGCGTCCACGTCCTCACGCGTGTTGTAGAGCGCCAGCGAGGCCCGGGACGTGGCCGGCACCTTGAAGTGCTGCATCACCGGCTGCGCGCAGTGGTGGCCGGTGCGGATGCAGATGCCCTCGCGGTCCAGGATGGTGCCCACGTCGTGCGGGTGGATGTCCCCGAGCATGAAGGACAGCACGCCCGACTTCTCGCGCGCCGTGCCCACCATGCGCAGCCCCGGCACCGACTCCAGCGCCTGCGTGGCGTAGGCCAGCAGCTCGCGGTCGTGCGCGGCGACGTTCTCCATCCCCAGCGACTCCAGGTAGCGGATGGCCGCCGCCAGCCCCACCGCGCCCTCCAGGTTGGGCGTGCCCGCCTCGAAGCGGTGCGGCACCCGGTTGTACGTCACCTTCTCCATCGTCACGGAGAGAATCATGTCGCCGCCGCCCTGGTAGGGCGGCAGGGCGTCCAGCCGCTCCAGCCGGCCGTACAGCACGCCGATGCCCGTGGGCCCGAACATCTTGTGCCCGCTGAAGGCGTAGAAGTCGCAGCCCAGGTCCTGCACGTCCACGGGGAAGTGCGTCACCGCCTGCGCGCCGTCCACCAGCACGGGGATGCCCTTCGCGTGGGCCCGGCGCGTCAGCTCCTTCACCGGCGTCACCGTGCCCAGGGCGTTGGACACCTGCGTCACCGCGAGGATGCGCGTGCGCTCCGTGAGCAGCGCGTCCACCGCGTCCATGACCAGCTCGCCCCGGTCATCCACCGGGATGACCTTCAACACGGCCCCCGTCTGCTCGCAGAGCATCCGCCAGGGGACGATGTTGGCGTGGTGCTCCATCTGGGTGATGAGCACCTCGTCCCCGGCGCCGATGTGCTTGCGCCCGTACGTCTGCGCCACCAGGTTGATGGCCTCGGTGGTGCCGCGCACGAAGACAATCTCCCGGGTGTCCCGGGCGTTGATGAAGCGGCGCACCGCCTCCCGCGCGCCCTCGTAGGCCTCGGTGGCGCGCTCGGAGAGCACGTGGACGCCGCGGTGCACGTTGGCGTTGTCGCGCTGGTAGAAGCGCACGAGCGCGTCGATGACCGCCTTCGGTTTCTGCGCCGTGGCGGCGCTGTCCAGGTACACCAGCGGCCGGCCCCGCACCTCCTGGTGGAGGATGGGGAAGTCCTCGCGCACCTGCTTCACGTCGAAGCCGCTCATGCCGTCACCTCCCGCTGTGCCGCGCCCGGCAGCTTGTGCGCGAGCAGCGACTCGATGCTCGCGCGCACGGGCCCGGCGGGCACCGCCTCCACCACCTCGCGGGCGAAGGCGTAGGTGAGCAGCCGCTCCGCCTCCGCCTGGGGCACGCCGCGCGAGCGCAGGTAGAACAGCGCCTGCGCGTCCAGCCGCCCCACCGCCGCGCCGTGCGCGCACTTCACGTCGTCCGCGAAAATCTCCAGCTGCGGCCGCGCGTCCGCCTGCGCCGACTCCGACAGCAGGAGGTTGCGGTTCTGCTGCCGCGAGTCCGTGTGCTGCGCGTCCGGCCGCACGCGGATGAGCCCGTGGAAGGTGCCGCGCGACTGTCCGTCCAGCACGCCCTTGTACAGCTCGCGGCTGGTGCACCGGGGCACCGCGTGGTCCAGCGCCGTGCGGTTGTCCAGGTGCTGCGCGCCCTGCCCCACGTACAGGCCATTCAACGTCGCGTCGCCACCCTCGCCCGCGAAGGCCGCGTGGACCTCGTTGCGCGCCATGGCGCCACCGAAGGCGAACGCATGCGAGGCGAAGCGGCTGTCACGGCCCTGCCGCGCATGCAGGGCGCCGACGTGCAGCGCCGCCGCGCCCTCCACCTGGAGCTTGTAGTGGTGGAGGCTGGCGTTGTCGCCCAGCGTCACCTCCGTCACCGCGTTGGTGAACGTCGCCCCCGCGCCCGCGGGGTCCGCGCTGGCGTAGGTCTCCACCAGCGTCGCCTCGCTGCTCTCCCCCGCCACCACGAGGATGCGCGGGCTGGACAGCACCGGCGCGTCGCCGCGCGTGAGGAACAGCAGCTGCACGGGCACCTCGCTCAGCGCGCCTGGCGCCAGCTGGAGCAGCGCGCCTTCGTCCAGCAGCGCCGCGTTGAGCGCGGTGAAGGCGTGCTCACCCGCCACCGCCCGCTGTCCCAGTAGAGACTCCAGCAGCTCGCCGTCCTCGCGCACCGCGTCCCGCAGCGGCTTCAGCGTCAGCCCGCGCGGCAGGCCCGCCACGGACGACAGCTCCGGCGCCAGCCGCCCGTCCACGAACACCAGCCGCGGCCCCGGCAGGGCCAGCCGCTCCACCACCGCGGACAGGTGCGCGGCCTCACGCGCGTCGCGCGCCACGGGGCGGAACGCGCCTTCCACGATGGGCGCCAGCCGCGAGTACTTCCACGCCTCGTCGCGCGTCGTGGGCAGGCCCTGGCGCTCGAAGTGGGCCAGGGCGTCTGCGCGCAGGCGCTGGAGCCACCGCGGCGCGGACGCCTGCTCGGGCGCCGCCTGGAAGCGCGTGGCCACGTCCAGGTAGTGCGCCAGACCGGCCGTCATCGGCGTACCTCCGCGGCCTGCGCCTTGCCGCCGCCAATCCCCAGCCAGCCGTAGCCCTTCTCCTCCAGCTCCAGCGCCAGCTCGCGCCCGCCGGAGCGGACGATGCGGCCCGCCGCCATGACGTGCACCTTGTCCGGGACGATGTAGTCCAGGAGCCGCTGGTAGTGGGTAATCAGCACCATCCCGCGCTCGGGCGAGCGCAGCGCGTTGACGCCGCCCGCCACCGTGCGCAGCGCGTCGATGTCCAGGCCGGAGTCCGTCTCGTCGAGGATGGCCAGGCGCGGCTCCAGCACCGCCATCTGGAACACCTCGTTGCGCTTCTTCTCTCCGCCGGAGAAGCCCTCGTTCACCGAGCGGTTCATGAAGGCCGCGTCGAGCTGCACCAGCTTCGACTTCTCCTTGGCCAGCTGGAGGAAGTCCATGGCGTCCAGCTCCTCCAGCCCCTTCGCGCGGCGCTGCGCGTTGAGCGCGGTGCGCAGGAAGTGGATGTTGCCCACGCCCGGAATCTCCACCGGGTACTGGAAGGCGAGGAACACGCCCGCGATGGCGCGCTCCTCGGGCGACAGCGCCAGCAGCGGCTTGCCGTCGAAGAGCACCTCGCCCTGCGTCACCTCGTAGCCGTCACGGCCGGCGAGCACGCGGGCCAGGGGGCTCTTCCCGGAGCCGTTGGGGCCCATGATGGCGTGGACCTCGCCAGGGGCGACCTCCAGGTCGATGCCATTGAGGATGTCCTTGCCCGCCACGCGGGCGTGCAGGTTGCGAACAGTCAAAAGCGCCATGCCTACCCCACGCTCCCTTCCAGGCTGACTCCGAGCAGCTTCTGCGCTTCCACCGCGAACTCCATGGGGAGTTCCTTGAACACCTGGCGGCAGAAGCCGTTGACGATCATCGACACCGCGTCCTCCTGCGAGATGCCCCGCTGCCGGCAGTAGAAGAGCTGGTCCTCGCCAATCTTCGACGTGGACGCCTCGTGCTCTACCTGCGCCGACGCGTTCTTCACCTCGATGTACGGCACCGTGTGGGCGCCGCACTTGTCACCGAGCAGCAGCGAATCGCACTGCGTGTAGTTGCGCGCGTCCTCCGCGCTCTTGAGCACCTTCACCAGCCCCCGGTACGTGTTCTGCCCGCGGCCGGCGGAGATGCCCTTGGACACGATGGTGCTGCGGGTGTTCTTCCCGATGTGCACCATCTTCGTGCCCGTGTCCGCCTGCTGCATGTGGTTGGTGAGCGCCACCGAGTAGAACTCGCCCACCGAGTCATCCCCCTTGAGGATGACGCTCGGGTACTTCCACGTAATCGCCGAGCCCGTCTCCACCTGCGTCCACGAAATCTTCGCCGCCCGGTGCGCGATGCCGCGCTTGGTGACGAAGTTGTAGATGCCGCCGCGCCCCTCCGCGTCACCGGGGTACCAGTTCTGCACCGTGGAGTACTTGATGGTGGCGCGGTCCAGGGCCACCAGCTCCACCACCGCGGCGTGGAGCTGGTTGATGTCGCGCATGGGGGCCGTGCAGCCCTCCAGGTAGCTCACGTAGGAGCCCTCCTCCGCGACGATGAGCGTGCGCTCGAACTGGCCCGTCTCCGCCGCGTTGATGCGGAAGTACGTGGACAGCTCCATGGGGCAGCGCACGCCCTTGGGGATGTAGACGAACGAGCCGTCGCTGAAGACGGCGGAGTTGAGCGCGGCGAAGAAGTTGTCCGAGTACGGCACCACCGTGCCCAGGTACTTCTTCACCAGCTCCGGGTGCTCGCGCACGGCCTCGGAGAACGAGCAGAAGATGACGCCCGCCTTGGCCAGCTTGTCCTTGAACGTGGTGGCCACCGACACCGAGTCGAAGACGGCGTCCACCGCGACGTTCTGGAGCAGCTTCTGCTCGTGCAGGGGAATCCCCAGCTTCTCGTAGGTGCGCAGAATCTCCGGGTCCACCTCGTCCAGGCTGGCCTTCACCGGCTTCTGCTTCGGCGCCGAGTAGTAGCTGATGGCCTGGTAGTCGATGGGCGCGTAGGTGACGGCCTGCCAGGTCGGCTCCCGCATCGTCTTCCAGTGGCGGAAGGCCTTGAGGCGCCAGTCGAGGAGGAACTCCGGCTCGCCCTTCTTCGCGGAGAGCTGGCGGATGACGTCCTCGTCCAGCCCGGGGGGAAACGTGTCCGATTCCACCTGGGTGACGAAGCCCGCCGCATAGGGGCGGCGCGTCAGTTCCTGGAGGGTGTCGGTGCTCATGAACGGACTCCTGTCGCGGAAGCGGAAGCGGGTTGGCCGGCGGCCGGAGAAGGGGCCGGCCGGGAAGGGATCCCCAGGCCCACGAGGCGCTCGGGCACGCGGGGGGCGGGGGCGATGAGGTCCGCCAGCGTCAGCCGGCCCAGCGCCTCCTGGATGGCGTCATTGATGAGGCGCCAGTGGCCGCGCACCTGGCAGACGGACTCCAGCTCGCAGGGCGCACCGCCGGTGGCGTGGACGCCACACTCCGTGAGGGCCACCGGCCCTTCGAGCGCCGAGACGAGCTCCGCCAGCGACAGCTCGCCGGCCGGGCGTGCCAGGCCGTAGCCACCGTTGGCGCCTCGGTGGGACACCACGAGCGCCGCCTGGAGCAGGCTCTTGAGCACCTTGCTGGCCGAGGGAAGTGGCACGCGCGTGCGCGCCGCCAGCTCACGGGCGGTGCGCGTCTCACCGTCCGCGCGAGCCAGCTCGGTCATCAGCACGATGCCGTAGTCGGTCATCTTGCTCATCCGGAGCATGGTGCGGGTGTCTCCTCTCTGGGTTCCCGGCACCGAAGGACCTCGGGGCCGCCAGGAGTCTCTTTATTAATCAGGACCGTTTCAGTCCACATTGCATTTCGAATCCCTCCCTGAAGCGCCGCTGGTTGGAGGGCGGGGAGGAGAGGGATAGGGTGACGCCACCGTCCCCTGGAGGAACACCGCCGATGCGCCGTCCCTTGATGCTGCTCGCGACCCTGGCCCTGGCCGTGGTGGCCTGCGAGAAGAAGAACGCGCCCGCCCCCACGGCGCCGTCGCCCGAGGGACAGGCGGCCGGGGCCTCGCCCGCCCTGGTGGACTCGGACACGATTCTGCTGGGAGAGGTGGGCAGCCTCACGGGCAGTGAGGCGACCTTCGGCGTGTCCGCGCGCAACGGCATCGAGCTGGCGCTGAACGAGGCCAATGAGGCGGGCGGCGTGAAGGGCAAGAAGCTCCAGGTGCGCGTCTACGACAGCCAGGGCCGGCCCGAGGAGGGCGCCCAGGCGGTGACGCGGCTCATCACCCAGGACAAGGTGGTGGCGATCATCGGCGAGGCGGCCTCGTCGGTGTCCATGGCCATGGCGGAGAAGGCGCAGGCGGGCAAGGTGCCCATGGTGACGCACACCTCCACCAGCCCCGAGGTGACGAAGAAGGGCGACTACATCTTCCGCGTCTGCTTCATCGACCCGTTCCAGGGGCTCGTCATGGCGAAGTTCGCGCGGGAGAACCTGGCGCTGTCCCGCGTGGCGGTGCTGCGCGACAACAAGAGCGCCTTCTCCATGGGCCTGGCGGACGTGTTCACCGCCAAGTTCAAGGAGTTCGGCGGCGAGGTGCCGGGCGACGAGAGCTACTCCAAGGGCGACACCGACTTCCGTGCGCAGCTCACGGCCCTCAAGCGGCTGAAGCCGGACGCCGTCTTCGTGCCGGGCTACTACACGGACGTGGGCATCATCGCGCGGCAGGCGCGGGAAATCGGCCTCAAGGTGCCGCTGCTCGGCGGCGACGGCTGGGACTCCGACAAGCTGTACGAGCTGGGCGGCTCCGCGCTGGAGGGCAGCTATTTCTCCAACCACTACTCGCCGGACAACCCGGACCCGGTGCTCCAGAAGTTCCTGGCCCGCTACAAGGCGACGTACGGCAGCGTGCCGGACAGCGTGGCGGCGCTTGCCTATGACGCGGCGCGGGTGACGATTGAAGCCATGAAGCGCGCGCCGGACCTGAGCGGCCCCTCGCTGCGCGACGCGATTGCCGCGACGAAGGACTTCCAGGGCGTGGCGGGCCGCATCACCCTGGACGCCAACCGCGACGCGGTGAAGGAGGCCGTGGTGCTCAAGGTCTCCGGCGGCAAGCCTGAGTTCGTCACCACGGTGGCGCCGTAGCCTCCGCGCCTCAGATGGGGGCCTGGATGACGTAGTAGATGGAGTTGAAGTAGCGGTGCAGCGCGTTCAAGAGCTGCACCAGGAAGGGCCAGCCCAGCGTGGTGAAGCCCAGCAGGGCCGCGGTGACGACGGCGTACTCCACCATGGACTGGCCGCGAGCGGACCGCGGTGGACGCAGGGACTTCCTCATGGGGCGACGCTCCGGCGCAGCAACGTGAGTTGGACCTCGACTCCGGGGCCCGGAGCGAGCTCGCGCAGCACCGCGCGGCCGCTCACCGTCTCCCGGAGGATTTCGAATCCGACGGCCTTCGGCGCCACGGGCTCCGGCGCTCCCACCGCCCACCCGCGCTCGCGGAACAGCGCGCCGTAGCGCTCCGCCGCCGCGCCCGGCGAGCCCTCCTGGAGCCGGCCCGTCACCACGTGGTGAGAGGCGCCCTCCAGGTGGAAGTTCACGGTGCGGGTCTCCTGGAGGTCCGCGGGCACGGGCACCCAGTCCGGCACCGCCGCCGCGCGCGCCAGCATGGGCCCCACCTGACCGGCGGAGACGAACACCAGCGTCTCTCCGCCTTGCGCCAGCGTGGACACCAGCCGCACCTCCTCCGTGGCGGGGCTCCAGTAGCCCACGTAGCCGCCCTTCTCACCGTGGCGCTGGTGGAGCACGGGCAGGCCCCTGGCGAGCAGCGCCTGGGTGTAGTGCTCCAGCACCTGCGTGGGCGTGTCCTGCGTGGAGAACCACGCCACCGCCATGGGGGCGTCCTTGCCCAGGTAGTCCGCGGCCAGCGCCTCGGGGCGGCTGGCCTTCGGATAGGGCGGGAAGTGGACGAGCGTCCGCTGGAGGATGGCCTCATCCTCGGGCGTGCGCACCCAGTCCCGGGCGGAGTCGTCCCCCACGCCGGTGCCCAGTTCCGGAGGGCTCCACTCCTGGGCGCCACCGTCCCCCCGGTAGACGGCGTGCTCCCACGTGAAGCCGATGAGGCCGCCCACCACCGCCACGGAGAAGAGGAGCGCGGGAACCCGGATGACGGGGCGCGTGGCGGAGGCGGACGTCAACACGACTCCGCCCTCGCGCAGCCCAGGTACCAGTTGCCGCGCGCCTCGTAGGTGCGCTGGGTGTTGTCGTGCTCCCAGTCCTGCCACTCGCTGCTGAAGTAGCCGTAGCGTCGCCCCCCCTGCTGTTCGATTTCCTCCTCGACGCCGTCTCCGCCTTCGTGCGGCTTGATGGAGAGGCTGGGGTTGCGCGGGTCGTCTCCCGGCGTCTTGTAGCCCTGGGGCCGGAGCCGCAGGCCGGGGTGGAGGAGGCTGGAGCCGATGGCCTGGCTGACCAGCTGCTCGGCCGCGGAGGACATGTCCGTGAAGCCCCGGTTGTCTTCGTTCTGGTAGAGCTGGATGACGCGCTCGTGCAGGCCCCTGCCCCCGGGCGTGCCGGGCCGCACGTTGGCGTGCTCCGTGAGCGCCCAGGTGTCGGTGACGATGGCGATCTGCTCCCAGGGCAACAGGTAGACGTTGTCGCCGCGCCCGTGCGTCCCCGAGTTCCCGTTCCCCGTCGCGTTGTTGTGAACGCCGTTGGCCCGGTCCTGCGTCTCCTTGGCCAGCTTCACGCGGGAAAACTCGGGCAGGAAGGTCTCCGGCAGCAGGTAGTTCTGCACGCCCAGGCGCGCCGAGCACCGGATGAGTCCGCCCCGTCCGAAGGTGTCCATGAAGGACTGGTGGAGCGTCACGCCGTAGGCCCCCACCCCCTGCGCGTCCAGGGTGCAGTACACCTGCTGTCCCCCGGGGTTGAGCCAGCAGGCGTGGGCGACGACGTCGGTGTGGTGGGACTCATCGTCCTGACACTCGGGGCCCTTGCCCGGACCGTAGCTGTCGAGGCCCGACTCGTGGTCGCAGTACATGAACCGCGCATAGGACTGCGCCATCTCGAAGCCGGAGAAGGCCTCCGTCGTCGTCCCGCCATCCTCCGTCGCCACGGACTCGGGCTCCTTCTCGTAGTCCAGGACGGTGTAGTCCCAGGCCGTGGTGAGGGAGGTCTCCTGCGAGTCCAACATGTGGCGCAGCAGGTCGAAGAGGAACAGCGAGTAGAGGAACACGGGGATGATGACGAGCATGCACACCGCCATCTCCACGGCGGCGGCACCTCGCATGGACGCGCGCTTCACAGCGACACCCCCGGGACCTGCGCCAGCCGGGACGCATCCGTGTTGCCCGCCGCATCGAGGACCTCCGCGGCCTCGTCCGCGGAGATGGGGTGCAGCTTCGCGCGCCAGTAGGGGCTGAAGAGGTTGGGGGCCTCGCGCCAGCCATTCGCGCCGAACCGGTGGTAGTAGACGAGCCCCTTGGAGATGGCCACGCCCTCCTGCGCCGCGAGCGTGAGCGAGGCCGTGCCTTGCGCGCCGTGGTCCAGCCGCACCTGGGCCGACGCGTTCAGCTCCCACGGCGCCCGCTTCGGGTCTCCCACGCGGAGCGACCGCGTGACGTAGCTGTACACGCGGGGCTGCCCCCAGTCCCGGTCCTGGGAGGGGTTGGCGCGGAACTTCATGAAGCAGTTGCCCGAGCGGGCACAGCCCGACAGCGCCTTGGCGTTGACGCCCTCGAAGGTGTGCGAGCCGGAGTGCGCCCCCTCCGGCTCATGGTCACCACCGTTGGCGTCGCTCCACACGCGGGCGGAGTAGTCGTTCTGCCCGAAGCCGTGCCGCCACTGGTGGGAGATGGAGCCCTCTTCCTGCGCGGCGCTGGTCGTCCCGGGGTTGTTGCCCCGCTTGCCCTCGCTGTTGACTTCGCCCACCCCCTGGACCGTCTTGGCCGTGCCCTCGTGCTCGGTCACCCGGTACGTGCCCCGGCCGGGGATGCGCCGGAGCTCCTCGAAGAAGTCCGGATGCAGATAGGAGGGCTTCATCATGCCCAGCCGGTCCCCCTTGTACCCACGGGACCCCGGCCAGCCCGAGCGCGTGGCGTTGGCGACCTCGGTCATCACCCGCGCGAGCGCCTGGGTGGAGCTGTTCCCCACGCTTCCCCGGCAGTCCATGCCGTCCACCGCGCAGTTGAACTCGTTCGCGTTGAGTCCGCCCACGGCCTCCGAGAGGTCGCTGGCGCCAGGCACGCTGTACTCGGTGAGCAGCGACAGACCGTGGCTGCGCCCGTCCCGGACCGCCTGGAGTGTCTGGGCGTGGGCCTCGCGCTGCGAGGCGTGGAGGTTGTCCACCATGACGTCCACCCCGCGCACCGCCGCGTTGAAGCTGGACTCGAGCCCCTTCACCTTCCGGTCGTACTGGTCACCCGCGTCGTCGAAGTCCTTGGCGATATCCAGGGCCTCCTTGGCGTGCAGGCAGTGCTCGATGCACGTCTTGCAGGCGCACCGGATGAACTCCCACTTCGCGATGTCCCGGAAGTTCTTCCCCGAGGCCCGCATCATCTCGCCCGTCACGCTCGACGCCGCCATGTAGGCGTGGATGCTGTTCATCGCGACGTAGGAGGCCGCGATGGCCCGGTTGCTGACCGCATAGTAATTGAGCGCCCGCGCCTCCAGGACGGCCATGGAGTAGGCCAGCGCGTCGCTGTGCTGCTGCAAGCCCATCTTCTGGCGAAGCGCATGCGCGAGGTTGAAGCTCAGCGTCACCATCAGCGCGAGCACCAGGAAGGAGAGCGCCCCCAGGACGATGGCCTGCCCTCGCTGCGCGCGCCTCCGGGCCCGGAGCGTCAGTAGGAGAACGGGAAGACGCATGCGTTGCTCCCTGGAAGGGCTGCGCGGTTGAGGAAGAAGTTCGACTGCATCCGCATGGTGTAGGTGGCGCGGATGGGCGCGATGTAGATGCGCTGGGCCGCCGCCCGCTCGTAGTGCGACTCGTTGCGGTCCAGGTGCGGGTCCTCCGGTGGCGGCTCCTTGCCCCGCATGCGCATCACCATGGGCAGCTCGCGGCTGCGAGCGGACTGGTAGATGACCCAGTCCGCGAAGGGGATGATCATCCGGTAGTTGAACGTCACCTGGACGCGCAGCTTGGTGCGGTGGCTGTCCCGCCAGCCCGTGGGCGCGGTGTTCCGGGGGTCGTCGAAGTCCAGCTCCGGCCCGCTCCCACCGACGTCGCTCCGCGTGGGCCCGCAGATGGTGACCTCCGCGTGCTTCAGCGAAGTGCCGGGCACCCGGTTGCCCGACATCTCACGCCACTTGTTCTGGAACTCGGCCGCGCTCCCGACGGGCGGAATGTAGGCGCGGTTCTCCACGCCTTCCGTCGGGACGCTCAGCAGGGGGAGCAGCACCGCGAGCGCGGCCTTCTCCATCTCCTCCACCTTCGCGCTGTTCAGCGACCCGGCCCGCACGGCCTTGTAGGCCGCGTACTTGGTCAGCAGCCGCGCCTGGTGCATCAGCCCCAGCTGGAGGATGCCCAGAATCAGGAAGACGAACAGCGGCAGGACAATGGCAGCCTCGACGGCCGCCTGGCCGGACTGCCCCCTCAAACAAAGACTGCTCATGGCGCAAAAGACTACCCAGCAGTCCCCGCAAAAAGAAAAACACCTCCCGGGCCCGGGACGCAATCACAAGCATCCAATGTCACTCACCGGACAGACACTACCCCGCAATGCCACGAATGGCACCATCCCCAACAACAGACACGCCCCTCGGGGACAGCCAGGCTGGCGAGACTCTGTCTATCGCCTGCGGGCGATCTCCTGGATGAGCGCGACGTAGCGGCGGTTCTTCGGGTTCAGCTTGAACGCCTTGCGGAACGCATCCTCGGCCAGCCCCCACTGGCCTTCGCCCTGGGCCACCTCGCCCAGGAAGGCCCAGCCCTCCTCCAGGGCCGGCTCCTGCCGCAGCACCTCCTGCAGCTCCTGCTGCGCCAGCCGCCCGTGCGCCTCCGGCTTCATCAGGTAGCGCGCGAAGGCGCGGTAGGCCTGGTACAGCGGCTTCGGGTCGATGTCGCAGGCGTACTCGAAGTACTCGAAGGCCCCCGCGTAGCTCCGCGCGGCCAGCCGGCGCTTCGCCTCGTCGAACTGCGTGGTCGCGTCCAGCAGGTCGGTGCGGATGCGGAACTGCTCGGCCGTGGTGGGCCGCGTTGCCTTGTCCTTCTCCCGCTGCGCCGCGCGCCGCTTGCGCCACAGCAGGTTCTGCTCCGCGTCCGACAGCGCGCCGAAGGCCCTGGCATAGGCCGCCAGCAGCGCCTCCGCCTTCTCGCGCAGCTCCGGCGTGTGGAAGCGCAGGGGCGAGTCCCGGTCCGCCCGGGCGAGGAAGGCCTTGCGCAGGGGCACCGGCTGCACGTCCTCCGGCACCTCCAGCAGCGCGAAGGGGTCCTTGCTCCGGTGCGACAGGAAGGCGCTCACCAGCGCGTCGCGCGCGGCCTCGTCCTCGTCGGAGAACGGCGTGCCCTGGGGCCGCGCCACGGGCGGCGCGACCGGCTCGGGCGTGACAGCGGGCGCCGCCGCCTTCGCGTCCACGTCCTCCACGAAGCCCGCGACCTCCAGCAGGCACAGCGCGTACAGCCGCCGGAGCACCCCCTCCGTGTCGAAGCCGGTGCGCTCCATCAGCTCGGCGAAGGTGGGCCGCTGTCGCAAGGCCTGGAACAGCCGCGCGTCCTTCGACGACAGCTTCAATCCCGCTTCCGCCCCTGGCATCTGCCCGAAGCGCCGCTCATCCGTGAAGGTGAAGTGCGTGGCCACCGCGTCGAAGGGCATCACACCGGCCACGCCGGTGAGGATGAGCTGCCCCGTGTTCGTCCGCACGCTGGCGTCCGGGGGCTCCACGTCGGAGACGAGCCGGTACTTCGCGTCCACCCAGCGGAAGCAGTCGAGCAGCTTGTGCGCCAGGTTCGCCTGCAGCTGCTTGTACAGGTCGAAGGGGCTGATGAGCCCCTTCTGCACCAGCAGCCCGCTGAGCGGCACCCCGGCGGAGATGCTCTCCGCCAGCGCCTTCTGGTAGTCCGCCTCGGACAGCTTTCCCTTCTCCACCAGGTACTTGCCCAGGGTCTCGTGGAGCAGGTTGGACTGACACGCCACCGGCGCGCCGTCCTCGAAGACGATGCGCTTCTCGCGCTGGCGGACCTTCAGCTCCAGCGTGCAGGTGCGCTCCTCCCGCATCAACGCGTGCAGCAGCAGGGGGAACGGCGTGTCGGCCAGCGTTCCTTCCCGCTGGCGGAGGACCTGCGAGGGCGTGGGGAACATGGGCGGAGCCTAGCGCTACTCGCCCAGGTACTCCTCCCCCCCGGACGCGGAGGGCGGCGCGCCATACGTGCCGTAGCGCCCACCGGGGCCGCGCACCTCCGGGGTCATTCCGAACCGGGGCAGCAGGGAACCCAGCAGGCCGAGCACCAGGGCCACGGCCGCGGCGTACATCAACGGACGGCTCGGCCGGGCACGCCACGCCCACTTGCGCTCACGGCGGCGCTGGAAGCGGGGGGCGGCCACGTACTCGGTCCAGGCCTGGTCCCGCATCTGCTTCGCCTCGGCGCCCTGCCCCGCCTGGGCCAGGGCCTTCGCCAGCAGGTACCGGCCCTCCACCGTGCCGTGGCGCACCTGGCAGTAGCGCCCCAGCGCCTCCACCGCGCCCGCCACGTCACCGCGCTTCAGCCGGAAGCGGCCTCGCTCCAGGTCGATGCCGCCCAGCTTGTGGCCCGGGTCCAGCTTCGCGGCCTCGTCCAGGAGCAGCTCGCCGCGCTGTGCGTCGCCCGCGCCCAGGTACGCCACGCCGAGCAGGTACAGGGTGTCCACGTCCTCGTCGCCCGCCTCCAGGTTGGGCTTGAGGATGTCCACCGCCTCGGCGTACCGGCGCTGCTCCACGCGGATGTCCGCCAGCTCGTGGCGGGCCCGCCGCTCATGCGGGTTGGTGAGGATGGTGCTCGCCAGCTCTCCGGCGCGCTGGAAGCGCTTGAGGAGCCTCACCGGGCTGGGCAGCACCTGCCACGTGAAGCGGTCCGCCACGAAGACGATGAGGACAATCAAGCCCAGCGACAGGAACGGGCTGCCCGTCAGCAGCGTGAGGAACACCCACAATATCCACTTGCTCATTCGCCTCTCGAATCCGCGCCAGCGGGGCCGTCCTAGATGAGCCGCGCGCACACGGCGCTATGGACGTCCGCCCCCTTCTCCGTCAATGCCAGACGCCCGTCACGCAGCGTCGCGAAGCCGTGCTCCACCAGCCGCGAAATCTCCGCCCGCCGGGGCTCCACCGGCTGACCATACCGCGCGCACACGGCCTCCCAGTCCACGCCGGACACCAGGCGCAGGCCCATGGCCAGCCGCTCCGCGAACAGCTCCTCCGGGGACAGCGCCTCGCGCCCCTCCTCCGGTAGCTGCCCCGCCTCCACCGCCACGAGGTAGCGCTCGGCGCTGCGCAGGTTCACGTACCGGTGCGGCTGGGGCGACAGCAGCATGCCCGTGGCCCCCACGCCGAGCGCCAGGTACTCCCCGCCCGTCCAGTACAGCGTGTTGTGGCGCGAGCTGTACCCCGGCCGCGCGTGGTTGGAGACCTCGTAGCGGTGAAGCCCCGCCGCGCCGTAGACCTCGCGCACCACCCGCGCCATGTCCACCACGGTGTCGTCCGGGGGCAGCTCCAGCTCGCCACGCTTGAGCCGCTTCGACAGGGGCGTGTCCTCCGCCAGCACGTCGCGCTCCACCGTCAGCGCGTAGGTGGACAGGTGCTCCGGCGCCAGCGCCACCGCCCGGCGCGCGTCCGCCTCCACCTGCGCCACCGTCTGCCCGTGCACGCCGTAGATGAAGTCCATGGCCACCGCCGGGAAGCCCGCCGCGCGCGCGGCCCGCACCGCCTCGTCCACCATCGCCGCGTCGTGCGCGCGCCCCAGCGCCTTCAGCGTCTCCGGCTGGAAGGACTGCACCCCCAGCGACAGCCGGTTCACCCCCGCCGCGCGGTAGCCCGTGAAGCGCTCCGCGTCCGCGCGCTCGGGATTGGCCTCCAGCGACACCTCCACGTGGGGCGCCAGCCGGAGCCTCGCGGCGATGCCGTCCAGCACCTGGGCCACGTAGCGCGGGTGCCACAGGGACGGCGTGCCGCCGCCCAGGAAGACGGAGTCGAGCGTCTTCGTCGCGAGCGAGGGCTCGGCGGCCAGGCGGGCGTCCAGCTCCTTCAGCACCGCGTGGGCGTAGCGCTCCTCCGGCACCTGGCGCGCCACCGCCACCGCGAAGTCGCAGTAGGGGCACTTCGCGAGGCAGTACGGGAAGTGCAGGTACAGCCCGAAGCGGGCCGCCGGCATTCCCGTGAGGGCATCCACTGGCGCGTCGAAAGGCATGAAGGAAGAACCCCTACTTCCTGCCCTTCAATTGCGCCTCCAGCCGGGCAATCTTCGCCTTGTAGCCGGCCGCGTTCTCGAGCGCCGCCTCGGCCGCCACCAGCTTGCGCTTGAGGTTGGCCGCGTCCGCCTTGAGCTGCTCGCGCTCCGCCTCCCAGTCCGCCGGGGCCACGCCGGCCGAGGGGGCACCCGCCCGCTCCGCCTGCCGGGCCTCGAGCGCCTGCCGCGCCTCGCGCTCCGCCTTCAGCGAGGCCTCCACCTTCGCGAGCTTCGCCTCCACCGCGGCGCGCGCCGCGTCGGCCCTGCTGACCGCGGCGGCCTGGGCCTTCGCGCTCTCCAGCGCGCCCTCCATCATCTTCAGCCGGCCCTGGAGCCGCTCCACCTTGTCCGCCTCGGCGCGCGCGGCCTCCAGCTCCTCGGTGAGCGAGGCCACCTGCGCCTCGGCGCCGTCCTGCCCCACCGACAGCGACTCCACCTGCGCCTCGGCCTGGGCCGCCTGCACCTGCGCGTCGGTGCGCTCGGCCTCCGCCGCCTCACGCCGGGCCTGCTCCAGCGCCAGCGCTTCGTGCGCCCGGGCCACCTCCGCCTGCAACCGGGCCAGCTCCGCCTCACGCTGCCCGGACGCGGCCTCCAGCATGGACACGCGGGCGGCCAGGCCCACGCGCTCGGCGTCCTTGGTGGCCGCCTTCAGCTCCACCGCGGAGAGCTGCTCCTTCAGGCTCTCATGGCCGGTGTGCGCGGCCTCCACCGCCGCCGTCAGCTCCGTCACCTTCGTCTCGGCCTGCTGCACCGCCTCGCCCAGCGCCGCCGCGTCCGCCTCCATGCGGTCCCGCAGCGACACCTGCTCCACCTCGGCGGCCTCCAGCGCCTCCTTCAGCGCGGCGGCCTCCGCCTCCGCGAGCTGCGCCCGCTCGCTGGCCTGCGCCAGCCCCTCCTCCAGCGCCTGCGAGCGCTCCGCGGCCTTGGCGGCCTCCGCGTCCAGCCGCGCCTTCAGCCGCGCCAGCTCCGCGGTGCGCGCCTCCAGCGCCTGCCGCAGCGCGGGCAGCTCCGCGGCCTCGGTGGTGCGCGCGGTGAGCGCCGCCCGCAGGCCCACGATTTCAGCGTCCTTGAGCGCCAGCGCGCGCTCCAGCTCCGCCACCTGCTCCTGCAGGGTGCGCAGCCCGTCCTCCACCACCGAGAGCTGCTTGCGCGCCTCGTCCCGCTCGGCCTCCAGCGAGGCCGCGCGCCCCTGGGCCTCCTCCAGCGAGCTCTTGGACCAGTCGCTCTCGCTCTCCAGCGCGCTCAGCCCGGACTGAGCCTCGTTCAGCGCGGCCTCGAGCTGGGCGGTGCGCAGGTTCAGCGCCTCCTGCTCCACCGAGGCCGCCTCCAGCTCGGACGTCAGCCGCTCCACGTCGGCGATGGCCTGCTGGTACTGCTCCTGGACGGCCTCCAGGGCGCCCTGGGTCTCGGACTTCTCCGCGGCCAGCTCCGCCACGCGGTCCTGCGCCAGCGACAGCGCCTCCTTGGCGCCAATCAGCTCCTCGGCCACCGCGCCGCGGGCCTCGCGCTCCTGCTGGAGCTCCGCGGTGAGGCGCGGCACATCGGACTCCACCTCGGCCAGCGCGCGGCTCAGGTCCTTGCGGTCCGCTTCGACCGAGCCCAGCTCCTCCTGGAGGGCGGAGGCGCGCGCCTTGGACTCCGCCAGCTCCTTGCGGACCAGCGTCAGCGACTGCTTCACGCCGTTGAGCTCGCCGTCGCGCTCCGCGTACAGCGCCCGGGCCCGGGCCAGCGTCTCCGTCTTCTGGCGGACCACGGCCCGGAAGTACTCCAGCTTGTCCTCGGGGGAGCCCCCCATGGGCATCCGGATTTCGGGGGGCTCGCCGAATGGATCATTCCCCGGCACGCGGGGAGCCCGGGCCGCGGCGGCCAGTGAGGTGGGAGCCGGCGCCGAGGGCGCCTTCGGGGGCGCGGGCACACCGGCGGCCTTGGGCACGGCGGCCTGGGGGGCGGCCGGGCGACGCGGCGGCAGCGGAGGCGGAGCGGCGGGCGGTGGGGCCGAGGGCGGTGGCTTCGGCGAGGGCCTGGCGGATACGGGGGCCGGGGCGGCAGGGGCCGCCGAGGCACCGGTGTCTTCCAGGTCCAGGCTGTCGCGCAGGTCCGCGAGCGGATCCACCTCTTCCGGAGGTGACGACATGGGCGGCGCAGGTTACCCGCCGGGCGGGCGCATCACCAGAGACGCGTGGGCATGTGCGCGTCCGAAGTGCGTCCCTCCGTCCGGACGGCAGCCGTACAGTCTCCTCGACGCCGAGGCCCCCGGGCGTTAGCCAGTGAGGGAAAACATCACACCTCGCCTTGCCCTCTGAGGGGGCCGGTGACAGTTTCGGACGTTCTCTATGGCCATCCGCTACGCGCTACCCAACGGGCTTACCGTCGTCTTCGAGGAGCAGCACGCCGCCAAGGTCGCGGCCTTCCAGGTCTGGGTCAAGGCCGGGAGCGCCGACGAGCGGCCGGACCAGGCAGGACTGGCCCACCTGCACGAGCACATGCTCTTCAAGGGCACCGAGCGCCGGGGCCCCGGCGAGGTGGCCCGGGACGTGGAGTCCCACGGCGGTGAAATCAACGCCTGGACCTCCTACGACCAGACCGTCTACCACATCGTCATCGCCAGCCAGTTCGCGCGCATGGGCCTGGACATCCTGGGCGACGCGGTACGCCGCTCGGCGTTCGACGCGGGGGAGCTGGCGCGCGAAATCGAGGTGGTGTGCGAGGAAATCAAGCGCAGCCAGGACACGCCGTCCCGCCGCGCCTCGCGTGACCTGTTCTCCACCGCGTACCAGGTGCACCCCTACCGGCTGCCCGTCATCGGCACCGAGCAGAGCGTGCGCAGCTTCACGCGCGAGAAGGTGCTGGAGTTCTACCACCGCCACTACACGCCGCAGAACCTGGTCCTGTCGGTGGCCGGCGACCTGCGCGAGGCGGAGCTGCGCGAGTGGGTGGAGGACATCTTCGGCGGAGACTGGGGCCGCCCGTACGAGGGCCGCGTGGCGCGCGCGCCGGAGCCCGAGGCCACCGGGCGGCGCGTCCTGCTGCGCCCGGACGAGGTGAAGGAGGCGTACCTCCACCTGGCCTTCGGGATTCCGCAGGCGGACCACGCGGACGTGCCCGCGCTGGACGTGCTGGCGATGATTGCCGGCCAGGGCGACGCGTCCCGGCTGGCGCGCGAGGTGAAGCGCCGCCACAACCTGGTCAACGACATCCACACCTTCGCCTATACGCCGTCGGACCCGGGCATCTTCTCCGCGTCGATGACGCTCCCGCCCGGCAACGCCGCGCGCGCGCTGGCGGAGACGGCGCGGACCCTGGCCACGCTGCGCGCCATGCCGGTGACGGCGGAGGAGCTGGCCACGGCCAAGGCGCTGGTGGAGGCGGAGGCCGTGTACCAGCGCGAGACGGTGCAGGGCATGGCCCGGAAGATGGGCTTCTACCAGTCCGGCATGGGCAGCCTGGAGGCGGAGGCCCGCTACTACGAGGCCGTGCGCAACCTCACGCCCGAGCACCTGCGCGCCGCCGCCGAGCGCTACCTGCGCTTCGACCGCGCCGTCGTCACCGGCCTGCTGCCGGAGGGCACGCCGCTGACCGAGGCGCAGGTGAACGAGGTGCTGGACACGGTGGACCGCGAGCCCGCCGCCGCGCCGCCCGAGCGCAAGGCGCGCAAGGTGGCGGTGGGTGATTCGCCAGTGCGCATCCTGAAGGGCTCGGGCACGGGGCCGAGCGACATCATCACGGAGAAGCTGCCCTCGGGCGCGACCCTCGTCGTGCGCGTGGAGCCGGCGGTGCCGCTGTTCGCCATCCGCGCCGCCTTCTCCGGTGGCCTGCGCTACGAGACGTCCGCGGACAACGGCATCACCACCCTGCTCACCCGCTGCCTCACGCGCGGCACGCCCACGCATGACGCGGAGGACATCTCCGACCTCATCGACGCGTACGCGGGCAGCCTGGGCGGCCAGGGCGGGCGCAACTCGGTGGGGCTGCGGGGCGAGTTCCTCTCGCGCCACTTCGAGCCGGCCTTCCGCCTCTTCGCCGACTGCCTCCTGAACGCGTCCTTCCCGGAGGCCGAGGTCGACCGCGAGCGCACGCTGCTGCTCCAGGACATCCTCACCCGCGAGGACAAGCCGTCCAGCGTCGCCTTCGACCTGTTCAGCAAGACGCTGTACCGCACGCACCCCTACCGCATGCCCACCACCGGTGAGCAGGGCTCGGTGGAGAAGCTGACGCCGGAGCGCCTGCGCGCGTGGCACGCGGCGCACATGGACCCGTCGCAGCTCACGCTCAGCGTGGTGGGCGACGTGAAGGTGGACGCCGTCATGGCCCTGGCGCGCGAGTACTTCGGCGCCGCGCGCGGCAAGGTGGCCCCTCCGCCCTCCGTCCCGGTGGAGCCGCCGCTGGACGGGCCGCGCCAGGAGAAGAAGGTGCTGGCGCGCGCGCAGGCGCACCTGGTGCTCGGCTTCCCCGGCGCGCGCGTGAGCGACCCGTGGCGGCACCCGCTGGAGGTGCTCTCCACGGTGCTGTCCGGCCAGGGCGGGCGCCTCTTCGTGGAGCTGCGCGACAAGCGCTCCATGGCCTACAGCGTCAGCGCGTTCGCCTCCGAGGGCGTGGACCCGGGCTTCTTCGCCACGTACATGGGCACCAGCCCGGAGAAGGTGGACGCGGCGCTGGAGGGCATCCGCGCGGAGCTGGCGCGCGTGCGCGACGAGCCCATCCCCGCCGAGGAACTGGCCCGCGCCAAGCAGCACCTCATCGGCACGCACGAGATTGGCTTGCAGCGCAACGGCGCCCGCGCGGCGCTGCTGGCGCTGGACGCCTGCTACGGCCTGGGCCAGGACAACTTCCTCCACTACGCGGACCACGTCGCGGCGGTGACGGCGGACGACGTGCGCGAGGTGGCGCGCAGGGTCATCGACTTCGACCGCAGCGCGCTGGCCATCGTCGGGCCGTAGCGGAGTCTTCCGGAGGGCGCGCCGCCGCTACAGGGCGGTGCGCCCGAGAGCGCCCTCGATGGCGTCGAGCAGGGACTGCGCCGGGGCCCCCGGCAGCTTCGCGCAGTCCCGCGCCAGCTCGCGCTTCATGCGCAGCCGGTCCGGGTGGGTGCGGGCCTCTCCCGCCAGGGCCTCCGGGTTCACCGGCGAGGACAGCAGCGTCGCGCAGGTGCGGAAGGTCTCCAGCCGGTCGAGGTCCTCCTCCTCCAGCGTGACGGGCGTCCCGTCCAGCGCCAACCCCGCGAAGGAGAGCTCTCGAATCTCGTCCGCGGTCAGCACCAGCGCCCCGTTGAGGGTGAGCCGGGGTGGAGGCTGCGGCCCCGGACCTCCGGCCAGCTCCACCACCCCGTCCACGGGCCTGGGCTGACAGGGCACCTCGCGCAGGGACAGCAGCTCATCCGCCTTGCGCGTCTCCCGCGTCTCGCCGCTCCGCGAGAGCTGGACGATGCCGGCCACCACGGCCGGGACACCGACGATGAGCAGCCCCACGCCCCACCCCGTGGCGACCTCCCGGTTGGAGGCGCCGTAGCGGCCCCGCTCGTCGATGGCGTAGCGGTTGGGCGTCTCCGAGAACAGCGAGCGCCCCGCCAGCAGGGCCCCGCCCAGCACCGTGAAGACGCCTCCGGTGCTCACGGCCGCCGCCGCGCCCCGCGAGTAGCGCGTGGACACGACGTCCTCCGCGTACTCCCCATGCTGCTCGGTGCGGCAGATGTCCGCCGAGGAGAAGGCCAGCGTGAGCCGAGGCCACTGCACCTGTGTCGTGGCGAAGGGGATTCGCTCCTCCAGCGCCTTCTCCTGGGAGTAGGTGCGGATGAGCGGCCCGCGCTCGGTCCGCCGCTCCACGTCCAGGGGCGTACACCCCACCGCCGCCACCAGCACCACCGCGCCCCACTGCTTCATGGCTGCCGCCCCTCCCGGAAGAAGTCCGCCGCGTCCGGGCACTCGGTGAGAAAGCGCGTCGCGTCCGCGCACGCGGGGGGCGTCGACGTGGAGAGCCCCCGGCCGAGCAGGGCCTCCCGGCAGTCCAGGAGGCGCTCCCGGGACGGGGACGCGAAGGCGAAGGCGTCATCCTCACAGCCGGTCCTCTGGAGGAGGGTGGGCTCGCACGCCGCCCCCGGGAGGAGCTGCGCCGACACGCCGGGACAGGCCGCCGTCTGGCAGAGCCGGACGACGACATCCCGGCAGACAGCGGCGTCCGGCGCGTCCGGACCGGAGCAGGCAGTCAGGCAGACCCAGGGCCACCAACGAATGAGGTGTCTCACGGCGCTTCCACGCTAGCCACGCTGGGATTAAAGGGCCCGCATGTCCCAGACCTATTTGTCACTCACAGTGGAGTTGCCCGAAGAATCGTCCGAGGCCGTACAGGACCTCCTCCACGAGTCGGGCGCGCTGGGCCTCGAGGTGCGGGACCGCGAGGGGCCCATCATGCCGGGCGTACGCGGACCGAACCCCGGCGAGGCCATCGTCATCGGCTACTTCGAGGACCGCGACACCGCCGAGTCCGCCCAGGACGAGGTGAAGGCGTCCTTCCCCGGCGCGCGGCTCGCGCTGGACGAGCAGCCGCAGCAGGACTGGAGCAACGAGTGGAAGTCGCTCATCAAGTCCGTGCATGTGGGCAGGTTGTGGGTCGGTCCCCCCTGGGACAAGGCGAACGCGCCGCCGGGCACCGTGCAGCTCGTGATTGAGCCGAAGATGGCCTTCGGCACCGGCGACCACCCGACGACGTCCCTGTGCCTCGCCGCCGTGGACGCGTACATGGCGGAGCACCCGGGCGCCAGCGTCCTGGACGTGGGCACCGGCACGGGCGTGCTGGCCATCGCCGCGAAGAAGCTCGGCGCCGGCCGGACGGTCGCCACCGACAACGACCCGGTGTCCGTGGAGCTGGCGCAGGAGAACCAGGTGGAGAACGGCACCCCGGACATCGAGGTGTCCGGCAAGGAGCTGACGCTGGTGGAGGGCACCTTCGACCTGGTGCTCGCGAACATCCTGGCCAACACCCTCATCGAGCTGGCTCCGCTGATTGTGGAGAAGGTGAAGGACCGGCTCGTCCTCGCGGGCGTGCTCGCCCACCAGCGCGCGGACGTGGAGGCGGCCTACCGCAACCTGGGCCTCACCGTGCTTCCCGGCGCCACCCACAACGAGTGGGTGCGCATCGACTTGAAGCGCTGACGTCCACGGCGGGGCGCCCGGGCGCGCGCCGCCGCGGAGCCCGGGTGGTGCCTACTCCCGCCGCGCGCGAACGGGGCGCAGGGCGCCATCCAGCTCCACGACGGCGCTGCCCAGCCCCGCGCTCTGCGTGCGCGAGTAGCGGACGTCCCGGATGGTGACGCGCCAGCCCCCGGGACGCGCCTCCACCTGGTACGTGGGAAGGCGTAGCCAGTTCGCCAGACCGCGAACCTCGGGCGCGGCCAGCGCGGCCTCGACAATGGGCCCGGGCCGGGGCGCGCGTGGCTCGCTGGGGCCGCTGATGCGGAAGCGGCCCTCCGCGTCCGCCAGGAAGTCCGCGCGGACGAAGTGATAACGGTCCGGCCCCAGCGCGATGATGTCCCGCACGAAGGGGTTGGCGGGCACCGGACCTGCGATGGCGCGCTCCACCGGGAGGTCCTGCGAGCGCAGCCACGCCAGGGCGCGCGGCGCGGCCACCTGCGAGCCCGCGAAGATGGCGCCCAGGTAGAGCAGCAGGGCCACGCCACACACCGAGGCCACGCGCTGCGCGGAGAGTACGTGGGTGCCGCGCAGCCGCAGCCAGAGGATGGCGCCCACACCCACGCCCCACAGCACCTTCGCCGGCCACGGCACGAAGGCGGGCACCAGGACGAGCGCGGTGGAGGCAATGCCCAGCACGCACCACGCCGCGGCGGACTTGCGCGTGCGAGCGTCCGCCATGATGACGGCGGCGCCCGCGAGCAGCCACACCCACGGGTCGATGATGAAGAGCGCGTCGCCGTAGAACCATGTCCCGTCGAAGGGCATCAGCAGCCGGACGCCGTAGGTGTTGAGCCAGTCCAGCGCGGGGTGGCTCAGCACGGACAGCGTGGACAGCACCAGCAGCGGCCCGGGGCGGGCGGGAGGAAGGTCCGGCTGCTTTCGCTGGCGCACGTACCGGTCCCACAGCAGCATCAGCCCGGTGAGCACGAAGGGCCACAGGCACAACGCCAGCACCCCGTGCGTCCACCCCCGGCGCCAGTAGAGCGAGGCATCCGCGCCCGCGAGGGTGACGATGCCATCGACGTCCGGAAGGTTGGCGCCGATGACGAGTGTCGCGGTGGCCAGCGGCGTGGCGCGCTTCAGCCCCGCCTCCGCCATCCACGCACCGACGAGGGAGTGAGCCAGGTTGTCCATGTCCGCACTCTAGGCATGGCCGAGCCCCGGGCGCCTCGCCGCGGTGGGCCCGGGGGCCGAGACACGCCGCGGTGGGCCCGGGGGCCGAGACACGCTAGCGTCGCGCGCTCGTGGAGATGCCGCCCCCATCCCGGCCACCGACCGAGGTCCGCTCCCAGCTCGTGGGGCCGCTGCTCGCGTACCTGCGCGCGACAGGGCATGACCCGGCGCCGCTCGTGGAGCGCTTCGGGCTGCCCGCCAACGCCGGCGAGCTGCCCGAGGTCAGCCTTCCGCTGGCCACGCTCCAAGCCTTCCTCGACGCGGCCGAGACCCTGTCGGGAGACGCCTTCCTCGGCCTCCACGTCGCGCAGCGCGTCCCCCGGGGGAACTACGGGCTGGTGGAGTACATCGCCCGGGCCTCCCCCACGGTCCGGGACACCTTCCGGGCGCTGGCCCGCTACATGGCCCTGCTGGAGCCCGCGTGGCGTGCCACCTTCCAGGACGCACCGGATGGCAGCGGGACCTTCGTCTACGGCCTCCCCGGCGAGCCGCTGGCCTACGGCCGCCACGCCAGCGAGTTCGGGCTGGCCCTCTTCGTCCATGTCGGGCGGCAGCTCACCGCGCGCGCCTGGAACCCTCGCGACGTCGCCTTCGCCCACCCCGCCCCCGCGGACATCCGCCCGCTGGTGGAGCACTTCGGCGTCACCCCCGCTTTCGGCACGGGCCGCAACGCCCTGACGCTGGACGCCGCCACGCTGGCGCTGCGCGTCGTGGACGCCGACCCGGTGCTGCTCTCCGTGCTGGAGCGCGCCGCGGGCGTGCCCTCTCCTGCGCCTCCCTCCGAGCGCGCCGCGCCGCCCTTCGTCCGGGAGGTGCGCGATGCCGTCCGCGCGGCCCTGAGCGACGGAGCGCCGCAGATGAGAGGCGTGGCGAAGCGGCTTCACGTCAGCCCCCGCACCCTCCAGCGCCGCCTCACCGGCGCGGGCACCTCCTTCCAGGACGAGGTCGACGCGGTGCGCCGTGAGCTGGCCTTCGAGTACCTGCGCGACGCGAACCTGGGCGTCAGCCAGGTGGCCTTCCTGCTGGGGTACTCGGAGCTGAGCACCTTCGACCGGGCGTTCAAGCGCTGGACGGGTATGACGCCCCGCGTCTGGCGCGAGCGGACCGAGGCGGGCTGAGCCCCGTGGCGCCCGCGGCCAGGAGATTGGCGTCCACGGCCAGGAAACCTGGCGTCACATCCCCTACTCTGGAGAGCATCCACACCCCTTCGCTTCCGGAGGACGCATGCTCAAGCCCCAGGTGGTCGCCCTCTTCGATGAGTACTACTCCTCGCACCAGCACCCGACGAACCGGCTGACGCACAAGATCGCCATCCCGCTCATCGTGCTCCACATCGTGGCCATGCTGGACTGGGTCCACCTGGTGGCGGTGCCCGCGGTGCCCGGCGGCTCGCTGACGCTGGGCATGGTGGTGTGGGCCCTGGCTGCCATCTGGTACCTGCGCGCCGACGTGAAGCTGGGCCTCATCGTGATGCTTTTCATGGCCGCGTGCTTCCCGGTGGGCCGGCTGATGCCCACGTGGAGCGTGGTGGTCATGGCCGCGTTCGCGTGGCTGGTGCAGCTTGCCGGGCACAGCGTCTGGGAGAAGAAGTCGCCCTCCTTCCTCACCAACCTCGTCCACGCGCTGGTGGGCCCCCTCTTCTTCGTGGCGGTGCTGCTCGGGGACTACGTCCTCAAGCCGCGGCAGGCCACCCACGAGCCGGTTCGCGCCTAGCCCGCTTCCCCCTGCCGGCCCCGGCGCCCGTGCCCCGCGCCGGGCGCCGCACGCTCGCGGCTACGTGCCGGCCGCGGCCCTGAGCAGCGGCGCTGGCGCGTCGGCGCCGCGCTCGCCCAGGAGCGAGTAGACGACCACGGCCTCGCGGCGGCCCTTCACGTGCGCCTCGCCCAGGCGCTCGCCGACGAAGTGCCCGCCCCCCATCAGCCATGTCCGCTCGCTCACCAGGATGTCCACGCCGTGGGACTTCGTGAGCCCTTCCACGCGCGAGGCCAGGTTCACCGCGTCGCCGATGACGGTGTACTCGTGCTGCTCGGCGCCTCCGAGCATGCCCGCCGCCACCATGCCGGTGTGCAGGCCGATGCCGATGCGCAGCGGGGGCAGCCCGCGCTCCACGCGCCGTGCGTTGATTTCCTCCAGCCGGGTCCGCATGTCGAGCGCCGCCCGCATGGCCAGCTCGGCGTGGTCCTCGCGCACGTCCGGCACGCCCCAGCACGCGAGCATCCCGTCCCCCAGGAACTTGTTCACGATGCCGTGGTGGGCCATGACGACGTGGGCCATGTGCCCGAAGTAGTCGTCCAGGAGCTCCAGCACCTGGCCCGGGTCCAGCGTCTCGCTCAGCATGGTGAAGTCGCGGATGTCACTGAAGAGGATGGTGACGTCGCGCTGGACGGGCTGGAGCGAGGCGTCCCCCAGTTGCATCACCCGCTCCACCACCTGCTTGGGTAGGAAGCGGGAGAGCCCGTCGCGGCGGCGCAGGTTGAGGAACATGCCGCCTACGTCCGAGTTGGTCAGCGCGATGAGGGCGCCCAGCGCGCCGTAGCAGATGATGACGAAGCTGACGCGCGCCACCGAGCCATGCCCCGTCACCCACGCGAGCAACGCGTAGCCCGCACTGGACAGCACCGTGGACAGCAGCACGTGCCACCACGAATAGCGCACCACGGAGAACGCCAGCACCATGCCCAGGCTCGCGCACAACATGCCCGCGTCGAACTGACCGGAGAGGCGCCACGTGTGCCACGCCAGGAAGGAGAAGAAGCTCGTGTCCGCCAGCGTCGTGGGCACCGGCAGCCATCGCGCCCGGTCCGGGTCTGGCCGCTGGAAGAGCAGCACGGCGATGGCGAGCACGGAGAAGACGACGTAGGCACCAATGACTTGCAGGCGCATGCCATCGAGCGGCGGCGAGTACGTCTCCCCTCCGCCCCACGCGATGAACACCTGGCTGATGCCCATCATCAGCACCACCACGAGGCGGACGACCGCCACCCGGCGCTCCCCTTGGAGTGAGCTGGTGGCCAGCACCATCTCTTCGTTGGACGGTGTTGGAGTGAGGCCGCTCACCGCAGTAAGGGAGCCTTCGAAATCGGCCTGGTCGCGTCGGCGCATGGTGGCGTGCTCTTCCGGCTATCGTGCCTCATTTTCCACATATTCCGTGAGTGCCGTTGCTTCCGCGCTCAGTGCATCTTTGCACCCGGAAGAACCGGTCCAGCGCGACACGCGGGGTGTGCGGATGGACACCTTGACGCGCGGGCAAGTGGAGGAACTGGAGCGCCATCAAGCGGTAGAGTCCCGCCGCCCTGTCCTGCTGGAGAAATCCGTGGTCCGCCTCTTCGCACCGTTGCCCGAGCCCGCGCCCACCGAGGTGGAGCTGACCGGCGAGCGCCGTCACTACCTCCTTCATGTCCTCCGGCTGGAGGCAGGGGACGCGCTGGAGGTCTTCGACGGTCAGGGGCGCGCCTTCGAGGCCCGGGTGGCCCACGTCACGCAGGAGTCGGTGCGCGTGACGCTGGGAGCCGCCCGCGTGACGCCGCCGCGCCGCGACGTGAGCATCCTCCAGGGACTCCCCAAGGGCGACAAGCTGGAGCTGGTGCTCCAGAAAGGCACCGAGCTCGGCGCCACCGCGTTCCATCCCGTGGCCACCGCGCGGAGCGTCGTGAAGCTGGAGCCCAGGCGCGCGGAGGAACGCACCGCGCGCTGGACGAAGATTGTCGAGGAGGCGGCCCGCCAGTGCCGCAGGGACGACGTACCACGCGTGGCCATGCCCGCCTCGCTGGTGGAAGCCGCTCGCTCGCTGGCGGCCGGCACGGTGCTGCTCGTGCTCGATGAAGAAGAGTCCGCCGTACCGCTGGGCGAGGCGTTCCGCGCGGCGGGCGCCGGCACGCCGGTGGCGCTGGTGATTGGCCCCGAAGGAGGGCTTGCCCGTGAAGAAGTCGACACGTTGAAGGGCCTGGGCGCGCGCCCCGTCACCCTGGGCAAGCGCATCCTTCGCACCGAGACGGCGGCGCTCGCGGCCCTGGCGGTGATGATGCACCTGGATGGCGAACTCGGGTAGCAGGGGAGCAGCCGACCGCTCGGCATGGGCGGTTCACACTGTCCAATGATGATTCCTACGTTTCTGCCGATGGGGACCTCGTGTGGTCCCTCAACACAGGAGAGACACTCATGGGGATCATCGCATTCATCATCATCGGCCTCATCGCGGGTCTCATCGCCCGTGCCATTCTCCCCGGGAAACAGAGCATGGGGCTGATCGCAACCACGTTGCTCGGCATGGTCGGCTCGATCGTGGGCGGCATCATCGGCTCCCTGTTCCATCGCGGCGGGAAGCTCTTCGACCTGCGGCCCTCAGGCATCATCTTGTCGGTGGTTGGTGCGATCATCGTGCTCCTGCTGGTGGGCGCAGCGGGGCGACGACGCGTCCATGCCTGAGCGTGAGGGACTCTCCACATCGCGTCCCCGAGGGGACGTGCGCATGACACGGTGACGAGCCCCTGACGGTTCCCCGAGCAAGGGACCTCCGGGGCTCGCACTTTTCTTGCCCCCGGCTCATGCCTGTCTTTTCATGTAGCAGTCGTCCAGCCGGAGGAGTCCGTTGTCCAAGTGCCTGAAGTGCGGTGCCGTGCTTCCCCCCGTGGGCGAATGCGTCGCCTGCGACACCGCCACTGTCCGCTCACCCGGAGTGCCCAGCCTCCTCAACCGGGACATCCGCATCGACCGCCGCGCGGAGCAGCGCGCGGAAGCGGAAGAGGTCTCCACCGTCCCGGGCCTGCCGGCCTTCGCCGACCTGGCGCAGCACGCACCACCGCCGCCGCCTCCGTCCGTGGCGCCGCTGTCCTCCCTCCTGACCGGGCCTACAGCGCCTCGCGCTGGCCAGCCCCATCCCCTTCAGCAGCCCGGCGCCGTGGTGCTCCGTGCGGGCCCGCCCGCCTCCGCCCAGCAGCCCGCACCTCGCGTTGCCCAACCGGCTGGCGCCGCACAGCAGCCCGCGCCTCGCGTTGCCCAACCGGCTGGCGCCGCGCAGCAGCCCGCACCTCGCGCCGACGCTCAGCATCCGGGCGCCGCCATGCCTCACGCTGACGCTCAGCATCCGGGCGCCGCCATGCCTCGCGCCGCGCAGCCCGGGGCCGGTGTCCCACACGCCGCGCACGCCCGCGTCGCTCCGATGACCGGCTCCCCGATGACACCCGCCTACGGCACGCCGCCGGTAGCCTCGGCCCCACGTCCGCAAGCGCCGGCGCAGCTGGCCGCTCCCGCGATCGCGCCCGTCGACGTTCCTCATGCAGCACCTCCCGCCGCGGCCACCGGGCTGCCCCGCCTGGAGCAGGCGGCTCCGCCCGCAGTGGCCCCCCTGGCGCCTGCCACGGGGCTGCCCCGCATGGAGCAGGCGGCTCCCTCCGGATTGCCCCGGATGGAGCAGGCACCTCCTACCGGCCTGCCCCAGATGGCGCAGGCGGCCCCCTCCGGCCTGCCCCAGATGGCGCAAGCGGCTCCCACCGGCCTGCCCCAGATGGCGCAAGCGGCTCCCACCGGCCTACCCCAGATTGAACAGGCGGCCCCCACCGGGTTGCCCTCGGCGCAGCCTGTGCCAGCGGCGCCATCCATCGGCCTGCCCCAGATGGAGCCCTTCCTCCCTGGAGTGTCCATGGGGGTGGCGCGCTCCGAACCCGCCAAGGCGGCCCCGTCCCAGGTGAGCTCCGCCTCGGGCGCCACGGAGGTCCGCGCGCGCCCGGCCGCGCTGTGGCGGAGGCTGCTCTCCTTCTCCGTCGACACGGCGGCCATCGCGGGAGTGGCCGCGCTCTACATCACCCTCGCCTCGTCGGTGACGGGGACGAAGGCGCCCGAAGCAGGGCTGACGGGCCTCGACGCCTTCGTGGCGTGGCTGCGCGCCCTCCACACCATCCTCGTCCCGGGGTTTTTCCTGGTCCTGGTCCTGGCGCTCGTATACTGCGCGGTCGCCGCCTTCCTCTGGAATGGCCGGACCCTTGGCCGACTGCTCCTGGGACTTCGGCTGGTGGACACACATGGCCTGGCCCCCGCGCCGGGAAGGGCCATCCTGCGCGCGCTGCTGGCCAGCGTGTCCTTCGTCTTCTTCCTCGGCGGCTTCTGGATGGCGCTTTTCGACCGGCGCGGGCAGACGCTTCATGACAAGCTGACGTCCACCTTCGTCGTTCAACCGAGCTGAACCACCGGCTCATTGTGCCTTGCGGCCGCGGCCGTAAGATGCCGCGTCCTCCATGCCTGCCCGCCTCGCCCAGTTCCTCGTCTCACGCATGCTTCTCACGCAGGAGAAGGCGGGGGAGGTGCTGCGTCAGCACCAGACCCTGGGCGGGCAGCTGGACTCCGTGTTGCTGGAGCAAGGGCTCGTCAACGAGCCGGACGTGCTCGCGATGCTCGGAGAGGTCTCCGGCTTCATGCCGGTGAACCTGATGGACTTCGAGCCGAACCCCGAAGTCGCCTCCTTCATCCCGCCTAAGATCGCCGAGCGCCTGTGCGTGGTGCCGCTGTCGCTCGACGGCAACACGCTGCACGTCGCCTGCGGCTACCCGGTGCCGAAGAAGGAGCTCGACGAGGTCGGCTTCCTGCTCGGCAAGCCCATCGAGCTGTGGGTGGCCACCGAGGTCCGGGTGCGCGAGTGGGTCGCCACCATCTACCGGCAGCCGCTGGCCTCGCGCTTCGCGAAGCTCGCGGCGGCGCTGGACCCGGAGGCGCAGGCCGCCCTGCCGCCCCCGCCGCCCCCCGCCGCGGAGGAGGTGTCGCTCAGCGTCGACATGGTGGAGCGCCTGGCCCGCTCCGTCGCGGAGGAGCCCCTCCCGCTGGAGGTGAGCGCCGCGCCGAGCGCGCCCGCCGCCCCCTCCGAGACACCCGCGAGCGCCCAGCGCCCACCACCGCCGCCGCCCGAGGCCCTCACGGCC